>NZ_JBFAXA010000018.1:0-156441 GCF_040689265.1 Streptomyces sp. NPDC052012
GTGGGCGCGCCCCACTTCTTCTCGAGGACGACGTTGCGGCCCTTGGGGCCGAGCGTCACCTTGACGGCGTCCGCGAGCTGGTTCATGCCGCGCTCCAGCGCGCGGCGTGCCTCCTCCTCGTAGGCGATGATCTTGGCGGTCACGCTTGCGACTCCTCCGCATCGATCCCTGACACGACGACGGCGGACCAGGGTGACGCCCGCGACGTGTCGCCCGCGCGGCCACGCGCTTCACTCAGGGCCGCACGAGCACGTCACCCGACCCAGCCGTTAGCACTCTCAGCCGGAGAGTGCCAGTTCTTCGTCTAGCACCTCCGCCCGCCCGGAGGCAAGCGGGACGCACGGGACCGGGCCGACACCGGCAGCCGCCTGGAGCACGCGCCCCGCTCTGAGCACCAAGGTGGGTGTGAGCTGCGGCATTGCCAGCGAACGGGGCGAGCCGTCACGCTGGGGCGCATAACGGACGTCGAGGAAAGCAGTTCCCCATGGCCGACCATGTGCACGTGCGCCTCAGCGAGGCGCTGAGCGTCTCCGAAGACGGGGAACTGATCGAGCACTCCCGCTGCCGCTGCGGAGCCACCTTCACCAAGGTGTTCGACGCCAGGAGCGCAGAGCCGGACCAGCCGCCCGGTTCCTGACTCGCCTCCCAGCGTGCTTGCGACACGAGCCTGAGCCAGCTGCTGTCAACTTCCCCTAGCGCATGCTTGTCAATGACGGGGCGTTGGGCTATACGGATAAGCAGTTCTTGAGCATCAGGCCAGCCTCCCCGTGGCCGCCGCCTGTGTCGAGTGAAGGGAGACGTGGAAGTGCTCGCGCGTACCGGTGCTTCGGGCGACCTCGATCGGCTCGTGCATCAGCTGGCGCATACGACCGACTCTGCCGGAACCGTCATCCCGGCAGACGCCTGGCGCGACGACGAAGCTCTCTATCTGCAGTTCGATCTGCCCGGCATGGACCGCTCCAGCATCGAACTGGTCACCCGACAGGACACACTCACGCTGACCGCCGAGCGCCCCTCCCCCGTACCGCCCGGCGCCCGCCCCGTCCTCACCGAACGTCCCACCGGCCGGTTCACCCGCCGCCTGACGCTGTCCGACGCCCTGGACACCGACGCGGCGAAGGCGGCCTACGACAACGGTGTCCTCACGCTGCGCATCCCGCTCGCCGCGCACGCCAAGCCGCGCAAGATACCCCTCTCCGGCGGCGCGACCAAGCAACTGACGGCCTGACTCTCTGCCTCTGCGTCACTTCCAGGGAGGTGCATCGTGAGCGCCCTGCTGTGGCTGCTCATTCCGTTCATCGTCGGCGTGGCAGCGAGTGGGTGGGCGTGGGTCACCGCTCGCCGCACTCCCAGCCCGCCCGACCACGACACGTGGGAGGACCTCGACCGCTACGAGCGGCTGCGGACCGTACTCAGCACCGGCGAGCACTGCAAAGCCACGTGAGCGTCCCCCGAAGACGTGCCCGGGCCCCGCGCTCGCGTCACCGGCTCGGTGTCACGAGCGCGGCGATTCCCGGCCCGTCGAGCTCCTCCAGCGCCACCCGTCGCCCGCAGACGGCCAGCAACAAGGAGAGCGCGGGGCCCGTGACTTCCGGACCGTCCCCGATGGACAGGTCGGCGTCCACTGCCGTGAGCCGGACACGGGCTGTCAGCTCCTTGGCTCCGCCGAAGGACTCGGGCGTACGAGCCTGCAGGCGCAGCGATCGGATGACAGCCTCCGGTGGGTAGGAGCGGGTGAGTCCCAACGGCCTGCGGATGTCCTCACCGTGGACGACCTCCTCGACGAGCCGGCTGTCCAGGGGCGCCGGAGGGGTGGTTCTCCGCGACGCCAACTGCCGCAGCCGCTGCAACGTCTCCTGCGGTGAGGCACCCCGTTCGCGTTCCACACCGCGTGCGTTCTGACGGTCGAAGTCGAACCGGTCCCGGACGAGGCCGACCACGAAACCGAGGCGTGTCGTCCGAGCGGTGTCGACCAGGTGCGCGGCCACGTCATGCACGGTCCACCCCTCCCAGAGCGACGGCTGCCCCCACCGCTCGTCATCGAGGTGCGCGAGGTCGTCGATCAGCGCGGCACGCTCCGCGTGGACCATCGGCCAGACATCGTTGTTCATCGGCTACTCCTTCGCTCAACCACCGCATCAGCCCCCGTAGGACCCCGGGCAGCCCCGGAACTCATCGCCCGGTGAGCGCGAGGCCTGTGGCGTCTGCCCGGCCGCCGGCCACATCACGCCGTGGTCGATGGTCGGTCCGTCGTCGAACGGCACGAAGCGGACTCCGGGGCGGGCGTGGTGACCGCAGAGGGCCCACGAGGTGCTGGAGCTTCCTGGGCGCCGGTCCCTGGGGGTACGCCGAGTCACTCAGCTCCGGGCCGCTGCAGGTGGTGGGCGCACCGCGAGGAGGGCGAGGTCGTCGTGCCCGGCGCCGGGGTGCCGGTCGGCCAGCAGGCGGCACAGCTCGTCGAGCGGCAGGGCGCTGTGGGCGGCGGCGAGGGCGGCGAGCTCGTCCAGGCATGTGTCCAGGGGGCGGCGGGGGTGCTCGACGAGGCCGTCGGTGAACATCAGGACCGTGTCCCCCGCCGCCAGCGCACGGGTGTGGTCGGGGCGGGGCAGCGCCTCGTCCACGCCGAGGGGAATACCGGGCTCGGCCTCCAGATAGAGCGCGTGCCCGTCGGCCGTGACGACCAGGGGCGGCAGGTGGCCGGCAGCCGACCAGAGCAGGCGCCAGCCATCGCCCTGCCGCTCGAGGCGGGCCAGGCAGGCGGTGGTGACCGGGGCCTCTGTGATGGCGTGCAGGGTGTGGTCGAGACGGTGCAGGACCAGGCTGGGCGGGGTGCGGCGGTCGTAGAGCAGGGCCCGCAGCATGTTGCGGATCTGTGCCATGGCGGCCGCCGCGGTCAGGTCGTGTCCGACCACATCACCGATGATGGCCGCGCAGCTGCCGTCCGGCAGCACCAGAGCGTCGTACCAGTCGCCCCCGAGATGGTGGCCGGGGGCGGTGGCGGGCCGGTAGACGGCGGCGGCGCCGAACGGCGCGAGGTCGGGCAGGGTGGGCAGCAGCAGGCGCTGGAAGTGCTCGGCGGAGGAGCGGGTCTGCTCGAAGAGGCGGGCGTTCTCGATCGCGATGCCGGCGGCTCCGGCGAGCGCGGTCACCACGGCCTCGTCGTGGTCGTCGAACCGTTCGCCGTCGCGCCGGTCGCACAGATAGAGGTTGCCGTAGATCCGCCCGCGGACACTGATGGCGACGCCGAGCAGCGTCCGCATCGGGGGGTGGCCGGCCGGGAATCCGACCGAGTCGGGGTGGTGCGGCAGGTCCGCCACCCGCAGGGGCTCGGGGTGGTGGATCAGGTGCCCGAGCAAGCCCCGGCCGTGCGGGAACTCGGAGCCGGCCAGGTCCTCGTACTCCTGCGTGCTCAGGCCGAGGGGGATGAACTCCTCGAGCGCGGATCCGTCGTCGTCGAGCACGCCCAGAGCGCCGTAGCGGGCGTCGACGAGTTCCATCGCCGTGGTGACGATGCGCCGCAGCACGACCGGCAGTTCCAGTTCGCGGCTGACCGCGAGGACCGCGTGGAGCAGGCGTTCCATCCGCCGCTGTGCCCTGGCCGGATCGTCGTCCGCGTCCACCACGACGTGTCACTCCTCGTGTGCTGTGCGGCCGGGCCGCTGCGCGGCACCTCGATCGACGTGCGGTTGCGCGCCCTTGTCACATCCTGACCCTCCCGCCGTACACCCGCACGCCCGACGGCGCCCGCAGGATCCCGGGCCGCTCGGGTGGCCGGTGCCGCCGCACAGCGCGCAGACCGTGCCCCCGGCCTGCTCGCGCATCCGCTCGCCCACGTCCTGGTCCGGGCTTCCACCCCACGACGCACGCCACGCGAGGGTGAGGCCCGCAAGCCCCTCCTGGTGCCCGGCGCCGACGCGCGCCGGAGAGCAGGCGTCCGTTCACGGTCGGGGACGGACGCGGCGCCACTGTGGACGGGCGTCACCACTGCGGCGTCCGGCGACAGAGGCGCAGCGCCGGCACACCACCTGTACCCGGTCTGCCGCGCCGCCGGACTCAGGGAAGATGTCGGGCCAGCTCACGTGCGGAAAGCGGGCGAGTTGCGAGCGGCTGAGGGACAGCCCGCACACGGTTTCGTTCCGCCCCGGCTCCCAGGCGTGGACCTCGCCGGCGGGCAGCCTGCGCCGGCCGTCCTCCTCGTCGGTCCACTGTCCGGAGGCGGCAACGGCGTAGTGCTTGCCGCGTCTCACGTGCTGCCCCACGCCGCAGGGGAACTCTTCTCGCTCACTCGGCACCGTCCTCCAGTCGACAGGGCACGGCCTGGTCGGGCCGCACGGTCGTATCGGCGCCCCTCACAGGGCGCGTTCCACGGGAACGCTGTCTCACACACGTGCGCACCACTCCCGCGGGCAGCCTCGACCCGCACTGTGCCCGCAGGTCACACCAGCAGGTGCCGTTCCATCCAGTCCGCGGCCGCCCGGCGGAACAGGCGCCGGTTGTCCGCGCGCAGGAAGTCGTGACCTTCGTCGCGCAGGGTCAGCAGTTCGGCGTGGACGCCCCGTTCCCGGGCTGCCCGTACGAACTGCCGGGACTCCCCCGGTGGCACGTTGGTGTCGTGTTCACCGTGGACGGCGAGCAGCGGAACGCGCAGCGCCTCGATGCGGCTCATCGGTGACAGCGCGCGCAGCAGCTCCCGGTCGCGCTCCGGGTGACCGTACTTGTGCGCCGCGGACTCCGCGATCCACGGTTCCGTACCGGCGAAGAAGGTCAGGAAGTCCGACATGCCGCAGACGGCGACTCCGGTGCGGAAGAGGTCCGGGTGCCACACGAGGGAGGCGAACGTCAGATAGCCGCCGTACGAGCGGCCCATGACCGCCAGCCGCGTCGGATCGGCCGGGCCCGCGGTGACCGCGTGGGCCGCGCAGTCCGCGACGTCGTCGAACGCGGCGAAGCGGCCCGCGCCCAGGTCGGCGTCGACGAACGACCGGCCGTGCCCCAGCGATCCCCGGACGTCGGGGGCGAAGACGTCCATGCCGCGCCCGGTCAGCTCGTGGTACAGCGGGTTGAAGACCGGGCGTTCCTGTTCCTCAGGTCCGCCGTGCAGGTGGACGACGCACGGTGCCGGTTCGTCGGGGGCGCGCCCGGGCGCCCTGTAGTACCAGCCGCTCAGGGGCAGCCCGTCCCGTGCCGTCAGACGCAGGGGGACGGGGCGTACCGGTGGCGGTCCCGGCGGGACGGCGTCCTCGTCCTTGGCGGACCAGGGCGTGCGCAGCACGGACACGCCTTCGTGGGCCCACCAGACACCCGGGCGGCGTTGCGACCCGGACAGCGCGAGCAGCAGTCGCCCGGCTCCGGCGGCGGCCACGCGGGTGACGACCTCGTGGGGCAGGGGAAGGGGACGTGCCGGGCCGGTGTCGTCGGGGGCGTGCCCGGCCGGGACGGTCTCGACGAGTTCCAGCTCGCTCGCACCCTGCACGTTCCAGGCCAGCGCGGCGGTGCGGCCGTCGTGCGCGAGCGCCAGGAGTTCCAGGTCGCTCCCGTCGCGGGCCGCCGCGACGGACGTCTGCTCCGGCCTTCCGTCGGCGTCCAGGGCGACGGCGAAGAGCGCCGCGTACTCCCGGTCCGCGTTGCTGCGCAGCCACAGGGTCCGCCCGTCCGGGGAGAAACGTCCGATCCACGGGTCGCCGTCGGCGACCGGCAGGGCGCACGTGGTCGCCGAGTCGGCGGTGCGGCGGACGACCGCCTCGCGCCGTCCGCGCGGCCCCCGGCGCAGCAGTGCGAAGCGGCCGTCCCGGCTGAGATCGCACACGCGCAGGGAGGCGGCGTGTGTCTCCGTGGTGAGCAGTGCAGGCGACGCGAGACCGTCGGGATCGATCAGGTAGACCGACAGGCCGCCGGGCCGGGCCGCGGGGGCTGTGGGGGCGGCCGGCGTGCCGTTCGGCGCCGTCCTCGACGTGGCGTCGTACGCGGCCGGGCCGAGGAGGGTCGCACGACCGTCCCGGTACGCCCAGTCGGCCCCGGGGCGGACCCCCGCGAGCAGGCCGTCCGCCGGGCCGTCGTCCGACAGGGTCTGCCCCACCACGCTCGAGGGGGCGACGGCCGGAGCCGAGACGGTGACGGCGACGGCCGAGCCGTCGTGCGCCCAGCACCCCAGATGGGCGGAACTGGCCGGGTCGGCGCCGGCCAGGATGCGGCGGCCGGTGCCGTCGGGCCGTACGCACAGCACCCTCGTGTGTTCGCCCCCGCCCGGCGCGGTGGTGTACGCGATCCAGCGGCCGTCCGGTGACCAGGACACCTCCTTGACGGGGTCCGGTGAGGAGTCGAGCAGGTTCACCTCGTCACTGCCGACGGGTCCGGCCCACAGCTGGGGGACACCGCCCCGGTCGCAGATGAAAGCCGCCTCGGTCCCGTCGGCGTTGGCGGAGGGGTACCAGCAGCCGTGCGCGCGCAGCCGGGTCACGGCGTCCCGCGGACCACCCGCCTCGGGCAGCGCCACCGGCGCCGGCGCGGCGGCGTCGGCAGCGCCCGGCCGGTCCCCTGTCCGGCCGTCCCGGAGCGGCACGGGCCCTGGACCGGGTGTCCCCGGAGCAGAGGGGTCCGGCGCCGGGCCGTCCACCGCCCGCATGCCCCGGTCGCCGGTCACTTGATTCCGTGGGTCTGCAGCCATATCTCCAGCAAAGCTATCTGCCACAGCGCGTTCGCGCCCCGCCTGGTGCGGTGCTCTTCGGGCGCCTCGAGCAGCTCGGCGACGTACGAGTCCTGGAACAGTCCGCGCTGCTTCGCCTCCGGTGCCTCGAGTGCCTCGCGCACCCGCTGCAGCACGGGCCCGGCCATGTGCCGGATGGCCGGTACCGGGAAATAGCCCTTGGGGCGGTCCACCACCTCGCGCGGCAGGAGCTTGCGGCCCACCTCCTTCAGCACGCCCTTGCCGCCGTCGGCCAGCTTGAGCTCCGGCGGGCAGGCCGCCGCCAGCTCCACCAGTTCGTGGTCGAGGAAGGGCACGCGGGCCTCCAGGCCCCACGCCATGGTCATGTTGTCGACCCGCTTGACGGGGTCGTCGACGAGCATGACGTGCGTGTCCAGGCGCAGCGCGGCGTCCAGCGCGGTCTGCGCTCCCGGTGCCGCCATGTGGCCGCGGACGAAGTCACCCGAGACGTCGTCGGGGGGCAGCAGCTCCGGCCGCAGGATGCGGGCGAGATCGGCGTGCGACCGGTCGAAGTACGTCTCGGCGTAGCGCTCCGGCTCGTCCTCGCGGGAGACCTCGGCCAGCTGCGGATACCAGTGGTAGCCGGCGAAGACCTCGTCGGCGCCCTGCCCGCTCTGCACGACCTTCACCTCCTTCGACACCTGCTCGGACAGCAGGTGGAAGGCGACCACGTCGTGGCTGATCATCGGCTCGCTCATCGCGGCGACCGCCCCGTCCAGCGCTGTCGAGACCCGCTCGGAAGGAACCATCATCCGGCGGTGGTCGGTGCCGAACTCCCGGGCCACCAGGTCCGAGTACCGGAACTCGTCGCCCTTCTCACCGCCCTCCGTCTCGAACCCGACGCTGAACGTCTTCAGGTCGCGCTGGCCCTCGTCGGCCAGCAGAGCGACGATCAGGCTGGAGTCGAGTCCGCCGGAGAGCAGCACCCCGACCGGTACGTCGGAGACCATGCGACGGCGCACGGCTGTGCGCAGCGCGTCCAGCACCGCGTCCCGCCATTCGTCCGCACTCATGCCGGCGCATTCCGCCCGGCGTGTGTAGGACGGCTGCCAGTAGCAGTGATCCTCGTGGGTGCCGTCCGGTTCGACGACCCGCACCGTGGCCGGGGGGAGCTTGCGCACGCCGTTGAGGACGGTGCGCGGCGCCGCGACCGTGGCGTGCCAGCTGAGGTACTGGTGCAGGGCGACGGGGTCGAGTGAGGTGTCGGTGTCTCCGGCGGCGAGGAGGGCGGGCAGCGTGGAGGCGAACCGAAGCCGCTGCGGTGTCCGTGCCAGGTACAGCGGCTTGATGCCGAGGCGGTCCCGGGCGAGGACGACCCGGCCGGTCCGGTGCTCGACGATCGCGAAGGCGAACATGCCGCGGAAGTGCTCGACGCAGGAGGTGCCCCACTGCAGGTAGGCGTTGAGCACCACCTCGGTGTCCGACGTCGACTCGAAGCGGTGCCCGAGGCGGCGCAATTCCTCTCGCAGCTCGGGATAGTTGTACACGCAGCCGTTGAAGACGCCGGTGACCTGTCCCCGGGCGTCCGTCATGGGCTGGCCTCCCCGGTCCGAGAGGTCGATGATCTTCAGTCGCCGGTGTCCCAGCGCCACCGCGCCCCGCGTCCAGGTGCCCTGCCCGTCGGGTCCACGGGCGGCGAGCCGGTCCGTCATGCGTCCGACGGCCGCCAGGTCGGGCCGCCGGCCGTCGAAGCGGATCTCCCCGCTCAGGCCGCACATGACGTCCCACCTCCCTTCCGGGTGCCGGTGGCACACTTCGTCGGGACCACCGGCGCCCGCCCTCCGGTCGGGATCGGGGCGGTACTGCACGACATGACACAACCCTTTCTGCACGGGGACAGGACACTGGTTTTCTGCAACGGGGCATGGCGCGCGGTGGGCGGTGTTGCCCGGGAAGGCCGGGCCGCCGACGCGGCGAGCACCTCGAGGGATGCTGTGCGCGGATACTGCGGGACCGGTGGCGGTCTCATGGCACGCACCGTTCGTCAGGGGCCGATGACCTCCGGCGCCCCGGAACCGGCGGAGGAGTGCGGGCCGCGCACGGCGACGGCGGGGGTGAGCCCGCGGCCGAGCGGCGCCGACCGGCGGTGTCCGCGTTCGCCGCGGGTCTCGGCGATCAACATGTCGACACAGCCGAGGAGATCCTCCTCCTGTGCCGTACGCCGGATGCGCCGGGCTGCGCTGCCGTCCGCGAGGACCTCCTCGGTCAGCGCCCGCACGGTCTGCCAGTCCCCGTGGGCCTCCAGGGCGGGCCGCAGTCGGACGAGCAGCTTGCGCAGGACCTGGCGGGCAGGTGCCTCGCGGTGCGACTCGGGGTCCACCAGGGTGCCTTCGAGCCCGGACCGCGCGGCACGCCATGCCGCGCCCCGCAGCCACTCGTGGCGACCCTCGCATCCAGGACCGCGCCTGCGCAGCCGTTCGCGGGCGTCGGTCACCAGGGCGCGGAACAGTCCGGCGATGAGCACGACCGTCTCGGCACGCGGGCACGCATCGCAGATGCGCAGTTCCAGGGTTCGCAGATGGGCGGAGGGACGGACGTCGTAGTAGATCATTCCCGCGTCGCTGATCACCCCGGCCCGGATGAAGTCGTCCACCGCCGCGTCGTACTCGGCCGCGCTGGAGAAACAGCCGGCCGGCCCTGCGGTGGGCCACCGCTGCCACACCATGGAACGCCAGCTCGCGTACCCCGTGTCGGCGCCCTGCCAGACGGGCGAACTGGCGGAGACGGCCAGCAGCACGGGCAGCCAGGGCGAGACCTCGCACATGACGCGTACGGCGGTGTCGCGGTCGGGCACGTCCACATGCACCTGGGCGCCGCAGATGAGCTGCTCGTCCGCGACCTTGCGGTATTCCTCGGCCATGTGGTGGTAGCGGGCGTCGGCCGTGGTGTGCGCCGCGGCCGCGGGAGCCAGTGGAGCCGCCCCCGCGGCGATGACGGCCAGCCCCTGCGAGGAGGCGGCGGCGTCCAACTGCCGCCTCAGTCGGGTCAGGTCGGCGTAGAGGTCGTGCAGGGATGCGTGCACCGCGCTGTTGGTCTCCACGGTGCACTGGTGCAGTTCCGTCGTGAAGGTCCGCCGGGGAAGCCGTCGCAGGATCGCGTCGGCGCGCGGCACGAGCAGCCCGCTCTCCACCTCGAGGACGTGGAACTCCTCCTCCACCCCGATGCGCATGGTCAAAGTCACTCCTAGGGATGCAAACACTGCCCGCAGGGGGGTACGAGACCTGTCCCTGGACGATGGGCAGCTGTGATGAGCTCCGAGTTCCCCGCTCTCCCGGGGATAAGCTCAGCACTGCGCATCTGACACGCTGACCCCACAGATGAGCAGCGACCGCACGGGGTGGGCATCCAGCCGCCACTGTGACTCGCGCGCCGTCCGGGGACGGTGAGCGCGCGACCTCGCGCAGCGAGCGGCACTTCCACACCTACGGTGCCGGCGTCGGCCCCGCACAACGCCGGCCGGGTCCTGAACGGCCCGGCCGCCTCCGCCAGTTCCTCGCTCGGCCCCTGACCTGACGCCCGGCCACTTCGGCGCGGCGACACCCCTGCGAGTGAATCCGCGGTTCGGCACGAGGCCGTTCCCGAGGCAGCGGGAAGTCTCCTCCTCGCCGAAGGCTTCGGCAGCGGTCCGTCAGTATCGGGCAGTCGCGCGACTGCGGACGGCCTGCACGAGGCCCGGATCCACACGGCATCGGAGCTGGTCCAGGCAGGAGGCCGCGAGGGCGACGAGGTGAGGACGGTGCTCCGGCTCCGCATCGGCACGTCGGACGAGTTCGGTCAGCAGCCGCGTGCTGAGTCGTTCGTCCCCGCCGGCCGCGGTCAGCTGGACGGCGTCGGTCCAGTCGTCGCGGTGGGCGTTGACCGTCAACGGGGTCGGATCGCCGTGGGAGATGATCGCCTCCACGCCGAGGTAGGTGCGGAGGCCGACGTGGGCGAAGGCCACCGTGTCCGCGTCGGTGTCCTGCTGCAGCAGTCTGCCGTGGGTGAGAAGTACGGTCAGCGCCTGCTCCGGGTTGCAGGGCTGAGTCTGCGGCAGCGATGGCAGCGTCTTCGCGATGACGTCGAGCACCTCTTGGCGGGCGAGGGCGCTGGTGTCCTGCCACAGCATGCGGTGGGCGACGGCCGGGTACAGGAGGCGTTGCGCAAGGGGCCCCGGGGTCGCTTCGGTCCGGTCGGCCGGGTCCTTCGGGGCGGTGACGGTCATGAGCCTGGTGACCAGTTCGCCGTACAGGTCGCCCCGGCGGAAGGCGAGCGCAGCCGGGTGGTCGAGGAACAGGGAGCACATGGCGTCACACACCGTGTCACTGGTGGCCAGTTGGGCGAGGTGCGGACGCAGCGCGATCTCGTGGAGGAGCCGGGGTTCGTGGACGTCGCGCTCCTCGAGTGCCTTGCGGGGCGTTCCCATGGTGTGAGCGCGATCGAACCATGCGATGACGTGGTGCCGTGCCTGGACGATGACAGGGCTTTCCGCGTCCAACGATCTCCTCCTCGGGTCTCCGCGGGCGGCGCACGGCGCACGTTACCGCGATCGGCCGGCCCGGGGAGGAGCCGTCACCGGTGCTTCCTCTGCAGGCCCTCGGCGATGAGGGAGAGGCCGATGCCCAGGATCCAGACGTCCTTGGCCAGCGAGATTCCTTGCTCGGTGGGGCGCAGGCTCCCTTCCTGCCGCATCCCCGGGGTCCGCAGATAGAGCCCAAGGGTGCCGACGGAGAACGCTGTCACCGCGGTTCCCGCGACCGCGGCGGGGACGACCGGCAGCAGGAGCGTCGCGGCCACGGCGACCTCTCCTGCCGAGAGCAGCCGGACGAACCGCTGAGCATCGACCTTGCCGAGGAACGGGTAGGTGCCGGCGGCGATTTGGTGAAAGCCCTCGGCCGTGGCATCGTCCGCATCGCGTTTGGACAGTCCGGAGTTCAGAAAGAACGCGCCGGCCGTGAGTCTGAGCGGAACTTGCCGTGCTGCGGAACGCCATGCTCGTCCGACTGCCATGCCACGTCTCCTCGTCGCGTCTGCCCCCGCTCACCAGGCTGTCACCCGCTGGACGCATGTCAAACGGAAGTGATCGGACGGCCCACCACGTGCCGGTCACCGGGTGCCGCGGTCGTGCCCGAGGTCCGACGGACAGGCTGCCGCTCGGCCGGCGACAGGTCGTCCGGGCCTGCTGGATGAGGTGGCCCCGCGGTGCACGACGACGACAGCCGCGAGGCCGATGGCCAGGCCGACAGCGGTCTGCGGGCCGAACGGCTCATCGAACATCACGGCTCCCCAGACCGCCGTGACCGGGGCCATGAGGAACATCAGCGTATTGACCTCGGTGACTCCCGAGCGCTGCAGGATGAGCCAGTACAGCCCGTACCCGCCGAAGGTCGGCAAGGCGACAAGCCAGGTGATGGCGGCCCAGAACGAGAGCTCAGTGGGTGGCCTCGCCGCTCCGGCGCTCACCGCAAGTGCGGCGAAGACCACCGCACTTGTCACGCCGTGGATGGTCATCGAGACGACCGGCGCGACCTGCGTGCGGGAGCGGCTTTCGCAGAACGTGGCCGCCACCAGCGAGAACATACCCAAGAAGGGCACGAGATAGGACCACCAGGGCGCTCCGGTGCCGGCCGTGGCATCGGCCATGGTGACGACGGTGACGCCGCTCACTCCCAGGCACAGGCCCAGCCACTGTGTGCGCGATACGTATTGACGCAGCAACGGTCCGGCAAGCGCTCCGGCGACGAGGGGCTGGACGCCGTCGATCAGGGCCGTGGTGCCGCTGGAGACTCCGAGTTGGATCGCGTAGTAGACGGTGAGCAGGTAGCCGCTCTGCGACAGCGCGCCGATCACGGCCTGCCGGGCCAGATCCCGCGCCGACAGGCCCCGCCACGACAGCCGGCGGAGCATGGCGAAGACGATCAGGACGGCGGCGAGCGGCACGAACCGCCACATGAGGATGGTGACCGCAGCCGCGCTGCCCGCGCCGAGCTTGGCTCCGATGAACCCTGAGCTCCAGCAGAGCACGAACGCGAGCGAGAGCAGGAAGTTCATGTCGCACCGTCCACTAAACAGGTCGGTCTACCCTGCCCACTATACAGATCGGTATACTCTTGAGCCATGAGCCCTGCCGGAACCCCACGGAGGATCGCGTTGACTCCAGCCGCACGGCGCGTGCTGGACGCCGCGGGAAGCCTCTTCTACGAGCGCGGCATTCACGCCGTCGGCGTGGACCTGATCGCCGCCGAGGCCGGGGTGACGAAGAAGACCCTCTACGACCGGTTCGGCTCCAAGGAACAGATCGTCGTGGAGTACCTCGCGGATCGCGACGAACGCTGGCGAGGCTTCCTCGCGGAGCACCTCGAGGCTGTGCAACCGACGGCCGAAGCGCGTGTCCTGGCCGTCTTCGACGCCTCACGCGCGTGGGCGGCGACGAACAGTCCCAAGGGGTGCAGCATGGTCAACGCTCACGCCGAGATCAGCGATCCGTCCCACCCGGCCTACCCGATCATCACCGGGCAGAAGCAGTGGATGCTCGCCCTGTTCACCGATCTCGCCCAGGAGATCACCCCTGACCGGGCGGGCGATCTCGGCCGGACGCTCATGCTGCTCCACGAGGGCGCGCTCGTCGCCCACGGGCTGCGCGTTTTCGCGGACCCCATCCGCCACGCCCGCGACCAGGCGCAAGCGATCCTGGCCGCCGCTGGGGAACGGCCGCGCTGACCCACGACGACGCGACTCGCGCCCCGGTCCACCGACCGGACCACGACGTCCGGACGGCTCCCGGAAGCTCCTGGACGGCTTCTGGCCGGCTCCTGCACGGCTTCTGGACGGCTCGGTGAGACCAGACGGCCGCGGGCGCCTGACCCGCCGGCACGCGCGGCCACCACCTCAGCCGACTCGGAGGATCCGCGGCGCGAAGGTTCCCAGGGGTCCGTCGGCGCGGCCCACGGACCACACCGTCGCCGTGCCCGGCACCGGCGCCAGCCGCAGCGTCCAGGACTCCCCCTCCCCGGCCACCGCCGGTTCGCTGTGCCCGGTGAACGACTGCCCGTTCCAGGCGAGGAAATCCGGCCCGGGTACCAACGGCGGGGTGCTGCCCGGCGGGCCCCACTTCTGCGAGCGGGCCACCGAGACCCAGGCCAGGGCGCCGGAATCGTCGGGTGCCAGCGAGCTGACCGAACCGAAGTCGGTGGGCACGGTCACCCTGCTCCACGCCTGCCCGTCCCAGCGGACCAGCAGGGGCGGGATCGGCCGCCCCGGCGGGCCGCCGACGAAACCGGCCGTGCCGCCCGCCCACACCTCCGTCGGCGAGACCGCCAGGACTGTGCCCAGGGCCGACCGGGGGAACCCGTCCACGATCGTCTGCTGCCACGTCTGCCCGTTCCAGTGCGACACGGCCGCACCCGCGTCGGTGGCGCCCGCGGCCCAGACGTCGTCGGCCGCCAGGACGTGCAGCCCGTACACCGATCCCGGCGGCCCCGGCACCTCCCGCCAGCCGTTGCCGTCCCTGCGCAGCAGGATCTGCGCGCCGTCCCGCGAACCGATGAGCCAGGTCTCACCGCCACCGGTGACGACCTTGGTCAGTGCCGCACCGCGCGGCGCGCGGCTCTCGGACCAGGCGATGCCGTCGTAGCGGAGCAGGCGGGCGCCGCCCGCGGAGTCTCGGCCGACGGCCCAGACCGCGGTCGGTGAGGTCGCGGCGACGGACAGCAGCTCCCCCTGCCATCCGATCCCGCGCAGACTCTGGCGCTGCCACGCGGTTCCGTCCCAGCGCAGCACCAGCGGGAAGCCCGGCGCCTCGCGGCCCACGGCGTCGGCACCCACCGCCCAGGCGTGGTCCGGCCCGAACGCCACGGCCTCGTTCAGCCCGGCCTGCGGGCGCACCTGAGCCGGCACCGGGACGTGTTGCCACGACAGGGGCTGCGCTGCGGCCGAGGTCATGACGGACGCGACGGTCATGACGGCGGCGAGGACCGCGACGAGGAGTCGGCGTGCCATGGTCAGCCTCCCAGCCTCTCGCTCATCGGATTCGGTTGCGAACCGTAGATCTCGACGGTCCCGAACGACATCAGTGAGAGTCCGGCCCTCGTCATCTCACGCGGCCTCACGTCGATCGCGTTCGCGCGCTCCGCGCCGTAGGAGAACGTGGTGCGCGTGCCGTCCACGCGGGCGTACTTCGACTGGAACGCGCGGTCGCTGCGCACCGGCAGCCACAGGGCGCCGTCCGGGCCGCGCACCATCCCCTCGGTGTGGGTGTCGCCGAGGGGCGGGTACGTGATCCGCCAGGCGTGCCCCTTCCGGGTCATCAGGTAGGTGCGGGCGACGCCGTCGGTGTACTGGCTGCCGCCGATCGTGATCCGGCCGGAGGGTTCCAGGAGGATCGTGTGCACGTTGCTGTTCGGCGGCAGCGGCACGTCGGCGTCCCGCCACACCGTGCCGTCCCAGCGCAGGACGGTGGTCCCGGTGCTGGTGTCCGCCCAGGCCCAGGCGTCGGTGGCGGTGCGCGCGGTGATCCCCATCAGGAACAGCACACCGTCGGGGGTGGGCTGTGTGGTCCAGCCGGAGCCGTCGTGGTGCAACACCTTCAGCCCGGTGTCGTCCTCACCGACCACCCACGCGGCACCCGGGACCGCGGTGAAGTCCTGGTAGGTCCACAGGGTCCGCGGCAGCGGCACGGCACTCCACTCCCCCGCCGATCGGCGCAGGATCTCCCCCGCTTCCCCGCGCTGGTGGAAGATCCACGCCTCGTCACCGACGAACTGCACCTTGCCGAGCCGGCCTGCCTCACCGGCGCCGGGGAAGCTCGCGTCCCGGCCCCACGCCGTTCCGTCCCACCGGTACAGCATCGGCCGCAGTCCGTCGGCGGCATGCTCGTATCCGGTCGCCCACGCCTCGTCCGGTCCGCGGGCGGCCACGTCGGACACGGTCACCGGCGAGGCCGCGGGCGGCACCGGCAGCGCCGACCAGGTCGGCGTCACAGCCGCGGCCGGCGACACCACCGCGGTGCACGCGATCACGAGGCAGACGATGACCGCACGGAGACCGTTCACGAGACCCCCAGGACGACGCGAAGGTCGCACAAGTTATTGGCGTTCAACCACCGTGAACAGTCGGCATTCGGCCGAACACGAAGGGGGTCACAGGCTCATGGGGCACGTGAAGCGTGCGGCGATCGTCGGAGACGCGCGGCCCGCGGCGACGGCATCCGCCGCTCGCTCACGAACTGCGTTCAGATCCCCGTGTCTGCTTCGCTTCGTCGCGGGCCTGCTGGAAGGCGTCGGAGATCGTCTGCGCGGCTCCGGACAGCACGCCCTTGGTCTTGCCCCGGGCCCCGGACTCGGTGATCCGTTCCGGGAGTTCGGTCAGTCCGGCGGGCTTGCGCGGTCCCGCCTCCAGGTCGAGACGGTTGCACGCCTCGGCGAAGCGCAGATACGTGTCGACGCTGGCCACCACGACCCGCACGTCGATCTTGAGTATCTCGATCCCGACGAGGGACACCCGCACGAAGGCGTCGATCACGAGCCCTCGGTCGAGAATCAGCTCCAGTACGTCGTACAGGCCGCTGGAGCCTCCGCCGCCGCCCTGCCGCGCGACCGCACTCATGTGGATCAGCTCTCCTCATTCCTCGTGATGGCCTCTCAGCGCCCAGGGTCCGAAGTCCAAGGCCGGAGACCTGCCATCAGGTCGAACGCTGCTCGCGCATCGCGTTCGTCACTTCCGTCCTGGGCGAGTTGCCGCTCGTGCTCCGGAGTGCCTCGCGCATGTCGCGCAGGCGCCGTATCTGCCGACCGCCCTGCCAAGTGAGCAGGGGCAGGGCAACCGCGCCGAGCAGGCCGATCACCAACGCCTGCCGTACGTTGCCCAGCATCAGCGGCGCCACGACGAGGAGCGCGTGCATCAAGTACAGGACCACGAGGGCGGGCCTCCGGTGCCGGGTGCGGTGCAGTCGTTGTTCCACCAGGTCCAGCATGGCTTCCCGGTCGGTGGGCGAGGACGGGATCTCTCCTCGGCGCAGGTAACGGTCCAGGGTCACCAGACGGTCGGCCGAGCCACGGGCGGCGCGCTTCTCCCCCGCCCGCAGCACCAGCAGGACGGCCACGGCTCCCACCGACATCACGGCGGCTCGCGTCAGCACCACAAGTGGTGGCTCGCCTGGCGACATCAGCAGCATCACCGCGCAGGCCATGAGGACGGTGAGCAGCACCTGGGCCCACGCGTGTCGTCCGAGGAAGATGTTGATCCGTTCCACGTCTTCCTCCTAGCGGCCGGACCGCAGGTCCCTGCGCCGGATGCCCACCGTCCGGGCGGTCACGGCTGCCGCCAGCAGTGCGCAGGCCACCACGCTGTACGCCCAGCCCGCCGTGCCACGCACCAGGCCCACGATGCTCCACACCGCCCACAGGGCCAGCACCACGCACAGTGCCGGCAAGGCTATGTCGACGACGCGTGCGCGTAACTGTGCGCGCTGGCGCGTGCCCGGCTCAAGATTACCGAGCCCGTCACCCTGCCCGGGACGCACTCCCATGACTGGTCTCCTCCTGGGCGTTTGCCTTGTCCGTTCCTTGAGACATTTCGGTTACCCCAAGTCGGGACCACCAAGCGGTGTACGTCTCGCGAGAGTTGAGGTGGTGCCGACGAACGTCGGCGGTGGCTGAGGGTCGGGGACCTACGCACCCGCCCATCCGTCGGACGCCATCACGATGAAATCCGTGTTTCGCCCTGGCGTTCACCCGCCCGCCGGATGCTTGCGCTCCCGTCACGGTCTTGCCCCAGGCAGGGTTCCGAGCGCCCGCATGCGCGACCGGCGACTCCGCACTAGCGTTGGAGACTGCGGCAGCCAGCAGCGCACCGGGGAAGGTGACGCCCATGCCGGACGAACAAGCGGCCGTTCTGACAGCTGCCGCGGAGCGGGCGATGGCGGATGAGCTTCGCTCCTCGCTGCGCGGCGACGTGATCGACCGGGAGCACCCCGCGTACGACGAGGCCCGGGCCGTGTGGAACGGGCTGATCGACCGCCGCCCCGCACTCGTCGCCCGATGCTCGGGGACGGCGGACGTGGTCGAGGCGGTACGGGTCGCGCGCGAGTACCGTCCCGTCGTCAGCATCCGCGGGGGCGGGCATCAGGTGGCGGGCAGCGCGGTCTGCGACGACGGGCTCGTGATCGACCTGTCGCACATGAAAGGTGTGCACGTGGACCCCTCCGCGCGCACGGCGCGGGCGCAGGCGGGCGTGACCTGGGGCGAACTCGACCGTGAGACCCAGTTGCACGCCCTGGCCACGCCGGGCGGGGAGATCTCGGCCACGGGGATCGCCGGCCTCACTCTGGGCGGGGGCTTCGGCTTCGTGATGCGGACGTTCGGCCTGAGCTGCGACAGCCTCCGATCAGTCACCGTCGTCACCGCGGACGGCGCGGTGCGCACCGCCGGCCGGGAGGAGGAGCCCGAGCTGTTCTGGGCGGCCCGTGGCGGCGGCCGGGGACTCGGAGTCGTCACGTCCTTCGACTTCGGTCTGCACAGCTTCGGGCCCGAGGTGTCCGGCGTACTGGTTCTCCATCCGTTCGACCGCGCCGACGACGTGCTGCGGGCCTGGCGGGACGCGGCGTACGCCGCGCCGGAGACGGTCACGCCGGAACTCCTGCTCTGGAGCGTCCCCGCCGCCCCTGAGATCCCGCCCGAACTGCACCGGTCCGACTGCGTGATGGTCGGCGCCGTGTACGGGGGCCCGCCGGGCGACGCGGCCACGGCCGCGCTGGCACCGCAACGTGATCTCGGCCCACCACTCGTCGACCTGAGTACGACCGTGCCGTACGTCGCACTGCAGAGCGCCAACACCTGGCGGTTCCCGGACGGTGAGCGCTACTTCATGAAGTCGCACTTCATGGACGAGCTGAGCGACGAAGCCATCACGACTCTCGTGGACTGGTACTCCCGGCGGCCGACTCCGGAGAGTCTGATCGTCGTGCGCACCCTGGGTGGCGCCATCGCGCGCGTCGGCCCCGACGACAGTGCGTTCGCGCACCGGTCCGCCCGCTTCAACGTGAGCATCGACGCGGGCTGGCAGGACCCGGCGCTGGACGACACCGCGATCGAGTGGGCGCGGTCGGCCTGGGACGCGATGAAGCCGTTCTCCAGCGGTGGGTCGTACGTCAACTTCGCCGGGCTCGGCGAGGACGCGAACGAGCTGAGGGGCGCGGTCTTCGGCTCGCACGAGGAGCGACTCGAGCACATCCGAGCCGCGTACGACCCGGAGGGCCTCTTCGCCCCGGCCGCACGCAGGCCGTGATGCGTCGCGCTCTTCGGTGGCAGGTCGGGCCGAAGGCACGTCAGCCGGCAGCGGGTTCGCCCCTGTCAGCGCTCACCCACCTGGTCCGGGGTCCGGCCGGACCGCCGAGGTGATGCCGGCGCGGGCTGCTTCCAGCTGGGCCGCGAAGGCGATGCCCAGGAAGAGCGCCACGGCGGTGAGGTTGGCCCACAGCAGCAGGGCGATGAACGCGGTGAGCGGCCCGTACACGGCGCCGAAGGCACCGCTTCCCTCGACGTACCACGCGAGCAGCCATGTGGCCGCCACCCACAGCACGAGGTGCACCGCCGAGCCGAAGGCGAGCCAGGTGTAACCCGGTTGGACACGGCGCGGGGACCAGCGGAAGATCACGGCGGAGGCCACCCAGGCCAACGCGAGCCCCACGGGGACGTCGAGTGCGCCCCACCAGTGCGACCCGCTGTCGTCCCCACCGGCGGTGCGCGCCACCGCGTCCCCCACGGCCTCGCCGGCGACCAGGACGACGAAGCCCAGAACCAGCGGCAGGCCCGCGGCGATCGCGAGAGCGAGCGCCCGCGCGTACTTGAGCGGGAAGGGGCGATCGCGCTCGATGCCGTAGATGCGGTTGGCGCCGCGCTCGATCTGGGCCATGGCCGAGGCGAGGTTCAGCAGCGCGAAGCCCAGACCGAGCCACAGGGCGAGCGTGCTCCACACGTCGCCGTGAGCGGTGCGCCGCGTTCCTTCGAAGGCGTCCTCGACGATCTCGGCACTGGCACCCGGGACGATCCGGCCGAGGGTGAGTTCGATGATCCGGCCGATGCCCTCCGTGTGCACCGAGGTGGCCAGGCCGACGAGCGCCACGGTGCAGGGCACGAGTCCGAGCACCACCTGGAAGGCGAGGGCCCGCGCGTTGCTGAAGCCGTCCGCGTAACGAAACCGTGCGAAGGAGTCGGTCAGCAGTCTCAGGCCCCCGTAGTGGCGCAGGGCGGTGAACGCCTCGTCTCCGGAGAGTTCCTCCCCGATCATGTCCCGGGTCTGCGGCACGTGGACGGCGGTACCCATGGTGTGAACGCTCCTTGTCGACCCCGGGGGGACGGCCAGGTCACCGCCACCGGCGTTCCGGACGCGGAGTCACCGTACCGTCGGACGGATCCGTCGCGCGGTAGGTGCCCGCTTCCCAGAGGCACCAGGTCGACCACAGCAGCAGTACGAGAAAGACCGCGAGCAGGCCGAGAAGAATCAGCGTCTGCCGCGCCGACCCACCGCCCTGGAGCATCGACAGCAACAGACAGAACGTCCAGGCGCCGACCCCGCCCGCGTACAGCGCCCTGAGCTGCCGCAGCTGACCCATCGAACTCATCCTCACCTACCGAGCCGTCCCGCTGACCGTCGCCCTCCCGGTACCCCCGCCGCTCGATTTCATCGCGGGCCGGAATACCTGACGATGCGTCAGAGACTCAAGCGGCCGCGGCGTATGCCGTCGTGACGGCGGTGTCCGTGCGCGCGTGAATGACGAGGCGGATGCCGCTGGTGTCGGCGTTCGCCTCGAGCAGGCGACGTGCCAGGGCGCTGTGGGTGGCCACGCTCATCACGATGCCCAGGCTGCTGCACACCTGGTGCGCTCTCAGGACGACGCTGAGTGCGGCACCGGTCGCGGCCTGGTCCTCCAGGATGATCACTACGGGAGCCGGGTTGAAGGCATGCACCAGATCACTGATCTCCGTGAGGAGTGCGGCGCGACCGTCGACGCCCGGATCGTGGTGGATCGACAAGACGAGCACGCCCTGTTCCAGTGCGTGTGAGAGCAACATCGGCTTCACCCTCCCCGCTGTGACCGTTTGTTTCACGCTTGAACCACCGGGTGCCCCACAAGCAGTCGGTCACGCAGCCGGACCTTCCACGCCCCGGAATGGCGTCTACCGGTCGGGGTACTCGGCCGGCTCCAGGAGGAAGCACCTTGGGCAGGACGAGTTTTCCGGAGCGTGCGGACCCGGTCGCGGTCGCGCACGGCGTCTTCAACGTCGTGGGCGGACTGTGGCCTCTGCTGCATCTGCGCAGCTTCGAGTGGGTCTTCGGGCCGAAGACCGATGTCTGGCTCCAGCGGACGACGGGCGGGCTGCTGGTCTGTGCCGGTATGGCGCAACTCGCGGCGGCCACGGAGCCGCAGGGCCGTCGTCATGCCCGCCGTATCGGGCTGGGAACCTCGCTGACCTTGCTGGCCGTCGATCTGGTCTACGTGCCGAAGGGACGGATCCGGCCGACGTATCTCCTGGACGCCGCCATGCAGACGGGATGGATCTCGGCCTGGATGCGTTCCACCGCCCCGCGATGAGCACCGGAAGCGCCGCCGAGATCGGCCGTCGACATGCCGGGTACGACGCTCCACGAAAGACACCGGACGAACGACAGGGAAGGCCGGCCATGAGTGAACAGACCCCGTCGCAGGCGGAGGGCGAACGACAGCAGGAGACCACCGCGGACGACGCGGCCAGGACGGCCGAACGTCACGAGATGCCTCGGACGACTCCGTCGCAGTCGGAGGGCGAGGACACGGGCGACGAGGACACGGAGGAGAGCGAGGCGCGGGAGAGCGGCTGGTCCGGGCCGTGAGCGCTGTCCCGGCGCCGGCGTGACAGCCCCGCCGCCGCAGGCGGGCCGCCCCCGTGCCGCGCACGACCGCGCCGGCCGAGCCCTACCCGAATCGCCGGCCGTACTGGCCCCCCATGCCCCCCGGACGCGCACGCCACCCGGACGGGTGGCGTGCGCGTCCATTAGGACCAGTGACAGCGCACAACGAGCGCGGCTGCGCCGTCGGCAGGATTAGGTTGCGCTGGACCGGCTCCGCACTGCCGCGACAGCCCGTCAGGTCAGGGGCACCCTCGTCCGCCCCTTTCCGCCGTCCATGCGCTGCTGCCGACAGAGGAAACCGATGGCGACCCATACCGAGCCCGTGGCCCCGGTTCCGGCGGCCGAGCGCCGCGGCCGCGGTCAGGTGATCGTTGCCTGGCTGAGCACCACCGATCACAAGAAGATCGGCCACCTCTACCTGATCACCTCGTTCATGTTCTTCCTGATCGGGGGAATCCTGGCCATGGCCATCCGGGCGGAGCTGGCCCGGCCTGGAACGCAGCTGCTGTCGAACGAGCAGTACAACCAGGCGTTCACCATGCACGGCACGGTCATGCTGCTGTTGTTCGCCACCCCGACGTTCGCCGGCTTCGCCAACGCGATCATGCCGCTGCAGATCGGCTCCCCCGACGTGGCCTTCCCGCGGCTGAACATGTTCTCGTACTGGCTGTTCCTGTTCGGCGGGCTCATCGTGGTCAGCAGTCTGATGGTTCCCGAGGGCGCGGCCGACTTCGGCTGGACCGCGTACACGCCACTCAGCGGCGGCGAGCGCACCACCCAGGTCGGCGGTGATCTGTGGATCATGGGGCTGGCGCTGTCCGGGTTCGGCACGATCCTCGGCGCGGTCAACTTCATCACGACGATCATCTGCATGCGGGCTCCCGGCATGACCATGTTCCGGATGCCGATCTTCACGTGGAACGTGCTGCTCACCTCGGTACTGGTTCTGCTGGCCTTCCCCGTGCTCGCCGCCGCGCTGCTCGCCCTGGAGGCGGACCGCAAGTTCGGCGCACACATCTTCGACCCGGAGAACGGCGGGGCGCTCCTGTGGCAGCACCTGTTCTGGTTCTTCGGCCATCCCGAGGTCTACATCCTCGCCCTGCCCTTCTTCGGCGTGATCACCGAGATCCTCCCCGTCTTCTGCCGCAAACCGATCTTCGGCTACATGGGGCTGGTCGGCGCCACCATCGCCATCACCGGCCTGTCCGCGACCGTGTGGGCCCACCACATGTTCGCCACGCAGGCCGTACTGCTGCCGTTCTTCTCCTTCATGAGCTTCCTCATCGCCGTCCCCACCGGTGTGAAGTTCTTCAACTGGGCCGGAACGATGTGGAAGGGCTCGCTCTCGTTCGAGCCGCCCATGCTGTGGGCGGTCGGCTTCCTCGTCACGTTCCTCTTCGGCGGTCTGACCGGCGTGCTGCTCGCCTCACCGCCTCTGGACTTCCACGTCACCGACAGCTACTTCGTCGTCGCGCACTTCCATTACGTGCTGTTCGGCACGATCGTCTTCGCGATGTTCGGCGGCTTCAGCTTCTGGTGGCCGAAGATGACCGGCACCATGCTCGACTTCCGCCTGGAGAAGATCCACTTCTGGATCCTGTTCGTCGGGTTCCACACCACGTTCCTGGTGCAGCACTGGCTCGGCGCCGAGGGCATGCCCCGCCGGTACGCGGACTACCTGGCCGCCGACGGCTTCACCGCGCTCAACACCGCTTCCACCATCGGCGCCTTCCTGCTCGGCCTGTCCACCCTGCCCTTCCTCTACAACGTGTGGCGGACCGCTCAGCGCGGCAAGCGGATCGAGGTGGACGACCCCTGGGGCTACGGCCGCTCTCTGGAGTGGGCGACGTCCTGCCCGCCGCCCCGGCACAATTTCGTGACGCTGCCGCGCATCCGCTCCGAGTCCCCCGCCTTCGACATGCACCACCCGCACCTGGCGGAGCTCGACGAGGCGGAGAACGCCGGCAAGCGCGACGCCGTGGTCTCCGACAGCCACAAGGGCGAACCGCGGTGAAGCCCGGCGGACAGGAGACCCCGCCCGGCGTGCGCGGGAGTGCGCTCGCCGACACCGTCGAGGGTTACCTCCTCGCCCGCACGCATCTCGACCAGGCGCACCGCGAGGCCGAGAGCCTCTGCTCCCGGCTGCCCTGGCTGACCACCGCTCAGGCCGAGGAAGTCACACGTCACTACATCCGTCAGCGCATCGACCTGACCCGCCGGATGCTGGTGAGCACCACCGAGCGGGCCGACCAGCTGCGGAAGGAGTACGAGGCGCGTTACGCCGCCCTGCGGCGCGACCTGCTCCGGCGTCACGCCGCCTGTGCCTGTGCCGTGGTCGCCGCCGCCGGGGCCGTGAGCACCGTGGCGTGTCTGCTTGCCCGCTAGGGGCTGTCGTTCGGAGGCCAGACCCCGCGTCTGCGGCGTGATCCAAACGACAGGCCCTAGGGGTGTCCGCAAAGTCGCGTCGTCCGCCCGCAGGGCAGGCGGGACTTTGCGGACAGCCCCTAGCTCCTCCGGGCGGCGCAGGATCGATCAGGCCGGCCGTCTCCGGGGCCGGCGGGTTCATCGGCCGTAGGCGTCCTCGCGGCGAAGCGGAGCCACATCGGCGTGACGGCCGGTGCGCAGTGCGGCATGGCGTTGTCCCGGGCCTGGGCCACCGCGCGCGGCCAGGGCATCGGCGACGACGCCCGTGGTGAAGGCGTAGACGGCCTTGTGCAGCACGTCCACGACGAGTTCCCGGCGTGGCCAGGTGGAGGGCGGGGCGCCGACGCCGGTCGCGTTCTCCAGGATCTGATCGTTGGTGAGACGCACGACGGCGAACTGGGCCGACGCGAGCGGTCCCCGCAGTCCTGCCTGGGCCATGACCGAGCGCAGCACGCCGAGGACGGCCGCCTGACCGTGGTGCATGGCCCAGTTCACCGGGAGCGGCTGCGTGCCGGGACGTTCGGGCAGCCCGGTCAGGCGCTGAAGGACCCGGGCGGGCACGTGGGAGTCGGGCCGGCCGGTGACGGCCTGCTCCACCTTCTCGCCGAGGGTCATCACGACGCTTCCGGCCGTACCGGCGACCAGGCCCTGCCACAGTGCTCGTCCGATCATGCCCGGCGAGTACCCGTCACGACCGCCGTCACCCCCGCGGTCACGACGACCGACGTGGCGGGTTCACTCACCGCCGGTCTTCTCCACCAGTGCCGTGTACGTCAATTGCAGTGCGTCCGCGCCGGCGAGTGCGGCGAGCGCGCCCATGGCGGTGTTCGTGGCGCGCGGCCAGAGCAGCCGGCCGGCGGTCAGGGTGGACGCCACCCACACGCCGGTGCAGAAGGGGCAGGTCACCAGTTCGCCGACGGTCTCCTTGCCGCCTTCGGTCTGTGCCTCCTCCTGAAGTTCGGCCGGGCCCTGCGGACCGACGTACCGCGTGAAGGGGGCCCGGAGCGGGCTGGTCACCGACGCCTTGCTCAACAGTCGGCTGAGACGGAAGGTGGCCACCGATGTCAGCGCCACGTCCCAGGGTGTGGGCCGGTCGGGCAGCGGGCGACCGCTCAGCCGTACCGCCGTCGCCCAGGCCACCGTGTACAGCCCGAACCCCGCCATGGCCGTCAGATAACCGCCCAGCGGCCGCTCGTGATCTGCCGCCGCATAGTGCCGCTGTGTATTCCGGAGAAACCCGTGCAGCCGGCGTGCGACGCTGCTGTCAGCCACTGTGCCCATGAGCCGTCCCCGCTCCTGTCCGGCCGGTGCACCGGCCTGTCCCGTCGTCCCCGGTCGTGTCCCACCGCATGCCGCCGTGACCGACGGCCGTCAGGCCCGGCGGGAGGGGCCGCATCGCCGTGTCCGGCGAAAGGGACCGGATCCCTGTGCGGAGAGCGTCGGTCACCGCCTCCACCCGTGGTTCTCGTTCCACGCGGTCGAGCAGCCGCGGAGTCCGGTTCTGCCGCATCCGGCGGCGAGGCGGCGTCGCAGTCATGGGCCGCCGGGTCCCCACCAGGGCCGACGACAAACGACTCCCGGCTCGGGTGGCGTCCGGGCGTGTCCCGGCATCGCGACGGCCCCGGGGGGTACCTGGCCCTTGCCCGTGAAGCACGGCCGTACAGCAGGGCGGCTTGCCGGCCGGCGTGAGCGCGGCGGCCGGCACGCCAGCGGGCGGAGAGGAGCGACCCGTGCGCCCGAGCATCGAGGAACAGACGGTCGACCGACTGGGCGGCCCGGGGAGTGTGCTGGCCCGGCAACGACGTGATCATGCCGAGATGGACAGGCTGATGGACCGCTGTCAGGCCCTGGCCGACGGTGAGGACCGCGAACGGGTCCTCAAGGAGACCGTGCAACTGGTCTTCAGCCATGCCTTCGCCGAGGAGACCGTGCTGTGGCCGGCCGTGCGGCGCTCGGTCGAGGGCGGGCACGAATTGACCTCCCGGGTCGAGGAGGAACACCAGCAGATCAACGATCTTGTCGCCGAGATCGAACGCATGGGTCCGGGTTCTCCTGTGCGTGAGGAGAAGGTGCGGCGGGTCTTCGCATTGATACGGCAGGACATCCGCGACGAGGAGGACCTGGTCCTGCCCCGGCTGCAGGATTCCCTGCCCGCCGCTCAGCTGCGCCGGCTCGGCGCGGCATGGGACACGGTACGACGGAGCGCACCCACGCATCCCCACCCCGTCATCCCGCGCCGCCCGCCCGGCAACGCGGTCCTGGGCGTGCCGCTCGGTCTCTACGACCGGATACGGGACGCCTTCGGACCGAGCACGTCCAAGGCTGCTGCCAGGAAGGTCCTCACCGGGCTCACCGGGATCCTCACGCTGGTCGCGGCCGTCGGGATGCGCCGCAAACGGCGTCGAACACGTCGGGGGCGGCGCTGAACGCCGTCGGCGGGGGCCGGCAGTCGGCATCGGCACGCATGTCCTGATCGGGAGGAACCATGTCCGTGTGGTCGAGGCTCCGCGAACGCCTGGGGGGTCGTACGGCCGCCCCCTCCTCGGAAGTCCGCTCGGGTCGTTCGCAGGACACGGGCGGTAAGCCGGACGACGAGGCGCCGGACCGGCACAGCACGACGGGGACGACACCCAACGATGTCTTCGTGGGCCGTGCCTCGGGCGACGACCCCGGCTACCTGGAGACAGGCGCGGACGAGCGTGCCGAACCGGAACCCGGACCGGACGGCGAGCCCCCCGCGCCGGGGGAGGACACCGGCCGGCATCCGTGACCGCCGATCCGCCGCCGCCCCTCTGTACGCAAGTCCATGGACAAGGACAGCTAGGACGTGCCCGCGGGCACGTACTGGTGACGCTGCCCCGCAGCGCCGCAGGAGGTGCCGGTGCGTGCGCATGCGTGCATGCTGACGCACCGGCCGTCTCTGAGGGCAGTTCGATCCACGTCCTAGAGCCAGTGGCGCAGGAACAGGTGCGGGGCGCGGCGGGTGAGCCAGGCGCTGGCCAGGCCGATGGCGGCTCCTGCGGCGACGTCGCTGGGGTATTGAGCGCCGCTCTGCACGCGTTCGACGGCCACCGTGGCGGCCGGCGCCGTGCACAGGACGCCGGCCAGCGGCCACGCCGGGGCGACGGCGGCCGTGAAGGCGACCGCGGCGGCGGTGTGACCGGAAGGGAAGGAGGAGGAATCGGGACGGTCGTCGACCTCGTCGTGCGGAAACCACTGTTCCGGGGGCCGGGGGCGGTCGGCCAGCTGCTTGCACACGCCGTTGGAGAGCAACTGCGCCACCGCTGCCGCGGCCAGGCCCGCGGCGGCGGCCTTGCGGCCGCGGCGGCCACCGAGCCAGGCCATCGCCGCCGCCGCGCCGCACCACAGTTTGGTCCCCTCCGCTGCCTCCTCCACCACGGACAGCGTCCGGCGAAGGCCGGGTGGGCAGCTTGCGGCGAGCCGCTTGGCCAGACTCCGGTCCTTCTCACGGATTTCCGTCGGCAGCTTCATGGCCTGCGGGTATCCCACCGAGCACCGGCCATGCTCCGCCGTGATGCGGCTGCTCGATCTACGGCTGTTCGATGACCGCGGTGGCTTCGACCTCGACCAGGAGGTCCGGCTCCCCCAGCGCCGCGACACCCAGAAGCGTGATCGGCTTGACCGGATCGATGCCGAGCTTAGCCGCGGCCCGTCCCACGCCCTCGCCGAGCAGGGGCATCTTCTCGGGACTCCAGTCGACGACGTAGACGGTCAGCTTCGCCACGTCGTCGAAGGATCCGCCGACCCCGGCCAGAGCGGTGGCGACATTGAGATAGCACTGCTCGACCTGAGCGGCGAAGTCCCCGTCGCCCACCGGCCGGCCGTCGGCGTCGCGGGCGACCTGCCCCGAAAGCCTAGCGATGCTATGTAATGCGGTGCCATGGCGAGGACGAAAGATCCAGCGGTCCGCTCCCTGCTGCTCGAACGGGCCGCACACATGCTGCGGACACGGCAACCCGTCACCCTGCGCACCCTGGTCGCCGGAACCGGCGTGTCGACGATGGCCGTCTACACCTACTTCGGCGGCATGGACGGACTGTGGAAGGCGCTGCGGCAGGAAGGCTTCACACGCCTGGCCGCCCGGCTCGCGGCCGTCAGGACGACCGCGGACCCGGTACGCGACCTCGCCGCCCTCGGGGCCTCCTACCTGGCCAACGCCCTGGAGAATCCCGATCTCTACCGCGTGATGTTCGACGCGGGCTTCGACCTCGAGGACTCCGGCGCGGCGGACCAGACCCTCGACCGACTCGTCCGTGCCGTCGACCGGGCCAAGGCGAGCGGCCGTTTCCGTGACGACGTCGACCCGCTGGAGCTGGCGACACAGAGCTGGGCCATCGGACACGGACTCGCCTCGCTCGTCGCCACCGGCCCCCTGCCGCGCGAGGCACTCGGGCACGGCGTGCCCATGCTGACCGCACTGTTCACCAGCGCCGGAGACGAATCCGGCCCTTGCCGCCCGTCGGTCGAGCGCGGCTGGCGGTGGGTACTCACGGCCGCGTCCGGTTCTCACGACCGGCGAGAGCGGCCCTAGCGAGCCCGTCCGGCCTCCTGCCGCACGGGGTCCTCGCAGCACTGCCCGCCGCAAGGCAGGCGCGGCCTTGTGTGTCGTGCTCATGGCGAATTTGTTGACAGATGCTCAACTCCCTTGTCCCGCAGAGGAGTTCTGAGTGAGGCTTGCTCGCAGTCCGGAGCGGAACGCAACGCTCCAGCTGGGGTGCGCGATCCCGTGCGCCCTCCCCCACAGACGCGTGCCCCACCCAGGCGCGCCGCCAAGAGGAGGATTCCCTCGTAATGGCACGACTGCGTAGCAAGAGAATCAAGAGGATACGGTTCGCCGCGATCGCCGGTGTCGCCACGGCCGCCCTGGCCGGCGGGCTCACCTCTGTCCCCGCCCAGGCCGCCCCCGCCGAGGGCACGGTCCTCGCCTCGGGATCCCCCACCGTGGTCAAGGACAGCTACATCGTGACCCTGAAGAAGGGCGCCGGGTTCAAGGCGTCCTCGGCCACGGGCAAGAACCTGGTCGAGGGGTACGGCGGCAGCGTGAAGAAGACGTTCGGCAGCGCGCTGAACGGCTACACCGCCACCCTCTCCGCCACCGAGGCCAAGCGCCTGGCCGCGGACCCCGCGGTCGCCTCCGTCGAGCAGAACCAGCGGGTACGCCTCACCGACACCACGCAGTCCAACGCGCCGTGGGGCCTGGACCGCATCGACCAGACCTCGCTCCCCCTGTCCGGCACCTACACCTACCCGGACAGCGCGGGCAGCGGTGTCACGGCGTATGTCATCGACACCGGCGTCCGCATCACGCACCAGCAGATCAGCGGCCGGGCCGCCTACGGCTACGACGCCGTGGACGGCGACACCACCGCCTCCGACGGCAACGGCCACGGCACCCATGTGGCCACCACCATCGCCGGATCCACCTACGGGGTGGCCAAGAAGGCGAAGATCGTCGCGGTGCGGGTGCTGGACAACAACGGTTCCGGGACCACCGCCGGGGTCATCGCCGGCATCGACTGGGTCACCAAGAACCACTCCGGTCCCTCGGTGGCCAACCTGTCCCTCGGCGGCGGCGCCTCCAGCACCCTGGACACGGCCGTACGCAACTCCATCGCCAGCGGCGTGACCTACGCGGTCGCCGCGGGCAACAGCAACGCCAACGCCTCCTCGTTCTCCCCGGCCCGGGTCACCGAGGCCATCACGGTGGGCGCCACGACCAGCACGGACGCCAGGGCGAGCTACTCCAACTACGGCTCGGTGCTGGACATCTTCGCCCCCGGCTCCTCCATCACGGCCGGGTGGCACACCAGCGACAGCGCGACCAACACCATCTCCGGCACCTCGATGGCGACCCCGCATGTCGCCGGAGCGGCGGCCGTCTACCTCGCGGCTCACACCTCCGCCACCCCGGCGCAGGTCGCCACGGCTCTGGTGAACGGCGCGACCACCGGCAAGGTGACCGGCCCCGGCTCCGGTTCGCCCAACCGGCTGCTCAAGCTCGTCCCGTAAGCACTCTCCTTCGTCGGTGCCCCGCGTGGTGGCACGACGCCGGCGATGGTCGGCAGCAGGGGGGAGACGAGGAAGGCCTAGGTGCCGAACAGGAACAGGAGCAGGAAGACCCCGGTCACGGTGCATCACCGGCACCCACAGGCTGCGTGCATACACCGACCAACCAGTGGCACTCGGGAGGTGATCGCTCTCGGGCCGGCAGTCAGCCGGTCCGTATCCGTTCAGCACCGAGGGAGTTGTGACGTGTCGCAGGTGGAAGAGTCCGTCAAGGTCGAGGTTCCGGTGCGCGCCGCCTACAACCAGTGGACCCAGTTCGAGGACTTTCCCCAGTTCATGGAAGGGGTCGAGCACATCGAGCAGCGCACCGACACCCTCACCCACTGGAAGACGAAAATCGGTGGCGTGGAGCGCGAGTTCGACGCCGAGATCACCGAGCAGATCCCCGACGAGCGGGTCGCCTGGACGACGGTCGGCGGTGAGGTGAAGCAGGCCGGTGTCGTCACCTTCCACTACATCGACGACAGGACCACCAAGGTCATGCTCCAGCTCGAGTACGACCCGGAGGGCCTGAGCGAGACCGTCGGCGACAAGCTCGGTTTCGTCAAGCGTCAGGTCGCCGGAGATCTGGGGCGGTTCAAGCGGTTCATCGAGTCTCGCGGTGGCGCGGAGACCGGCGCCTGGCGCGGCACGGTGTGACCGCTGCGTGAGGAGGTGTCACCGGAACACCTCGGTCCATGTGAGACGACGGCTGGAAAGCGTCCGGGGACGCAGGCACCGTTCACCGTTGCCCGGAGCCGTTGTGCGTGCGTTGGGTTGCCAGGACGGCGTCGATGCCCGAGGCCGAGCGCCTGGCGGCGGCGCATCGGTGGTTCGCAGCCGTCGAGGTGGCGTCGGGGCGAGCGGAGGGGTTCACGGCGGCCCTGGGCGTCGTGGATCTCGGCTGTGTGCGGCTGTTGTCGTCGGAGGCCGCGTTCCTGCGGGGCACCGGCAGGAGCAACACGCACTCGACAGGCCGGGCTCCGGGGCGTCGGCTCGCTCCACTGACGCAGAAGGCCGGGTGTACGCGGATGCGGCGGAACGGCCGTGAAGTGCGGGTCCGGGCGGGCGAGATGGCGTTGATCGCCCTCGACCGGGGCCTTCTCCATGGAGCAGCGGGAGCGGTCCCGCGTGCTGCTGCGCGTGCCGGAGCGGGCGCTGGGCCACTCGAGTTCGGGGGTACGGCTGGTCACCGGGCGTGCGGTGTCGGGCCACGGATGGTCTGTACGAGGCCGCGTACGCCGTGCCCGGGGCCGGCCAGTGGGTGTTCGAGCGGGCCCGGTTGCGCCTGTCGCACGGCGTGTGGCTGCGCCGGCACAGCGGGCGGGGGCGCGCGAGGCCTGACGGCCTCCTTCCTTCCCCTTCGGATCACCCTCACGGGCGTGCGGTAGGTTGCCCGCCATGACCGGACTCGGAACCGTCGCCTGGCCACCTGCCCCGATCAGGACCGAACGCCTCGTGCTCCGCGAGTCCGAGGCCGCAGACCGTGCGGCGTTCATCGAGCTGTTCGCATCGCCGGAGGTGCGCACCTACCTCGGTGGCCCTCGCCCCCGTGACGAGCTCGAAAGCGCTGTGCCTCAATTGCCCGGGCGGCGGCCCGGCCTCTTCGTGATCGATCTCGACGGGGCGATGATCGGCACGGTCACGCTCGATCGGCGCGACGCGGAGCGCCCGGGGCACATCCGTCCCGACGCCGGTGAGGCCGAGCTCGGCTACATGCTCCTGCCGGAGGCGTGGGGACGCGGCTACGCCACCGAAGCGTGCGCGGCGGCGCTCGGATGGTTCGCCGACGCGTTCCCCGGCGAGCCGGTGCTGCTCTGCACCCAGACCGCCAACGACCGCTCGATGCGCCTCGCCGCGAAGCTGGGATTCACGGAGGTGGAACGATTCGAGGAGTGGGGCGCCGCACAGTGGCTCGGCGTGTGGTCCCCGCCCACACCGTCCGCTTGAGCGCGGCCGGCTTCCCACAGGTCGGCAGGAGCAGGTTGATCCGCTGCGTCGGCGCCCCTGTGAACTGCTGGGTCACCATGAGGTTCCCCAGTCACGGAAAAGTGCGTTCTTCCATGTCAGCGCATGGTTTCTTACGGTTCCCTTGTAACCACAAGAGCGGGCGCCTGTTCCGGAGCTCCCTCATGCCATGGAGGCGACAGCCATGCCCATCACCCTGGTGAACCCCAGCCGGCTCCCCGAGATCGATGCCTACCGTCAGGTGTCGGTCGCGACCGGCTCGAAGCTGGTCTTCGTCGCGGGCCAGGTCGCCTGGGACGCCGACGGTGTCACGGTCGGCGAGGGCGACCTCGCCGCTCAGGTCGAGCAGTGCTACCTCAACGTCGCCACCGCCCTGGCCGAGGTCGGTGCCTCATTCGACGACGTGGCGAAGCTGAACGTCCATGTCGTCGACTGGACCCCTGACAAGATGCCCCTCCTCATGGAAGGGATCACCCGGGCGGCCACGAAGCTGGGAGTCACCCCGACGCCCCCGGCCACCCTGCTGGGCGTCGCGGCGCTGGATGTGCCCGAGCATCTGGTCGAGATCGAGGCCACCGCCGTCATCGACTGACCAGGCCCTGTTCACACACCGGCGTTCACCAGGTGTCGACACAAGGGCGTGAGCCGCGATGACCGGCGACCGGGTCGTGCAGCAGGGTGCTGATCCAGCTGCGCGACTCGGCGGGGTCGATCACGTCGTCGATCTCGAAGACCGAGGCGACGTTGAGAGCCTTGCCGTGCTCGTAGGCCGCCGCGACCCGCCGGGCGAATTCCCGCTCCCGCTCCACGGGGTCCGCGATCGCCTCCAGGTCCCTGCGGTAGCCCAGCCGAACCGCGCCTTCGAGGCCCATCGGCCCGAACTCGCCCGTCGGCCAGGCGACCGTGAACCGGGGGATGCGGAATCCGCCGCCGGCCATCGCCTGCGCGCCCAGCCCGTAGCCCTTGCGCAGCACGATCGTGCCGAAGGGGACGGTCAGCGCCGCGGCGTGCACGAACATGCGGCTGACATGCCGGACCGAGGCGGTCTTCTCCGCGTCGGGGCCGACCATGAACCCGGGTGTGTCGCACAGGGAGAGCACCGGCAGCCCGAACGCGTCGCACAGTTGCAGGAAGCGGCTCGCCTTGTCGGCGGCGTCGGAGTCGACGGCCCCGCCCAGATGACGCGGGTCGTTGGCGAGGATGCCCAAGGGGCGCCCTTCCACGCGGGCGAGGGCGGTGACGACGCTCCGTCCGAAGCGCCGTCGCAGCTCCAGAACGGAGCCGGTGTCGGCGAGGGTGTCGATGACCGTGCGCACGTCGTAGGCCCGTCGCCTGTTCTCGGGGACGAGGTGGCGCAGCCGCCGCTGGTCGGGGCAGTCCCAGTCGGGCACCGGCCCCTGGAAGTACGACAGGTACGTGCGCGCCAGCCGGACGGCGTCGGCGTCGTCGGCGGCCTCGACGTCGATGACACCATTGGCCGTCTGCACCTCGAACGGTCCGATGTCCTCCGGGGCGAACCGGCCGAGACCACCGCCCTCGATCATGGCGGGGCCGCCCATGCCGATGTTCGCCTCCGGTGTGGCGATGATGACGTCGCAGCAGCCGAGCAGTGCCGCGTTGCCGGCGAAGCAGCGGCCCGAGGCGATTCCGACCAGGGGCACTTTCCCGCTCAGCCCGGCGAACAGCGCGAACGCCCCGCAGTCCAGGCCGGAGACGACCGTGCCGTCCACATCGCCCGGCCGGCCGCCGCCTCCCTCGGCGAACAGCACGACAGGCAGTCCGGCGTCCTCGGCCAGTTCGAAGAGCCGGTCCTTCTTGCGGTGCCCCATGAGGCCCTGGGTGCCCGCCATCACGCTGTAGTCGTACGACATGGCCACCACCCGTGCTGCTGCGGGCCCGAACCGCTCGGCACCCACGGTGCCCACGCCTGCGACGAGGCCGTCGGCGGGGGTCCGGCGGATCAGGTCGTCCACGGGGCGGCGGCTTCTCTGCGCGGCGATGGCCAGGCCGCCGTACTCCACGAAACTGCCGGGGTCGCACAGGTCGGCGATGTTCTCACGGGCGGTGCGCCGTCCCTCGGCGTGGCGGCGTGCCACCATCTGCGGACGGCTCGAGTCCGTGCCGAAGCCCTTGCGCACCCGCACCTCCTCCAGATCGGGCCGTGACGCGGCCAGATCGACCTGCTCGTCCGGCCGGTCGCCGCCGATCGACGAGCCGGTCCCCTCGATCACGACCAGGGGCTGCCCGGGCTCGGCGACGTCGCCCGGCCGCGCCCGGACGGCGACGACGATGCCGTCACAGGGGGCCTGGAGCGGGTGCTCCATCTTCATGGACTCCAGGACCACCAGCGCGCTTCCGGCCCTCACGGCCTGCCCCTCGACGGCGGCGACGTCGACGACGGTGGCCGCCATGGGGGCGGTGACGGTGACCGTGCCGGGTTCGTCGTCGGCGGCCGGCGGTTCCTCCGCCGGCGAGGGTTCGTCCTCGGGCGGGAGCAGGCCGGGCAGCAGCTCGTCGAGCAGCGCGGTGTGCAGCCGTCCGGCGATGACCTCGGGCGCCTCCAACAGCCGCGCGAGCAGGCGCTTGTTGGTCCCGACTCCCTCGATCCTCAACTCGGCCAGGGCGCGCCGGGCGCGGGCCAGCGCGTCCGGCAGGGTTCCGGAGCCGTCGTGGACGGTCAGCTTGGCCAGCAGCGAGTCGAAGCGGGGGCTGACGCGAGAGCCGGGGAACGCGGCCGTGTCCACGCGCACGCCCGGCCCGGTCGGCGGCCAGAAGACCTCCAGCGTGCCGGCGGAGGGGAGCACCGTCCCGTCGGAGCGGACCGTCTCGGCGTTCACGCGGACCTGGACGGCGCAGCCGCGCAGGACGGGCGGCCGGTCCGCCCCGATGCGGGCGAGTGATTCCCCGGAGGCGACCCGCAGTTGGGCCTTGACCAGGTCGGTTCCGCTGACCTCCTCGGTGACGGTGTGCTCGACCTGGATGCGCGGGTTGACCTCGAGGAAGTAGTAGCCCTCCGTTCCCTCACGGGTGTCGACCAGGAACTCGACGGTGCCCAGGCCCGCGTAGCGGACTTCCCGGGCCAGCCGCAGGGCGGCGTCGTGCAGCCCGGCGCGCACCGGCTCGGCGAGTCCCGGTGCCGGTGCGATCTCCACCACCTTCTGCCGGTGCCGCTGGAGGCTGCAGTCACGGTCGCCGTAGGCGACGACGGCCCCCGAGCCGTCGCCCAGCACCTGCACCTCGACATGGCGCGGCCCGGGGAGCAGCTGCTCGACGTACACGGCGCCGTCGCCGAAGGCGTGCGCCGCCTCCGAGCCGCAGCGCCGCAGCGCCTCCTCCAGCTCGTCCGGATCGTGTACGGCGCGCATGCCGCGGCCGCCACCTCCGGCCACCGCCTTGACCATCACCGCGGCGCCCTCGCCGAGCCCGGCCATGAACGCGCGGGCTTCCTCCACGGAGGTGTCCCCGTCGGTCGCCGGAAGCACCGGGAGGCCGAGGCCGGCGGCGAGCTTGCGGGCCGCGGTCTTGTCGCCGAGCGTCTCGAGCACCTCCCAGCGCGGCCCGACCCAGGTCAGGCCCGCGTCGGTGCACCGGCGCGCGAACCCGGCGTGCTCGGCCAGCAGTCCGTAGCCCGGGTGGACCGCGTCGCAGCCCGCGCGGACGGCTGCAGCCACCACGGCCGCCGCGTCGAGGAACGCCGCCGGTCCCTCGCCGTCGAGCACCACGACCTCGTCCGCCAGGCGGGCGTGCAGCGCGTCCGGCTCGTCGCGGGAGCGCAGGGCCACCGTCAGCAGGTCCAGCTCTCGCGCCGCCCGGATCACCCGGACCGCGATCTCCCCCCGGTTGGCGACCAGCAGTTTGGCCAGCCCCATCGTCACCCGCCCTCCCCGTCACACTCGGCCGCGGCCGGGGATGCGGCCGAGAAGCCCCTCGAGCTCGGCATACCTACCGGTCGGAATGCACGCCCTCACGGTAGAGGGAGCACCCGGCAGGAACAAGGGTCCGGGAAGGCCTGCTGCCGCCGTCAGGCCGGTGGCCGGAAACCGCGGATCATGTCTGCCGCCTTTTCCGCGATCATGATCGTGGGGGCGTTGGTGTTGCCCCGCACCACGGTGGGCATCACCGAGGCGTCCACCACCCGCAGCCCGCTCACCCCGTGCACGCGGAGCCGGGCGTCCACCACAGGGCCCATGGAGCAGGTGCCCGCCGGGTGGTAGAGGGTCTGCAACTCGCGCTGGGCGAAGTCGAGCAGGCCGGCGTCGTCCGTGGAGCGCGGTACGCGGAAGTCGGCGCGGCGGTGCTTGGCCAGGCCGGGCTGCTCGGCGATGTCGAGCAGCACCCGCAGGGCCCGGACCACCGTGGCGCGATCCTCCTCGGTGGTCAGGTAGTTGTGCAGGATGTGCGGCTTGGCGCTGGGGAGCGCCGAGCGCAGGGAGACCTTGCCCCGGCTCGTGGGGGCGATCAGGGCCGCGCCGAACATGAAGCCGTGGTCGGTCACGGGGCTGATGCCCTCTTCGTGGAACATGACCGGTGTGGCGTGCACCTGGACGTCGGGGGCGTCCAGGTCCTCACGGGTGCGGTGGAACCCGCCCGCCTCGCCGATGTTCGAGGTGAGCGGACCACGGCCCTCGGTCTCCAGCAGGCGGAGGTTGTCGGGCGTCTCGGCGGTGAACAGCGACTCGGTGTCGGTGAGGTAGCACAGGCCGACATGCGGATGGTCCTGGAGGTTCTCGCCGACGGGGAGGTCGACGCGGGGGGTGATGCCGTGGGCGGCCAGCTCGGCGGCCGGGCCGATGCCCGAGAGCATGAGCAGCTGCGGCGAGTTGTACGCACCGGCCGACAGCACGACCTCCCGTTCGGCGCGCAGGCTCAGCAGTTCGCCGTCCCGGTCCACCTCGACGCCGGTCGCGCGGTCGCCGTCGAGCAGCACGCGGGTGCAGTGGGCGCCGGTCAGCACCTCGAGGTTCGGCCTGGACAGGGCCGGCCGCAGATACGCGTCGGCGGTGCTGCACCGCAGACCGCCGCGCTGCGTGAGGTGGTAGTAGCCGACGCCGTCCTGTTCCGGGCCGTTGAAATCGCCGGTGAAGGGATGGCCGGCTTCCTGTGCCGCCGTCACGTAGGCGTCCATCAGCGGATGCCGGGAGCGGCCCTCGCCGACCGTGAGCGGCCCGCCCGTGCCGTGCCAGGGCGACGAGGAGCCGGTGAAGTCCTCGGAGCGCAGGAAGTACGGCAGGACGTCCTGCCAGCTCCATCCGTCGGCGCCGACGGCCGCCCACCCGTCGTAGTCGCGGCGATTGCCGCGCATGTAGATCATCGCGTTCATCGAGGAGCACCCGCCGAGCATCCGGCCGCGCGGCAGATAGCGACGGCGGCCGTCCAGTCCCGGTTCGCACGCGCTGAGGTAACTCCAGTCGTACTTCGTCTGGAAGAGCTTGCTGAACGCCGCCGGAACGCGGATCTCCAGGGCGTCGTCGACGGGGCCCGCCTCGACGAGCAGCACGCGTGTGCTCTCGTCCTCGGTGAGCCGGCCGGCCAGTACGCAACCGGCCGATCCGGCGCCCACGATGATGTAGTCGTACACGTGTCCCCCTCGACCGCCCCGGCTCCTCGAACCCCTCCAGCCAAGCGGTAACAGCGCGGCAATCACACCGTGCTCTCGGCCATTTGTCGCTGCCGGGCGTCAGCCACCGCACGACGGCCCGTCCCGAGCCACCCAACTCTCCGGCGGCTCATACCAGGACACGGCGCCGAACGCGAACTCCTTGTCGGCCAAAGTGAGTTGGTCATCAAGTGCGTATCTTTCCCCCCAAATCCCCAGCGAATCGAATTCGTCGTCACCGCGCTGCCACAAGGCGTGAGCAGGAGCGGTATGGTCCCTGCCGAACGCCACCAGCGGACCCAGGAGTTCCAGGGCAGCGATGGCACGATCCCGTGCTGCCTTGAGCCCGCCCGTCGTCGTCCCCTGCCATGCACGCCCTCGTCCGGTACCAGGAGATCCATGTCGCGCGCCCTCACCGTTGTCCGCATCGATGAGTCCTCGGCCCGTGCGCGCCTGACGGGGACACGATCCCGGGCGGTGCCGCGCGAGGGCGTCGAGGGCCGCCGCTGCGCCCCTTCGCCGCCGTCCGGGAGACGCCCGCTCGTTCCGGCTCGCTGAGGTTGCCGGCCGTGACCGGGCGCGGCGGGGGCGTGCCGAGGGACACCGGTGCGTGGCGGGGACGTCGGCTCGGCGGCCCCCACCGCCGGTCCGCCTCCGCCGCGGGCGTCCACCGCCTTGGCCGGCCCCGGATCGGGCCGGTCGCCGCGCCACGCCGCGCCCGTCCGGCCTGCCGCCTCCGCCGCATCCCGCTGTCCCTGGCTCCAGCCCCGGCCCACCCACGATCCCCGCACACCGACGGCTTCCCCATCCGTGAGGACCTGATGATCGAACTGATAGTGACCGCCGCCACGTTGCCGACGTTGGCCGGCGTCGGTTCCGCATGGCACTTCCGGCGCAAACGCGATCATGCCGAGCGCGAGGCCGAGCTTCTCCGCCGGCACGCCGACCGGCTCACCCAGCAACTCCTCGCGGCCGAGCAGTGCGTGGGTCAGGTGGCGGCCACCGTGGTTCCGGCGGCCGTGAGCGGGGGGCAGGACGGCGGCGGTCGCGGGGGCGAGCTCGTCGTACCGCCGAACCTCGACGGCACTCAGCTCGCCGAGCGACTGCGCGCCCTCCCCGGCGCGGTGGCGGCCGCGGTCGAACAGGTCCGCGCTCAGGAGCGTTCGGCTGCCGCCCAGGTCGCCGAGCAGGTCCGCCAGGAGGCCGAGCGGCAGGTCGCGCAGGTGCGGCACGAGTCCGTGGGCGTGGCGCGGGCCGCCGTGCGCGGCTTCGCCAACAATGTGGTGGCCCGGGCGGCGAGGCTCGGCCGGACCGTCAGCCAGGGTGTGCGGCGGCACGTCTCGGACGAGGCGTACGCGACGCTCGTGGAGATCGACCACCTCGCGCAGCAGATGCTCCTCACCGCGTCGGGGTACGCCGTACTCGCCGGGGACAAGCTCTCGCGGCGCTGGCCCGCCACGACGCTCACCGACATCGTGCAGGCCGCGATGGGCCGGATCGAGGGGTACGAGCGGGTCAAGCACCCCGAGATGGGATCCGTCGCGGTCGAGGGCCGCGCGGTGGAGGCGGTCGTGCACGCCCTCGCCGTGCTGCTGGACAACGCGCTGCGCTACTCGCCGCCGTCCGCGAGTGTCCATGTCTCCCTCGAACAGGGCCACCACGCCTGTTTCCTGATCGTCGACGACGCAGGGCTGCGCATGGACGACGAGCGCCTGCTGTGGGCCAGCGACGTGATGTCCGGCAAGCAGCGCGACGACATCACCCGCCTGGGCGCCCACCCCCAGACCGGGCTGCGCGTGGCGTCCGTGCTGGCGGAGGACTACGGCTTCCGCGTCGAGCTCACCGCGCCGAACATCTACCAGGGCACGCGGGCCATGCTCGTCCTGCCGAAGAACCTGCTCACCACGCCGACGCCGACCCCGGCACCGGCCCCGGCCGAGACCGCCGCCCCCACCCCCGTGCCGTCGGCCCGCGACGCGGAGCCCGAGCCCCCCGCCGCCCAGGCGACCACGACCGCCAGCGGCCTGACCGTGCGCAAGCGCTCCGCGGCCCCCGCGGTGTCGCGGCGCGCGGCCGAGCCCGCCGCTGCCGAGCCCGGCCGTCCCTCGATCGCCGCGGCCTGGGCCGAAGGGACCCGCCGCGGCCGTCAGGACGAGACCTCCCCGACCTCCGCCGGACACGACGCTGCACACGAAGAAGGAAACTGACCGTGCGAGACACACACTCCAACAGCCTGGGCTGGCTGCTCGACCAGGAACTCGGCACCGTCGAAGGCGTCCGGTACGCCGTACTGATGAGCAGCGACGGGCTGCTGAAGGCCCGGACCGAGACGATCAGCCAGGACGACGGGGAGAAGTTCGCCGCCCTGACGGCGGCACTGCGGGCCGCGGGCAAGGCGTGGGACGAGTTCACCGGCGGCCAGGGCATGCGCCAGCTGCTGATCGAGTCGGCCGGCTGCATCGGCCTGACGACCACCGCCGCGAAGAACACCATGCTGTCGGTGTGCACCACCGGGCCCGACGCCGACGTGGGGCTGATCTCCCATCACATGGTGCGGCTGGCCACCCGGGTGGGGCACGAGATGGCCACCGCCGACCGTCTGCCGGCCGCGGAAGGCGGCTCGCCGGCATGACGGGGCCGCGGCGTGACCCCGACATGGTCAGGCCCTACGTCCGCACCGGCGGGCAGGTCCGCGCCCGTGACGATGTGCGCCTGGAGAGCGTGGTCATCGCCGCGACCGGCCCCACCGACACCCTCGGCCCGGACGCCCGCCGGGTGATGCGCCTGTTCGCCGGGGCGGGCGGCGGCCTGGCCGTCGCCGACATCGCCGCCGCGCTGGAGCTGCCGCCCTCGACGGTGCGCATCCTCGTCTCCTCGCTGATGGACTCCGGCCATCTGTCCAGTCCGGTCCCCGCGACCGGCCACCAGCCCGACTCCGACCTGCTGCAGGAGGTGCTCCGTGGACTACGCTCCATGGTCTGATACGCCCGTCACGTACCTCCCGTCCACGGTGACGCGGTCGGCCAAGATCGTGGTCGCGGGGGGTTTCGGCGTCGGCAAGACGACCCTCATCGGCAGCGTCTCGGAAGTGAAGCCGCTGCGGATGGAGGAACCCATCACGCAGGCCAGCGTCGGGGTTGACGATCTGCGCGGCACTCCGCACAAGACCACGACCACCGTGGCGATGGACTTCGGCCGCATCCACATGGCCGGCGGCAGGATCGCGCTGTATCTGTTCGGGCTGCCGGGGCAGTCGCGTTTCCAGCCCCTGTGGGAGGACCTGGCCGAGGGCGCACTGGGCTGTCTGGTGCTGGCCGACACGCGCGACCTCGACGCCTCCCACGACGCTCTCGGCCTGCTGGAGAGCGGGGGTGTGCCGTATGCCGTGGCCATCAACGCCTTCCCCGACGCGCCGAGTTACCCCGAGTCCGAGCTGCGCGAGGCTCTCGCCCTCGACCCCGCCACTCCACTGACGGTCTGCGACGCCCGCGACCGCACATCGTCCCTGCATGCCCTGATCACGCTCACCGAGTACCTCTCCGAGCGTCGCTCAGCCGACCCCCTGGAGTCCCGCCGATGACGATGCCTTCCGCTGAGCCCACACCGACGAGCCCACCGGAGCGGATCGCCCTGTACTCCCCCGAGTTCGCCGCCGATCCGCACGCCGTGTACCGGCGCATGCGCCGCACCCACGGCCCGCTCGTCCCCGTGGACCTGGCTCCCGGTGTGCCCGCGACCCTGGTGATCGGCTACTACCAGGCCCGCCGCATCCTCAACGACCCGCTGCACTTCCCGGCCGACCCGCGCGCCTGGGAGAAGCTGATCCCGAAGTCCTGTCCGGTGCGGCCGATGATGGAGTGGCGTCCCAACGCGCTGCGTTCGGGCGGCGCGGAACACGCCCGCTACCGCGCGGCGAACACCACCGCCATCGACGCGGTCGACCAGCACGAGCTGCGCTCCCTCGTCGAGAAGGTCGCCTCCGGCGCCATCGGTGACTTCCGGGCGGCGGGCGAGGCCGATCTGCTCACGCAGTACTCGTTCCCCATCGCCTTCCGCGTCCTGAGCGCGCTGCTGGGCTGCCCTGACGAGATCGGCGTGCGCATCGCGGACGGCATGGCGAAGATCTTCGAGACCACGGACGCCGAACGCGGCAACCAGATCCTCGGACAGGCCGTTCTCGACCTGGTGACCCTGCGCCGGCAGCACCCCGGCGACGACATCACCTCCCGGCTGATCGCCCACCCCGCGCACCTCACCGACGAGGAGATGGGCCATCAGCTCGTCACGCTCTACGGCGCGGGCATCGAGCCGCTGACCAACCTGATCAGCAACACCATCCTGAAGATCCTCACCGACGAGGAGTTCTCCGCGGACCTGCACGCCGGGCTGTCCACGGTGCGCGACGCCCTCGACACCGTGCTGTACACCGACCCGCCCATGGCGAACTACTGCATCTCGTACCCGCCGTATCCGATCGACGTGGACGGGGTGCTCCTGCCGGCCGACCAGCCGGTCGTGATCTCCATGGCGGCCGCCAACAACGACCCGGCCCTCACCGAGGGCGTGCCCGAGGGCCGCCTCACGGGCAACCGCGCCCACCTCGCCTGGAGCGCCGGCCCGCACACCTGTCCCGCGCGCTCACACGCCTATCTCATCGCCGAGACCGCGGTCACCTACCTCCTCGACGCGTTGCCCGAGACGGATCTCGCCCGTCCCCTCACCGAACTCACCTGGCGCCCGGGGCCGTTCCACCGGGCGCTGGAATCCCTGCCCGTCGTCTTTCCCGCCGCACGCCAAGGAGCCCAGCCATGACCCAGCAGCCTCCGCTCGTCCTCGACCCCACCGGTGCCGACCACCACGCCGAGCACCGCGCCCTGCGCGCCCGCGGCCCGGCCACCCGGGTGGACATACTCGGTGTGGAAGCCTGGTCGGTCACCGACCCCGTCCTGCTCAAACAGCTGCTCACCAGCCCCGACGTCTCCAAGGACGCCCGCGCGCACTGGCCCGCCTTCGAGCAGGCGGTCAGCTCCTGGCCGCTCGCGCTGTGGGTCGCGGTGGAGAACATGTTCACCGCGTACGGCCCCGACCACCGCAGGCTGCGCCGGCTGGTGGCACCGGCCTTCAGCTCCCGCCGTATCGCCGCCATGAAGCCGGCCGTCGAGGACATGGTGACGCGGCTCGTGGACCGGCTCGCCTCGCTCCCCGCGCAGGAGCCGGTCGATCTGCGCCAGGAACTCGCCTACCCGCTGCCCATCGGCGTGATCAGTCACCTCATGGGTGTGCCGGAGAGCCGGCGGGACGACTTCCGTGCCGTGGTGGACGGCGTCTTCGACACCACGCTGAGTCCGGCGGAGGCACAGGCCAACACCGCCCGGCTGTACGGGCAGTTGGACGAGCTCATCGCCGCCAAGCGCGACGCCCCGGGGGACGACATGACGTCCCTGCTGATCGCGACGCGGGACGACGAGAGTGACGGTGCCCGCCTCAGTCCCCCCGAGTTGCGCGACACGCTGCTGCTGATGATCAGCGCCGGTTACGAGACGACCGTCAACGTCATCGACCAGGCCGTGTACACGATGCTGACCCGCCCCGACCAGCTGGAGCTGGTCCGCAAGGGGGCGGTCACCTGGGACGACGTCGTCGAGGAGACACTGCGTCACGAACCGGCCGTGAAGCACCTGCCGCTCCGCTACGCCGTCAGGGACATCCCCCTGCCCGACGGGCAGACCATCGCCCGCGGTGAGGCGATCCTCGCCTCCTACGCCGCCGCCAACCGTCACCCCGACTGGCACAGCGACGCCGACACGTTCGACGCGGCCCGCACGGCCAAGGACCATCTGGCCTTCGGCCACGGCGTCCACTTCTGCCTCGGCGCACCGCTCGCCCGCCTCGAGGTCGCCCTCGTGCTCGAGCGCCTCTTCGACCGCTTCCCCGACCTCCACCTCGCCGTACCGGCCGGCGAACTCCGGCCCGTGGGCTCGCTGATCAGCAACGGGCACCAGCGACTCCCGGTCCGCCTCCACGCCCGCTGAGCAACGGCGATCGCGCGAGCACGGGCGCTCCGTGGGCGTGCTCGCGCGATCGCCGGTCGACCCGGACGCGTACATCGCAACCTATCGGTTGCAGGTCGCGCCAGGATGTGCAATCGTTTAGTTGCACACCAATGGCGAGGGAGGAACCCATGAATGACGCCACCTACACCGAGGCGGAGCTGACAGAGCTCGACCGGATCGCTCGGCAGATCGACATCGACGCACCGGCCGAGCGGGTATGGGAGCTGATCGCACGGCCCGGCTGGTACATCAACGAGGGCACGGTCGAGGCCGAGCCCGACCTGCGCCACGAGGGCGACGTGGCCGTGGTGCGCCATGCGTCACTGGGCGAGTTCCGGTTCCGGACGGTGAAGCTGGACAAGCCGCGCTACGCGGCGTTCCGCTGGATCGGCACCCCGTTCCGGGACGACACGACGCCCTCGACCCTCGTCGAGTTCTGGATCGACGAGCGGGACGGCGGCGGCGTGACCCTGCGCGTGGTGGAGAGCGGGTTCTCCAGCCTCTCCGACGACCCGGCGACGTGGCTGAAGGAGCGCGAGGGCAACGACAAGGGCTGGCTGACCGAACTGGCGGCTGCGAAGGCCTTCGTCGAGAAGAGCGCGCCGGCCCCGACGAGGCGTCCGTGACCGCCCCCGCCCTTCCCGACGTGTGCGCCGCGCTCGGCGACGCGACGCGCTGGGAGATCCTCACCCGGCTCGGCGAGGGCCCCATGTCGGCGTCCGCGCTCGCCAGGGTCCTGCCGGTGAGCCGGCAGGCGATCGGCAAGCACCTGGAGGTGCTGCGGGAGGTCGGGCTGGTCGAGTCCGAGCAGCGCGGGCGCGAGGTCGTCCACGTCGCCGTCGGCGCTCGGCTCGGCGCACTGGCCGGCGAACTCGACCGCATCGGCCGCTCCTGGGAGACGCGTCTGCTGCGGATCAAGGAACTGGCGGAACGCCCCGAGCCGGACACGGCCGGCTGACGGACTGCGCCCGCCGGCGGGGGGACGGGGCCGCGCCGTCTCCTCGTCGGCGTGGCCCCGTCCGCCCGCCGGCGCACGACACGGGCGGGCAGCGGCCGCGCAGGGCTGGGTGGCCAGAGGTGGCGTGGGTGCCGGGCAGCCGGCTGCCGGCTTCGTGCGGCCGCGGCGGGACTCCGCGCGTGCCTACACTGCCGCGGCTCTGCACGTCGCGGCCGGTCAGGGGGCACGCGGCGCGGATGCGCAGGGCCGCAGGGCAACCGGGCGGCGGCCTCGTCCGGCTGCCGCGCCGCCCTGCGCGTCGCGGCCGGTCGCAGGGGTACCCGGTGCGGACGGGCAGGGGGGGCGGGCCGTGGAAGGGGCGTTGCGATGGGCGCGCAGGATCGGATCGCCGAGCTGCGCCGCGTCGCCCGGGAACGGTTCGGCTGGAGCGATCTGGCCGCCGAGCAGACGGAGGCGATGGAGGCGCTGCTCGACGGCCGCGACGTGCTGGTCGTCATGCCCACCGGATCCGGCAAGTCGGCGATCTACCAGGTACCGACCGTGATGCTCGGTGGCCCCACCGTCGTGGTGTCGCCGCTACTCGCCCTGCAGCGCGACCAGGTCACCGGACTGCGGGAGAGCGCCGCACCTGACGCCGTGGCCGTGAACTCGGCCCAGCCGCAGTCGGCCACCGACCGGGGCTGGCGGGAGATCCGGGACGGCGACGCCGAGTACGTGTTCCTGTCCCCCGAGCAGCTCACCAAGGACAGTGTCGTCGAACAGCTGCGTGCCCTCGCGCCCGCGCTGTTCGTCGTCGACGAGGCCCACTGCGTCTCCGCCTGGGGACACGACTTCCGCCCCGACTACCTGAACCTGGGCGAGGCCGCCGAACGGCTCGGCCGCCCGCCGGTACTCGCTCTCACGGCGACGGCCGCGGCCCCGGTCAGGGCCGACATCGTCGAGCACCTGCACATGCGCGAGCCCCATGCCGTGACGACCGGGACCGACCGGCCCACCATCCATCTGGCGGTGCGCACCTTCACCGACGACCCCGCCAAACGCGAGGCCGTCGCACGCTGGACGGCCGCCGCACCCGCCCCGGGCATCCTCTACACCGCCACCCGCAAGGACGCCGAGAGGTACGCGGAGCGGCTGCGGCAGGACGGCGTGGACGCCGAGGCGTACCACGCGGGCATGAAGGCGGCCGACCGCCGCCGGATCCACGACGGCTTCATGGCGGGCGCTCCCGCCGTGGTCGTGGCCACCTCCGCGTTCGGCATGGGCATCGACAAGGCGGACGTACGGTTCGTCGCGCACGCGTCCGTCCCGGAGTCCCTGGACTCCTACTACCAGGAGATCGGGCGTGCCGGCCGGGACGGGGAACCGGCCCGCGCGGTGCTGTTCTACCGCCCCGAGGACCTGGGACTGCAGAAGTTCCTCACGTCCCGGGCCCTGGACACCGACGCCCTGCGCCGGATCATGACCACGCTGCTCGGCCAGGACGTCCCGCTGAGCCGCGCCCGGACGGCGCAGCTGTGCGGCCTGTCGCGCCGGAAGGCCGGCGATCTGCTGAATCTGCTGGAGGAGGCCGGCGCGGTGACCATCGAGGGCAGGCGCCGCGCGGTCCGGGCGCTCCCCGGCCGTACGGCGGACGAGGCCGCCGAAGGCGCGGAGCAGGTGTTCGAGCGGCGGCGGCGCATCGACCGGTCGCGCATCGAGATGATGCGCGGTTACGCGGAGACGCCGGCGTGCCGCCGCCAGTACCTGCTGGGCTACTTCGGCGAGCAGCTGGACGTACCGTGCGGGCGGTGCGACGTGTGTGACCGCGAGGACGATCATCCGGGCATCCGGGACGAGCGCCGGGATGCCGCTCCCCCGCCCGGGCCCGACGTGCGCTACGAGCCGAACGACCGGGTGCGGCACGCCGAGTGGGGTGCGGGCACGGTCATGCGCACGGAGGAGGACCGCCTCGTCGTGCTGTTCGAGCAGGTCGGCTACAAGACGCTGTCCCTGACAGCCGTAGCGGAGGGCGACCTGCTGACCGGCGCCTGACCGGACGGCGACATCCGGAAGCGGCCCTGCCCCGGTGGCGCGGAAATCCACGCGGCCGCGTGCGGGGGCGCATTCTCGTACTGGGGCGTGCGCGAGGCGCTGGCCGCCGTCCCCCGTGCCGGGCGCGTGCGGGTCCTGTGCGGGGCGGAGCCGCTGCGGCAGATCGGCGGCCCTGACCGGTCCGGGGCGTGGTGGTCCGGTGCTGCTCGACGTCGGTTGCGAGGAGCCGGCCGAGGTCGCCCGACCGGTCCGGGACGCCACCACCCGGCAGCCGGCCGGTCAGGGCCATGACGTCGGCTCCTGGCCCACCCCCTACCGGGGTAGCACTCTCCACATGGCTCCGCAGGGTGACGTCCCGCCCTGAACCGTCTTCCTACCTTCCTCTCCGTCACGACGGACGAGACAGAGGGAGACGGACGGATGCGCCGCTTCAGGAAGACCCTGATCACCGCCGTACTGGCCGCGCTGCTGGTCGGCAGTACGGCGGGCTGGGCCCCTTCGGGCGGTGACGGCCTGCCGAGCGGTCCGCTCCCCGGCACCGCCGCCTGGCTGGCGGACGAGTCCCTGGGCAGGGAGCTGCCGGATCCCGCCACGGCCACCCCGTCCGAAGTGCCGGCGTTCTTCGCCGCCCTGACCGACGCTCAGCAGCGGCGACTCGTCGAGGACCATCCGACCGTGGTGGGCAACCTCGACGGTGTGAGCGACTCTCCGCACCGCTGTGTCACCGCGGTCCGGGTTGCCGCCGGAAGCCCTGCCGCACGGACGCCCCACCGCTCGGCCACCTGCGGATATCCCCACCCCCGGCGTGCGGGATGCCCCCCGGTCGGCCGGGTGATGGCTCCATGGCCCGCAGGCCCGGTCGATCCGTAGGTTCATGTGCGGCAGGGCGGACGAGCCACGCGCCGCATCACCATCCCATCCACCGACGCATCGGAGTACATCCATGTCCTTGGTCACTGAAACCGCCCTGCCGCACCCCGGGAATCCGGCCCCGAGGCAATCCGCACCGGACACGGGCAGCGAGTTCACGCCTCTGCTGCGCGACGTCAAGGGACAGGGGCTGCTCGATCGGCGCACCGGCTGGTACGCGCGCACCATCGTGACCAACGCACTCGCCCTGGCCGCCGTGGTCACCGGTATGGCGCTCATCGGCGGTTCGTGGTGGGTGCTCGTTCTCGCCCCCGTCCTCGCCGTCCTGTGCGCCCGTACGGCCTTCATCGGCCACGACGCGGGCCATGCCCAGATCAGCGGCAGCCGCGTCACGAGCCGCCGCATCGGGCTGATCCACGGCAACCTGCTGCTCGGCATGAGCTACGCGTGGTGGAACGACAAGCACAACCGCCACCACGCCAACCCCAACCACGTCGACAAGGACCCTGACGTCGCCGCCGACGTCCTGGTCTTCACCAGCGAGCAGGCCGCCACCCGCGCCGGCTTCCGGGGCTGGCTCACCCGCCACCAGGCATGGCTGTTCTTCCCCCTCACCCTCCTCGAAGGGCTCGCGCTGAAGCTCTACGGGTTCAAGGACCTGCGCCGCCAGAGCGGCCGCGAGCGCCTGGTGGAGGGCACGCTCCTTCTCGCCCACGTCGCCGGCTACGTCACCCTGCTCGCGACGACCATGCCACTCGCGCAGGCACTGGCCTTCGCCGCGCTCCATCAGGCCCTGTTCGGGCTGCACCTGGGCATGGCCTTCGCGCCCAACCACAAGGGCATGGAGATGCCCGACGCGGACGGCGAGAAGTGGGGGCACCTGCGACGCCAGGTCCTCACGTCCCGCAACATCAGGGGCGGCGTCCTCACCGACTGGTTCCTCGGCGGCCTCAACTACCAGGTCGAGCACCACCTGTTCCCCAGCATGCCCCGACCCCACCTGAGGCTCGCCCAGTCCATGGTGAAGGCCCACTGCCGCGACCTCGGCATCCCCTACACCGAGACCGGCCTGATCGACTCCTACCGCCAGGCCCTGCGGTACATGCACGAAGTGGGAGAACCCCTGCGTGCCGACATCTGACGGCCTGTTCGGCACGAGCGCGGGCGGTGCGGACCACATGACCCCGGTGGAGGGGGAACGCCGGCGCGCACGGCTCGCGAGGGTGCCGCGCCGGTGGGTCCGCCTGCTGCCGTGGGCCGCCGCGTTCGTGCTGTGCGTCGCCCTGCTGCCCACCACCATCCAGGTCCTCAGTGCCGGGTACGGCCTGAACGGCGGCATCGCGAGCGCCCTCGCCCTCGCGCAGACGGTACCGCTGCTGCTCGCCGTCGTCCGCCCGCTGCAGGCCTGGTACGTGATCTTCGCCGCGGACGTGGCCGGGGCGCTCGCCCTGCTCACCGTCGGCCTCGAGACGCGGCACGCGTGGCCGTTCCCGCCCATGGAGATCGTCGGGTACGTCGGCCTGTGCCTCGCCCTCGGGCTGCGCGAGCCGCGCCGGACGCTGCTGCTGGTGTGGCTGGCGACGGCGGGCGCCGACGTCGCCCTCGGGTTCGTCGCGCCCCACGGCACCAGCGGCGGCAGCGCCCTGCTCACCATCCTCAGCGGCGTGGCCCCCAGCGAGGCCGAGCGGGAGCGGCGGACGCTGCTGGAGGAACGCGCCCGCATCGCACGCGAACTGCACGACGTGGTGGCGCACCACATGTCCGTCATCACCGTGCAGGCGGACACCGCGGCGTACCGCCTCGACGGGCTGCCACCGAACGCGCGGAGGGAGTTCACGTCGATCGCGGCGAGGGGGCAAGCCCTCGCTGCGGCTGAGGGCCCTGACCGAGCGCGAGACCGAGGTCCTCACCCTGGTGGCCCGCGGACGGTCCAATGCGGAGATCGCGCGGACGCTGGTGCTGGCCGAGCAGACGGTGAAGACGCACGTGAGCCGCGTCCTCACCAAGCTCGACCTGCGCGACCGCGCGCAGGCGGTGGTCCTCGCCTACGAATCGGGGCTGGTGGCCCCCGGCGAGTAGGCCGCCCGCCTGCGCCCCGTCGGGTGGCGCTCACGGAGCGTGACCGGCCCGGCGCACGGCCGTGACCGGAACCATCACGCAGTCCGACCACATCGCTCCGGTAAGTGGCGGCCCTTCCGGGTACTCGCCGCTGCGACGAGAGGAGGTCCCCTATGAGTACCGTCAAGGAAACCGTGGAAGTCGAGGTCCCGGTCCACACCGCCTACAACCAGTGGACCCAGTTCGAGGAGTTTCCGCAGTTCATGGAGGGCGTCGAGAAGATCACGCAGATCGACGACCGTCACAACCACTGGACCACCAAGATCGGCGGCGTACGGCGGGAGTTCGACACCGAGATCGTCGACCAGCTCCCTGACGAGCGGATCACCTGGCGCACCATCAGCGGCGACGTCCACCAGAAGGGCTCGGTCCGCTTCCAGCGCGTGGACGACACGCACACCCGGGTGGAACTCGTGATGGACGTCGAGCCGAGCGGAGTCGCGGAGAAGGCCGCGGACATGATGGGGACGATCGACCGGCGCGTCAAGGGCGACATGCGACGCTTCAAGGACTTCATCGAGCACCAAGGGGGCGAGTCCGGAGGCTGGCGCGGTCGCATCACGCCCGGCTGAGGGCGACCGCTGCGACACCGCGGTGGGGCCGTGTCGTCGCGACACGCGCCTCGCCGCGGTGCGTCGCGCCCGGCGGGGCAACGGGTGACATCCGCCGTCACTGTCACCGTCACCAGAGGAGGTGGTGCGTCCTACCGCTCGGACACCGCCGCGCTCGGCGCTCAGGGCACTTCGGGGCCGTCGTGGAAGGTGCCGTCCGGGGCGTAGGGCCAGGCGTTGGACACGCAGCCGTCCAGCCCCTTGATCTGCTGCATCATCACCGGGGCGGGTTCACCGGGCCCGGGGCACCGGCGGTGGTCGTAGCCGAGCCAGTGGCCGACCTCGTGGTTGATGATCAGTGCCCGGTACTCCTCGGGCGGTCCGTCGAACTCGGGTGAACCGAGCTGCCAGCGCTTGAGGTTGACCGCGACCGTCCCGCCGACCCGGCAGTTCAGCTCACCGCCGGTGTCGAGGCCGCCGGTCGCGCAGATGGCGTCGGCGGTGTCAGGGGTGGCGATGCGGATCACCAGCGTGGCGCTGCTGTCGGCGACCCGGCGGAAGGCTACGCCGCCGCGCGACCACCCCTGGTCATGGTTCAGGATCGCGGCGATCTGCGCGGCGGCCTCGTCGGGGTCGACACCGGTGCCGTCCTCGACCTCCACCCGGTACGGTCGGCCCGCGTCGGTGTTGTCCGCCCCGGCGGTGGCCACCGTGAAGGTGCCAGGACCGGACTCCGGCACGGATGTCGGGTCGGCGGCCGACCTGCGCGTCGGGCTCGCGGTGGGGCTCGGCGCGTGGGACGCGTCGGTGACGACAGCCGGTTCGCGGTTCGGGCCGATGCCGTCGGGCAGCCCGGGTATGCCGGGCAGCCGGTGGACGGAGGCCAGGAGGACCGACACGGCACCCAGGGCCAGAAGCGTGAGGGTGGCCGTCGTCCGGCGGCGCCGGGCAACCCGGCGTGTGCGTGCCCTGGAGCGGGAGACGTGAGGCGGGCCGGCACCGCGCATGTCTGTTCCGCTGCTCACCTGGAGACCGCCCATTGCCTTGTGTCGCACATGAGTTCCTGCCTGATTTCGTCAAAAGGTCGGCGTCATGCGACCTGGACGGCACGCCGGGGCGAGTGCGGTGCCGGCGCGGTCCCCGATGCGGCGTGAAGTGGGAGGCGGGCCGGGGCCTGCCGGATCCGCGGGCGGGTCAGCCCGCCGGTACCGGGGTCGTTCGGGGTTCGTCCGTCGGCGCGGCGGCGGGGGCGCGCCACCAGCGGCGGCACGCCAGTGCGGCCAGGGCGGCGCCCGAGGCGTTGAGCACGACATCGTCCACGGAGGACACCCGGTCGAGGCGCAGCACGTACTGGAGGGTCTCGACCAGGACCGAGCAGCCCGCCCCGAGCGCCAGGATCCGCGGCAGCGACGCCAGCGCGGGGAACCGCATCGGGGCGAAGCAGCCCAGCGCCGCGAACACCAGCAGGTTGCCGAGGATGCCGAGCGCCCCCATCGTGAGCAGGTCCACCACCGGGACCAGGCTGAGGCGGCCGGGGACCTCACCGGCCCGCGCGCCCGGCATCAGGATCAGCCAGACCCACGGCACCGTGCCGTGGACCATGCCGACCTCGGCCAGCGACTTGCGCCGCGCCCGGGACGGATCGGTGCCTGCGGCTCTCCGGCCGCGGGTCAGGAGCCACACCACCAGCGCGGACAACGGCAGCGCGGCCACCATGGTGAGCATCACGCCGTTGAAGGTGAAGAGCCAGGCGTGCCACCCGCCGTGCAGGACCAACGGCACGGACCTCACGAACAGGCGCAGCACGAACACGGCGACCCCCGTACCGAGAATCCCCAGGCCGACGAGCGCGATCCCCTGGACGATCCGCCGCGCACGACGGGCCTGGGCTGACTGTGAGGTGTTCTGGTCCATGCCTCTACTGAACGCGGAGGGCTGTTGCGGCGGCGTATGCGGTTCTCGATACACGCGCGATACACGCGGTCACGCGGTCACGCGGTCACGCGATCAGGTTCAGGCGATCGTTTCAGACGGGCCGGGCGGCCGACGCGTCGCACCGGTGCAGGAAGTCCGCCAGGGCGGTGTTGAACTCGTCGGGGCGTTCCAGGTTGGGCATGTGGGCCGCGCCGTCGATGACGACGAGGGTGGAGTCGGGGAGCAGGTCGTGCATGGTTCGGGCGTCCCGGACGGGGGTGTACTCGTCCTCGGCCCCGACGACGACCAGAGCGGGGACGGCGAGACGGGTCAACACGGGCCGGTAGTCGGGGCGTTCGGCGCGACCCCGCAGCGCCGCCGCGGCACCCTGCGGGTCGGTGGCGGTCATCATGCGGTGGACGTGTGCCGCGACGGACTGCGGAGCGTGGGGTGCGACCATCTTGTGCAGGACCTCGTCGGCGTAGCCTCGCATGCCCTCGCGCAGCAGCCGGTCCGCCATGTCGTTGCGGGCGGTGCGCCCTTCGGGTGTCTCCGGTGCGGCGAAGGTGTCGGCGAGCAGCACGCCGCGGACGCGCTCGGGGTACCGGGCGCAGTACTCCATGACGATCTGGCCGCCCATCGACAGGCCCCCGAGGACGCACTGGCCCACGTGCAGGGTGTCGAGCAGTTCTTCGATGTCCTGCGCGAACGCGGACATGGAGGTGACGCCGTGGGCGGCCGGTGAGGCGCCGTAGCCTCGGAGGTCCGGCGTGATCACCCGGCGTCCGGGCGAGAAGGCGGACAGCTGCGGCGCCCACATCGTGTGGTCGAAGGGATGGCCGTGGACGAGGACGAGGGGCAGCGCGGACGACCCGCCGGCCTCTCCCTCGTCCCGGTGCGCGAGAAGCGGTGGCATGCCATCGACCCTAGGAGCGCGGCAGTTGTCGGTGCAATCAGAACTTCGCCCTCGGTGCAATGTGGCAGGGGGCAAGGGCAGTCAGCGCGACGCGTCGACGGTGTGTGCCGGGTCCCCGTGTGCCACTGTCGCGAGCGTTGCGAGGGCCGCCGTCAGCGTCTCGATCGGTGCGGAGGCCAGACCGAGCCTGACGCAGTCAGCCGCACCGGACGCGGCGTGCCCGGCGGGTCCGGACGCGGTGGGGCCGGGTGCCCCGGCCGGGGCCGTCCCGGCGGCCGGCACCGCGAAGGACGGTCCGGGCGTGACCGCGATGCCGTGGGCGGCCGCGGCCGCGGTGAACGTGTCCGCCCTCCACGGCTGCGGCAGGCTCCACCAGGCGTAGTACGCCCGCGGATCGGCCTGGACGGCGAACCCCCGCAGGTGCTGCGCGACCAGCCGTTGCCTGCGGGCCGCGTCGGTGCGCTTGGCGCGCACCAGCCGGGTGACCGTGCCGTCCGTCATCCAGCGTCGGGCCACCTCGACGGCGAAGCTCCCCGCGGTCCAGCCGCCGGACCGCAGGGCGGCGCCCACCTGCTCGGTCCGCCCCTCGGGAACCACGAGGAAGCCGACGGTGAGACCGGGCGCGACCCGTTTCGACAGCCCGTCGACCACGTACGTGTGGTCGGGGGCGTGTGCCGCGAACGGCTCGCCCTCGTCGGAGAGGAAGGACCACACGCGGTCCTCGATGACCGGCACGTCCAACTCGCGTATACAGGCCGCCAGTTGGCTGCGGCGGGCGTCCGGCATGGTCGCCGACGTCGGGTTGTGCAGCGTCGGTTGCACGTACAGCGCCGACAGCGACGCCCTGCGGTGGGCCGCGGTCACGGCCTCGGGGAGGACGCCGTCCGCGTCCCCGGCGAGCGGGACCAGCGAGACGCCGAGCCGTGCCGCGATCTCCTTGACCAGCGGATAGGTGAGCGTGTCGATGCCCACGCGGCCACCGGGCCGGACCAGCGCCGCCAGGGCTCCCGCGATGGCCTGGCGGGCGTTGCCGGCGAACAGGATCCCGCCGGGAGCGGGGCGCCATCCGGCCGTCGTCAGCAGTGCGGCCGCCGCCTCACGCGCGGCCGGTGTGCCCGTGGCCGGTGCGGTCCGGGTCGCGTCGGCGAGGACGTCGGGGCGCAGCAGCGGCGTCAGGGCGGGTGCGATGAGTTCGGCCTGCCCCTGTGCTGTCGGGTAGTTGAGTTCCAGGTTGACCAGCGCGGTGCTGGACGGCTCGGCGAGCGCGCGGCCGGAGGGCACCGGCGCGGCGCGCACGAAGGTGCCGCGGCCGACCTCGCCGACCACCAGTCCGCGCCGGACGAGCTCGGCGTAGACGCGGCCGGCCGTGGACGGGGCGATCCCCCGCCGGCGGGCGAAGGCCCGCTGCGGGGGCAGCCGTCGGCCGGGCGCGAGCCGCCCGCTGAGGATGTCGGCGGCGATCCGGTCGGCGATCCGCTGATAGTCGTGCACGGCACCAGTAAACCCCCGGCCCGCACGCGACCGTCCGGGTCATCGGGCCAGGCAGCAGTCTCCGCATGTGGTGCCCGTCGAAGTGCGGTAGAGGAGGCAGCAGCTGCGGCGGCGGAAGCTCAGGTCGGGTCCGGTGAAGTGGCCGGTGCCGGCCAGGCGTCCGGTGGCCAGGAGGGCGGTGGTGAGTTCGGTGAGCGGGCCGCGCAGGTCCGGCCGCGCCGTCAGGAGCACCTGGGCCGTCCCGGCCAGGGCGGAGGCGGCGTTTCCGTCCAGGAGCCGGGGGGAGATCTTGATGCGGAGTCCGGCCGCCAGCGGAGCCAGGTGCTGCTCGACCACCAGCTCGTACAGCGCGTCGGTGAGGTGCGGGATCCGGTCGGCGTACCAGCCGGTGGGAGCGGGCAGCCGCAGCGCGGCGGTGTCGTCGGCGCGGTGCAGGTCGGCCAGGTCGGGGACGATGCCGTGGAGGAGGGTGCCGGCGAGCACCGGGGACCACAGGCGTGCGGCGTGGCCGAGTTGGACGACGGAGACGCCGATGCGCGTCTCTCGGGTGCCGTACCGGTCGGCGACTGCCTCCGCGAGGTCGGTGAGGCCGCCGGCGTAGGTGTCGGTGACCGGATGCCAGCCGTGGTCCGGTCCGCCGACGGTCAGGGCGAAGAACCCTCCGAGGGGCGCCACGTCCTCCAGCGCGGCGGCGACGGCCCCCTCGGGGGCACGGGCGGTCACCGGTGCGGTCATGTCTGCGCGGCCTTTCGCGCTCGGGAGGGCTGTCGCCTGCTCGGCTTCACGCCATGGGTGTCAGGACCTGCTGGATGAGCGTGCCGTAGCGGGCCACCAGGGCCGAGCGGTCGGTTCGGAGGAGGGTTTCGTCCCGGGCCACCCACAACGCGTACAGCAGGCCCGCGGCGAGGGCGGCGGCCGTCCGGGCGCGGAGGTCGGCGTCGGGTCCGGACAGGCGTCTGCGTAACGGCTCGATCAGGACGTTCTCGTGGGTGGCGCGCAGGCGTTGGCTGATCTGCGGCTCGCCGCTGCCGCGCACCAGCGCGAGAAAGATGCCGCGGGCGGCCCCGTCGAGGTCGACGAGGAGTTCGACGAGACGTTCCCCCAGCCGCTCCAGCGGGACGTCGAGCAGCGGTTCGTCGTCGATCGTGAGGTGCATCGTCTCCAGGAACAGCAGTTCCTTGCTCCTGAAGTGACGGATCACCAGGGCGGGGTCGCTGTCCGCGGCCGCCGCGATCTGCCGGACGGTGGTCCGGGCGAAGCCGTGCTCCCGGAACAACCGGGCGGCGGCTGAGTGGATGGCCTCGCGCGTGGTGATACCGGGGGCTGACTGCGGCATGCGGGCCAGGATAGGCGCCGCCGTTCCCGGGCGGCGCCCGAGGTGCTGGTGGTCAGCGTTTCAAGAAGTTCGGTCAACTATGTTGACGCCGACGTGGCGGCCACCTCACATTACCTATCGGTACTACTGATCGGTAATTCGCCCGCTCCCTCACTCCAGCCCCCACCACTCCCAGAGAAGAGAGAGCACATGCCGAGACTCCGTGATGTCATGTCCGCATCAATGGCCACCGGTGCGCTCGCCCTCACCCTCACCGCCGCGCCCACCGCACAGGCCACACCCGCCACCCCGACCCTGGACTACGTCGCTCTCGGCGACAGTTTCAGCGCCGGCTCGGGCGTCCTGCCCGTGGATCCGACCAACCTGCTGTGCCTGCGCTCCACGGCCAACTACCCCCACGTCATCGCCGCCAGGACGGGTGCCCGGCTGACGGACGTGACCTGCGGCGCAGCCCAGACCAAGCACTTCACACAGGCACAACACCCGGGGACACCCCCGCAGACGAACGCCCTCACCGCCGGAACCGACCTGGTCACGCTGACGATCGGCGGCAACGACAACGACACCTTCATCAACGTCCTGCTGGCCTGCGGCTCCGCGGGCCTGCTGAGCGGCGGCAAGGGCAGTCCCTGCAAGGACCGGCACGGCACCTCGTTCGAGGACCAGATCGCCACGAGCACCTATCCCGCACTGAAGTCGGCACTCAGGAGCGTCCGGGCCAAGGCGCCCGACGCCCGCGTGGCGGCCCTGGGTTATCCCTGGATCGCGCCGGCCGCCCCCGACCCGTCCTGCTTCGCCAGACTCCCGATCGCCAGAGGCGACGTCGCCTACGTGCGGGGCATCCAGGCACGCCTCAACGCCGCCGTCGAGCGAGCCGCCCGCGAGACGGGGGCGACGTACGTGGACTTCTCCCAGGTGTCCGAGGGACATGACGCGTGCAAGGCCGCCGGAACCCGGTGGATCGAGCCGCTGCTCTTCGGGCGGAGCGCCGTCCCCGTCCACCCCAACGCCCTCGGGGAGCGGCGCATGGCCGAGCACACCATGGCCGTGCTCGGGCTGCGCTGAGCCCGCAACTCCCCCGGCACGGGCGGGCGTACGGCTCGGCCTCCGAGAGTCGGGCTCCGGGCCGTCCTGGAGGAGCGGGCACTCCACGGCACTGGTGACCCATCAGCTGACCCGTGCTCAGCTGGGCTGACCGACCCGTGCGCCTGTCGTGGCCGGAGGGGCCGTCGAGCGTCCTCGTCGGCCGAGGTCCTCCCGGCTCATCCCTCCAGTGCGCTGAGCGCCTCCATGGCCTCGCGTTCCATGCGGGCAAGTTCGCGGAGGAGGGTGGCCGTCCGCGTCAGGCAGTGCGCGTCGCCCGATGTGCCGGCCCGGGTGATGAGGTCCGCCACCTCCCGCCACAAGGTGGCGGCCTCCGCGTACAGCCGGTGTCCGGTGCGCAGGTGGCCGCTGTCGATCAGGTGGGTGCATTCGGCGAGGAAGTCACGGTAGAGGTTGCGGAAGAGGGCGCCGCCCGTGCCGGCCTTCTCCATCAGGGCGGCGGCCTGCGGCAGATCCCGCTCAGGGGCGTCGGTGCGTTCCAGCCAGGTGCGCGCCAGCTTGCCCGCCTTCTCGATGCCGCGGTAGCCGAGGTTGGCGATGGGCGGATTGAGGAAGGCGTCGGCACAGGAGGTGATGGCCGCAGCTATGTGGTCCTTCGGGGAGGGTGGGTTCGCGGGGACGCTGAGGGTGAAGGAGCGGTGCCTGGCGGTCATGGGACCGCGCTGGGCCCTGGCCCGGGCGAGACTGGCCAGGCTGGTGGAGACCGCTCCGCCCTGTTGCTCGGTGTCCACCAGGCAGGCGGTGTCGTCGTCGTATCCGTACAGGGCGACGACATGACCGCCGAAGTGCACCTTCGAGGTGAAGTAGTCGAGGTGGTAGCTGTCCAGCTGCAGTCCGACCGGGCGCCCGGTGTCGATGGCATGCGCCACGGTCGCCCATGCCTTGCGGGGCGAGGTCGTCTCCTCGACCCGCAGGTCCAGTCCGAGTGCCGCGGCCAGGTTCCTGGTGAGCTCGAAGGGCTTGACCCGTCCCCCGAGGAAGGGGAAGTTCATCGTCTTGCTGTCCCAGTAGACGAAGGAGAGACCGGAGCCGAGGCCGAAGAGCATGGGCTCGGACAGATCCAGTCCTTCGTGCCGCAGCAGCACTCCCAGGGTCGTCGTCTCGCAGTGCTGCATGCCTCGGGCCTCGACGCCGTCGACTGTCGCCATGCCGGACTCTCCTCCTCTGCGGGGTGACCGGACGACCAGCCCGGTCATCGGATGCCGGGACGGCCCATGCTTCTTACCAGCCCGCCCTGCCGCGGCCCCGTCGGCCGCCCGCCGTCGCGGCGGCCTCGGCGGGCTCACCGTTGCCCCAGTCCGTTCTCCAGCAGGGCGAACGCGTGCTCCGCGTCCGCCAGCGCACCCGCGTGCCGTGCGTCGGCCGGCTCCCCGTCCGCGAGTCGCTGGGCGTTGTCCTGGGCCAGCGTCCACTGGACGGCGACGATCTGGACGGCGGCCAGGCGTGCGGTGAGTTCCGGCATGGCCGCCGTTTCCCGCAGGGCGAGGGCGAGTGCGCGTTCGGCGCCGGCTCTGAAGCCCTGCATGCGGGCCAGCAGCGAGGGTGAGTCGAGGATCATCCGGGTGAGTCGCAGCACGTGGGGGTGGTCGTTCAGCCCGGTGACCGGGTCGCGCTCGCGCAGCCCGCCGAGGAAGTGCTCGCGCACCGCGGTCAGCGGGTCGGTGCCGGGCTCACGGGCCCGTACGACGCGAGCCAGTTCGTCCTCGTGGTCGGCGAGGCGATGCAGCACGAGGTCTTCCTTGGTCGGGAAGTAGGCGAACAGCGTGCGCTTGGACACCTCGGCCGCCTCGGCCACCTGAGCCACCGAGACGCGGTGGAAGCCGTGTTCGAGGAAGAGCGCGATCGCGGCGTCGGAGATCGCCGCACGGGTCCGCTGCTTCTTGCGTTCCCGCAGCCCAGGCTTGACGTCGTCCACGATCCACACGGTAGCAGTCGGCCGCCCGAGACTATTTCTACACCAGGTATACTTTTGCCCTGAGGCGAGAAATGTGGGGGGTGCCGGGCATGAGGACCGAACCCGAGGTCGTCGAGGCCGAGGTCGTGGTGGTGGGCGCAGGGCCGACCGGGCTGACGCTGGCGTGCGAGCTGACCCTGGCAGGCGTCGGAACGCTGGTGCTGGAGAAGGCGCCCCGGCGGATCGAGCAGGTCAAGGGGGGCGGGATCCAGCCACGCACGGCCGAGCTGCTGGAGCTGCGCGGCCTGCTCGCACCGCTGCTGGCGTCCGGCGGCTCGTACGTGCGGGAGGGCGGGCACTTCGCCGCCCTGCCGGTGCCGCTGGACTGCACGCCGTGGCGCACGAGCCACCCCTTTCCGATCGCGATACCGCAGTGGAAGGTCGAGGAGGTGCTCGAGGAGCGGGCCGTCGGCCAGGGCGCGCGGGTGCTGCGCGACGCCACCGTCTGCGCTGTCGAGCCGGACGACGACGGCGTGACGCTGGTGACGACGGGCGGGCTGCGGGTGCGCGCGCGTCACGCGGTGGCCTGCGACGGCGGGCACAGCACGGTACGGAAACTGCTCGGCCTGCCGTTCCCCGGCCGGCCCGGGACCCATGAGGCGGTGCTGGCCGACATCCGTCTCGCCACGGCGTCACCGCTGGTGCCCCGTCAGTCGGGGCACCAGCGGTGACGCGTCAGGCGGGCGGCCACTGGGCCATGCTGGTGCCGCTCGGCGGCGACCTGTACCGGCTGACCTGCGGCCGTACGCGCAGGGCGGACGAGACCGGACAGGACGACTTCGACCGCGACTCGCCGGTCACCCCCGCGGAGATCAGCGCCGCGCTGCAGGCTGTGTACGGCAGCGAGACGACCCTCGGCACGGTCGAGAACGCGTCGAGATTCACCGACGCCACCCGGCAGCTGGAGCACTACCGCGTGGGGCGTGTCCTCTTCGCCGGGGACGCCGCGCACATCCACCCGCCGCTGGGCGGCCAGGGCCTCAACCTCGGGATCCAGGACGCTTTCAACCTCGGCTGGAAACTGGCCGCCACCGTCCAGGGCCGGGCACCGCACGACCTCCTGGACAGCTACCACGCCGAACGTCATCCGGTCGCGGCCGAGACCCTGCACCACACGTCGGCACAGCGCGTCCTCGCGGACCCCGAGCCGGGCGCCGACGCGGCCGCGCTGCGGGACATCGTGATCGACCTGCTGCGCCTGCCCGACGCCAACCGCCACATCGCCGGCCTGATGTCCGGCCTCTCCCTGCGCCACCCCCTGCCCGGCGACCATCCGCTCACCGGACACCGTGTCCCGGACGCCGACCTCGTGACCGACAGCGGGCCCACCCGGCTGTCGGCCCTCTTCCGCTCGGGCCACGCCGTTCTGCTCGATCTGACCCGGGGCCTCCCGGACGACCTCCGGCTGCCGCCGCGCATCGACCTCGTGCACGCCACCTGCCCGGAGGACATCGGCGCAGCCGTCCTTCTCGTCCGCCCCGACGGATACGTCTGCTGGGCCGCCGACGACTCCGAGGGCCACGGCGACGCGGTGCTCACCGTCATCGCCGATCGTCTCGCGTCGATGCCCTGAGGAGGGGGTGTCACCGTCGCCGTGGTGGAGGCCGCGCTGGGGGCGCGGGCTGCCGAGCGACGCGGCCGGATCCGCCGTGCGGAGCACTCCGGCGGGCACGTCACCGGGCACGCTCCCCGTGCCGCCCGAGCCCGGCCACCGTGACGTGTGCGACGTCGACGCGGTGGCTGGAATCGGGCAGGCCGGGAACCCGGAGGGAACCACCGCTCACGGGAGCCGGTGGCCGGTCGGCACGGGAGACGAGGACATGGCAGAGCCGGAGGAGAAGGGGACGGCCGGGAGCCACCACCCGTCGGAGCCTGTCGCCGCGCACGGCAGTGCGGCGCTGGAAGCCATCGGGACGGCGGCCTATGTGGTGGACGAGCAGGGCCGCATCGTCGCGGTGAACACCCGTGCCCGGGATCTGCTGGTCCGGCCCGTCGAGGATCTTCTCGACCGTGACGCACACGACCTGCTGCACCGAGACGCCGGCGGCGACCGCTTGCCGAGGAGTCGGTGCAGCATGCGGCAGGCCTTCCACGAGGGGCGCACCGCCCAGGGCGACGACGACTACTTCGAGCGCGGAGACGGCACCCTGCTGCCCATCTCCTGGCTGATCACGCCGTACGACCTCGGTGACCGCACCTGCGGGACGCTGGTGCTCTTCCATGCCCGGCATCCGCTGGAAGCCGGCCCCCCGCCGGAGCCCGAGGTGAAACCGGTCCCCGAACTCGAACGGCTCGCGCTGCTGGCCGAGACCACCACTCGGCTGACCTCGACCCTCGACGCCGATGAGGCACTGCACCGGCTGGTGGCCCTGGTGGTGCCCAGGCTGGCGGACTGGGCCGTCGTCGATCTGATCACCGAGCGGGACGAGGTGTGGCGCACCCTCGTCGTCCACGCGGAAGGCGACCGGCTGGTGCGTCACGAGGAACTCGAGGGCCCGATGCCGCCGGTCCCGGAGGCCTCCCCGATGCCCTTGTCCAAGGCTCTGCGCGGGGTGGCGTCCACCCTCGCCGGGCCCCAGACCTATCAGGGGCCCCCGGACTCCGGCATCGCCCTCGAACAGCGCCGCCTGTTCGACGCCACCGGGATCCACTCCGCGGCCATCGCGCCCATCCGCAGCACCCGTGAGGTCCTGGGCGCCCTGACCCTGGGCCGCGCCAAGCAGCCGGAGGGCTTCACCAGCGACGGACTTCCCCTCCTCGAGGACATCGCGCGCCGCGCGGGCCTGGCCCTGGACAACGCGCGCCTCTACCAGCGCCAGCGCAAGGTCGCCGAGACCATGCAGAACCACCTGCTTCCCCAGATGCCACGCGTCCCGGGCCTGGAGATGACGGTGCGCTACCTCCCGGCGCCGGACGCCTCGCACGTCGGCGGCGACTGGTACGACGCCTTCGCCCTGGCCGACGGCGCCACCGCGCTGGCCGTGGGCGACGTCGTCGGGCACGACCTGGAGGCCGCGGCCGGCATGGCACAGCTGCGCAACATGCTCCGCGCCTACGCCTGGGCCCTGGAGGAACCCCCCAGCCGGATCGCGTACCGGCTGGACGAGGCGGTCCTGCACATCACCGAGGTCACCATGGCCACGATGATCTTCGCGCGCGTCGAGGAGACCGAGGACGGACACTGGAGACTGACCTGGCACAACGCGGGCCACCCGCCGCCCCTGCTGATCAGTCACGACGGCCTGGCCCACTTCCTGACCGACGGGCACGGCCTCCTCGTGGGCACGGGAGTGCGCCTGCCGCGGGCCGACGGGAGCGCCCTCCTGCCACCCGGGTCCACGCTCGTGCTGTACACCGACGGCCTGGTGGAAGAACCCGGCCGGACGCTCGACGACGGCCTGCACCGACTGCGTCAGCACGGCGCCGCCCTGGCCCACCGCCCCCTGTCGTCCTTCACCGACCACCTGCTGCGCCGGGTCCGGCCCGCCGCCAACGACGACGACGTGGCCCTCCTCGCCCTGCGCGTGCCCGACCGGCCCGGGCGGACAGGCGGCGGGGCAGGTCTGAGCAGCGACGTGTGAGGGACGCCTGGGACGCGACGCGCCAGAGCGTCTCCGGCTGCTGCATGCTAGGCGCTGTCCGTCAGAGCCTCGTGACCACGCGCACGGGCGCAGTGGGCACAGCAGAAGAACTGCCCGCCGGCCTGGTGTCCGTGTCCGAGGACCTTGCACTGGCAGTTGTCGCAGATCGGCGCCAGCTTGTGGGCGGCGCATTCCAGGCTGTCGAAGGTGTGCACGCCGCCACCGACGGTGTGCACCTCGAAGGACAGGGCGTAGTCGTTGCCACAGACCTCACAGACGGCCATGACGCGCTCCCTTCCGGCCCACGGACCTTCCGACGTTGCGGCCCTCTGAGCAGCAGCCGGGTACCGCGCCGTGCCCGTTGCATGCCCGGCACGTCCCCCGGCTCGCCGGCGCCGCCGAAAACCGGACGACAGCGGAGTGCGGGCCCGCTAGCGTCCGCAGGCATGGCTTCCTCACTTGAACGCCCCCCGTTCCAGGCCGACGAACGCACGGCACTCATCGGCTGGCTGGACCTTCAGCGACAGATCCTGCGATGGAAGTGCGAGGGCCTCAGCGAGGCGGACGCGCACCGCTCCGTCATACCGACCTCACCGGCGATGACGATGGCCGGGCTCGTCAGCCACATGCGGTGGGTCGAACACACCTGGCTGGAAGTGCTGTTCCTCGGCGGGGACAAGACACAGAACCCGTCCTTCGACGAGACGGACGAGGATGCCGACTGGCGCACCGACGGGGTCACGCTGAAGCAGCTCCTCGCGGACTACGAGGCCCAGTGTGCCCGCAGCAACGAGATCGTGGCCGCCGCCTCCCTGGACGACGTCGGCCGCGACCCCGAGTACCGCTCCGCCAAGGCCAACCTCCGCTGGATGCTCATTCACCTCATCGAGGAGACCGGACGGCACGCCGGGCACGCGGACATCGTGCGGGAGCTGCTCGACGGGGCCAAGGGCTACTACTAGGCCGGTCCACCCGGCAGCCGGGTCCGGGCCCCGGCCTTCGGCGGGAACCCCGGCTGCGCATCCCGGGACGCGCGACCTGTACGGTGTGGATCACCGTCGTCGGCGCCGACTTTCCTTGCCGTGGAGGCCGTTGCCCGGTTCGCAGGCGTGATGCGATCGATGGCGGTTCCGCAGGGGCGTCCGCCAGAGCGGGTGCCCCTGTTGTCGACACCTAGGAAGCCGTGTACGACGCCGGCAAGCGTGACCTGGTCACCGACGAGTTGATCGACTCCCGGTGAGGCACGCTGCCGCCGCGCCGGCGGCCGCACCCCGGCTAGAGAACACCTCCGTTCGCGCGGATGTTCTGACCCGTCACCCACCGTCCGTCCGGCCCCGCGAGGAACGCGACGACGTCCGCCACGTCCTCGGGCCGGCCGAGGCGTCCGAGCGAGGTCATCGCGACGGCCATCGCCAGCTTCTCCGGCTCGTTGGTGGACCTCAGAAGACCGGTGTCCGTGGCGCCGGGCGACACGGTGTTGACCGTGATGCCCCGCGCGCCCAGCTCGCGCGAAGCCACCAGGGTCAGCTGCTCCAGGGCACCCTTGCTGGCCGCGTAGGGGGCGTTGCCGGGGGCGGGGAAGACGGTGTTGAGGGTGGAGATGTTGACGATCCGCCCGCCGTCGCGCATGTGCCGGGCCGCGTAACGCATCGTGAGGAAGACCGACTTTGCGTTCACGGTCATCACTCGGTCAAAATCCGCCTCCTCCGTCTGTGCGAGGGGCACGACGTCGGTGTGCGTGGCCGCGTTGTTGACCAGGATGTCCAGACCGCCGAACCGGCGTTCCGCCGTGGCGGGCAGCTCCTCGGCTGCGCCGGGCTCGGCCAGGTCCAGCTGGACCGCGACAGCCTGCCCGCCCTCCTTCTCGGCCTGCCGCACGACCTCGTCGGCCGCGTCCCGGTTCCGCGCGAAGTTGAAGACGACACTGGCTCCGTCCCGCACGAGCCGCAGGACGACAGCCCGGCCGATCCCGCGTGAGCCACCGGTGACGACAGCTGTCTTCCCTGTGAGCACCGCCATGCTCTCTCCCTGCCTCGATGCATCCGTGGGCGCGCATTGCCATACCTATCGCGCGGTTTCGTGCGCGTGAAGGCGGCGCAGCCGACCGTGTCGGCGCCGCAGGCGCTCGTGGGCGTGAGCGGTGTCCGTCGGCGTGCGCGGAGCTCGGAGGCATGAAAGCGGTGCCGGCTGCCTACCCGGGACGCATGGCTCGGTCCAACGACGAGGTCGCGGCGCTGTTCCAGGAGTACGCGGATCTGATCGCGATCACGGGCGGAGAGGCGTACAGGGCGCGCGTGTACGAGAAGGCCGCTCGAGCGATCGGCGGCCATCACACCGACGTGGCCACGCTCGACGCCAAGGGCCTGCGGGAGATACCCGGGGTCGGCAAGTCGATCGCGGACAAGGTCGGCGAGTACTTCCGCACCGGCAGCGTGTCCGCGGTGGACGAGCTGCGCGCGAAGGTCCCGGCCGGTGTCCGGCGGCTGACGGCGATCCCCACGCTCGGCCCGAAGAAGGCCATGACGCTCTACGAGGAACTGGGCATCTCCTCGGTGGACGAACTCCTCGACGCGATCCGCGCCGAGAAGCTGCGCGACATGAAGGGCTTCGGGCCACGGACCGAGGAGAACATCCTGCACGGTGTCGAGCTCCTGCGGTCCTCCGGCGACCGGGTCCTGCTCGACGCGGCCATGGATCTCGCCGAGGATGTCGTCTCCGAGCTGTCCCGGGTCACCGGCTGCCTGAGCTGCACCTACGCGGGATCGCTGCGCCGGTACCGCGAGACCGTCGGCGACCTCGACGTCCTGGTGGCGGCCCGGAAGCCGGGCCCGCTGATGCGGGCGTTCACCGAGCTGCCCTACGTCTCCGAGGTGATCGCGCACGGCGAGAAGAAGACCTCGGTCCGCACCGGCAAGGGGCTCTCCGTCGACCTGCGGGTGGTGCCGCCGGATTCCTGGGGGGCGGCGCTGCAGTACTTCACCGGCTCGAAGGCGCACAACATCCGCACCCGGGAGCTGGCCCTGCACCAGGGGCTGAAGCTGTCCGAGTACGGCCTGTTCGACGCCGACAGCGGCGAGAAGGTCGTCTCCGAGACCGAGGAAGAGGTCTATGCCCGGCTCGGGCTGCCGTGGATCGCGCCGCCGCTGCGGGAGGACCGCGGGGAGATCGAGGCGGGGCTGCGCGACGAGCTGCCCGATCTGGTGCAGGAGTCGGATCTGCGGGGCGACCTGCACACGCACACCGACCTGACCGACGGGCTCGCGCCGCTGGAGGAGATGGTGCGGGCGGCCGCCGAGCGCGGCTACGCCTACTACGCGATCACCGACCACGGGCCGGACCTGTACATGCAGCAGATGACCGAGGAACGGATGCTGGCCCAGCGCGAGCAGGTACGGGAACTCGACGGCAGGTTCGGCGGGCGGGACGGGCGGGGCGGCATGCGGCTGCTGCACGGCGTGGAGCTGAACATCGGCCCGGACGGCGACGTGGACTGGCCCGGGGAGTTCCTGGCCGGCTTCGACGTGTGCGTGGCCTCCGTGCACTCCCACTTCAACCAGAGCCGCGCCGCGCAGACCCGGCGGCTGGTCCGGGCCTGCGAGAACCCGCACGTCAACATCATCGGCCATCCCACCACCCGCAAGATCGGCAGACGGCCGCCTCTCGACGTCGACCTCGACCAGGTCTTCGCCGCGTGCGCGCGCACCGGCACCGCGCTGGAGATCGACGCCTTCCCCGACCGTCTCGACCTGCGCGACGAGGACATCCTGCGGGCGCGGCGCCACAGAGTGCGGTTCGCCGTCGACAGCGACGCCCATTCCGTGCTGCACCTGGCTCATATGCGCTACGGCGTGGGGACGGCCCAGCGCGGCTGGCTCACCAAGGACGACGTGATCAACACCTGGCCGGTGACGCGCCTGCGGCGCTTCCTGCGCAAGGGGCGCACCGCGCGGACGTCCCGCGCCCGACCGGGGTGACGCCGGCGGGTCGTAAACCGAGTGCGGCCGGCCGGTGCCGTGGTGTGGGATCGGGGCATGGCGATTGCGTTGGGCAGGCCGGGCGTCGACGGACTGGGCGAGGTCGTGGGCGTGCTGCGGGGGTGGCAGAGCGACGGGGCGCCGATGCAGCTGCACCCGGGGGATGTGGGCTGGTTCTGGCGGTTCGGTGCGCAGGCGACCGCCGCGGCGGTCAGGACATGGAGCCGGGGTGGGCGGATCCTCGCCGTCGGGCTGCTGGACGGTCCGGGACTGTTGCGGCTGGCGATCGCGCCGGACGTCCGGCGGGACGAGGAGCTGGCTCGGCAGCTGGCCGCGGACGTGAGGGCTCCGGAGCGCGGCGTGCTGCCCGAGGGGAGGGCGAACGTCGAGGCGCCGACGGGGGCGCTGGTCCAGGAGCTGCTGTCCGGGTACGGCTGGAGCGTCGACGAGCCGTGGACACCACTGTGCCGCGACCTCGCCGGGCCGGTGCCGGACCCGGGCGTGCGGATCGAGGTCGCCGGGCCGGAGCAGGCGCCGGTGCGGGCCGCCGTGCAGCGGGCCTCGTTCGACAGGTCGGCGTTCTCGGACGGGCACTGGCACGCGATGGCGGCCGGGATCCCGTACGCCGACGCCCGCTGTCTGGTCGCCTACGACGACGAGGGCAACGCGGTGGCGACGGTGACGGTGTGGTCGGCCGGCCCGGGCAGGCCCGGGTTGCTCGAACCGATGGGTGTGCACCGGGACCATCGCCGCCGCGGTTACGGCGCGGCGATCAGCGTCGCCGCGGCGGCCGCACTCCGGGAGCTGGGCTCGTCGAGCGCGCTCGTCTGCACCCCGAGCTCCAACGGGGGCGCCGTCGCCACCTACAGGGCAGCCGGTTTCCGGCCACGCCCGGAGGTCCGGGATCACTGCCGGGTCGCCTGAGCGCCTCGCCCCGGGTGACGCCGACGGTGCGTGCGCCGGGGCACATGTTTCAGGGCTAAGATTTCTGACGCGGACCGCAGGTCGGGCTCGTGCGGGCGAGGTCAGGAGGGGCACCACATGCCGGGGAAGAGGGCCACGGGCCGGCAGGACGCCGTCGCGGCGATCATCGAGGACTGGGCCCGGGAGCGGCCCGAGCTGGACACCTCTCCGCTGGAGGTGCTGGCCCGGCTGCACCGCACCTTCCTGCGCTACCAGGCCGGACTGACCGCCGCGATCGAGCGGCACGGGCTCGCCGTGGCCGGGTTCGACGTCCTGACCGCGTTGCGGCGGGCGGGGAAGCCCTATCGGCTCACGGCGGGGCAGCTCGCCGACTCGGGGCTGATCTCCTCGGCCGGGGTCACGCTGCGCATCGACCGGCTGGAGAAGGACGGCCTGATCGTGCGCGAGCGCGACGCCGAGGACCGCCGCGTCGTGTACTCCCGGCTCACCGACGCCGGCCTCGCGAAGGTGGACGAGGTGTTCGCCGAGCACCTGGACAACGAGCGGCGGATGCTCGCGGAGCTGTCCCCGGCGGAGCGGCGCCAGCTGGCCCGGCTGTTGTCCAAGCTGGAGCACTCCATCGTCCACGCGGCCGAGACCCACACAGACCCACCCGCCTGAGCCCCGACTCCCCCGGCCCGGAGCCCGACGCAGAACCCAGCGCCTGAGCCCCGACTCCCCCGGTCAGGGACCCGGCGCCGGCCGCGGGCCTGAAGCCGGGCTGCGTGTCCCCGGCTGGGCCCCTCCTCGGTCACCGGCCCGAGACTGCTTCCGTCCACCGCCCAAGACCCCCTTCGGCCATCGGCCTGAGGCCGGGCACCGGTCGGCCGGAGCCGGAGCCACGGCCGGAGCCGGAGCCAGGGCTAGGGCCGGGCCCGGGGCCAGGACCGGGGCCGAGGCCAGGACCGGATCCGAGGCCGGGCCCCGGTTCAGCGGGCCGCCTGGGTCTCTGCCTGCTGTCGGTACAACCGGCGCAGGCGGACGACGCCCAGGTCGTGCTGGTAGAGGTTCTCCGCCTGGTCGGCGTCCGCGGGCATGGCCTCCAGCATCACCCGGTCCTGCTCCAGCACCTGCCAGTGGCGTTCCTCGATCAGCGTGCGGTACAGGAAGCGCCAGGTGTCGCGCTCCCAGCCGGAGACCTTGCGGTAGCGCCAGAAGAAGACGCCGGTGCGCCCCGCGTCCACCGGGCAGGCCATACCGACGATGCCGAAGGCGCCGCCGGGTCCCGCGGACGGCGGGTACGGGATGGACAGGTCGACCCAGTCGACACCCGTGCGGCACAGCTCCACCCAGTCGAAGTTGACGCCCCGCTGGTCGGTCTTCTCGAAGAAGTAGCCGCGGTCGGTCTCCCGGATGCGGAACCGGGCCTGGGTGTCGCCGTCGTACATGGTGTGCGACTCGTGGTGCAGGAACGCCCCGTGCATCGGGTCGAGGAGGTTCTCCATCGCGAAGCGCCACGGCACGTTCCACTCGGCGTAGCACAGGAAGGAGGCGATCTCCGGGTCCGTCAGCGGTTCGGGCAGCGTCAGTTCGACGGGCTCGGGGTGCTGCTCGTCGCCGAAGTAGGCGAGGATCGCGCCGCCCACCTCGCGCACGGGCAGCGAGGTGACGAGCTTCTTGCCCTCAAGGTTGCAGCCGGGCAGACCGGGGACGGAGGTGACGGTGCCGTCGCCCTGGACCTCGACGCCGTGGTACCAGCAGGCCACCCGGTCGCCGAGGTGTCTGCCGAGGGAGAGCGGGGCGCCCCGGTGCGGGCAGCGGTCGGCGAGCATGGACAGGGTGCCGTCGGAGCGGCGGAACAGCAGCCAGTCCTCGCCGAGGGCGGTGACCTTGCGCATGCCGCCCGGCTCGACGAAGGCGGAGGGGACGACCGGGTGCCACTGGTTGCGCAGTCCGTTGGCGTAGACGTGCTCGGCGGTGACGTCGGTGGTGAGGGTCATCTCAGGCTCCCAGGCGGTGCATCTCGGCGCGGAAGGTGTCCTCGGTCCAGGGCGTGCCGTCGGGCGTGCGCACCTGGCGGGCGTTGAGGCCGGCGACGACGTCGGCGAGCCCGTGGCCGTCCTCGGTGAAGATCTCCTCGAGGGTGCGGGCGAGCTTCAGCTCGTACGGGGTGGGTTCGTGGGTGCGGGACTGGTGCGGGTCGAGGTACGGCCAGTCGGTGGTCATGGGGGCCTCCAGGAGGGCGGCGGGTACGGGGGTCACAGGTCGAGGACGAGCCGGTCGGAGGCGCAGCGCGAGACGCAGATCATCATGGTGGCGTTCGCGGCGTGCTCCGCCTCGGACAGCAGGAAGTCGCGGTGCTCGGGGCGGCCGGCGAGGACGCGGGTCTCGCAGGTGCCGCAGATGCCGTCGCGGCAGGAGGAGGGGACGGCCACGCCCGCCGCCTCGACGGCGTCCAGCACGGAGGTGGTGGCGTCGACGGTGACGGTCAGGCCGGAGCGGCGGCACTCCACCTCGAAGGCGGTGTCGTCGCCGGTCCGCTCCACCACCGGCGCGCCGAACCGCTCCAGCCTCACCTGCCCGGCCGGGCATCGCTCTTGTACGGCGGTCAGGAGCGGCTCCGGACCGCACACATACACCAGCGCGTCGTCGGGCAGGTCGGCGAGCGCGGCCGCCAGGTCGATGTGGCCCTGCTCGTCCTGCGGGACGAGGGTGATCTCGCCGCCGGTGAGCTCGGCGAGCTGTGCGCCGAAGGCCATGGAGGCACGGGTGCGTCCGCCGTGCACCAGGCGGTAGGGGACGGTGTCGCGGTCGGCCTGGCGGGCCATGGCGAGAATGGGGGTGATGCCGATGCCGCCGGCGATGAACACGTACGACGCCGCCGGCTCCAGCGCGAAGTGGTTGCGCGGCCCGGCGACCCGGATCCGCTGGCCCGGGCGCAGCTCGGTGTGGACGTGGCGTGAACCGCCGCGCGAGGCGGGCTCGTCGAGGACGGCGACGCGGTAGACGGTGGTGTCCTCCGGGTCGCCGCACAGCGAGTACTGACGGACGTGGCCGCCCACGTGCAGGTCGATGTGGGCGCCCGGGGTCCAGCCCGGCAGGGGCTTGCCCGCGGGGTCGACGAGGTCGAGGGACAGCACGCCGTCCGCCTCCCACGTCATGCGGTGCACGAGGAGTTCGAGCTCCTGCTCTTCGGTGTCGCTCACGGGACGGCCTCCTTACGTGCCGGGGATCTTCACGGGCGGGGTGAACGGGGTCTTCATCGGGCCGAGTGCGGCGAGGTCCACCTCGACGACCGTCGGGCCCTCGGCGGCGAGCGCCTGCCGGATCACCGGCTCGGCGTCGGACTGGGCGGAGATGCGCGCGTAGGTCAGGGCGCAGGCGGCGGCGAGCCCGGCGAAGTCCGGGGTGAACAGGTCGACGCCGGACCGGCGTTCGCTATAGCGGTCCTGGGTGTTGCGCAGGACGCCGTAGCCGCCGTCGTTGAAGACGAGCAGCAGCAGGCGGGGCCGCTCCTGGGCGAGGGTGAGCAGCTCGCCGAGGTGGACGGCGAGTCCGCCGTCGCCGGCGATGACGACCGTCGGCTCGCCGGGGCGGGCGAGGGCGGCGCCGATGCCCATGCCGAGGCCCTGGCCGATGCCGCCGCCCCGCGGGAAGACGTTGCCGCGCGGGTCGTGGATCGGCAGGAGGCGATTGCCCCACGTCGAGGAGGGGATGGTGACGTCCCGCGCGACGACCGTGCCCGGGGGCAGGGCGGCGGTGAGGGCGTCACAGATCGCCGCCTGCGGGCCGATGGACTCGCGCAGGGCGACGCGGACCTCGTCGCGTACGGCGGTGACGCGGGCGGTCCAGCCGTCCTCGGCGGGCACGGCCGCCGAGGTCAGGGCGGGCAGGACGTGGGCGGCGTCGCCGTGCAGGGCGTGCCTGGCCGGGTGGACGCGGCCCAGGGCTGCGGCGTCGAGGTCGATCTGTACGTGCGCCTCGGGCAGCCGCAGGGTGTAGTCGGCGGTCTCGTTGGATCGGAAGTGGGTGCCGACGGTGACCAGGACGTCGGCGTCGTCCAGGAGGGCGCGCACGGCGGGGGCGGTGGCGAAGTTGCCGATGACCTGGGGGTGGTCCTCGGGGACCGTGCCGCGCCCGGAGTTGGAGGTGATCAGGCCCGCGCCGGTCGCCGCCAGGAGGTCGTGCAAGGCGGTACGGGCGCCGGTCGCGCCGCCGCCGGCCCAGACGAGGGGGCGCCGGGCGGACGCCAACAGGTGCTGCGCGCCCGCGAGTTCGGCCGCATCCGGCTGCGGAGCCGGTGTGGTGGGCGCAGGGTCGCCGGTGTCCTGCTGGGCGGCGTACTGCAGGTCGATCGGCCACTCGATGCTGGCCGGTCCCCCGGGCGCAGTCAGCGCCGCGGCGGCGGCCTCACGCAGCAGGCGGCCCGCGCTCGCGGTGTCGGGGACGGTCTCCGCGTACGCCGAGACCGCGCGGAGCATGCCGAGCTGGTCCTTGGTCTCGTGGATGAACCCCCGCCCGCTGCCCAGGTATCGGCTCTCGATCTGCCCGGTGATGTGCAGGACGGAGGTGCCGGCGGCGAGCGCCTCGATGAGGGAGCCGGCCGCGTTGCCCGCGCCGGTGCCGGTGGAGGTGAGGGCGCAGCCGAGGGTGCCGCGGGCGCGGCCATAGCCGTCGGCGGCGCTGACGGCGGTGGCCTCGTGCCGCACGGGCACGAAGCGCAGCTCCCGGTCGACGGCCTCGACGAGGGGGAGGTTGTGCACGGACACGATGCCGAAGACCGTGTCGATGCCGAGTTCTTTCAGGACGGCGACGAGGAGGTCGCCTCCGGTGCTGTACGTCATGCGTGCCTCTCAGAGGATGCCGCGGCCGACCCCGCCGCAGACGTCGATGGCGGTTCCGGTGATGTAGGAGGCGCGCGGCGACAGCAGGGTCACGATCGCGTAGGCGACCTCCTCGGCGCGGCCCAGGCGGCCGAGGGCGACGCCCCGGTCGGCGGCGAGTTCGGCCTGCCAGTCCTCGTAGGACAGGCCGGTGCCGGCGGCGGCGTGGCGGCGGGTCCACTGGCCGGTGTCGATCAGGCCGAGGCAGACGGAGTTGACCCGGATGCCCTCGGGCGCAAGTTCGGTGGCGAGGGACTTGGAGAGGTTGAGGATGCCGGCGCGGGCGGCGCTGGTGGTGATCAGGCGGGGTTCGGGCTGCTTGGCGAGGACCGCGTTGACGTTGACGACGCTCGCCGCGTCCGAGTTCCTCAGGTGGGGGCGGGCGGCGGCCAGCGGGTTGAGGACACCGGTGAACTTGAGCTCCAGTTCGTCGCGCCAGTCCTCGGCGGTGGTGTCGTCGAGGCGCTTCATGCGGGACTGGCCGGCGTTGTTGACCAGGGCGTCCAGGCGGCCGAAGTGTGCGGCGGCCCGTTCGGTGAAGGCGGTGACGGCGTCGGCGTCGCGGACGTCGCAGACGCCGGTCAGCAGGCGGTCGCCCTGGCCGAGACGGGCGGCGGCCTTGGCGAGCCGGTCGGCGTCGCGGCCGCAGGTGGCGACGCGCGCGCCTTCGTCGAGGAGCGCGCGGACCGTGGCCAGGCCGACGCCCGAGCTGCCGCCGGTGACCAGGACGGTCCGGTCGGCGAGACCCAGATCCATGGGGTTCTCCAGTGGGGTCAGTGCATGGTGAAGCCGCCGTTGACGGCGATCACCTGTCCGGTGAGGTAGCGGGACTCCTCGGTGAGGAGGAAGGAGACGAGTCCGACGAGGTCGTCGGGCTGCTGGGGGCGGCGGATCGCGCGCTGGCCGGCGTACAGGGCGTGGCGTGCGGCGGGCACCGTCTCGGTGGCCTCGCACTCGGTGAGGCCGGGGGCGACCGCGTTGACGGTGATGCCCTGCTCGCCGAGTTCGCGGGCCATGCCGCGGGTCAGGGCGATGACGGCGCCCTTGGAGGCGATGTAGTGGGCGAGGCGGGGCGAGCCGTACAGGGCGGCGTCGGAGGCGATGTTGACGATTCGTCCGGGCCGGGCGAGCAGCGGGTGCAGCGCCTTGGCGACGAGCCAGGGGCCGCGGACGTTGACGGTCATCAGCCGGTCCCAGGTCTCGACGTCGATGTCCTGGAACTCCTTGCCGCCGACGCCGTTGGCGAGGGCCGCGTTGTTGACCAGGGCCCACACGGGGCCGAACGGCCGTACCGCCTCGGCGAGTTGCCCGACCGAGGCCGGGTCCGCCACGTCGCAGGGCACGAAGTGCGCCTCGCCGCCCGCCTCCCGGATCGCGGCCGCGGTGCGCTCGCCCCACTCGGGGTCGAGCTCTGCGACGACGACCCGGTGTCCGTCGGCGCCGGCCCGGCGGGCCATGGCCTCCCCCAGACCACGGCCCGCCCCGGTCACGACCACCGTGCGCACGCTGTCAGTCACGGCTGACGCCGTACAGCGGCGAGTACTCGGGGTAGGTCGGCACCTGCGGCTTCTGCGTGCCGATGATCACGCAGAACAGCGCGTCGGTGTCGCCCTCGTTCTTCAGGGAGCGGGTCACCCCGGCCGGGACCACGATCATGTCGCGGTAGCCGAGGGTGCGGTACTCGACCTCGTCGGGGCCGCGGTGGATGCCGACGCGGACCTGCCCCTCCAGGACGAAGAAGGCCTCCTCGACGTCGTGATGGGTGTGGGCGGGGCCCTCGGCGCCGGGCGGCAGCAGCATGTTGGAGAAGGTGAAGCCGCCGGAGGGGATGATCCGGTTGTCGTTCTCGTGGTTGCCGGTGGCGCCGGAGCCGACGTAGCGGATCTGGGCGCGGCGGTACTGGGGGCCGGCCTTCTCCTGGAAGGACAGCGTGCCCCAGTCGGGCTCGCGCGAGTCGCGGGTGGCGATCAGGGAGTCGGTGTACTTGGCGAGGTCGGCGCCGTTGTCGTAGTCGGTGGTGGTGAGGGGCATGAGGGGGTCAGCCTTTCGTGCGGGGGTTGGTGACGATGTGCAGGTGGGCCAGGACCCAGGCGTTGAAGTGCTCGGGCTGTTCCTGGTTGGCCAGGTGGCCGGCGTCCTTGACGACCACACTGGCGGTCTTGTGCAGGCCACCGGCCAGGGCCTGGGCGGCTTCCGGGCCGGTGACCCGGTCCTTGTCACCGCACAGCACGAGGGTGGGTGCGGTGATGCGCGGCAGGTCGGCGCGCAGGTCGGCGGAGGCCATGGACTCGGCGGCGTGGGCGTAGCCGGGCAGGCGTACCGCGTCGGCCATGGTGTCGACGACCCTGCGGACGAGCTGCGGGGGTGCGTCGGCGGAGACCAGGCGGGGTCCGCGCCGTTCGGCGAAGGCCCGCGGTCCGAGCGCTTCCAGTTCCGGTACGCGGGAGCGCATCGCGGCGGCCTTGCCGGGGTCGGTGCCGGAGCCGGGGCTGGAGGCGGCCACGATCAGGGAGGTGACGAGGTCGGGGTGGCGCAGGGCGAGCCTCAGGGCGATGACGCCGCCCCAGGAGACGCCGAGCACATGTGCGCTGCCGCCGCGGGTGCGGATCACCTCGGCGGCGGCGTCGGCGTAGTCGTCGAGGTCGAGGGGGCCGTCCGGGTCGGGTGATCTGCCGTAGCCGGGGGCGTCCCAGGCGACGACCCGGAACTGTCCGGAGAGTGCGGCGAGTTGGGGTGCGAAGGAGGCCGAGGAGGAGCCGATGCCGTGCAGGCACAGCAGGAGCGGCCCGGTGGTGCCGGCCTCCTCCGCGTGCACCTTGGCGGGGGTCACAGGATCTGTCCCGGGCGTCCGGCGATCGCGCCGAGGGAGCGCAGTACGGCGTAGGGCACGACCTTGCTGGTGGCGGGGTTGTCGGCGTCCGGGGTGTGCGCGGCCTCGAAGCGGTAGGAGCCGTGTGGTCCGGACGCCTCGATGACATGCCGGGTGTGTACGGCGCCCGGGTCGGCGACGACGCGGACGCTCACGGCGTCCAGGTCGCCGACGGCGAGGGCGACGGAGGCGGCGACGTTCGTCGAGCGGGGGAACTTCACGGGGATGTCCCGCGCGGTGCCGCTGAGGACCTCGACGGGGCCGGTGGCGGTGCGCAGCCGGTGCAGCAACTCCTCGTCCATCCAGGGCTGTTCGAGGACGGCGGGGAGCTTGGTGGTGGTGAGGCGGACCTCGTCGAGGGGGCCGAGGACGCGGACGGCCTGGAGCAGGTCGAGGCCGCCGACGGCGCCGCCGGTGAAGTAGACGCGGCCCGGTCCGCTGTCGAGGAGCCGCTTGGCGAGGTCGTCGTCGGTGAGGGCGCCGGTGGAGGCGACGAGCAGGTCGGTGCCTGCGGTGAGGATGCGCTCGCCCCAGGCGCGGACGACGCCCTGGCCGGCGGCCTCCACGATCAGGTCGCAGCGCTCGACGGCGGTCTCGAAGGGCACCTGCTCGGCGGGGGCGGCGCCGCCCAGGGGCCGGTTGTCGACGACGCATTCGAGCATCGCGCCCGGTACGTCTCCGGCGGCGAGGGCGGTGCCGACGACGCGGCCGATGGCGCCCCAGCCGACCAGGCCGGTCTTCATGGGGGTGGGGTTCATGCGGGGGCTCCTTGCGGTGCGGCGGGCTCGGCGTCGAGGGGCGGCTGGACGGGGCTGCCGTCGGGGGTGCCGGCCATGTGGGCGCGGATGAGTTTCGACGGCGGTCCTGCGGTGCCCCACAGGTCGGACAGTTCGGGCACCCGCCGCCACACCTTGCAGATCCAGCGGTCCTCGACGACCTGGGCGACCTCGGAGGTGTACTCGCACACCAGGCCGGTCGGGTCGGTGAAGTAGGAGAAGGTGTTGTTGCCGGGGCCGTGCCGGCCCGGGCCCCACTGCGGGGTGATGCCGTGGTGGCGCAGGCGTCCGATGCCGCGCATGAAGTGGTCGAGCGAACTCATCTCGTACGCCACGTGGTTGAGGGACACCCAGGGCGCCTGGTTGAAGGCGACGCAGTGGTGGTCGCTGTTGCAGCGCAGGAACGCCATCTGGTGCTCGGACCAGTCCGACACGCGCAGGCCGAGTACCTCGCGGTAGAAGGCGACGGAGGCGTCGATGTCGGGGGTGTTGAGGACGACATGGGTCACGCCGACGGGGACGGCGGCGTCCCGGCCGCGGGGCGGCACCGCCCAGGTGTCGGCGGACAGTTCGATCAGCCGGCCCTCGTGGTCGTGGAAGCGCAGCCCGTATCCGCCGCCGACCTGGTCGAGCGGGCCGGGTCCGGCCACCGGCCGGATGCCGCGCCGCTCGAGCCGGCGGGCGGCCTCGTCGATCTCCGCCGGGGTGGCCACGGCGAAGGCGAGCCTGCCGAGGCCGATTCGGTCGGCGCGGGTGAGCTGGAGGGCGTGGTGCTCCTCGCCGGTGCCGCGCAGCCAGCTGGCGCTGTGCCCGGACTCGACGACCTCCAGGCCCCAGGCCTCCTCGTAGAAGTCGGTGGCCTCGGTGAAGCGGGGGGTTTGCAGTTCGACGGAGCGCAGGGCGCGCAGGCGGGCGACGGGGGGGTCGGGCGGGGTGAGGGAAGAAGGGGACATGCGATTTCTCCGGTCGCGGGTCAGCCGGCCCAGGGCAGCGGCGTGGTGGCGGTGCCCCAGTACAGGGACTTCTGGCGCTGGTAGGCGCGGATGCCGTCGCGCCCCTTCTCGACGCCGAGGCCGCTGTCCTTCCAGCCGCCGAAGGGCGTGGAGATGCTGAACTGCTTGTAGGTGTTGATCCAGACGGTGCCCGCCTCGATCCGGCGGGCGATCCGCCAGGCGGCGCGGTGGTCGCGGGTCCAGATGCCGCAGGCGAGGCCGTAGACGGTGTCGTTGGCCCGGCGGACCAGGTCCTCCTCGTCGTCGTAGGGCAGGGCGACCAGCACCGGGCCGAAGATCTCCTCCTGGCAGGTGCGGGAGTCGCCCGGCAGGCCGTCGAGGACGGTGGGCAGGTAGTAGGCGCCGCGCTCGTACTCGGGCCCCTCGGGGACCGCCCCGCCGCACAGCACGCGGGCGCCCTCCTCGCGGGCGAGGTCGACGTAGGCGGCGACGCTGTCACGGTGGGCGGGGTGGACGAGCGGGGCGACCTGGGTGCCGGGGTCGGTGCCGGGGCCGACGCGCAGCTTGCGGACGCGTTCGACGAGGGCCCCGAGGAAGTCGTCGTACAGGGAGCGGGCGACGAAGAGGCGCGATCCGGCGATGCAGGACTGGCCGCTGGAGGAGAACACCCCGAACATCACCCCGGCCAGGGCCTGTTCGACGTCGGCGTCGGGCAGCACGATCGTGGGTGACTTGCCGCCGAGCTCCAGCGAGACGGGCATCAGCTTCTCGGCGGCGGCCCGGGCCAGGGCGCGGCCGGTGCCGGTGCCGCCGGTGAAGACGACCTTGCCGACGTGTGGATCGCGCACGATGGCGTCGCCGACGATCCGGCCGGGTCCGGGAAGGACCGACAGCAGGGCCGTGGGCAGGCCGTGTTCCTCCAGGGCCTGCGTGATCAGCCGGCCGAGGGCGAGGGAGACCAGCGGGGTCCAGTCGGCGGGCTTGAGCAGGATCGCGTTGCCCGCGGCCAGCGCGGGGGCCAGCTTCTGGGCGTCGCTGGCGACCGGCGAGTTCCACGGGTTGATGGCGCCGACGACACCGATGGGCTCGTGCACGCTCATGGTGACGTACGCGCCGCGGGACGGGGTGAGGGCGTCCTCGGCGGTCTCCAGAGCGGCGGCGGTGTACCGGAAGGTGCCGGCCGCGCTGGTGACCAGGGCGCGGGTCTCGGTGAGCGTCTTGCCGGTGTCGGCGGTCTGCAAGGCGGCGAGGTGCTCGGCGTCGTCCTCGATCAGCGCGGCCACGCGGTGCAGGAAGCGGGCCCGCAGATGCGGCAGGAGGTCGCGCCAGCCCGGCTCGGCGGCGGCCCGGGCCGCGGCCTCGGCGGCCTCGGCGACCTCGTCGGTGGTGACGGCGTGGACGGTGGCCAGGCGTTCGCCGGTGGCCGGGTCGAGGGTGTGTGCCGGGGCACCGCCGCCGCGCCGCCACCGGCCCGCAACGAGCGCTTCGTCCGGGGGAGTTCGGAGCATACGGGGGCCTCCTGGACGCGTCGAATGGGGAGCTGCTTAAGTAAGCACTAGACATCTAAGGGCTTAAATATCTCTGACGCAAGAGGGTCGGACCGACAGATTCGACAGTTAAATCGCTGCTTCAGACCTTGACGCGGTCCGGGCGTCGAGCGATACAACTTGAGCGCTTAAAGATTTGGCGCTTACCGATTCCTCGGACCGACAGCGCCGCGGCTCTTTCGCGGACCGGCCCGCCTCCCGCAGACTGGACCGCCGTCGACCGCCCCTCCCCCGCTCCTGCCCGCCCCGATCCCGTTCGTCCTCCCCCTGCCCCCGCGACCCCGGAGTACCGCATGACGACGGAAGCCGTACCCGACAGCCCGCTCAGAGCCTCCATAGCCGCCCGCTTCGAACGACTCCCCCTGTCGCGCTGGCACGTCACCGTCCGGCTCCTCGTCGGCGCGGTCACGTTCTTCGAAGCCTTCGACCAGCTGCTGATCGCCTACGCCCTGCCCGAGCTGCGCGCCGACTGGCGCCTGTCCACCTCCTCCGCGACGCTGCTGCTCACCGTGGGCTCGGTCGGCATGCTGGCCGGCGCCCTGCTCTCCGGGCGGATCGCCGACCGGATCGGCCGCGTGAAGGTGATCGTCCTGTGCTTCGCCGTCTCCAGCCTCGCCAACCTGGCGCTCGCCCTCTCCCCCTCCCTGGAGCTGTTCACCGCCCTGCGCTTCATCCAGGGCATGGCCATCGGCGGCGAGGTCCCGGTGGCCGCCACCTTCATCGCCGAGATCACCCGCAGCCACCGGCGCGGGCGCTTCGTCCTGCTGTACGAGCTGGTCTTCCCGGCGGGCCTCACGGTGGGCGCGCTGGTCGCGGCCTGGGTCATGCCGGTGCTGGGCTGGCGGTGGATGTACGGCCTCGCCGCGATCCCCGGGATCCTCGCCCTCGTCGTCCACCGCATGGTCCCCGAGTCACCACGCTGGCTCGCCGACCGGGGCAGGACCGAGGAGGCCGCCGCGGTGATGGCGCGGATCGAGACGGCCGTGGAGAAGTCGACGGGCGCACCGCTGCCGGAACCGGTACCGGTGACCGCGGAGGCCGAGCGGGCCGCCACGAAGGCCGAGGAGGGCTCGGGTCTGCGCGGGCTGCTGGCCGGCCGTTACCGCCGCCGCACGCTGGTCGTCGGGGTGCTGTGGTTCGCCGGGTACTTCGTGAACTACGGCATCACGTCCTGGCTGCCCACCATCTACAAGAACCGCTTCGACCTGTCCCTGTCCGACGCCCTGCTGTACTCCACGGTCACGTCCTGCGCGGGCCTCGCGGGCTGCCTGGTGGCGGCGCTCACGGTGGACCGGCTGGGCCGCCGCCGCGTGATCACCGGCTGCCTCACCGGTTCGGCCGCCGTCCTGGGCCTCCTCGCCCTCCTGGGGGCCGACAGCGCCGTGGAGGTCCTGGTGTGGACGTCGCTCGCCGCGGTCTTCTTCTTCGGCTCCAACATCTGCCTCTACCTGTACACGCCCGAGCTGTTCCCGACCCGCATGCGGGCGCTCGGCAGCAGCGTGGGCGGCGCCATGAACCGGATCGGCGTCATCCTCGGCCCGATCGTCGTCGGCGCCGTCTACGCGGGCGGCCACATCGGGGCGGTCTTCCTCACCCTGGGCGCCGTCTCCCTCGTCGGGGCGGTCGTCGCCGGCATCGGTGCGGAGGAGACGGCGGGGCGGCGGCTGGAGGAGGTCTCGCCGTAACGCCTGCCCACGCGTGAACCCCGGCCGGTACGGCCGGGGTTCACCCATGTCCGGCGGCCGTCGTGCTCAGCAGCCGCCGCAGTTGTAGTACAGGACGTCCCAGTGGTTGCCCTCGTCGGCGTAGATGTTGCCGGAGCCGGACCGCCACTGCGGAGCCCCGTCACCGCGCACACCGATGTAGGTGAAGTTGTTCTTGATGTAGTTCCCGAGGCAGGTGTACTTGCTGTAGTCGAGCTTGTAGCCGTTCCAGTGGGAGTACGTGCCGGAGGCGTGACCGGTCTCCGTGCCACCGGTGATGTTCAGCGCGCATCCGCTGGCCCGCTTCAGGGTCTGGGCGCCCTGGGCGGTGGCCAGGTTGAGCTGCTCGAAGGACGTACAGGTCGGATTGTTGCGGTCGGAGCAGTTGCCCGAGGACGACCAGCTGATGCCGACCTCGCGGAACATCGAGGTGGCGGTGGCGTGACTGATCTTGGTGACGGCGAAGGCGTCGCCGGCCGTGCCGATCACGACGGCGCCGGGAGCGACGACGAGGGCGAGCGCGGTCAGGATCGATCTGACCCGGACACCGATGAGCCCTTTGAGATGTTTCACGTGGAACCTCCTGCGAAGAGTCGTGCCCTGTGAGGTGACTGTGCAGGTGGTGCGAGGTGATGCAGGTCGTGCAGGTCGTGCAGGTCGTGCACGCAGATGATGCCGGGGTCTACGCGCGTTGGCCAGAGGGCGGTCGATGCGGCGGGTTCCCGGTGAGGCGGGTGGCCAGGCGGTAGGTGACCTTGATGTCCCGGTAGTCGCTGCCCGGCACGACCTGGTCGGGCAGATTGGTCCGCTCGTCGTGCGACGTCGAGTCCCGCTCCCCCGCGCCGGGGAAGTTCACTGCGGCCCGAGGGCGTTCGGCGAAACGCAGGCGCTCACCGTGGACCGTCGCGTCGAAGGAGATGTCGGCTTCAGGCGTTCATGGCGGTTCGGCGGAGTCCTCCGAGCTACGGCGGCGGACGGGCCGCTTCGCCCCGGCCGACCGTCGCTTCGCGCTCCGCGAGGCCGGTGCCGTACGGCGTGCGGCGCCGCCGACCGCGTCCTGTGCGATGCCGCCGGCCTCTTCGCCGGCACCGCCGGCGGCGGCGCGGCCCGCCTCGCTGCCGACGCCCGCCACCGCGCCCCCCGCGCCGTCGCCGACACGTTCCACGGCACCGGCCGCACCCCTGCCGACGTCCTGCACGACCGCTCCTGTGCCCTGCCCCACGTGCCGTACGGCCGCCCCCGCGCCCTGTCCGACGTCCTGTACGGCCATCCCCGCGCCCTGTCCGACGTCCTGTACGGCCGCCCCCGCGCCTCGGCCGACATCCCGCACGGCGACCCCGGCGCCCTCTCCGACGTCGTGCACCGCCGCGCCGGCACCCTGGCCGACCTCCTCGACGGCCCTGCCCGCGCCCGTGCCCACCTCCCGGACGGCCTGACCCGCGCCACCGCCGACGTCCTGTACGGCGGCGCTCACCCCGCGGGCGAGCTGCTCCAGCATCTGCGGGTTCCGGTCGAGCGTGGTGAGCACCCGGTCGATGATCCTGGCGACGTTGTCGAGCCGCACCCTCAGCTGGGCCTGCGCCTCGACGCCGGAGATGTTGAGGTGGACCTTGCCCAGCGTGACGTCCGCGCCCACGCTCAGCCTCAGCAGGTCCAGCACCTCCGCCTGGAGCGAGACGTGCGCCCGCAGGTCCTGGACCTCCAGTTCGATCTCCTCGACCTGGAGCCGGGGCACGTCGAGGAAGACGTCAGGGGTCGCGTCCTCGCCGTAGGCGTACTCGTCGGCGTCCTCGTAATCCTCGGCGCCGTCCTCGTAGTCCTCGGCGTAGTCCTCGGCGTCGTCCTGCATGCCCGCGCCTCCAGCAGCCCTTGTCCGTCGATCACCGCAAGTCTCCCACTTACCGGCATTCCGGTCATTTCAGCCAGGCTGCACCCGGGCTTCACCGCACTGCTCCGCGCGGCCTCTTCCGTACCCTTGCCGCATGCGCATGCGCCCCACCCTGAGCTGGACCCCCGCCGAGGACCTGCCGCCGGGCAGCACGGACCTCGGGCCGGTCACCGATGCGCTGCGCGCGGGCGGCGTGCTGGTGCTCAGCGGGGCCGGCATCTCCACGGAGTCGGGGATCCCCGACTACCGGGGTGAGGGCGGCAGCCTGAGCCGGCACACGCCGATGACGTACCAGGACTTCGTCGCCAGTGCCCGGGCCCGGCGCCGGTACTGGGCGCGCAGCCACCTCGGGTGGCGCACCTTCGGCCGCGCCCGGCCCAACGCCGGGCACCGAGCCGTGGCGGCGCTCTCGGGGCACGGCCTGCTCTCGGGTGTGATCACCCAGAACGTCGACGGGCTGCACCAGGCCGCCGGCAGCGAGGACGTGGTGGAGCTCCACGGAAGCCTCGCCCGGGTCGTCTGCCTGTCCTGCGGCGCGTCCTGCCCCCGCCGGGACCTCGCCCGGCGGCTCGAGGAGGCCAATCCGGGCTTCGCGCCGACGGTCGCGGGCATCAACCCGGACGGCGACGCCGACCTCACCGACGCGCAGGTCCGGGACTTCCGGGTGGTGCCCTGCACCGTCTGCGGCGGCATCCTCAAACCGGACGTGGTGTTCTTCGGCGAGACGGTTCCGCCCCACCGCGTCGAGCACTGCCGCCGGCTGGTCCGCGAGGCCGCCTCGCTGCTGGTCCTGGGCTCCTCGCTGACGGTGATGTCCGGGCTCCGCTTCGTCCGTCAGGCGGCGCAGGCCGGGACTCCGGTGCTGATCATCAACCGCGACCCGACCCGCGGCGACACCCACGCCCTCACCCGGGTCGCGCTCCCTCTGGGGACGGCCCTGACCACCGTGGCCGACCGGCTGGGCGTCCCCGTCGAGGGCACGACGGCGACCTGAGCGCAGGCCCTGGACGATTCCCGGTCGAGGGGGCGTCACGGCGCACTATTTGCGGTGGCGGACCCGGTGGCGCAGGACAAAACTGCTGGATTTGGTACCGCCTCGCGCCGTGCCCGACCATGGGCGCGCCGTCCCGGCGATCCCGGACGGCAGTTCGAAGAAAGGCGCACCACCCCATGCACGTCACCGGAACCGTCCCTCCGTCGGCTCCGGCCCCGCAGGAGACCCCCGCGGCCCCCGCCCACCCCGACGGCACCACCGGTGCCGCGTCGGGCCGGCACTCCCGCCGTTTCGGGCTGCCCGTCGCCACCGCCCTGGTCATGGGCAACATCATCGGCGGCGGCATCTTCCTGCTTCCGGCCTCCGTCGCCCCGTACGGCACGATCAGTCTGCTCGCCTTCGGCGTCCTGACCGTCGGCGCCATCGCCCTCGCCCTGGTCTTCGGCCGGCTCGCCGAGCGGGACCCGCGTACCGGCGGCCCGTACGTCTACGCCCGCGAGGCGTTCGGCGACTTCGCCGGCTTCCTCGCTGCCTGGGCGTACTGGATCACCACCTGGGTGTCCAACGCGGCGCTCGCCGTCGCCGCCGTCGGTTACCTCGACGTGCTGATCCCGGTGAACGACCACCGCTGGAGCGCCTGCCTCGCCGCCCTGGTCCTGCAGTGGCTGCCCGCGCTCGCCAACTTCGCCGGCACCCGCTACGTCGGCGCCGTGCAACTGGTGGCGACCGTACTGAAGTTCGCACCGCTGCTGCTCGTGGCCGTAGGCGGGCTGTTCTTCTTCGACCCGGACAACCTCGGCCCCTTCCACGCCGGCGACGGCAGCGCGATCGGTGCGGTCTCCGCCTCCGCCGCGATCCTGCTCTTCTCCTATCTCGGCGTGGAGTCCGCCGCCGTCAGCGCCGGGGAGGTCAAGAACCCCCGGCGGACCGTGGGGCGGGCCACCGTCATCGGCACCGCGGGCGCGGCGCTGGTCTATCTGCTGGGCACCCTCTCCGTCTTCGGCACCGTCGCCCACGACCGCCTGGTGGACTCCACAGCGCCCTTCTCCGATGCCGTGAACGCCATGTTCGGCGGCGCCTGGGGCGGCTGGGCCGTGGCGCTCGCCGCGCTCGTGTCCATGACCGGCTGCCTCAACGGCTGGACGCTGCTCAGCGCGCAGACGCCGTACGCGGCGGCGAAGGACGGGCTGTTCCCGGCGCCGTTCGCGCGCAGGCGGCGCGGGGTGCCCACGGTCGGCGTCGGCGTGACCGTCGTCCTGGCCTCGCTGCTCACCGTGTACAACTACACGGCGGGCTCGGCGAAGGTGTTCGAGATCCTCGTCCTCGTCACCACGTTCACCGCGACCGTGCCGTACCTGCTGGCCACCGCCGCGCAGCTGTACCACCTCGTCGCCGGGCACCGCGACCGGATCGACCGCGGGCGGCTGGTCCGGGACGCCGTGATCGCGTCGGTCGCGGCCGGGTTCTCGCTGTGGCTGGTCGCGGGCGCCGGATACGCGGCCGTCTACCAGGGCGTGCTGTTCCTGTTCGCGGGCGTGCTGGTCTACGCGGTGATGGCGGCCCGCAAGCAGCGGACCGACGCTGCGGGAGGCGAGCGGTAGGCGCGTCAGGAGTCCTGGATGCGCCGGAACGGACGCTCCGCCTCCAGCGCGAACGCGATCTCCAGCAGCTTGCGTTCGCTTCCGGGGCGGCCGGAGAACATGACCCCGATGGGCAGGCCGTCCGCCGTCGTGCTCGCGGCCGGGACGGACATCGACGGTGTGCCGACGACATTGTCGACCGGGGTGAACGCGACGTACGCGAGGATGCGCTCGATCAGCGTCGGATAGGGGACGGTCGGGCTGAGGTGGCCGATCGGCGGCGTGGTGTGGGCGAGCACGGGGGACAGGAGGAGGTCGTGCCCGCGGAAGGCCGCGGCGTACGCCTCTCTGGTGCGCTTCAGGCGTCGCAGGACGCCCGGGGTGCGCCGCCAGTCGCGCAGGTACGACGCCCGCAGGCCCCGGCTGAGGCCGTCCATGCGGCGGTGGTCGAAGTCCGGGCCGAGGGTGCGGCCCGTGACGCCGATGAGGAACGCCAGCATGCCCCAGTAGGTGAGGAAGTCCTCCGTGAAGCGGGGGTCGATGGCCGGCTCCACGGGCTCCACGCTGTGGCCGAGCCGTTCGAGGGTCGCCGCGGTCTGCTCGACGGCCGCCCGGGTGGCGGTGTCGGAACGGACGCCGTTCGGCGAGTCCAGCAGGAATCCGATGCGCAGCCGCTGCTCGCAGGGGCCCTCGACCAGGCCCACGGGCGGCAGCTTCGGGTTGCGCCAGTAGGTCTCGGCGGCGGCGAGGAACGCCGCGGAGTCCCGCACGGTGCGGCTCAGGATGCCGTCGCTGACGATGTCCAGCGGGAGTTGGCGGCTCTGCGCGTTCGCCGCGACCCGGCCCCGGGTCGGCTTGAGTCCCACCAGTCCGCAGCAGGCGGCGGGGATGCGGATCGAGCCGCCGCCGTCGTTGGCGTGCGCGACCGGCACCGCCCCGGCGGCCACGAGCGCGGCGCTGCCGCCGGAGGAACCACCCGCCGAACGGCCCGTGTTCCAGGGGTTGCGGACAGGTTCGGCGCCCTCGTACTCCGTTGTCGGGCTGAAGCCGAACTCCGGCAGCCGGGTCTTGCCCAGCACGGTGACGCCGGTGCTGAGGAACTGCCGGGCGAACGGCGCGTGCCGGCGGGCGGCTCGCGGGGTGAAGGCCGCGCTGCCGTGGCCAGTGGGGAGGGCCAGGTAGTCGGTGTTGTCCTTGACGAAGGTCGGCACGCCGGCGAAGGCGCCGTCCGCCGCGTTGGCGTGCGCGGGTGCGTCGATGAGCACCTGGACCGCGTTGAGCCGCGCGTCGACCGCCCTCACCCGCTCGGCCGCGTCCCGTGCGGCCTCGGCGGCGCCGACCTCTCCGCGCCGGATCGCCTCGGCGAGACCGACGGCGTCATGGTCGCCCAGCGCGTCGTCACGGAAGGCGTGCACCGTTGTCCGTTCCTCGAATGTCGTCACCGCTGCTCCGGCCCCCGGTTCTTCGGACGTTTGCCGCCATCATTCCTTACCGGCGAGTAACACGCGAGGCTTTTGCCGATCCTCGGCGCCGGACCGGCACCTCGGCAGGTCGCCGGTCCACCGCCTCATCGCGGCCGCATCAGCGCCAGGTCCTCGCCCCACGCGTCGAGCACCGCACCGTGTCCGGCCGCTCGGGCCGCCGTCTCCACGAGGGTGAACAGCTGCCGCTGCGGGGCTGGTTCGCCTGTGGCCGAGACACGGTCCACGGCGCGGAGCAGCCCGTCGGTGTCCCAGCCCGGCAGCGGATACCTGAGGAGCTCCCATTCCAGGTACTTGTTGTAGGGACGTGGGCGACGGTCGAGAGCGAAGAGCAGCTCGAGCAGGAATCTCATGCTGTCGGCGGCGTCGAGACGAGCGGCGAGATCCTGGCCGTCCCGGTGGTTCTTGAGGGAGCGGTAGAGCGAGTTGGCATAGGCGTCCAGCCACTCACCGGCGTCCTGGAACGCCTCGTCCGCACGCAGACGGGCCTTGGCGGCGAGGATCCGGGCGATGTCCCCGTCCAGCCGGTCGAGCACGATCCGGGCCCGGGCGAGGGCATAGCGCTCAGGGCCGGGCATCCCGGCCGCACGGAACGCGGTGAGCGAGACGATGACGAGGTCCAGCTCGGCGGTGCGGTGCCCCGCGAACCGGGTGAGCGCGGTCGTCGCGCCATCGGCGAGGACCACGTACAGATCGTGGTCGGAGTGCCGGGTGACCATGCCGTCATGGGCACGGGACCCCTTGAGGACCAGCCCGACGACGGCTGGATCGGCGAGGGCGAGTTCGACGAGCGCGTCGTAGGTGAGAGGCTGCTGAGCAGTCATGGGGTTGATCTCCGCTGAGGTGATGACGGGTACGCCTACGGGGGCTGCCCCTTCACGACAGGGCGCCCTGCACCGTCTGCGGCCGGCACATGGCCACCGCTCTGCGGATCAACGCACATCCGGACTCTACGGGACGACGACGCCGTGCTGTGATCCGGGCGCGGCCCGTCAGCGGTCTCGGTGAGCGGCGAGGCGGGCGTTGAGGCGGGCGGCCTGGCGGGTGAGGTGGTCGCGTTCGGCGAGGTTGGGGGCCTTGTGGGCCGCCTCGGCGTACAGCCGGGCCGCCGTCGCCGGGTCGCCGTCGCGCTCGTGGAGGTATGCGGCCACCGCGGCGTGACGGGGCAGCGAGGCGTCCAGTCCGGCGAGCGCCGCCAGGCCGGCGCGCGCTCCGTCGGCCTCTCCGACGGCGACGGCGCGGTTGAGCCGCACGACGGGGCTGTCGGTGAGGCGTGTGAGCTCGTCGTACCACTCGACGATCTGCACCCAGTCCGTCTCCTCGGCGGTGGGCGCGTCGGCGTGGAGCGCGGCGATGGCGGCCTGGGCCTGGAACTCGCCCAGCCGGTCCCGCGCGAGAGCCGCCTGCAGGATCACGACGCCCTCGGCGATCAGCTTCGTGTCCCACCGGGCGCGATCCTGCTCGGCGAGCGGCACGAGGCTGCCGTCGGGCGCGGTCCGGGCGGCGCGGCGGGCGTGGTGGAGCAGCATGAGGGCGAGGAGTCCGGACACCTCGGGGTGATCGACGACGGCCGCGAGCTGCCGGGTGAGCCGGATGGCCTCGGCGGCGAGGTCGACGTCGCCGGAGTAGCCCTCGTTGAAGACCAGGTACAGGACACGCAGCACGGTGGCGACGTCGCCGGGCTGGTCGAAGCGCACACCGGAGACGGTGCGCTTGGCCCGGCTGATGCGCTGGGCCATGGTCGCCTCGGGCACCAGACAGGCCTGGGCGATCTGCCGGGTGGTGAGCCCGCCGACGGCACGCAGCGTGAGCGCCGCCGCGGACGCCGGGGTCAGGGACGGGTGGGCACACAGAAAGTAGAGCTGGAGCGTGTCGTCCACCGAGGCAACCGGTCCGGGCGCGGGCTCCTCCTCGACGCGGTCCTCGCGCCGACGGCGGGCGGTGTCGGCGCGCGTCGCGTCGAGGAACTTGCGCCAGGCCACGGTGACCAGCCAGCCCTTGGCATCCCGTGGCGGGTCGGCCGGCCAGACCCGGAGCGCCTCGATCAGGGCCTCCTGGACGGCGTCCTCGGCCGCCGCGAAGTCGGCTCCGCGGCGGACCAGGGCGGCGAGCACGCTCGGCGTGAGGGCCCTGAGCAGGAGCTCGTCCATCCGTGACGTCACTCCGTGATGACGGGCTGCTCGGTGAGGAACGGGCGCAGTTCCAGCCACTCGTGGATCGGCTTGCCGCCCGCGCCGGGCGCCGCGGACAGCTCTCCGGCCACCTCGACGGCACGCTCGTGGCTGTCGACGTCGATGATCATCCAGCCGGCGATGACGTCCTTGGTCTCCGCGAACGGGCCGTCGGTGACCGGCGGACGCCCCTCACCGTCGTAGCGGACCCACGCCCCCTCGGGGGAGAGCGCCTGGCTGTCGACGAACTCGCCGGACTTCTCCAGCCGGGCCGCGAGGTCCCTCATGTACTGCACGTGGGCCGAGATCTCCTCGGGCGTCCACTGCTCCATCGGCACGTCGTTGACCGAGGCCGGGGCCCCGCGGTAGTGCTTCAACAGCAGGTACTTGGCCATGTCTCTTCTCCTCGCTGGTGCGACCCATTGTGGTCGCTTCACGGCGGGGACGGAGCCGGTCACGGATTCTCGACATCGCCGTCCGACTATCCGGGAAGAGCGTGCTCGGCGCGCGCACGCGATCCGGGCCCGTCACGGCCGGACCAATGCCACCATAGGGAACGCACGCCGCATCGCTGCGTCGTGTCGAAGAGGAGAGACTCATGACCCAAGGCGTGGGCAAGGTGGTCTGCGACCTCACGATCTCGGTCGACGGGTACTCGGCCGGGCTCGACCAGACCGAGGAGCGCCCGTTCGGCGACGACGGCGGTGACGGCACGGGCGAGAAGCTGCACGCCTGGATGTTCGACACGCCCGACGAGAACCGGGCCGAGCTCGACCGGCTGGCCGCCGCCAAGGCGTTCATCATGGGCCGCAACATGTTCGGCCCCGTACGGGGCGCGTGGGACCGGCCCTGGAACGGCTGGTGGGGCGAGAATCCGCCGTTCCACGCCCCGGTCTTCGTGCTCACCCACCATGCGCGCGAGCCCCAGCCGATGGACGGCGGCACCACGTACCACTTCGTCACCGACGGCATCGAGTCCGCACTGGCGCAGGCACGCGCGGTGGCCGGCGACGGCGACGTCGCGGTCCAGGGCGGTGCGACCACCGTCAACCAGTACCTCGCCGCCGGCCTGATCGAGGAACTGCGCCTGCACATCGCACCCCTCACCCTCGGCGCCGGCACGCGCCTGTTCGAAGGCGTCCCGCCCCTGAAGCTGGAGCAGATCGCGTCACGCGCGGCCAGCCAGGTCACCCATGTGACCTACCGCGTACTGTCCTGACCCGAGAACCATCACCGAGGGGCCAGGCGCGGTCAGTGGACGACGGACACGATCTCGCACGCGGCCTCGGCGAGTCGGCGGTCTCCCCGGATGCGGGCTCGGTCAAGCGCCGTGGCCGGTTCGATGCCCCGTGTGCACAGGCGCCAGGCGGTTTCCGCGTCCAGGAGCACCGATGCGGTCGGCCTGCCGCTGAGCGGTTCGCCCAGTGACCAGCGGTCCGGCGTGGCGGTGGCGGTCCAGCTGCCGCCTGCCGACCCCTCGACCATCACTGCGATCTGCGCGCCGGCGGGTGCTGTCGTACGCCGCAGGGTGTGGGGCAGGGCCCGCATGAAGGTGTCCAGGACCATGGACAGGGCGCGTGGTTCCGGGTCGGTCCCGCTGCCGACGGCATGGCGGATCTGCTGCCGGTGTGTCCAGTACTCGGTGAACTCCCGGGCGATGTCCAGCCAAGCCGGCGCCGGGTCGGCCCCTGCCCACGACACGCCCAGGCCGGGCGCGTTGAGGTCGGCGGTGGCGAAGCGCTCGGCGAGCCGGGTCCCGGCCAGTTCCAGGGCGTCGACGAGCGAGGCGGGGCTGTCGTGGGCGCGCAGGTCGACCCATTCCTGGTTGGTGCGGTGGATGAACGCCTCCAGCGTCTCCCCGGGCGAGAAGACACGCCGGTATCCGTCCGGGGCGTGGCCGAGGCGTCCGTAGTAGTCGCCGAGGATGTGGGCGGCCAGGTCATGCACGGTCCAGCGCGGCACCGCCGTCCTGCTCCAGTCGGCGGGCCGCAGACCCCGCAGGGTGGCGAGGAGCGCTGTCAGCTCCGCGCGGAACAACGGGCGGGCGTCGATCGGGTCGCCCAGCCAGGAGGTGCCGGACACGCCGTCGGACTCGGGACTCATGGCCACAGCCTTGCATCCGGGAGTTTCGGGCTGCCATCGAATACTCCCGGCGCCGGGTGGCCCAGGAGTCCTGCCCGGATCGCTGCCAGGCCGCATCGGCCGCCGTCCCCTCGCACGGCGACGGTGTCGACCGTCACCGCACGCCGGTGCCGTGTGCCTGCCGGCGTTCCGCGCGCCGCCGGATGAGTTCCTCGACGGCGCTGGGCAGGGTCGTCTCGAAGTCGATCAGCTTCGCCCAGGTCGGCGTCATCACGATGCGGACCATGCCGTCGTAGAGCGAGCGCACCTCGGCCTCCCACTCGACGCGCTGCTCGGCCGTCATCCCGTAGGAGCCGTTCATCTGGAGGTACTCCTCGGGCATGCCGTCGACGTCGTCGAGCTCGACCGTGCCGCGGACCAGCAGGATCTTGGGCGGGTGCACCTCGGTGTCGATCGTGACGGCGACGGCCGGGTTCCGGCGGAGCGAGGCCAGCTTGGGGGCGTTCCTCGACGTGCACATCACGATGTGCCTGCCGTTCCAGGTGAAGGCGATCGGGATGTTCCGCGGTGTCCCGTCCCCCGCCACGTAGGCCAGGCGGCAGAGGTCGCGGGCCAGCAGTTCCTGGCTCAGCGGGCGGTCGAGGATCTCGGTGACCTGGTCGTTCGTCATGGCGTTCGTCATGGTGGGCCTCCTGAGGACTGGCGACCACGCTGGCCGCCGCTGCTCCTGGGACGGAGCCGTCGCACCGTTCTCGACATCCCCGCCGGACGAGTCTGCATCCGTCCGAGGGCCGGAGGTACGTTGGTGGATAGGTCGCCTCGGGGAGGCTGATTCCGATGCCGTGGTTCGTATGGCTGCTCGCCGCCGCGGCGCTCGGTGTCGCGGAGTTCTTCACCCTGACGCTGGTCTTCGGGCTGCTGGCGGGTGCCGCGCTGGTCGCCGCCGTGGTCGCCGGGGTGGGCATCGGCCTTCTCGGCCAGCTCGTGGCGCTCGCGGTGGCGGCGGCAGCGGGACTCCTCGTCGTCCGTCCGATCGCGCTGCGGCAGATGGAACAGTCGCCTCTCACGCACGAGGGCAGCGACGCGCTGATCGGCAAGCGGGCCGAGGTCATGCAGGAGGTCACCGCGACCCGCGGTCTGATCAAGATCTCCGGCGAGGAATGGTCCGCCCGCACGCTCGACGAGAGCCATGTGATCCCGGTGGGCGCACTGGTGGACGTCATGGAGATCGACGGCGCCACCGCGGTCGTCTACCCCCGCGAACTCCTGCCGTGACCGCTGAACGCATCCCCCGGGAGGAAGTGTGGATCCGGTTGTCATCCCGATTCTCGTGGCGGCGATCGTCGTTGTCTTCCTGGTGGCCTCCACGGTGCGGATCGTTCCGCAGGCCCGCCGCTACAACATCGAGCGGTTCGGCCGGTACCGGCGGACGCTCCAACCGGGCCTGAACTTCGTCCTGCCGGTGGCGGACCGTGTCAACACCAAGCTCGACGTGCGCGAGCAGGTGTACTCGTCCCAGCCGAAGCCGGTGATCACCGAGGACAACCTCGTGGTGAACATCGACACGGTGCTCTACTACCAGATCACCGACCCGCGGGCGGCGGCCTACGAGGTGGCCGACTACCTGCAGGCGATCGACCAGCTCACCGTCACCACGCTGCGGAACGTCATCGGCTCCATGGATCTGGAGGAGACGCTCACCTCCCGCGAGGAGATCAACGCCCGGCTCCGCACCGTTCTCGACGATGCCACCGGCAAGTGGGGCATCCGGGTCAACCGCGTCGAGATCAAGGCCATCGATCCCCCGAACACCATCAAGGAGGCGATGGAGAAGCAGATGCGGGCCGAGCGTGACAAGCGCGCGGCCATCCTGCACGCCGAAGGGGAGCGGCAGGCCAAGATCCTTACCGCGGAGGGCACGAAGCAGAAGGACATCCTGGAGGCTCAGGGCACGCAGCAGGCCATGATCCTGCGGGCGGACGGCGAGGCGAAGGCGGTGGAGCGCGTCTTCCAGGCCGTCCATCGCAACAACGCCGACCCGAAGATCCTGGCCTACAAGTACCTCGAGACGCTCCCGCACCTGGCGAAGAGCGACAACAACACGTTCTGGGTGATCCCCGGGGAGCTGACCGAGGCGGTCCGCGCCGTCAGCGGCGCGTTCGGGGACCGGTCGGCGATGGGGCTCCCCGCATCCGCGCCATCGGAGGGAACAGCCACGGCCGGCAGCGGCGACGCGTCGGACGAAGAGGGGGCGGCACAGCTCGAGGCGGGTTCGTCGCTGTCGCTCGACGCCGCCGCCGCTGCCGACGAGGTCGCGAAGCAGGCCGCCGCCGTGGTGAGTGACGCGAAGGCCGAGGCCGAGGCCGCGAGGGCGTCCCAGGGGCCGGGCCGGGGACAGAAGTCAGGCGACTGAGCCTGCCTGGACCAGGGTCACCGCACTCGACACCAGCAACGCGACTCCGACGCCCCCGAAGTACGTCCTCATGCGTCCCGGGGTCTTCCACGGTGTCCCCCATCGGGTCCTGCGCGTGAAGGTCGCGTCGGCCCAGTCCCACACCCACATGTCCACACGGCGGTAGCCGCAGGCCACCGCGACACAAGCACAGCCGGCGATCACCGCGAGCACGCCACCGAGGGACATCACGTTCCAGCCTCTCCTTGCCTTCCCCGTTGTCGCGGGCATCGTCACACGCCGATGCCTGACAGGACATGGTCTGATCCCGCGGCAGAGCGCCTCTGAAGTGATCTGACTCACAGCCTGTCACAGGGGTCGACGGCCCGGTGACTTATGGCCGAAGACCCGGAGACGGAGGAGGCACCATGACGGGGAACACTCAGGTGGTCGTGATCGGTGGCGGATACGCGGGCGCGATGGCCGCGAACCGGCTGACGCAGCGCGCCGACGTGAGCGTGACACTGATCAACCCGCGCCCGGAACTCGTCCACCGGGTCCGCCTGCACCAGTTGGTGGGCGGGTCCGACGACGCGGTCATCGCCTACCAGGACGTCCTGGCCGAGCGCGTCCGGCTGGTGGTCGACACCGTGACCCTGATCGATGCGGCCGAGCGCAGCGTGACCCTGGCGGCCGGCGGCACGCTCGCCTACGACTACCTGATCTACGCCGTGGGCAGCGGCAGCGCCGTACCGAGCGTGCCCGGAGCGGCCGAGTTCGCCTACCCGATCGCCACCCTGGAGGAGGCCCAGCGGCTGCGGGCGGTCCTGGAGGCCACGCCCGCGACGGCCCCGGTGACGGTGGTCGGCGCCGGGCCCACCGGCATCGAGACCGCCGCCGAGCTGGCGGAGCAGGGCCGCAGGGTGACCCTGGTGTGCGGCGGCGTTCTCGGCCCATACCTGCACACCCGGGGCCGGCGCTCGGTCGCCGAGCGGCTGGCCGAGCTCGGTGTGACGGTCGTCGACGGCTCCGACGCGAAGGTGACGGCGGTGGCCTCCGACACCGTGCGGCTCGCCGACGGCCGTGAGCTGCCCAGTGAGGTCACCGTCTGGACCGTCGGCTTCGGGGTGCCCGACCTGGCCGCGCGCAGCGGACTGAGCACCGACGCCGTGGGCCGGCTGCTCACGGACGAGACGCTGACGAGCGTGGACGACGAGCGGATCCTCGCGGCCGGGGACTCGGCCGCACCGTCCGGCCTGCCGCTGCGGATGAGCTGCCTGAACGCATCGCCGCTGGGTGCGCGGGCCGCCGACACGGTGCTCAGCCGGCTCGCGGGTGAGCAACCGGTCCACCTCCACCAGGGCTTCTACGCCCAGTGCATCAGCCTGGGTCGCCGCGCGGGCATCTATCAGTTCGCCAACCGGTCCGACGTCGCCGTGTGGCTGCACATCGACGAGGGTCTGGGTGCCAGGATCAAGGAACTGGTCTGCAAGGGCATCCCCAAGCACCTGTCCGGGGAGGCGCACAAGCCCGGTTCGTTCAGCCTGCACCGCATGCCGGGCGGTGTCGCCAAGCGCCGGAAGATGCTGCGCGCCCACCACGCCGGGGGACCGGCCGTCGCCGACCGGGCGGCCTGACCGGTCGCGTGCTGCGAGGATCTTGCCGTGGACGCACGCGAACACGGGCCTGTCGTCAGGGCGGGCCGCGAAGAAGGAGGAGGGGAACGAGAGTTGAGCGACGACGACGCCGACCCGGCGACCGGGGCGTTCCTCGCCCACCGCAATCTGCTCTTCACCGTCGCCTACGAGGTACTCGGCTCCGCGGCCGACGCCGAGGACGTCCTCCAGGAGACGTGGTTGCAGTGGGTCAGGGCCGACCAGGGGCAGGTGCGCGACCCACGCGCCTTCCTGGTCCGGATCACCACCCGTCAGGCGCTCAACCGGCTGCGCGCCGTGAAGCGCCGCCGGGAGGCGTACGTCGGCCCGTGGCTGCCCGAACCGCTGCTGACCGCGCCGGACGTGGCCGAGGACGTCGAGCTGGCCGAGAGCGTCTCGATGGCGCTGATGCTCGTCCTGGAGACGCTGTCACCGACCGAGCGGGCCGTGTTCGTGCTGCGCGAGGTCTTCGACATCGACTACGACGAGATCGCGGCCGCGGTCGACAAGAGCCCCGCGGCCGTCCGCCAGATCGCCCACCGTGCCCGCCGGCACGTCGAGGCGCGGCGCCCACGCCAGGTGGTCTCGTCGAACGAGGGCCAGGCGGCCCTGGAGTCGTTCCGGCGTGCCGTCGAGACCGGTGACCCGCAGGCCCTCCTGGAGGTGCTCGCCCCCGAGGTCGTCCTGATGAGCGACGGCGGCGGTATCAAGCACGCGGCGCTGCGGCCGGTCGCCGGTGCTGAGCGGGTGGCCCGCATGTTCGCCGGGGGCCTCGGCAGACTTCATGCCACGCTCACCACGGAACCGACCGTGGTCAACGGCAGCCCTGCCCTGCTCGTCCGCCTCGACGGCGAGATCGACGGCGTCATGGCGATCAGTGTCGAGGGGGGCCGCATCACCGGCCTCTACTACGTTCGCAACCCCGAGAAACTGTCCCACGTCACCTCCGCGACCCCGCTCACCCTGCGCTGACGCGGCATCAGGCCAGGACGCCCACGCGTGAACCCCGCCTCGCCTCCAGCGGTTCGCAGGAGAGGCGGGGCACGCGTGTGGGCGAGGGTGCCGCAGGCCGACGTCATCGAACCGTAAGACGATCACCCCGCACCCGCCCGGCCTGGCGGATCTACAGTCTCACCTGTTCCCGAGACACAGGAGTCCGCCATGCGTGCCCGCACCCTTCTCCCGGCCGTCCTGGCCGCAGCCGTACTCACGATCGCCGGGTGCGGCGCCGACGACGGCAAGGGCTCCGGCGGTGATTCCGGCGCCGCATCGTCCCAGGCTTCGTCTCCCGCACAGTCACCCGTCCCCTCCGACGGCGGCGGGTCCGGTGCCACCGGAGCCGAGGTGCCCGAGTCACTGAGGTTCACCGCCTCCACGGTCGACGGCAGACCCTTCGACGCCAGGACTCTGGCCGGCAAGCCCACCGTCCTGTGGTTCTGGGCGCCTTGGTGCCCCAAGTGCAAGGCCCAGGCCGCCGAGACCGCGAAGGTCGCCGCCGACTACGCGGGCAAGGCGCACGTGGTGGGTGTGGCCGGCCTGGACAGGAACGCTGCCATGAAGGAATTCGTCTCCCGGACCGAGACCGACGGCTTCCCTCACCTCTCGGACGAGAAGGGCGAGGTCTGGCAGCGGTTCCGGGTCACCGAGCAGAGCCGCTACGTCATCCTCGACAAGGACGGAAGGACGGTCTACGAGGGCGTCCTGCCCGGCGGTGACGGGCTGTCCGAGAAGGTCGCCGGACTCGTCGGCTGAAGACCCATGGCCGACCTCCCTCTCGCCCTCGCGCTCACCGCGGGCATGCTCGCCGCCGTCAACCCGTGCGGCTTCGCCCTGCTGCCCGCCTATCTGTCGCTGCTCGTCCTCGGTGACGACTCCCCCGGTCGCGCGGTCGCTGTCGGCCGCGCCCTGACCGCCACCGCCGCGATGACCGTCGGTTTCGCCGCCCTCTTCGGCATCTTCGGCCTGGCCGTCCAGCCCGCCGCCGGACAGGTCCAGCAGCACCTGCCCTGGTTCACCATCGCCTTCGGCCTGCTGATGGCCGCCGCCGGTGCCTGGCTGCTCGCCGGTCGCCAACTGCCCGCCCCGGCCCCGAAGATCCGCCGGGCCCCCACCGTCACCCGGTCGCTCCCGTCGATGGCGCTGTTCGGCATGGCGTACGCCACGGCTTCCCTCGGCTGCACCATCGCTCCGTTCCTCGCCATCGTCGTGTCCGCCTTCCGCTCCGGCTCCACCGGCGAGGGCATCGCCCTGTTCACCGCGTACGCGGGCGGGATGGGTCTGATCGTCGGTGCCGCGTCCCTGACCGTCGCCCTCACTCGCACCACGGCCGTCACCCGGCTCCGCCGCCTCGGCGCCGTCGCCCCCCGGCTCGGGGGCGGACTCCTCGTGCTCGTGGGCGTCTATGTCGCGTACTACGGCTGGTACGAGATCCGTGTCCAGCGGGACCCCACGACCGAGGATCCGGTCATCGACGCGGCCGGCGCCGTCCAGCGCACGATCGCCGACGCGCTCGACGCCACGGGTCCTGCGGTCGTCACCGCACTCTTCGCCGGCCTGCTGCTCGTCACCGGGGTGATGATCCACCGGCGCCGCCGTACGACCCGCGAGCCGGATGTTCCGCCCAGTGGTGCGGCAGGTCAAGGGAAGAATCCCCGCGACGGCAGCATGGCCTGACGGGCTGTCCTGTGTGACCGTGCCGGCTCCCACTCCATCGCGATCGTCCCCTACCGTGGGTGAGCCGAAGGCCAAGGTCATCCGACGGGGCGTATCCGTCGCCAGGGGCGGCGGACGGGAAAGAGGCGGCACGTGGCGGGACTGACGGCGCGGGTACGGCCATGGCCGTCCCTGCTCGTTGCCCACCCGGCCCGTGCCGTCGTCGTGGCGTTCGCCCTGGCGGGACTGGCGGGAGCGGCACTGCTGTCCCTGCCGTTCGCCACCGAACGGGGCACCACACCCCCCCGTCGTGACCGCGCGCTGTTCACCTCCACCTCCGCCGTGTGCGTCACCGGACTGGCCGTCGTGGACACGGGAACGTACTGGAGCGGCTTCGGCGAGGGCGTCATCCTCGCGCTGATCCAGATCGGCGGCTTCGGGATCATGACCATGGCGTCGCTGCTGGCCCTGCTGGTCTCCGGACGGCTGCGGCTGCGCCTGCAACTGACCGCCCAGGCGGAGACCAAGAGCCTGGGCATCGGCGACGTGCGCCGGGTGCTGCTCGGCGTCGCCGGCACGACGCTGATCGTCGAACTGGCGGTCGGGGGCGTCCTCGCGCTGCGTTTCCGCTACGGATACGGGGAGAGGCATCGGCAGCGCCGTGTACCTCGGCTTCTTCCACGCCGTCTCGGCCTTCGACAACGCCGGGTTCGGGCTGCACGCCGACAGCATCACCCGATACACCGGTGACGCCTGGGTCACGCTCCCGATCGCGGCGGCCGTCATCCTGGGCGGCCTCGGCTTCCCGGTTCTGCTGGAGTTGCTGCGCCACCGCAACCGGCGCCGCACGACCGGGCGCCGCAACTGGACCCTGCACACCAGGCTGACGCTGATCACCACCGCCGTCCTGCTCGTCGCCGGCACCTTGCTGACCTGCCTGCTGGAGTGGACCAACGCCGGCACGCTCGGCCCCTCACACCGCGGGGGACAAGATCCTGGGCGGGTTCTTCCACTCGGTGATGGCGCGTACCGCCGGGTTCAATGCCCTCGACATCGGCGCAATGCAGGCCTCGACGCTGCTGATGACGTGCGTGCTGATGTTCATCGGCGGCGGCAGCGCCGGGACCGCGGGCGGCATCAAGGTGACCACTTTCTCGGTGCTCCTGGCCGCGATCACCGCCGAGGTGCGCGGCGAGACCGGCTCCGCGGTGCTGGGCCGGCGTCTCGCCCCGCACGTGCTGCGCCAGGCGCTGACCGTCGCCCTGCTCGGTGTCGGGCTGGTCACCGCCTCCACGCTCGCCCTGCTCACCCTCACCGAGGAACGGCTGGAGGCGGTGCTGTTCGAGGTCGTGTCCGCCTTCGCGACGGTCGGTCTGTCCACCGGCATCACCGCCGACGTCCCCGTGGCCGGTCAACTGCTGCTGGTGGTCCTGATGTTCGTCGGCCGTCTCGGCCCGATCGCCCTCGTCTCGGCCCTCGCCCTGCGCGAGCGCACCCGCCGCTACGACCTGCCGGAGGAGCGACCCATCATTGGTTAGGCTGCACACCCTTCGCCGCCGACGCCGCAAGCGTCCGGCGGATTCCGACACGCACACGGGCGACCAGCGCGTCGCGGTCATCGGCTTGGGCCGCTTCGGCTCCTCGCTCGCCGGGGAGCCGATGCGCCGGGGCTGGGACGTCCTCGGCCTCGACACCGACGCCCGCCTGGTGCAGCGGCACAGCGACGACCTCACCCATGCCGCCGTGGCCGACTGCACCGACCAGGAGGCGCTGCGCCAACTCGGTGTCCACGAGTTCACCAGCGCCGTGGTGGCCATCGGCACCGACATCGAAGCGAGCATCCTGGTCAGCGCGAACCTGTTGGAGGCCGAGGTGCCCAACATCTGAGCCAAGGCCATCAGCCGCCAGCACGGTCAGATCCTCGAACGCCTCGGCGTCCACCACGTGGTCCTGCCCGAGCACGAGATGGGCGAACGCGTCGCCCACCTGGTCACCGGCCGCATGCTGGACTTCATCGAGTTCGACGACGACTACGCCCTCGTCAAGACGATCGCCCCCCGTATCGCCACCGGTGTGCCGCTCGGTCAGAGCCAGGTCCGCAGCAGGTACGGCGTCACCGTCGTCGGGATCAAGCGCCCTGGCGAGGACTTCACCTACGCCACCGCCGACACCGTCGTCCAGGAGGGCGATGTCATCGTCGTCACCGGCAAGACCGACGCGGTGGAGACCTTCGCCGAGCTGAGCTGAGCCGGCTGGGCCGGGCTGACTGTTCGGGGGGCGGCACTCCCCGACAGCCGCGCCCTCTGTCCCGGCACCTGCCGATGGCTCGGGCGGCGTAGGATCGGGGGCCGATATCGGTCTCGTCACTGCCGGAGGTGGGCCAGGGTGCGGGAGTTCCAGCGGGGTGCGGTGCGGCTGCACATCCTGCATCACGCGGCCGAGGAGGAGATCCACGGCGCGTGGATGACCGAGGAACTCGCCCGGCACGGCTACCGGATCAGCCCCGGCACCCTCTATCCGACGCTGCACCGGCTGGAGGCCGACGGGCTGCTGGTCTCCGAGCAGCGCGTGGTCGACGGCCGCACGCGCCGCGTCTACCGGGCGACCGAGGCGGGGAAGGAGGCCCTGGCCGAGGACCGACGGGCTCTGCGGGAGCTGGCCCGCGAAGTGCTCGGGGACGGGACCGACTGACCGGAGCGTCACCCGCCGGCGGCCCCACGCCGGCGAGCCGGGCTACGGCCTGCGGGTGGCGAGGGCGCGGCGGACGCCGTACGCGGCCGCCCCGAGGGTGAGGACGGCGGTGCCCGCGACCACGGAGGTCAGGGGCAGGGCGAAGGCCAGGACGAGGCAGCCGGTGAGCCCGAGGACGGGGATGACCCGGGGCGGGCGGCGCTCGGCCGGGGTGAGGGTGAAGGCGGAGGCGTTGGCGATGGCGTAGTAGGCCAGCACGCCGAACGAGGAGAAGCCGATCGCGCCGCGTACGTCCGTCGTGGCGGCGAGGACCGCGACGACGCTGCCCACGAGCAGTTCGGCGCGGTGGGGAACCTGGAACTTCGGGTGGACGGCGGCCAGCGCGTGCGGCAGATGCCGGTCGCGGGCCATGGCGAGGGTGGTGCGGGAGACACCGAGGATCAGCGCGAGCAGGGAGCCGAGCGCGGCGACCGCGGCGCCGACGCGGACCACCGGCACGAGCCAGTCGGCGCCCGCCGCCCGGACGGTGTCCGTCAGCGGGGCGGTGGCTTCTGCAAGGCCCGTCGGACCGAGCACCGTCAGTACGGCGACCGCGACGAGCGCGTACACGACCAGCGTGAGGCCGAGCGCGATCGAGATGCCCCGGGGGATCGTGCGCTGCGGGTCGCGGACCTCCTCCCCCAGTGTGGCGATGCGGGCGTAGCCGGCGAAGGCGAAGAACAGCAGGCCCGCCGCCTGGAGCACGCCACCGGCGGTGGCGTCGGAGCCGACGTCCAGCCGGGCCGCCCGGGTCGAGGAGGAGGTGAAAGCGGCGATCACCACGGCGGTGAGCACGGCCAGGACCACGGCGACGATCACCCGGGTGAGCAGCGCGGACTTCTGGACACCGGCGTAGTTCACCGCCGTCAGTGCCACCACTGCGGCGACCGCGACCGCGTGGGCCTGTCCGGGCCACAGGTACGAGCCGACCGTGAGGGCCATCGCGGCGCACGAGGCGGTCTTGCCGACCACGAACCCCCACCCGGCGAGGTATCCCCAGAAGGCGCCGAGGCGTTCGCGGCCGTAGACGTAGGTGCCGCCGGAGGCCGGGTAGCGGGCCGCGAGCCGGGCGGAGGAGGTGGCGTTGCAGTACGCGACCACGGCGGCCAGCGCCAGGCCGATCAGCAGCCCGGAGCCGGCGGCGCGGGCGGCCGGGGCGAGCGCGGCGAAGATACCGGCGCCGATCATCGACCCCAGGCCGATCAGGACCGCGTCGGTCACGCCGAGGTGCCGCCGCAGCTGTCCGGACGGACCGGCGGCGGTCGCTGAGTCGGTCATGGACTACTCCCTCGGCGGCACAGCCACCACAGCTGACGGAACCCGATATCGGACGACGATATACGAGTCTCGCGGGATGACCACAGCCTCCCCGGCCCGCGGTCAGCAGCAGACGGCCGGGCTCAGTGAGGAGCCGTCCTCGCCGCCCGGTGGCACGCCGGCCGGGCGCTCGTGCGGGGCGGGCGGGGCTGGTGTAGAGAGGAGGTGTGTCGCAGCGCCATCCCGGACTCAGCCGGACGACGCGAGCGGGCCGTTCGATGGTGGCCGTTCCGATCGCGATGATCGTGGCCGTCGTGGTGATCGACGTCCTTGCGCCGCCGCACATCCACCTGGGCCCGCTGCTGGTCGCCGCCCCGGCGGTCACCGCCTCGTTCGCCGGTCCGCGGACGACGGGGCTGGTCGCCGCGCTCGCGGTGGCGGCTCAGGCGATCATCGGCGTGCTGCGTGACCGGGACGAGCTGTTCTCGGCCAATCACCAGGCACAGATTCTCGCCCTGGTCCTGGTCGGCGGGTGCCTGGTGCTCTTCTGCGTGGTGCGCGAGCGCCGCGCCAGGGAGCTGTCGCAGGTGAGATATGTGTCCGAGACCGCCCAGCGGGTCGTCCTGCGGCCGTTGCCCCAGCGGATCGGGCCGCTGCGTGTGGCGTCCCGCTACATCGCCGCGGAGCCGGAGGCGTACATCGGCGGTGATCTGTACGCGGCCGCGCGCACCGGTTCCGGCACCCGGCTGATCGTGGGCGATGTGCGCGGCAAGGGGATGACCGCCGTCGGCGATGCCGCCCTGCTGCTCGGCGCGTTCCGGGGTGCCGCTCACCGCCAGGCCACGTTGGTCGAGCTGGTGACATACCTGGACGGAAGTGTGTGCTGGGATCTGGCCGAGCCCGGTGAGACCGACCGGTCCGGCGAGACCTTCATCACCGCCGCGATCCTGGACATCCCCGATCGGGGCCACACCGTCGACATGATCGACTGCGGGCATCCGCCGCCCGTGCTGCTGCGCGACGGCCGCGCCACGGCGGTGCCCGCCCGGCAGCCCGCGCCGCCGCTCGGCCTGGGCAGCATGACGACGCGTCCCTACGCCGTCGACACCTTCACGTTCGAGGCGGGGGATCTCCTGCTGCTGTACACGGACGGGGTCGTCGAGGCGCGTGACGCCGCCGGCACCTTCTATCCGCTCATCGAGCGGATCACGGGCTGGACGGACAGCGACCCCGAGTCCTTCCTGCGCCGGCTGCGCCGGGATCTGCTGGACCACGTGGGCGGGCGTCTGGGCGATGACGCCGCCATGATCGCGATCGGGCGGGCGTCAACGCCTCAGACATGATCCCGGGTGTGCGCCGTTCGGCGCGGCCGGGCGCCGCTCGGCTGCGGACCCTAGGAGGCCTGGGCCTTGTCGTACAGGGCCTTCGCGACGTCACCGAAGTACGGGCCGAACATGCGGTTGGGCAGGAAGGTGTAGCCGAAGCTGTTCACCGAGACCTGCAGGCCGGTGCCGGTGGCCTCGTCGAAGCCGGTGAACCAGGGGCCGCCGCTGGAGCCTCCGGTCATGTTGCAGGCGAGGCTGTGGTCCTGCGAGAAGAGGAAGTCCTTGGAGCTGTTGCCGCTGCAGTAGATGAGCTTCGAGCCGTCGTACGGCGAGGCGGCCGGGAAGCCGAAGGCGTACATGCGTTTGTTGTAGCCGCCGTTGAACTGGATGCCCTGCGCGCCGACGACCGAGGTGAGCTTCTTGCCGTTCAGGGGGGCGACGACCGCGGCTCCGATGTCGTGGTTGATGTCCTCGCTCGCCTCCCACTGGGGCGTGGTGAGCGTGCTGGTGGCGGTCCACTGGCCGTAGGGGGCGTTGCCGTTGTTGTAGGCGGGCACGAAGACCCAGTTGGTGTGCCAGCTGCCCTGGTACTTCACGCAGTGCCCGGCCGTGATGACCGTGCTGGCGTTCTGGCTGGTGACGGCGTTGCCGGAGCAGGATGCGGTGCGGCCCTGGAAGGTGAAGAAGACCCGGCCCGAGGTGGCGACCACGGCTCCGTCGCCGGTCCACGGACCGCCTGCCTGGGGGAAGGCGGCGGGGGTGGCGGGTACCGCGGTCGGCGTACGCCCGCTGCTGTCGGGGGCCTTGAGGCTCTTGGCCGCCCGGGGAGTCAGGTGGAGGTCGAGCGGCTCGGCGCCGCGCATGCGCTCGGGGGTCCAGAAGGTGCGGGATGCGCGCTGCTCGGCGAGGGGGACGGTGCGGGTCTCGGCCGACGGGGTGCGGGAGGTGTCGGAGGGCGCCGCGGCGGCGGAGGCGGCGTTCATCAGGCCGCCGGTGAACAGGGCTCCGACGGTCAGCAGGACGCCGGCGGCAGTGCGGTGTCGTCTCACGCAGGTCTCCTTCTGCCGTGCCGGGACCCGTCGAACGGGCCCCGGCAGGGTGGGGGATGAAGAGCGGTGCGGACAGACGTGCGTGAGGCAGAGTGCCACGGAAATCGTTGATTGTCAGGAGCGCGTCAGCTCAGTTTCTTGCGTCGGAGTGCGTCACGGCAGGGTCCATTTCTGGTTGGGGCCGGTGTGGCAGGTCCACAGGTGGACCGCCGTGCCGTCGTTCCAGGTGCCGCCGGACGCGTCCAGGCACTTCGCCGACTGCGGGTTGCGCAGCGTGCCGTCCGGCTGGGCCGACCACACCTGCGCTCCCGTGCCATTGCACGTCCACAGCTGGATCTTCGTGCCGTCCGCGCTGCCGCCGCCGGAGACGTCCAGGCACTTGCCCAGCGCCCGCAGCGTGCCGTCGGACGCCACCGTCCACTTCTGCGCGCCGGTGCCGTTGCACGTCCACAGCTGCACCTGCGTACCGTCCGCCGTCTGCGCCCCCGCCACGTCCAGGCACTTGCCGTTCACCCCCTTCACCTCACCCGTGCGGGGGCCCGGCTGCTGGCCGCCGGACTGCTTGATGCGGATGTCGCGGAAGGCGACCTCGTCGCCGTCCCCGTGGTTCTGGATGCCGATGTGGCCCTGGCGCAGGCTGCGGGCCGGGTCGGTGTTGGTGAAGTCGTTGATCTTGCGGCCGTTGAGGAAGATCTCCAACCGCTCGCCGGTCACGCGGAGTTCGTAGGTGTTCCACTCCCCCGGCGGGTTCAGCGCGGCGTCGCGGGCGGCGATGTCGGCGGACTGGAAGCCGTAGACGGCGCCGGTGGTGCGGTCGGCCGCGTCGGTGGCGTCGATCTGGATCTCGTAGCCGTTGTTCACCGCCGACCACGGGTCGTCGGAGGCCGGGAAGCCGATGAAGACACCGGAGTTGTCGTCGCCGGCCGCCTTCCAGTCGAGCTTGAGGGAGTAGTCGCCGGTGAACTCCTCGGCGGAGTACCACAGCATGCCCAGCCCGCCGTGCGAGGTGAGGGTGCCGTCGGCGAGGGTGAATCCGCCGGGGCCGGCCTGGCTCCAGCCCGTGGTGGACGAGCCGTCGAACAGGGGCGTGTAGCCGGTCTCCGGACGGCAGTCGGCGTTCGTCGTGCCGGCGGCCCAGCGGATGCCGCCCAGGAGGTGCCGGCGGAAGGCCGGTTCGGTGTAGGACTCGTCGGTGTGGCCACCGCCGGTGTAGAAGGCGCGGCCTCCCTGGTAGTCCTTGCACCAGACGATCGGGTGGTCTCCGGACATGTTCCCGCCCGAGTAGCTGGACTCGTCGAGCGAGGCGAGCACATGGGCGGTGGTACGGGGGTTGGTGCGGTAGTTGTACCACTCGTCGGTGCGCTGCCAGGTGCTGCCCAGGTGGGCGGTGGCGTCGTGCGCCCGGTCCTCCACCTCGACGGTCGCGGACTGGATCGCCGGGTGCGAGTGGAACAGGGCGCCGGCCAGCCCCTCGTAGAAGGGCCAGTCGTACTCGGTGTCGGCGGCGGCGTGGATGCCGACGTATCCGCCGCCGTCCCGGACGTAACTCTCGAAAGCCGTCTGCTGGGCGGCGTTCAGCACATCACCGGTCGTCGACAGGAAGACGACCGCCTCGTACTGGGCGAGGTTGCCGCTGGTGAAGGCCCCTGCGTCCTCGGTCGCGTCGACGGTGAAGTTGTTGGCGGTTCCGAGGTCGCGCAGGGCCGCGATGCCGTCGTCGATCGAGGAGTGACGGAAGCCCGCCGTCTTGGAGAAGACGAGGACCTGGTAGGCCGGGTCCTCGTCCGCGCGTACCGCGACGTCCGCGCCCGGGGCGGGGACGGCGCCGGCCTGGTGTGCTGTCAGGAAGAGCGCGGCGCTCGCGAACAGGCCGAGAAATGCTTTGAGTTGGCTCCGCATGAACAGTCGCCTCCTTTCTACGGCAGGGTCCATTTCTGGTTGGGGCCGGTGTGGCAGGTCCACAGGTGGACCGCCGTGCCGTCGTTCCAGGTGCCGCCGGACGCGTCCAGGCACTTCGCCGACTGCGGGTTGCGCACCGTGCCGTCCGGCTGGGCCGACCACACCTGCGCTCCCGTGCCGTTGCACGTCCACAGCTGGATCTTCGTGCCGTCCGCGCTGCCGCCGCCGGAGACGTCCAGGCACTTGCCCAGCGCCTTCATCGTGCCGTCACCTGCGCGCGTCCACTTCTGGGCATCCGTGCCGTTGCAGGTCCAGAGCTGCACCTGCGTACCGTCCGCCGTCTGCCCTCCGTCCACGTCCAGGCACTTGCCGTTCACTCCCTTCACCTCACCCGAGCGGGCACCGCCGCCCGAGGTGCCGAAGGAGAACTCGTCCACGTCGAACAGGGCACCGCTGCCTCCCTTGAACACGAGGTGGAGGGACGTGGAGCCGGCCGGCTGGTCGCCGAGCGGGGCGGTCACGTTCTCGAAGGTCTCCCAGCCGCCGGTCACCGGTACGGTCGCCGTGCCGAGCAGGGTGCCGGTCGGGGATCCGGCGCGCACCTCGATCGTGCCGCCGGCGCCGGCGGAGGAGACCCGGGCGGTGAAGGTGCCGGCGTCGGCGAGGGCGTAGGGCTTGAAGGAGATCCAGTCGCCGTTCTCGATGTGGCCGACGGTCTTTCCGCCGTGGGCGGGGGCGTGGTTGACGACCTGGACGCCCGCGGAGTCGCCGTAGTGCTCGGCCTGGCGGTGGGTGGGCTGGGTGATGTGCTGGTCGTGGGTGGTGAGCGCGGGCTGGCCGTTCGCGCCCTGGTCGGTGTACTCGGCGTCGACGACACCGAAGATGTTGGCGTTGGGGTCGTGTTCGCCGTCCGCGAGGGTCTGCAGGGTGCCGGTGCAGCCGGTGGCGGAGGTCTGCGGGTGGCCGTGGCTGTCGTGGCCGACGATGAAGGTGACCTTCACCTTGGAGCAGTCGATGGTGCCGTCCTCGGGGTCGGTCACCGTGACCTTGAACGGGATCGCGTCGCCGAAGTCGTGGAGGGCGCCGTCGAGGGGCAGGTCGAGTCGCACCGTCGGCGCGGTGTTGCCGACGGTGATCTGCACGGAGGCCGTGGCGGACTTGCCGGTGGTGTCGGTGACCTTGAGCGTGGCCGTGTACTGGCCGTTGGTGGCGTAGGTATGTGTGGGGTCCGCGGCGGTGGAGGTGGCGCCGTCGCCGAACGTCCAGGCGTAGGTCAGCGCGTCGCCGTCGGCGTCGGAACTGCCCGCCGAGGAGAAGGAGACGGCCAGCGGTGCCTTGCCGGAAGTGACGTTCGCCCTCGCCTGCGCGACCGGGGCGTGGCCACCGGTGACGTGCTCGATGCGGTACAGGGCGGAGTTCTCGTCTCCGTTGAAGTAGCCGGTGCCGTAGTCGAGGACGTACAGGGCGCCGTCCGGGCCGAAGGCCATGTCCATCACCTGGGTGCCGGTCCAGGGGAAGGCGTTGATGGACTGCACGGTGCCGTCGCCGGCGGACTCGACGCGTTTGATCCAGCGGCGGCCGAACTCACCGGCGAAGAAGTCGCCGTCGTACTCCTGCGGGAACTTGACCTCGGAGGTGGACGCGGCGTCGTAGCGGTAGACGGGGCCGCCCATGGGGGACTCCGAGCCGTTGCCGAACTCGGGCACCGAGCCGCCGTTGTACGGGACCCAGGCGGGCTGGGCGGGCGGCAGGTCGGTCAGTCCGGTGTTGCGCGGTGAGGTGTTCTTCGGCGCGGCGCAGTTGAACTTCGCTCCGGAGGTGCCGGTGGCGAAGTCGTAGTCCGTGTAGGCGTCATTGGCGCCGGTGCAGTACGGCCAGCCGAAGTTGCCGGCCTTGGTGATCCGGTTGAACTCGACCTGGCCCTCGGGGCCGCGCTGGGGGTTCGCGGTACCGGAGTCGGGGCCGTAGTCGCCGAGGTACACGATGCCGGTGGCCTTGTCGACGCTCATCCGGAAGGGGTTGCGGAAGCCCATCGCGTAGATCTCGGGGCGGGTCTTCGCGGTGCCGGGCGGGAAGAGGTTGCCGGCGGGGATCGTGTACGACCCGTCGGCGTTCACCTTGATGCGCAGGACCTTGCCGCGCAGGTCGTTGGTGTTGCCGGAGGAACGCTGGGCGTCGTAGGCGGGGTTGCGGGAGGCCCGCTCGTCGATGGGGGTGAAGCCGTCCGAGGCGAAGGGGTTGCTGTCGTCGCCGGTGGACAGGTACAGGTTGCCCGCCGCGTCGAAGTCGATGTCGCCGCCGACGTGGCAGCAGATGCCGCGGGAGGCAGGCACGTCGAGGATCTTCTTCTCACTGGCGAGGTCCAGGGTGCCGTCCGTCCTCAGGACGAACCGCGACAGCCGGTTGACCCCCTCGTACGGGGCGAAGTCGGCGGCGGTGCCGTCCGCCGGGGCGTCACCGCCCGGGGTGCTGAGCTTGGGGGCGTAGTAGAGGTAGACGTGCCGGTTGGACGCGAAGTCCGGGTCCACGGCGACGCCTTGCAGCCCTTCTTCGTCATGGCTGTAGACGTCGAGCTTGCCGACCACGGTGGTCGTTCCCGCGGCGTTCGTCAGCCGGACGGTGCCGTCGCGCGAGGTGTGCAGGACGGACCGGTCGGGCAGCACCGCCAGCGTCATGGGCTCGCCCGTCTCGGCCACGCCCTTGGCGAGGGTGACCTGCTGGAACTCGGGGGCGGCGGGCGCCTCGGCGGCGTCCTGCGGGTCCGCGGGCGCCGCGGTGGCCGGAGACAGCGGCAGCATGAGGCCGACGGCGCAGGCCACGGCGGTGAGTAAGAAGCGGACGCGTCTGGGTCTGAGCGATCTCGTGCGCACAGAGGTCTCCCGATGTGGGGTGGGATGACGGCAGCCCTCAGCGGGCTGTCCGGGGGGCTACGGGCGCGCGCCGTCGCGCCGTCGACACCGGCCGGCAGCTTTTATGACCGGTTCATTTCAAGGAAGTTAGCGGGCTTCATCGAGCTCCGTAACCCGTTTCGCACAAGATCTCGTTACTTTCCCCACGGGCGGGACAAAGTGGCGTCGGCGCGTGGGTGGACGGGTGGCTGGGGGCGCGACTCGTGCGCCACAGTGGCTGCTTGCCCTCCGGCGCTCCGGGTAGAGCCTCTGAGAGGGTGATGTGCGCGCGCCCGTCTCTCACGGAAAGCGACTTTTTGTGACCCATCTCGGTGCCTCCGGCGACGATCGGGCGAAGGGACCCGTCGGCGGTCCGGAGGCCGTCGCGCTGGAGATCGCCGAGGCCGTGGAGAGCCTGACGGCCCTGTGGTCGCTCGCCGCCCAGGGCGGGCCGTTGCGGCTGTCCCTTCACCAACTGCGGGCACTGCGGGCGCTGGAGGCCGATCCCGGACTGAACCTCACCACGCTGGCCGAGCGGCTGGAGATCGGTCTGCCCACGGCGAGCCGGCTGTGCGACCGGCTGGAGGCGGCCGGTCTGCTGGAACGCGGCCCGCATCCGCTCAGGCGTCGCGAGGTGCAGCTGGGGCTCACCGCGCAGGGACGCCATGTGCTGGGCGACGTGGCCCGGCGCCGGGCGCGGGCGCTGGCCGACGTCCTGGCCGGGATGGACCCGCTCGAACGCATGGCGCTGCGCCGGGGGCTGCGGGCCTTCCTGGCGAGCCGGGACGATCCCCCCGAGCAGAAGCCCGAGTGACCGGCCCTACTCAGGGGCGCTGAGGGTGCGGCCGTTCCAGTCGAGGCAGACCACGGCGGCGTCGGCCGTCAGGTCCCCGCCGCCGAAGTGCTCCACCAGGCCGGAGACCACCGCGCGTGCGCACTCGTGCGGTGGTGTGGGCCGGGTGGCGCTGAGGACCTGGCGCAGGGCTCGCTCGCCGAAGAGGTCTCCGACCGCCGAGCGGGTGCCGTGCACCCCGGTGCTGACCGCGATCAGACGGTCGCCCGGTTCGACCTGGAAGATCTGCTCCCGGTAGTCGGTCTCCTCGAACATGCCGAGCGGCAGCTGCGCCTCCAGTGCGATCCGTTCGATGGATCCGCCCCGCACCCGGAACAGCTGCGGCGAGCCCGCGTCGACGGCCTGCACCCTGCCGGTGACCAGGTCGAACCGCAGCAGCAGGGTCGAGGCGTACACCTTGCCGCCGTACTGGGCGAACAGCGCCTGATCGGCGAGGCACGCCTGGTCGGCCAGGCCGATGCCGGCGCGGCGGGCATTGCGCAGGGCCCCGACTGCGAGGCTGGTGAGCAGGGACGCGTCGATGCCTTGGCCCATGCCGTCGGTGACGGTGAGGACGAGGTCGTCGGCGCCGGTGGACCAGTCGAAGTTGTCGCCGCCGATGGCGTAGGCGGGCTCGAGGTGGGCCCCGATGACGTACTCCTCGCGGGCGCAGCCCCGGCCCGGCAGGAGCTGCCACTGCATCTCGGCGGCGAGGGTGAGGCGGCGGGTGCGGCGGGCCTGGAGGTACAGGTCGGTGTCACGGCCCGCGGTGACGACCTCGTGGCCGAGCGCGGTGGCGAAGTCCCGGAGTTCGAGCACCGTGGCCGGGGTCGCGGCGTCGGCCGGCAGCCGGACGGAGAGCACGCCGAGCCGGTCGCCGCGCACGGTGAGGGGCAGGTGCACCACGTCGGTGCGCGGGTCAGGGGTGACCTCCACGACGGGGGTCTGTCCGGCGAAGGCGCTGCCCTCGGGGCCGTCGTGAGCGGGCACGGGCTCACCGGTGGCGGGCAGATGGGTGACCGGCTGCAGGACGGTCAGCCCGTAGTCGGCCAGCAGGAGGGTCACCTCACGGGCACCCACCCGTTCGGCCAGCAGGCGGCGCGCGGTGGCGACCAGGGCGTGCGGCGGCGCCGACCGCAGTGCGCTCTCCGCGGATGCCACCGGTTCAGAGGCGTTCACGGCGTCCCCCCCTCCCCTAGTGTCCCCTAGTGGCCTCCACGCTATCGCGGTGGGTGCCCGCTCCGGGCACACGAAGGGACACTCGGGCGGACGGCTCGGGAGTCGTACGGCACAGCAGCAGACAGACGTCGTCGTCGCGCTCGGAGTCGTGCAGCAGGGGCTTGAGCAGGGACTCGGCGCAGGCGTCCAGATCCTCTTCCACCTCGGTGTCGCCCAGCGCGGCCAGGGCCTCGCCGAGACGGTCGATGCCGGGGTCGATGCCCAGGGCCCGGCGCTCCACCAGCCCGTCGGTGTACAGGGCGAGGGTCGAGCCGAGCGGGAGGTCGGCCGTGTGTTCCTCGTAGTCGTAGGGGACGGGGACGCCCAGCATGATGCCGGGCTTGGCGTCGAGGACGCGCACGGTGCGGTCGGGGTGGCGGGCGACGAGGGGCGGATGCCCGGCTGCGGCCCAGACCAGTTCGGTGTCACCGGGCCGGAAGCGGGCGACGACGGCGGTGGCGTACAGGTCGGGCTGCTGGTGGCGGAGCAGATGGTGCAGGCGGGTGAGGATCCGGGCCGGGCCGTCGCCCTCCACGGCGTAGGCCCGCAGCGCGGTGCGCAGTTGCCCCATCATGACGGCGGCGCGCAGCCCGTGCCCGGTGACGTCTCCCATGACGGCGAGCACGCTTCCGTCGGGCTGTTCGAAGGCGTCGTACCAGTCGCCGCCGATGTTGAGTCCGCGGGTGGCCGGCAGATAGCGGGCGGCCAGCGTCAGGCCCGTGGGGTGGGGCAGTTCGGTGAGCTGGACGCGCTGCAGGGCCTCGGCGATGTCGCGGTGCTGTTCGTAGCGGCGGGCGTGGTCCAGGGCGATGCCGGTGCGGCGGGCCAGTTCGACCAGCATCACGGAGGCGTCCGGGTCGAAGCGGGGGCCGGGTGCCGTCAGGGTCACCACGCCCAGCGTCCGGTGCGCCGTCAGCGGGATGCTCAGCAGCGGCCGGGTCGGGGCCAGCGCGGACGGCGGCAGGTCGCCTACGCCGGGCAGGCCGCCGGGGTGTGCGGCGGCGTGCTGGGGGCGGCCGGTGCGGGCGGCGATCACCGCTGCGGCGGGACGGCCGGTGCGGGCGGCGGTCGAGGCGGCGGGACGGCCGTCGTGGCGGGGTGCCTGCTCGTCGTCGAAGAGCCAGATGTCGAGCTGCTCGGCGTAGGCCGGGACCAGCAGTTCGGTCAGGCGCCGCAGGATGTCCTCGTGGTCCAGTGACGCGGCCACGGCGGCGCTGGCGTGGGCGAGGAACGTCAGCAGGCGGCGGGCGTGCTCCGCCTCGGCCCGGGCGTTGCGTTCGGCGTCGAGCAGTTCGCGCTGGACCAGGGCCGCCGCGTCGAGTTCGGCGTGCAGCGCCAGTACGCCCTGATTGGTCTCGTGCAGCTCCTCGCGGTGGAAGCGCATCAGGGATTCCTGTTCGTCCAGCCGCTCCAGGAGCACCGCGGTGTCCTCGTCGGCGGCCAGGACGGCCTCGGCCAGCCGGGTCGCGCCGGTGCCGGGCGATGGGGCGGCGCCGATGCGGTGGGGCGGTGCGGGGCACGCGAGCGTGCACTGCCAGGGCGGCGCCTGCCGCGGCGGATGACCGGCCGGTCGTACGGCGACGTGCAACTCCCCCGCGACCGCGCGGGCGTACGCGTCCGGTGCGGCGGGCCGGACGGTGAAGACGACCTCGGCTCGGCCCGCGCTCAGGCACCGCCGCAGCTCGGTGGAGAAGGCGGCGAGGAAGCGTGCGCGTTCCACGGCCGGCACCTCGGCGTCCGCCGTGAGCCGGGCCGCGTGGGTGCGGGCGTGGGCGGCGTCCGCGGCGGAGCTGATCGTCCGGATGTCAGGGGCGTCGGTCATCGGCAGTCCGGCGGTCGGGGAAGGGTACGGCCACGCCGGCGTCGCCCCGGAACGGGCGGGCGGCGGTTGCCGGAGCCACGCACGAGGGCGGCGAGCGACGCGGCCGGGTCGCGGGTGCGCGGCGGGCGGGCGTCGTCGGGGGCGGGGATGTCCCGGGGCCCGCTCATGGCGTGCCCGGGCGGCGTGCTGGGGGAACGACGGAGTTCCAGGAGACGACGGTCACGGTCGTGCCGCGGCCGGGCTCGGTGTCGACGGTGAGGTCGTGGACGAGCCGTTTCGCGCCGCTCAGGCCCAGGCCGAGACCCCCACCGGTGCTGTAGCCCTCGGTCATCGCCAGGCCGATGTCGCGGATGCCGGGGCCGTTGTCGCTGAACGACAGCCGCAGTCCCGAAGGGTGCTCGTCGTCCAGCGGGACGATGTCCACGTGTCCCCCGCCGCCGTGGACGAGGGTGTTGCGGGCGAGTTCGCTGGCCGCGGTGACCAGTTTGGTGAGGTGGACGAGGCTGAAGCCGAGCCCGGCGGCGATGTGCCGCACGTGCTGCCGGACCCGGGCCAGGTCGGCGTCCGAGGCGATCGGCAGGCTGGCCGGGGCGGAACGGCGGGAGGCCGGCATCATGTCCTCCCCCCGGGGGCGGGCGGGCCGGCCGGTGTGCCGCGCCGGAGCAGTTCCACGGCACGCTCGGTGTCCCGGGCGGTGGCCGGGCCGGGCAGCGCGAGCCCCAGCTCGACGAGGGCGATCGCCACGGCGGGCCGTATGCCGGCCGGCACGGTCCGGGCGGCCGGCAGCCGGGCACCGGCGGCGATCTCGGAGAGGACGCGTCCGAGGAACGAGCCGACGACGTCCACGCCGGAGAGGCCGATCACCGCACCCGAGACTCCGCCGCGGGCGGCACGCCGGGCGAGATCCTGACGGAGCTGCTCGGCGAGCCCGTCGCGCACCTCGCCCCGCAGGGCGACCAGCAGGATGTCCCCCAGGGCCCTTACGGGCACCCGGGCCGCGGAGTCGGTGGAGCCGGCGAGGGAGAAGGTCACAAGACGCTCGCCCCCGCCGTGTGCGGGGATGCCTCGAGCCTGCTGAGCGTGTAGGCCAGGGCGTCGGCCAGTGAGGAGTGGGTGAGGACCGTCCCGAGGTCGATGCCGAGGTGCACGATGGTCTGCGCGATCGCGGGGCGGATACCGGAGACGACGCATTCGGCGCCCATCAGCCGGGCGGCGGCCACCGTCTTCATCAGGTGCTGGGCAACGAGCGAGTCGACCGTGGGCACGCCGGTGATGTCGAGGATGGCATAGCGGGCGCGCTGGTCCACGATCGCCTCCAGCAGGCTCTCCATCACCACCTGGCTGCGGGCGCTGTCCAGGGTGCCGATGAGGGGTACGGCGACGACGCCCTCCCACAGCGCGATGACGGGGGTGGCCACTTCGAGCAGCTGCTGGCGCTGACGCTCGATCAGTTCCTTCCCGGCGCTGAGTGCCCGCTCCATGACCACCAGGCGCAGGGTGCCCATGAGCACGGTGAGGGCCAGCACGCTCTCGTGGGCCCGGGGATCGGACGGGTCGGCGAACTCGGCGCGCAGCAGGGACACGGCCGGCGACCGCAGTGCGGCCACCTCGTCGGCGATCTGCGCCGGGCTCAGTCCCGCACGGGCCCGGGAGGCGGCCGTCCGCCCCAGCTGATCGCATACCGCCTCGAATCCGGGGGCCGCGATGTCCTCCAGCCGCCCGGACCCGGCCACCACGGCGAGGGCGTCGACGACGGACTTGCAGGCCTCGACCGCCTCGTCCCTGGAAAGGGTGAAGACGGTGCGGAACAGAGCGGCGTCGGCCCACCGTTGGGCAATCTGCTCGCGGGAGCGCTCCAGGAAGGCCCCCACCTGCTTCGCCGCCGGCTCGCGGGTCGTGTCCTGCTCCAGCACGTGCACCGTCTCCCTCAGTACCGCCGACGGCTTCTGCGACCACTCGCTCGACGCAGAGCCATTAATTGCCGCATGACAAACATTAGCCGTGGCGGCGTCGACCGAACAACAGGTGATCATCACTCTTTGGAGGGGCATCGGCGGCCTCGCCGACGACCCCCGGCCCCGCCGCGCGTCACCTGCCGTGCCAGTCCAGGCAGACCACCAGGGCGTCGTCGTCCGGGACGGGTCTGCCGCGGTGGCCGGTGAGTTCCCGCAGGATGGCGCGCGGCACCTCGGCGGCCGGCAGCAGACGCGTGGCCGTGATCGCCCGGGTCAGGGCCGCCTCCCCGTACGCCTCGCCCTGCGGGGAGGCGTCCGCGTAGACGCCGTCGCTGACGAAGACCAGCCGGTCGCCGGGCTCGACGCGGAACTCCTGGGCCACGTAGTCGGTCTCCTCGAACATGCCGAGGGGCAGCTGCGCGTCGAAGGTGATGCGGTCCACGGTGCCGCCGCGCAGCCGCAGCATCTGCGGGGAGCCCGCGTCCACCACCCAGGCGCGGCCGGTGGCGAGTTCGAAGTCGAACATCAGCACCGACAGGTAGCAACGGCCCCGGTAGTGGGCGTAGATGGCCTGGTCGGCCAGGGCGGCCTGGTCGGCGATGGGGATGCCGGCCCGGCGGGCGTTGCGCAGGGCGTTGATGGCCAGGTTCGTCAGCAGGGATGCCTCTATGCCCTCGCCCATGCCGTTGGTGACGTAGAGCATGAGGTGGTCGGCGGTGGCGGACCAGTCGAAGTTGTCGCCGAAGATGGCGTAGGCGGGCTCCAGTTGGGCGCCCAGCTCGTACTCGGGCCGGGCGCAGGAGCGGCCGGGCAGGAGCTGCCACTGCATCTCGGCGGCGAGCGTGAGGCGGTCCTTGCGGCGGGCCTGGAGGTAGATGTCGGTGTCCCGTTCGGCGACGATCACCTCGTGGGCGAGCACCTCGGCGATCTCGCTCAGCTCGCCCAGGTGGCGCCGTGCCTGCTCCTCGCCGCGCAGGGTCACCGTCAGCACGCCGAGCCGGTCCCCGCGCACGGTGACCGGGAGGTGCAGGCGCACCAGGCCGTCGCCCGCGGGTTCCACGAACGGCTCCTGGGCGCCGAACGCCCGGCCGGCGGCGCTGTTGTGCACCGGCACGGGGTCGAGGGTGTGCGGCAGGACGGACACGGGTTGCAGGACGGTCAGGCCGTAGTCGGCCATGAGCAGCTCGACCGAGTCCGCCTGGTACTGCTCGGCCAGAGTGCGGCGGGCCGCGTCGAGCAGCTCGTGGGGTGCCGCCGTGCGCAGGGCGCGCTCGGCGGTCACGAATCTGTTCACGATGGTAAGTACACCAATCTTTCGCCGGACACCTGTGGACCTCGCCCGGACGGGGAGGACCGCTCCATCGGCCGCGCCGGTCGGGGAGTCGATCCTGACCGGCTCGGGCGTCTGGTACGCCTAGTACGCTGACAGCCACCCCAGTGCCTGCGAGAGTGTGATCGTGACTTCCTTCCGCCGACGCCCAGAGCCGCACGAGATCGCCGCACGCGTGACCTCAACGGCCGCGGAGCTGCTGGAAGTCCTGTGGGGCCGGGCCTCGACCGCGCCCGCGTCCGCCTCGCAGCTGCGGGTGCTGTTCATCCTGGAGCACCACGAGGGGATCAACCTGCGCACCCTCGCCGACTCCCTCGCCTCCACCCCGCCGTCGACCAGCCGGCTGTGCGACCGGCTGCAGGCCGCGGGCTTCGTCGACCGCATGGTGAGCCCGCACGACCGGCGCGAGGTGCGGCTGTACCTCAGCGGCCGGGGGCGCGCGTTCCTCGCCGATCTGCGGGTGCGCAGGGAGCGGGCGCTGCAGACGGTGCTGGAGCAGATGCCTGCCGCCGAGCGCGTGGCGCTGGTGCAGGGACTGGAGGCGTTCTGCGCGGTGGCCGCGGCGCAGATACACGACGAGGGCGCCGAGGACCGGCGCGACCGGACCGCCTGACCTCCCGTCACTGCCTCACCTCCTCCGCACCCCGCCGTCCCCGCGCACGCCGTCAGGGTTACTGTGTTGCCTGGTGAGCATAGTTGTCAAATGGCAACTGTTTGCCGGTCCGGCGGTCAACAGGGCGCTGGAACGCAGGGATTTGATCCGTCCGACGGCGACCCTGTGTGAAGCTGTCGCCATGGAATCTTCGCGTGATGACGTCAGGGCCAGGCTGCAGACCGATCGCCCTCATTCCGCCCGGGTCTGGAACTATCTGCTGGGAGGCAAGGACAACTACCCCGTCGACAGCGAGGTCGGCGACGTCATCCTGTCGAAGTTCCCCGAGTTCGCGGCCGTCGCCCGGCTTCAGCGGCAGTTCCTCGCCCGCGCCGTGCGCTTCCTGGTGCAGGAGGCCGGCATCCGGCAGTTCCTGGACATCGGCACGGGGCTGCCCACCGCGGACAACACGCATGAGCTGGCCCAGCGCATCGCGCCCGAGAGCCGCATCGTGTACGTCGACAACGATCCGCTCGTCCTGGTGCATGCCGAGGCCCTGCTCACCAGCACCGCCGAGGGAGCCTGCGCGTACATCGACGCCGATGTGCGCGACCCGGACCGGATCCTGGCCGAAGCCTCGAAGACCCTGGACCTCGACCGCCCGGTCGGCCTGACCATGCTCGGGATCCTGGGGCAGATCTCCGACGCCGACCGGCCGGCGGAGCTGGTGAGCGCCCTGCTGTCGGGACTGCCCTCGGGCAGCTGGCTGGCCCTGAGCGACGGCACGAACTCCGACGAGGCGCTCAACAGGGCGGTCGAGGCGTACAACCAGCAGTCGGCCAACACCTATCACCTGCGGTCCCCGCAGCAGATCGCCTCCTTCTTCGCGGGGCTGGACCTGGTGGAGCCGGGCGTCGTGCCCACGGCCGCCTGGCGCCCGGACGCCGGCCGGCCCGAGCAGGACACTCCCGACGTCTCGGTCTGCGGGGTCGCGGTCAAGAGCTGACCGTCCGGCAGGGAGGCGGCACCGGCCGGGGCGGGGCACCGGGAGACGGCGCGGCCCCCTCTGCCGTGATGTGTGGTCACGGCAGACGGGGCGGCGCAGGCGCTCGGCAGCGGGCGCGGGGGCTCAGGAGCGCTCGAGGGCCTTCCGGAAGGAGCCGCCGCGCTGCAGCGCGCGTTCGATGCTCTCCAGGGATCTCCCGCGGGTCTCCGGCACCTTCGCCGCGACGAACGCGATGCACGCGAGGTTCATCACGGCGTAGACGAAGAAGGTGCCGGAGCGGCCGATCGCCTCGATGGCGGTCAGGGCGGTCACCGCGATCAGCAGGTCGACGCCCCACAGGGTGACGGTGGCCAGGCTGGTCGCCGGGCCGCGCACGCTCAGCGGCAGGATCTCCGGGCCGAGGAGCCAGACCACCGCCTGGATCCCGATGCCGTTGAACAGGATGTACGCGAACAGGGCGACGATCACCGTCCAGCGCTGGGCCGCCGAGCCCTCCGGGCCGAGGAAGGCGAGCGCCATGACCGCCATGGCGAGACCGGAGCCCGGCAAAAACCACAGCATGATGCGCCGGCGGCCCACCCGGTCCACGGCGATCGCACCGACCACACCGGCGATCACCAGCATCACGCCGATCCCGACGCCGGTGAGCAGGGCGACCGAGTCTCCGAACCCCGCGTCCACGAGGATCGTCGGCGCGTAGTAGACGACGGCGTTGATGCCGGTCAGCTGGGAGAAGGCCGCGATGCCGACGGCGATCAGGAGGGCGGGGCGCAGCCAGTGCTGCCGCAGGTCGCGCCAGCCGCCGCCGGGAGCCGCGGTGACCACCCCGGTGATCTCGTCGATCTCGCGGCGGACGTCCGTGCCGGGCGGCCGCAGCCGGGTCAGCACCGTCGCCGCCTGCTCGCTGAGGCCGCGCTCCACGAGCCAGCGCGGACTCTCGGGCAGGAACAGCATGCCGACGCCCAGGACCACGGCGGGCAGGACGGCCAGGCCGAACATCAGACGCCAGCCGCCGGTGTCCGCCAGTGCCCAGCCGCAGATGTACGCGATGAGCTGCCCGCAGGCGACCATCAGCTGGAACAGCACCATGAGCCGGCCCCGGATCCTGGCGGGGGCGACCTCGGCGATGTAGACCGGCACCATGTTGGAGGCGCCGCCGACGGCGAGGCCGAGGGCGAAGCGCGCGGCGACGAGGCTGCCCGTGCCGGGTGCCGCAGCCGCCGCAGCGGCTCCCAGGGCGAACACCGCCGCGACGCCGATGACGACCTTGCGGCGTCCGTGGCGCACGGCCAGGCGCCCCGCGAGGAGTGCTCCCACCATCGCGCCGAGCAGGATGACGCTGACGACGATCTCCTGCTCGCGGGAGGTCAGGTGCAGGTCGTCGCGCAGGTGCAGCAGGGCCCCGGAGATGATGCCGGTGTCGTAGCCGAAGAGCAGGCCGCCGAGTGCGGACACGGCCGAGACCGCGTACACCGCGGCGGGGACCTTCCGCGGGTCGCCGGCGGGCGCCTCGGCGCCTGAGGATGCGGTGACGAGCTCAGGCATCGCCCATGACCAGACCCTCGATGGTGTGCTTCTGCGTCACCGGCTCCAGCACGTCGACGATCGGGCAGTCCAGGTGGCGGCGGACCCGCTCGGGCAGGGACTCCCAGTAGGCGCGGGTCACGGCCGTGTCGTGCCGGTCGCCGTTGGCGGCCTCGGGGCCGTCCACGCCCAGGACCAGCACCGGGCGCGACTTCGATGAGTTGTTCTTGGTGCCGCGGTGGATGGTCAGCGCGGTGCGCGCCGAGATGTCGCCGCGCTGCGGGTACTTGCGCACGGCCAGTTCCTCGTAGCGCGGGTAGTGCGACCGGGGCGGGAACATCCCGTGGCCGAACTCCGGGCTGTCGTCCCACTGGGTGCCCGGTGCGATCTCGAAGGGGCCCATGTCCTCCTGGGTGTCGACGGCCGTCACGTTGAAGGCGAGGGAGGTCAGCCGCCGCTCGGCGCGGGTCTCCTCCGGCATGGGGAAGTCCCGGTGCCAGGGCTGGTTGACGGCGCCCTCCAGCGGGACGTCGAAGCCGAGCTCGACGATGCGGTAGTCGGGGCCCAGGACGGCGGTGCAGACGGAGCGCACCCAGGGGTGGTCGACGAGGTCGACGAAGCCGCGCATCTGCTCGGGGTGGATCTCCACGTAGTAGCGGTGCGGTCCGCGGCCCACGGCGCCGCCGGGCCGCTCCAGTGCCTCCCGGAAGGCCCGGTCGATGTCCTCGCGCAGCTGGTCGGCCCATTCCGGGGTGAAGGCACCCTTGCGCGCCGTGATGCCGTCCGAGTACAGGGCCTCGACGTCGGCCGCCACGTCCACATCGAGGTCGGCCGGGTCGATACCGGGGTAGGCGTGCGGACTCATGGGTGTGCCTCCTTGCACGTGCGGCGGAACTGTCCCGCACATGTTGCATCGTTGAATTCAACGTGGCAATACCCTCTGGCTTGTTTCTGGAGCGATCTTGGTCGGGGTGGCACGGCATGCCACGATGTGCGGGTGAGCAGCAGCCTTAAAGACGTAGCCGCCCGCGCCGGGGTCTCGGCGCGCACCGTGTCGAACGTGGTGAACGGGACCGCCCGCGTCTCCGAGGAGACCCGCAGGCGGGTCCAGGAGGCCATCGACGAGCTGGGATACCGCCCGAACCTCGCCGCACGCAGCCTGCGGGCCGGCCGGACCGGCATCATCGGGCTCGCCATCCCGGAGCTGCACTCGCCCTACTTCAGCGAGCTCGCCGGGCTCCTGGTGGACGAGGCGGGACGCCGGTCCTGGACGGTGATCATCGACCAGACGCACGGGGACGCCGAGGCGGAACGGCGGCTGCTCAAAGGCGACGGCGGCCGGGTGATGGACGGCCTGATCATCAGCCCCTGGGCGCTGGAGGCCCAGGAGGTGGCGGACATCGCGCGCCCGCTGCCCGTCGTGCTGCTCGGTGAGCGCAGCCCCCAGGGCCGGGCGGACCGCGTGGCGGTGGACAACGTCGCCGCGGCGGACGAGGCGACCACCCACCTGCTGTCGCTGGGACGCCGTCGCGTCGCCGCCATCGGCCTGCAACCGCATCTCCACAACGGCACGGCCGAGCAGCGCGCCGAGGGCTACCGCAGGGCGCTGCGCCGTGCGGGCCTCACGCCCGAGCCACGGTGGGAGCGGACGGTGGACGCGCTGCACCGGGAGGACGGCGCGCGGGCCATGGCCGAACTGCTCGACGGGGACGCCGCCCCGGACGCGGTGTTCGCCTTCACCGACGAACTGGCGCTGGGCGCCCTGCACATGGCCCACGCCCGGGGCGTACGCGTGCCGCAGGAGCTGGCGATCGTCGGGTTCGACGACATCGAGGACGGCCGGTTCAGCCATCCGCCGCTGACCACGGTCTCCCCCGACAAACGCCAGATCGCCCAGCGGGCCCTGCAGTGCCTGGCGGACCGCATCTACAGTCCGGACAATGACGTGCCCGCCTCGGATCTGACGATCCCGCACCGGCTGGTGGTGCGCGGGAGCACCGGTCCGGAGGCACGGGCGACCTGATCCGCGCCCCGGCAGCAGGGCCCTTCGGGCTCAGTGCCTGCGGCCGGCCCGCAGTTCCAGTTGCTCTCCCCCGAAGTGTGCGCGGAAGGCGCGGTCGTGCGAGACCGCGACCACCGCGCCCGGGTACGCCGCGAGCGCGGCCTGCAGGTCCTCGACCAGGTCGAGCGCGATGTGGTTCGTCGGCTCGTCGAGGACGAGGAGGTCCGCGGGCCGGGTCACCAGGCGGGCGATCTGCAGCCGCCGCTGCTGTCCCGCGGACAGGGCGGCCACCGGGACGTGCAGGTCCTCCTCGCGGAACAGGCCCAGGGACAGGAGCTGTTCCGCGTACTCGTCCGGCGCTCCGGGACGCCCGGCGGCGAACGCGGCGAGCAGCGGGAGCCGCGTGGTGTGCGCGGGCAGCTCCTGTGCGAGGTAGCCGGTCCGGGCGGGGCGGTGTGCCGTGCCCGCGTCCGGTTCGAGGTCGCCCGCCAGGACACGCAGCAGCGTCGTCTTGCCCGCGCCGTTCTCGCCGGTGACGAGGAGCCGCTGTCCGGGCGCGATCGTCAGGAGCCCGTCCAGACGCAGGCGTTCGCCGACGCGTACGCCGTCGAGCTCGGCGAGCGGGCCCTCGGCCGGGACGCCCGCCGCCGGCAGCCCCGCGGTGAAGCGGAGGGGTGCAGGTGGCTCGGCCACCGGGTTGCGCCGCAGCTGGGCCAGGCGCTCGCGGGCGGCGCGCACCTGCCCGCCGAGCTTCGCCTCGCTGGAGCGGCGGTGCTTGCCGAATCCCTGCTTCGGATCGCGGCCGGTGGTGGCGAGCCGCCTGGCCGCGGCCTCGAGCAGTTCCTCCGTGCGGGCGACCTCCTCGACCCAGTCCGCGTACCGCTGTTCGGCGCCGCGCCGGGCGGCGGACTTCGCGGCGCGGTAGCCGGCCCAGCCGTCGCCGTACCGGCGCACCGTGCGCTCGTCCCGGTCGACCTCGAGGACGGTGGTGGCGATGCGCTCCAGGAAGCCCCGGTCGTGGGTGACGGCGACGACGGTGCCGCGGTGGGCGCGCAGGTGCTCCTCCAGCCAGCGCACGGCCGCCGCGTCGAGGTGGTTCGTCGGCTCGTCCAGCAGCAGCAGTTCGGGGGCGGCGGCCAGGACACAGGCGAGCGCGAGCCGCGACTGCTCGCCGCCGGACAGCGTGCCGAGCGGGCGGTCACGGGTGATCCGGGCGAGCCCGAGCCCGTGCATCGCGGCGTCCACCCGGGCGTCGGCCTCGTACCCGCCGCGTTCCTGGTACGCGGTCAGCAGGTCGCCGTAGGCGGCGAGTTCGTCGTCCGAGGCGTCGGCAAGGCACTGCTCGGCCGCACGGAGCCTGCTTTCCATGTCCCGCAGGTCGGACAGGGCGAGGTCGACGGCGTCCTGCACGGTGCAGGAGGCGTCGAGGTCGAGGGTCTGGGCGAGATGGCCGGTGCCGCCGGGGAAGCTGACGGTGATCTCCCCGGTGTCCGGCAGCTCGATCCCGGCGAGCAGCCGCAGCAGGGTGGACTTGCCGGATCCGTTCTCGCCGATGACGGCGGCCTTCTCGCCCGGCCGGACGGTGAAGCCGACCTGGTCGAGGACGGTGCGGGTGCCGTAGGACTTGGTGACGTCCCTGACGGACAGCTGCGCCACGGCGGTGGGGGCGACGGTGGGCAGGGTGGTGGTACGAGCGCGGTCGCGCATATGGCTTTCCCCGGGCATGCGAAGGGTCTACGGGCGGCAGAGACGGCGGCATCGGCCGTGCCCGGAATCAGACGAAGAAGAGGAAAGCCATGCCGACACCATAGCAAGACGAACCGTCTCGTTTCAACAGCGTCGGTCGCAGCAGGTCAGAGGTCCAGCGTGCCGAGATCACGACGGAGAACGGCGCGGGCCGCTCCGGTCGTGTCCTCGGGCGCCTGCCTGGCTGCCTGGTAGTCCGGCGACGGGACCGTGGAGCCGGCGGCGAACACCTCGCGGATCTCCCGCAGCGAGACATACGACGCCTCGGTCGCCGATGCCATCTCGTCGGACAGTCCGCGTAGAGGTTGCGGCGATCCAGCAGCTCGTTGACGGCCCCGAGCCCCGTGCCCACCAGAGTCGCCCACTCCACGCCGAGGGCTGGGGCCATACAGCGACGTCTGACGGGCGGTGCGGCCTCACACCGAGGCGCGGGCCACGAACTCGGCCTTGACGTGCACCGTCTTGTGCACCTTCCGCCGGCCGTTCAGGCGTTCGGTGAGCAGCCGGGCAGCGGCCCGGCCGACATCGGCCGCCGGATACCGGATGGTCGTCAGCCGAGGGCGGACCAAGGACGCGAAGGAGGCGTCGTCATGGCCGATGAGGGCGACGTCGCCGGGTATGTCGATGCCGAGTTCGTGGGCCTTGTCCATGGCGCCGACGGCGATCACGTCGTTGCCGCAGAAGACCGCGTCGGGACGGTAGCGGCGGCTCATGAGGTCGCCGAATCCGGCCGCACCCGCTTCCCGTGTGTGCTCACCCCTGACCACCAGTTCGTGCGGCAGCGACATACCGAACTGGAGGGCCAGCGCTCTGAGTTGCTCCAGCCGGGGATCCCCGCCCGTGGCGTCCCGCGGGCCCGCGATCATGGCGATGCGCCGCCGCCCCGCCCCGGCCACCTGCTCCAGCGCACGCCGGGTCGCCACACGGGCGTCGGGGGTCACGAGATCCATCGGCCCGAAGGAGACGTCAGCGCTGACGACCACGGGCATACCGGCGTCGACGACCGGCTGGAAGTCACGCGGCTTGAGCCGGAACGGCGTGATGATGACGCCCGCGAATCGCTGCTGGACCGCCTCGGCCAGCAGGGCCTTCTCCTCGTCGCGGCGGGCGCGGGTGTTGCAGACGACGACATGCAGCCCGAGGCCGCGCAGTTCCTCCTGAAGGGTCGCCGCGAGCTGGGCGAAGAAGGGGTTCGCGATGTCCGGCACGATCAGCGCCACCAGGCTCGACCGGCCGGTCCGCAGGCTGCGCGCCGTGACATTGACGGTGAACGACAGCTCCTCGATCGCGGCTTCCACCACGGCCCGGGTCTCGGGCGCCACCGGTCGCTTGCCGGAGAGCACGTAGGAGACCGTGGCGGACGACACCCCTGCCGCACGGGCGACATCGGCCATGGTGACCCGCTCTCGCACCACACACGCTCCCTTCGACGGCCACCCTACTTCACGTGCGGCAAGACCGAGAAAGCGCTCTCCGCGCCGGGCTCGGCCGACGCCACGGGACCGCTCGCGGCACTCCCGGCTGCGGGCGACGCACGGGAGTGAGCCGTGGGCCGGCCCGCCGCAGCCGCTGTCCCGACGGCGGCACGACGCACCGTCCGCGACGGCCGCCCGGCGACGCGCCGGGGCCGCTGGACGTCCGTCCCGTCAGCTCACGACACGGCGCAGCCGGACCAGGGCGCTCGCCCAGTCGCCCGGCGGCAGCGCGGGCAGCGGCAGGCCGAAGCCCATCAACGTCGCTCCCGACCACTCGCGTCCGGTGTCCTCGTCGCGGTAGCGGGCCGCCGCGTCCAGTCCGCGCAGGCGCAAGGGCGGCTCCGCGGGGCCGAACGCGGTACTGGGCCGCCAGACCAGGACGACGGCCCGGTCCCCGTCGGCGTACTGCACCGCCGTCAACGGCCCGGAGCCGGGCGCCAGGAGGCGGTACTGCTCTCCCCGCTGCACCACGGGACGGATGTCCTTGTACACCCCGATCAGGTCCGCGGCCTCAGCGAGTTCCGCCTCCGTCCAGCGTGTCAGATCCCCGCCGAGGCCGAGCACCCCGGCCATGGCGCTGTGGAAACGGAACCGCAGCGGCACCGCCCGACCGGTCAGCGGATTGGGGCTGTCGGTCACCCACGCCGACATCACGCCCGCCGGGTACAGCCCGCTGAAACCGTGCTGGATGCGCAAGCGGTCCACGGCGTCGGTGTTGTCGGACGTCCACACCTGGTCGGTGCGGCCCAGGATGCCCGGGTCGACGCGTCCGCCCCCGCCCGCGCACGCCTCGATGCGCAGGTCCGGGAACTCCGCCCGCAACTGGTCCAGCACCCGGTACAGCCCCCGGGCGTGATCGACGTGCGCCCGCCGGGCGTCGGGCCCGCCCGCGCGCGTGCCCGCCTCGGTGAACGAGCGGTTGAAGTCCCACTTGAGGAAGTCGACCGTGTTCTCGGTCACCAGCCGGCGCAGCTGTCCCAGCGCCCAGTCGGTCACCTCCGGCCGGGAGAAGTCCAGCACCAACTGGCGCCGCAGTTCGGTGGCGGTGCGGCCGGGGGCATGCAGGACCCAGTCCGGGTGGGCCCGGTACAAGTCGCTGTCGGCGTTGACCATCTCCGGCTCCACCCACAGACCGAACGCCATTCCCAGGCGGTGCACCTCGTCGGCGAGCGGACGCAGGCCCCGCGGGAACCGCCCGGGATGCGGCGTCCAGTCACCGAGTCCCGACCGGTCGTCGTCACGGCCGCGGAACCAGCCGTCGTCGAGCACGAACAGCTCGGCACCGACGGAGGCGGCACGGCGGGCGAGGGCGATCTGGTTCTCCTCGCTCACTTCGAACGACGTGGCCTCCCACGAGTTGTACAGCACGGGCCGCAGCTCCTGCGGGTGGGGCAGGACGTGCGCGCGGAGGTGGCGGTGGAAGGCCCGGCTCGCACCCCCGAAGCCGCCCCTGGTGTACAGCGCCAGACTGACCGCTGTGCGGTGCCGCCCACCGGGCGCGAGGCGCAGCTCGGCAGCCTCGTGCCCCTCGTTCGCCAGGACGCCGGTCCGGCCGGCGGCCGTGCGCTGCGCGGTGATGTGCCAGCTCCCGCTCGCGGCGAGGGCGACGAGCCACACCTCCCCGTGCTCCTCACCGGCGTCTGCGGGATCGAGGGCCACCCAGGGGTTGGCGTGGTGTCCCGTGTGGCCGCGTCTGCTGCCCAGCACCGTCTCGCCGACCGGCAACTGCGCCCGCTGGAGGCTGCCTTCGGCGGACCAGCCCCCGTGCACGGAGCTGATCCGCCAGTCCGGCCGCTGCGGCAGCGGCCAGTGGGCGGAGGCGTAGCTGACCAGCAGGACGTCGCCGTCCTCCGGCGTGCCCGTGTGCACGAACTCGGTCCAGCGCTCCACCACGTCGCCGTCCGGCGGGACGCGGTAGTGCAGGTGCCAGGCCAGCGGCCGGGTGCGGTCCCGCAGGAGGACGACCACATGGTCGTGTTCGAGCAGGACGACGTCCTGGACGGTCGCTTCGACGGGGCTGCTGCCGTCGGCGAGCCGCACCTCGAAGGCGGGCACACCGAAGCGGGCCCCGCCGTCGGCCGGGTACTCCTCGGTGCCGTCCCAGCGGCCGGCGAAGCTGTTGTCGTGATCGCTCCACAGCGGCAGGGCCGCCGCGTCGGCGAGCGGCACCGGGGCGCCCCAGTGGACGTGCCGCACCGTGCCCCCGGCCCGGTCGACCCGGAAGACGTAGGCGCTGCGGGCGGTGCGCAGCAGCACGGTGCCGCTGTCCTCGTCCATCTCCACGCGGCGTGGCGCGCCGGTGGACGACGAGGCCGGACGGGCGGGCGTGGTCGTCATGTGACCGTTCCTCATGGGGTTCTCGCAGACGGGTCAGGTCGAGGCGGGGACGTGGTCCTCGCGGACGACGACCACTCCCCCGGGCGGCACCGCGGCCCGCCCGTCGGTGAGTCCGCCCCCGGCGAGGGCCTGGCCGGCGACGGGCACGCTGACGGTTTCCTCCGTGTGATTGACCAGGAACAGGTAGGAGTGCCGCCGTCCCACCCGGCGTACCGCCTCGAGTCCGGGCGGTCCCTCGACGACAGGGGTGACCCGCGCCTGCTCGCACACCGCGCGGAGCACGTCGCGCAGCGCGGTTACGGGCAGCCGTCCGGCCGTGTACCAGGCGGTGCCGCGGCCGAAGCCGTGCCGGGTGACCGCCGGGCCGCCGCGGGCGGGCCCGCCGTCGGCCCCGTCAGCGTAGTGCACCACCGTGGTGCACCCCCGGGGTTCGACACGTTCCGCCCACTGCTCGACGTGCGTTCCGTCGGAGAGCCGGGCCCGCTCGCCCGGCCGCAGAGGCAGGAACTCGTCCACGACGAGTCCGAGCACGTCCCGCAGGGCTCCCGGGTGACCGCCCGGCCGCACCCGGTCCGAGTCGTCGACGACCCCGCTGAAGCAGCCGACGGCGAGCCGGCCTCCCTGGTGGACGTACCGGGTGAGGTTGTCGGCGTCGTCGTCGGACAGCAGGTACAGATTGGGGGCGACGACCGCCCGGTAGGGGGTCAGGTCGGCGCCGGGGGGCAGGAGGTCGCAGGTGATGTTCATGGACCACAGCGCCTCGTACCAGTCGCGGACCACGTCCAGGTAGCGGAACTGGTCCGAGGGCCGGGCCTGCAGTTCCAGGGCCCACCAGTTGTGCCAGTCGAACAGCACGGCCACCTCGGCGCGCACGCGGCTGCCGGTGACGTCCTTCAGGCGGGCCAGCTCCGCGCCCAGCGCGCTGACCTCCTTCCAGACTCGGCCGTCGGTTCCGGCGTGCGGCAGCATCGCGGAGTGCCACTTCTCGGCGCCGGCCCGGGACTGCCGCCACTGGAAGAACATCAGCCCGTCCGCGCCGCGGGCGAGGTGGGTCAGGCTGTTGCGCCGGGTCTCGCCGGGGCGCTTGGCCACGTTGACGGGCTGCCAGTTGACGGCGGAGGTCGAGTGCTCCATGAGCACCCAGGGGCGGCCCCTCGCCATGCCGCGGGCGAGGTCGGCGTTGAGCGCCAGGTCGATGTGGCCGTCCGGGTCGGCGGCCGGCAGGTAGTGGTCGACGGAGACCAGGTCGCACTCCGCCGCGAAGGCGTAGCCGTCGACCTTCTTCTCCAGCGTGCCCATGACGTTGGTGGTGACCGGCACGTCGGGGGTGATCCGGCGCAGCAGGGCCGTCTCGGCGATGTGCCGGGTGAGCAGGGCGTCCGAGGAGAAGCGGCGGTAGTCGAGCTCCTGTCCCGGGTTGCGGAAGGCGGTGGTGTCCCGGGGTGGGTCGATCTCGTCCCAGTCGCCGTAGCGCTGGCTCCAGAAGTCGGTGCCCCAGGCGTCGTTGAGGGCGTCGAGGGTCTTGTACCGCTCCTGCAGCCAGGTCCGGAAGGCGTCCGCGCTGGTGTCGCAGTAGCACAGGGCGTTGTGGTTGCCCCACTCGTTGTGGACGTGCCACAGGGCGAGGGCGGGGTGGCCGCCGTAGCGGGTCGCGAGTTCTGTGACGAGTTCGTCCGCCGCCTGTGCGTAGGCGGGGCTGCTGGGGCAGAAGACCTGCCGGCTGCCGTGGGCGAGGCGGGTGCCGGAGGCGGTGACCGGCCGGGCCTCGGGGTGCCGGCGGGTGAACCACGGTGGTGGTGCGGCGGTGGGGGTGGCGAGGTCGACGGCGATGCCGTGCGCGTGCAGCAGGTCCAGGACCTCATCGTGCAGGCTCCAGTCGTACGTGCCGGGCCGGGGCTGGATGCGGGACCAGGAGAAGACGCCGACGGTGACGAGGTTGACGCCCGCCTCGCGCATCAGGCGGACGTCCTCGCGCCAGACCTCGCGCGGCCACTGCTCCGGGTTGTAGTCGCCGCCGTAGGCGATCCCGCCGAGCCGGCGGGTCACTTCGGCGAGGGGGCGGTTCACGATTTCACGGCTCCAGCGGCGAGTCCGGCGCGCCAGTAGCGCTGCAGGAGGAGGAAGGTGAGCACGATCGGCACGACCGAGACCAGGGCGCCGACGATGGTGAGGGTCTGCAGTTCGGGCAGCCGGCTGGTCTGCGACTGCCAGGTGAACAGGCCGAGGGTGACGGGGTAGAGCTTCTCGTCCTGAAGCATGATCAGGGGCAGCAAGAAGTTGTTCCAGATGACGACGAACTGGAACAGGAAGACGGTCACCAGGGCGGGTGCCATCAGGCGCAGCGCGATGGTGCGGAAGATGCGGAACTCGCTCGCGCCGTCCACGCGGGCGGCCTCCATCACCTCGTCCGGGACGGACGCGGCGGCGAAGATGCGCGAAAGGTACACGCCGAACGGGCTGACGACGCTGGGCAGGAACACCGACCAGAAGGTGTTGGTGGCGTCGAGTTCGGCGAACATCAGGAACAGCGGCAGGGCGAGCGCCGTGGCCGGCACGAGGACGCCGCCGAGGACGACGGAGAAGACCGCCTCCCGCCCGCGGAAGGTGTACTTGGCGAGCGCGTACCCGGCCGCCGCGGCCAGCAGGGTGGCGACCGCCGCACCGGCTCCCGCATACAGCAGGCTGTTGAGCAGCCAGCGGGCGTAGACACCGTCCTGCTGGGCGAGGAGCGAGGACAGGTTGTCGCCGAAGTGCCAGTCGGCGGTGCGGAATCCGGGCGTGGTGACCAGGTCGCCCTGGCTCTTGGTGGACGACACGAGCAGCCAGTAGACCGGCAGCAGCATGTAACAGGCGACCGCGGTCATGAAAGTCACGGCGACGACGGTGGACAGGCCGGTGCGCGGCCGCCGGCTCGTGGTGGCGGAGGGGGCGTGGGCGCCCTCGGTGCGGGTGAGGAAGCTCATCCCTGCCTCCTGGAGGTGAAGCGCAGGAACGCGAACGACAGGACGAACGTGACGAGCGCGAGAACGACCGAGAGGGCGGCGGCCTCGCTGTAGCTGTCGCCGGAGGCGAGTGAGTACGCGGCGATGTTCGGGGTGTAGGTGCTGGTGACGCTGGTGGAGATGGAGCGGAAGACCTGCGGCTCGGTGAACAGCTGGAAGGTGCCGATGATGGAGAAGACACCGGTGAGGACGAGGGCCGGACGGATGATCGGGATCTTGATGCGCAGGGCGATGGTCCAGCCGCTCGCGCCGTCCATCCGGGCCGCCTCGCCGATGTCCGACGGTACGGCCTGCAGGGCGGCGTAGATGATGAGCATGTTGTAGCCGGTGTACGTCCAGGTGACGACGTTGGCGATGGACCACAGGATCGCGTCCGGGCCGAGCAGGTCGACGTGCACGCCGGCCGATCTCAGCAGGTCCACCACGGGCGACAGCCGCGGGTCGTACAGGAACGCCCACATCAGGGCGGCGACGACGCCGGGAATGCCGTACGGCACGAAGTAGACGAGCCGGAAGAACCGCTTGGCGCGTGCGACCGCGGAGTCCAGCAGCAGGGCGAGGACCAGGGCCAGCAGCAGCATCACGGGGATCTGCACGAGGGCGAAGCCGAGGACGCGCAGCAGGCTCTCGGCGAAGTAGTCCTCCTTCAGCACCCGCCCGTACTGCTCGAACCCGGCGAAGACCGTCTCGGTGCGGCCGAAGGTGCCGCCGGTGCGTTCCGTCTTGTGCAGACTCTGCCAGAAGGCGTAGCCGACGGGGACGAGGGTGAACAGGACGAAGGGGATGAGGAAGGGGGCCAGGAAGGCGTACGGGGCGAGGGTCCGGCGCGGGCGGCGGCGCGCCGGGGCCGGTGTGCCGGTGGCCGGGGCGGGGGCGATGGTGGATGTCACGGGGAGCCTTCGAGGTGCTGTTCCCCGCCGCCCGAGGGTGGCGGGGAGGCCGGGGAGGGACCGGTCACTCGGCCACGTCGAGTGACTGCTTGCGCAGGGACTCGACGCTCTGCGCGCCGGTGTCCTCGAGCACGTCACCGAGGGTGCTCTTGCCGGCGATGGCGCTCGCGGTGCCGTCGCTGAGGAAGCGGTAGGTGTCCGTCATGGTCGGCCCCCAGGTGAAGTCGGTGTCGACGTTCGCGGAGGCCCGGGCGAAGACGTCGAAGATCTTCTGCTTGCCGTAGAAGTCGACCGGCTGCTTCAGGGCGGGCAGTTCGAGGCCGGCCTCGGCCGCCGGGTACAGTCCGCCCTCGCGGTTGAGGATCTCCAGTGCCTCGGGGTCGGTGTTCAGCCACAGGGCGAACTGTGCGGCCTCCGCGGGGTGTTCGGTCCCTGCCATCACCGTGGTGGTGGAACCGCCCCAGTTGCCCGCCTGCTGGTCGCCCTCGTTCCACTGCGGCATGGGAGCGACCGCCCACTTGCCGTTCGTCGACTCGGCGTTGTCGCGGATGGTGCTGTAACCCCAGGCGGCGCTGACCCAGGTGACCACCTCGCCGGCGTTCCAGGCCTTGTACAGCGCCGGGGAGAAACCCTGCAGGTCGGTGGCGACGAGCTTGTCGTCGATCATCTTCTGCCAGTAGTCGGCGACCTGGCGGCTCTCCGGCCGGTCGACGGTGACCTTCCATGTGTCGCCGTCACGTTCGAACATGGCGGCCTTGTTCTGCCACAGCAGGCCGGTGAACCAGTTGGGGTCGGTCTGGGAGAAGTGGGTGATGAACTTGCCCTTCTCCTTGAGCTCGCGAGCCTGCTGCGCGTACTCGTCCCAGGTGGTGGGGGCTTTCATGCCCATCGCGTCGTAGATGTCCTTGCGGTAGAACAGGGCCATGGGGCCGGTGTCCTGGGGCACCGCCCAGACGCCGTCCTCGCCGCCGGCACCGAACTCCACCTGCGACCAGGTCCAGTCGACGAACTTGTCGCCCGCCTCCTTGACGCCGGGGCAGGAGGAGATGTCCGTCAGCCCCTCCTTGAGCCGGAAGCTCGCCAGGGAGTCGTACTCGACCTGACCGAGGTCCGGGGCCTTGCCGGCCTTCAGGGCGTTGGACATGTTCTGGTAGGTGCCGGCGTTGCCCGCGGGGGTCGTCTTCAGCCTGACCTGGATGTCGGGGTTCTTCGCGTTCCACACGTCGACGGCCTTCTGCATGCCGGGGACCCAGGACCAGTAGTCCAGCGTGACCTTGCCCGAGGCGGGCTGGCAGGACGCCCCGGTCCCGCCGTCGGCCTGGTCGCCGCTGTCACCTCCACCGCAGGCGGTCAGCGCCGTGAGGGCCAGAACCGTTCCGCCGATCACGCAGCGTCTGACCAGAGATATGCGATCACGCATCGCCATGGTTGCTCCTTGCACCGGGATCCGCTCCGTCGAAGCGGTGGGCACACGAGACACCGGAAACCAACGGAAGTCAACACCCCGAGGGAAATCAATGACGTCAAACCTTGCTTCGTAATCAGCCCGAGACTTCACGGAGGGTGATGAAATGGCGTGTGACCTGCGCATTCATGGAGGGCATCACGGAATCCCTATACCGGCCTCGCGATGCGGAATCGATTACGCTACGGTGCTCGAGCGCACCGAGAAGAGAGCGATGGTGTGTACCGAGGGCGGGGCACTGCGCCGCCCCGCCCTCATCCCAGCCGACGTGACGACACGTCAGAAGATTGCCGCGGCGTCGCCCCGTGCGCAGGTCAGGGGCCCGTGCCAAGGCCATGCCGGTAGCGTCCGGCACGCATCCGGGCCTCGCCTTCGGCCACGGTTTCCTCCAGGGCGTGTCGAAGTACGAGTCCCTCGTGCGGCACTACGCCTCCTGGGGGCTGATCAGTGTCGCGCCGACATCACAGGGCGGCTTGTTCCGGACGCTGCCGGCGCAGTTCATGGGGGGCAGCCACGACACCGTCGCGCGCCCGGAGCAGCACACGCGCAAGATCTACGCCGCCAAGCCCGCCCCGGCGCAACTCCGCAAGCCGCACAGACACTGCCCGGGGTCGACTACGAGGCCAGGTCCACCGGCTGACGGCGACGGCGGGCAGTGACGTCGGACACCGCGCGCACCGCCGCCGTGTTCTCTCAGTCGTGTCCCGTGTCAGTCATCACCACCGGTCGCGGTGGATGACCTCCTCCACGGGACGGCGACGGACGGGGCCGAAGCGACCGAGCGGCCACCCCACGGGCACCACGGCGAAGGTGTGCATGTCCTCGGGGATGCCGAGGACCCTCTTCCACTCCTCCTCCAGGAACAGGTGCCAGATGGTGAGGTTGGCGGCCAGCCCCAGGGCCCGTGCGGCCAGCAGCATGTTCTGCACGCCGGGGTACACGCAGGACCCCTCCGCGAGCGCCATGAACCGTTCCTGTGTCTGCGCCATCCGGTTCGTCGCCTCGGCGCCGAGCGCCTCCGCCGAGGCGCGCAGCCCCTCTTCCTCGATCCGGGGCGGGGGGAACTGGTAGCACGGGATGATCAGGGCGGGCGTGTCGGCGAAGTTGTCCCGCTGGTGTCGGATGGCGGCGACCATGCGGTCGTAGGCGGCGGGGTCCATGCCCTCCGGCGGGTACTTGCCGGTGGTCGCGAGGTAGGAGTCCACGCACCGCTGCCACAGGGGTGCCAGCTCGGCCATGACCTCCCGGTCGGTGACGACGACGTACTGGTAGCGCTGCATATTGCCCCCGCTGGGGCCCCACACCGCCGCCTGTATGAGCCGCTCCAGCAGCTCGTCCGGAACCGGATCGGCTTTCAGGCGGCGCATGGCGCGCAGGGTGGACATGGTGGCGAACAGCGGGGGTTCGTCCGTGGTGGACGGACGGCCGGCATCCGACGATGCGTCAGTGATCATGCCTTCGATCCTAGGGACAACACCCCCCGGGATGTGGCCGGTTGGCCACGGACCCGCGCCGTTCCACGGCCGAGCCGGGCTGTCACCAGGCCAGTTCGTCGATCAGCGCGGTCGCGTCCGGTTCCGGGGTGCGGCCCGGTACGTGTTCGGCCCAGATCACCTTCCCCGTCGCCGCGTAACGGGTGCCCCAGCGGTCCGCGAACTGGGACACGAGATACAGGCCGCGGCCTCCTTCGTCGGTGGCGGCCGCGCGGCGCAGACGGGGTGAGGTGTTGCTGCCGTCCGAGACCTCCAGGACCAGGGTGCGGCCCAGCAGCATCCTGACGCGCACGGGCGCGGCACCGTAGCGGATCGCGTTGGTGAGCAGCTCGCTGAGGATGAGTTCCGCGGTGAAGGACGACTCCTCCAGCCCCCAGTCGTCGAGCCGGCGGCTCACCTCCGCACGGACCCGAGACACGGCCGTCGCGTCGAGCGGCACGTCCCAGACCGCCACCCGGGACGGGTCGAGCCGCCGGGTCCGGGCGACCAGCAGTGCCACGTCGTCGCTGGGGCGGCCGCGCAGCATCCTCTCCATGGCGGCACGGCAGGTCTCCTCCGGCGTCTGGTCCGGATCGGCGACGGCCGAGCGGAGCATCCTGAGGCCCTCGTCGATGTCGCGTCCCCGGTCCTCGATCAGTCCGTCGGTGAACAGCACGAGCCGGCTGCCCTCGGCCAGCTCCAGCTCGCCTGCCTCGAAGGGATGCCCGCCCACCCCGAGGGGTGGCGACAGGGGGAGGTCGGGGAAGGTCACGTGGCCGTCGGGGTCCACCACGGCCGGTGCGACATGCCCGGCGCGGGACAGTGTGCAGCGCCCGCCGACCGGGTCGTAGATCGCGTACAGGCAGGTGGCGCCGGTGACCGGGGCGCCGTCGCCGTGGGCGTTCGTCGTCTGTGTGTCGAGGACGCTCACCATTTCGTCGAGGTGGCCGAGCAGTTCGTCCGGGGAGAGGTCCAGGGAGGAGAAGTTCAGCACCGCCGTCCGCAGCCTGCCCATGGTCACCGCGGCGTGCAGCCCGTGCCCCACGATGTCGCCGACCACCAGGGCCACCCGGAAGCCGGGCAGCGCGATGACGTCGAACCAGTCGCCGCCCACGCCGGACTCGGCGGGCAGATAGCGCCAGGCGATCTCCAGGGCGTCCTGGTCCGGGACGTCCCGGGGCAGCAGGCTGCGCTGCAGGGTCACGGCCATGGTGTGCTCGCGGGCGTAACGGCGGGCGTTGTCGATCGCCACGGCGGCCCGCGCGACCAGCTCCTCGGCGACCGCGACGTCCTCCTCCTCGAAGGGCGGGGAGCCGGCGCCCCGCCAGAAGTTGACCATGCCCAGGACGACACCCCGGGCGCGCAGGGGAACGGTGATCAGCGAGTGGATGCCGTACTCCAGCGCCTGGCGGGCCCCCTCCGGGTCCTGGGCGCGCCAGTCCTGGGCGCTGTTCAGGTCCGCCACCCGGACGGCCTTCCCGCGGTGCAGCGCCGCCGCCATCGGCGTGTCGGCCACCACGAACTGGATCAGGTCTCCCACCGGCTGCAGCGGCTGCCCGGCCCGGGACCCGCCCAGCGCCGTGCGCCGCATCCGTCGCACGGCGCCGGTGGGCTCCTCGCCGCCCAGGACGGAGTCGAGGAGTTCCACCGTGGCGAAGTCGGCCATGCGCGGGACCGCGACCTCGGCGAGTTCCTCCGCTGTACGTCGCACGTCCAGCGTGGTGCCGATGCGCACGCCCGCCTCGTACAGGAGCGACAGCCGTCCCTGCGCCACCTCGGCCTGGCCCGACAGGGCCCGCAGCTCCGTGGTGTCACGGAAGGTCGCGACCAGGCCCGGCGCGCCGCCGTAGGGCTCGGTGCGCCGGGTGTTGACCGCGAGCAGCCGCTCACCGGCCGGGAGGACCTCGTCGGAGACGGGCTCCCCCGACATCAGCAACCGGGTCAGGCGAGGGCTGAGCCCCAGCTCCGTGACGGACCGCTGGTCGGCGTCCTGCGACAGGTCCAGCAGCCGGCGCGCCTCGTCGTTGGCGAGACTCAGGCGTCCGTCGCCGCCGACGATCATCACGCCCTCGCGCACCGCGTGCAGCACGGCGTCGTGGTGCTCGAACATCCGGGTCATCTCGGCCGGGCCCAGACCGTGCGTCTGCCGGCGCAGCCGCCGGCCGACCAGGGCAGTACCGCCGGTGGCGAGCGCGAGCGTGCCCGCGGCCGCGGCCAGCACCATCGGGACCTGCTGGTTCAGCACCTCCCCGAGAGTCTTGAACTGGATCCCGGCACTGACGATGCCGACCACGCGCCCGTCGTCGTCCCGCACGGGCACCACCGCGCGCACGGCGTCGGCGGGCTCGCCCTCGAACGTCTCGGTGAAGGTCTCGCCCCGCGCGGCCCGGCCCACGCCCTCCGCCTCGGTGCCGATCAGCTCGGGCTGCGGATCGGTGAGCCGCACGCCTTGCGTGTCCAGGACGGTGATGAAGTCGACGCCGGACCCCCGTCTGGCCGCCTCCGCCGCCGGCTGGAGCCGTGCCGTCGGATCCGGCGACTGAAGTGCTGCGGCCGTGCCGGGCGCGTTCGCGAAGGCCTCGGCCGCGGCCAGGGCACGGTTGCTGGCGCCCCGCTCCGCGTCGTACCGCCCTTGGACGACCAGGGCGGCGACCGCCACCGCCACGAGCACCACCATGATGAGGACCTGGAGCAGGAAGACCTGCGTGGCGAGCGTACGGACGCTCAGGGACGGCGCCAAGCGGCGTCCGGAGGAATGCCGCGCCCCCGAGTGGCGGGACCCGCCGAAGCCCCGCCCCTCACCGAACGGCACCGCTCTCGTCCGGGACCGGCGAGAAGGACCGACCATGCCCTATTTCTAGCATTACGCCCTCTTTACCGGCGACTGCTGCGGGGATTCCTCCCGCCCCCGTTTATGTCGTGGCTGCGTCACCCGGGCGCGTCCCGGATCCACGCGGCGACCGGTCGGGCTGCCGCGGGGTGACGGCCGTGAGGCGTGAGGCGCTGGTCAGCGCCCGCTGGAGGTGCCGGCCGGCCCGGGGGCACCTGGTGCTTGCGTGTGCATGCGTGTGCATGCCCCGGGGGCCGGCCCGTTGCAGAGCCCAGCGAGGTCAGCGAGGTCACAGCAGCAGCACTTGCTCGGCGGCACAGCGACGGGCCAGGCCCAGGCACCGGGCGAGCAGACGGGTGAACCGGCCTCCCGGCCCCCGGCCGTCTCCGACCGCAGGATCTGACGACCGACGGACCGCGCCCGTGCCGCTGCGGGAGGGACGGACAACGGCGGCACGGGCGCGTCATCAACCGGCGGATGTGCACACGGGGAATCCGCCGACGGTCAGCGTGCCATGCCGGTCGAGCCGCGCCCAGGGTGACTCCGCGTCAACGTTCTGACGCTTCGTCAAAGTGCTCTCGGCACTGCATCATCTGCATCCTGCCCGCCCCGTGAGGACCGGACCGCGAGGGCTTCGGGCCCGCCGACGCACTCAAGGAGAGACACCGTGGAGGACACGTCGTTCGCCGAGAGCCCGGACGGCCCCGCGGCCGCCCTGCCGCCCCGCGAGGCGTGGCGGAGGAAGATGCGCGACGACGTCCTGGACGCGGCACGCGCCATGGCGGCGGAGAGGGGCTGGGACTCCGTGAGCCTGTCGCAGGTGGCGTCCCGCGCCGAGGTGTCACGGCCCACGGTGTACAAGGAGTTCGGCAGCCGCGGCGGGCTGAGCCAGGCGCTCGTGCGGCGTGAGGCGGAACGCTTCCTCGGGGGCGTGGACCGGGCCCTGCGGCAGCCGGCCCCGAGCGCGCCCGACGCGCTGACCACCGCGATCCTGTACGCGCTGCGGGAGGCCCGGGAGAACGTGCTCGTCGCCTCGGTGGTGAAGGCGGCCCGCGCCGGCACGGACTCGCTGCTGCCCTATCTGACGGCGCGCTCGGAACCGGTGGTCGCGGGCGCACGGCTCCTGGTGCGGTCGTGGTGCCAGACCCACTACCGGCAGTTCGACACCGTACGGACGGACCAGGCGGCCGACGTCGTCGTGCGGCTGACCCTCTCGCACATCGTGCTGCCTCCGCCCGAGCACAGCTTGCGCGAGTCGGCCGAGCTCATCACCGCGGCGGCCCTGGGAGTGCTGGCACGGGCGACGGATCCGTCCGCGCCGTGAGCTGACGGCGCATCAAAACATTGACAGAGCGTCCCCGATTGTCAGCGACGGTCGCCGGTGCCACTCTCTGCCGCGTCTTCCGGATCCTTCCGAACGCCCGCAAGGAGCACAGCCGATGACCGCACCGTCGCCGTCGCCCCCCGCATCCCCCGCCGGCACGCCCTGGCGTGACCGCAAGCGCTACGCGTGGCTGCTCGGCCTCGCCGTCCCCACGCTGCCCTTCCAGGCCGCGGCGCTGGTCGCCGTCAGCGGCCTGGAGGTGCTGTGGTGGTGGGGGCCGTTCTTCGCCTTCGTGATCATCCCGCTGCTCGACACGCTGATCGGCCCGGACCAGGAGAATCCCCCGGACGAGGCGATCGGGCTGCTGAAGGAGGACCGCTACTACCGCTGGTGCACGTACCTGTATCTGCCCCTGCAGTACGCCGGACTGCTGTACGCGTGTCTGCTGTGGTCCGAGGGCATGAGCGTGCCGGACGCGCTGGGGCTCGCCGCGACGGTGGGCGTCGTCGCCGGTGTCGCCATCAACACGGCGCACGAGCTCGGGCACAAGCGGGAGACCGTGGAACGCCGTCTGGCCCGCCTCGCGCTGGCCCAGTCCGCGTACGGCCACTTCTACGTCGAGCACAACCACGGACACCACGTCCGGGTCGCGACACCCGAGGACCCCGCCAGTTCGCGGCTCGGTGAGAGCCTGTGGGCGTTTCTGCCGCGGACGGTCGCGGGGAGCGTCCGGTCGGCCTGGCGCCTGGAGGCCCGCCGTCTCGACCGGCGCCGGCACCGCACCTGGTCGTACCGCAACGACGTGCTGACCGCGTGGGGACTGACCGCCCTGGTGTTCGCCACGCTCGCCGCCGTCCTCGGGCCGGTGGTCCTGCCCTACCTGCTCGTCCAGGCGGCATGCGGCATCCTGCTGCTGGAGACGGTCAACTACCTCGAGCACTACGGCCTGTTGCGCGAGCGCCGACCGGACGGGCGGTACGAGCGGGTCGCCCCGCGCCACAGCTGGAACAGCAACAACACCACCAGCAACATCTTCCTGTACCAGCTGCAGCGGCACTCCGACCACCACGCGAACCCGCTGCGCCGGTACCAGACCCTGCGCCACTTCGACGAGGCCCCCCAACTGCCCTCCGGCTACGCCTCGATGATCGTGCTGGCGTGGGTGACCCCGCTGTGGCGCCGGGTGATGGACCCGAAGGTGCTGGCGCACTACGGCGGCGACGCGCGCCGGGCCAACCTGTGTCACCGGCGGGCGGAGCGCTACGGAGCACTCCACCCGCAGGAGTGACGTGACGCCGAACCGGCTCCCGCCTCCCTTGCCCGTCCCTACGATCCTGACCTCCCGACATCGGAGGTTGTGATGAGTGATCGGCCGGTCCACACGGTCGAAGTGCCCCTGGGCGACGGCAGCGGCGAAGCGGTCCGGGTGCAGATCCGTGAAGTGGACGAGACCCTGGTCCGGGTGGGCCGAGGGGGCCGTTCCGTGGCGCGGGCCGAGCGGTCGTTCGGGCAGATGCTGGACACCGTGCGGCCGGTGGCCGAGAGCTTCGTGGGGCGGTTCAGGGATCTGGCGAGCGCTCCGGACGAGATCACGCTGGAGTTCGGGGTGTCCCTGTCCGCGGCGGCGGATGTCGTCATCGCGAGCACGGCGACCGCCGCGAACTTCTCCGTGACCCTGACCTGGAACAGGCGCGAGGACGCGCAGGACCCGTCCGGTGTCCCCGCACAGTCGGCGGCCTGCGCCGGATGACGGGACAGGACACCGCGCACGGGACCCGGCCGCCGCAATTCGGCGCGGACCAGCTGCCGGCCGCGGGCGTGGTGCGGATCAGCGGCGAGGACGGCTTCCTGGGCGGCGCCGGCTGCCTCGTCACCGAGGACCTGGTGCTGACGTGCGCCCATGTCGTGGCGGACGCCCTGGACCGGCCGCGCGACGAGGCCGTGGCCGTCGGCACGACGGTGCGGGTCGCGTTCCCCCTGGCCACAGCGGGCGGTGGTGAGGACCCCGGTGTCGCCGAGGTCGTTCACTGGGTGCCGATCCGGGCCGACCGCACCGGGGACCTCGCGGTCCTGCGGTTGCGGGGCCCGGCCCCGGGCGGGGCGCGTCCGCTGCCCATGGCGTGGCCGAAGGACCTGTGGAACCACCGGGCGCGGGCCGTGGGGTTCACCGGCGGCGAGCCGAGCGAGATCTGGTTCCGCGGACGGCTCGGCGGGCGGACGAGCGAGGGATGGCTGCAACTGTCCCGCGCGGACGGGCAGACCACCCATGTCCGGGAGGGGTTCAGCGGCGGTCCCGTGTGGGACGACGAGCTGGACGCGGTGGTCGGCCTGGTCGTGGCGGCGCAGGTCGGGCCGGATGCCCAGGCCTTCGTCCTGCACACGGAGACCGTGCTGCGGGAGCTCCCGGGGCTCGTCCCGGTCCTCGATCCTCCCTCGCCCTTCCGCGGTCTGGTGACGTACGAGGAGGACGACGAGGACGTCTACTTCGGGCGCGCCGGTGACATCGACGAGGTGGTCACGGCCCTGTCGGGCCCCTGTGCGTCCGTCACGCTGTACGGGCCGTCGGGGTGCGGCAAGTCCTCCCTCGCGCGAGCCGGTGTGCTGCCGCGGATGCGGCGGGACGGGTACGAGGTCCTGGTGGTGGACGCCGGAAAGGTGTCGTCCCCGCGTGCCGCGCTCGCCGTCGAGCTGTGGGAAGCCGTCCGGGACGCTCCCCGGGGCCCCCAGCGGGCCGGGGGCGTCGACGAGGTCGAGCGCATGCTCGCCGCGTACGGACTCGGCGACACCCTGCACCGGCTGCGCGGCAGGCGGAGCGGCCGGCTGCTCGTCCTGCTGGACCAGGCCGAGGCCCTGCTGGACCGCACGGAGACGGAGGTGGCGGAGGCCGTGGAGCTGCTGTTCCCGCAGCGGCCCGGCCCGGGGCCACGGGTCCTGGTCACCCTGCGGGCCGACTTCATGGACGCCGTGCTGAGGCATCCCCTGTTGGGGCCGGCGCTGCGCGGCGGCAGGACGCTTCCGCTCACGCCGATGTCCCGTGCGCAGCTCGAGGAGGTGATCACCAAGCCGGTCGCACGGATTCCCTCGGTGGACTACGACCCGGGGCTCGTCCGGCGCCTCCTGGACGACGCGGGGAGCGAACCGGGCGTGCTGCCGCTGCTGGGCTTCGTCCTGCGGACCTTGTGGGAGCGGCGGGCCGGTGGGCGGCTGCTCACGACGGCGTACGAGGAGATGGGCGGCGTCCTGGGTGCGCTCAGGCGGCACGCCGACCGGGTCTGGGCGGAGTGCGTGGGCGGGCCGGGCGCGGCCGAGGCCGAGGCCGAGGCGCTGGCCCTGCTCACCGGACTGGTGCGGGTGCTTCCCGGCAGTGAGACGCCGCTGCGGCGCAGGCTCACCCGGCAGGAGGCGGGCGAGGTCCGCTGGGCGCTCGCCCGGGACTTCGCCGAGCGGCGGCTGCTCGTACTGCACGGGGACCAGGGCGAACCGGAGTCCGCCGAGCTCGCTCACGAGGCGCTGATCACCGTGTGGGACAGACTGCGGGACCGGATCGCCGAGGACGGTCAGTTCCTCGCGGCCCGCGCGGAGCTGGCCCACGACCTCGACCGCTGGACCCGCGGGCAGCAGTCCCCCGACCTCCTGCCCGGCCCGGTCCAGCTCGGCGTGCTCGAGAGCCGGCTCGCGCAGCGGGAGGACGAACTCACCGCCGCGGAACGGGACTTCCTGACGCGTGCCCGCCGGCGCCGGCGGGCGGCGCGGACGCGGGCCAGGACGGCCTGGACGGCCGTCGCCCTGGTGCTGGCGCTCGTCGCGGGACTGGGCACCTTCCTCGTGTACCAGTCGCACATCAGCGAGGAGCGGGACGCGCAGGCCAAGTCCCGTGCGCTGGCCGTCCTCTCGGACGAGCAGGCGACGCGGGATCCCGGTCTGGCCTCCCTGGCCGCGATCGCCGCCTACGACACCTCGCCCACTCATGAGGCCCGTAGCGCGCTGCTGCGCCGCTACGAGGCGTTGAAGGAGGCTGCCTGGATGCTGAGCGGCGCGGAGGGCAAGATCCGCGGGGTGGCGACCAGCGGCGACGGCGCGGTGACCCTGGTGACGACGGAGCGAGGGCGCGCGACCCTGTTCGTGCGCCGGCCCACCGGTGCGGTGGTGCGCACTCATCTCCGGCTCGCGGTGAACGCCGTCGTCCCCCTGGTGAGCCGGGACGGGCGCCGCATCGCCTACCTGTCGTCCCGTCAGAACACGGTGTCCTGGCACGAGGTGGATCCCTCGGCGGGCCGGGTGCTCGGTCCGCGCAGGACCGTCCGGGCGGCGGGTTTCCGCAATCCGGAGCGGGTGGAGAACACCGAGGTGTCCCCCACCGGCACGGCCGGCTTCTCACCCGACGCCCGCCGTGTGGCCACGGTGTCGGACGACGGACGGCTGTGGCTGTGGGACCTGGACAGGGGCCGCGCCCGCAGGCTTCCCGCCCAGCCTCGGCACGCCCACGGGGTGTCCTTCGGGCCGGACGGGGACACGCTGGTGGCGCAGCTCCAGGACCCCGGGGAGACGAGCGTCGCGGTGGCCGCGGTGGACCTCGGCACCGGCAGGGCTCGCACCCTGGCACGCGACGTGGCCCTGTCGGCGGAGGTGGCCCAGAGCGCGCTGTCGGGCGACGGACGGGTGCTGGCCGTCTGCCGGGGCGCTTCGGGCGGCGAACCCGTCGTGTACCGGGCCGTACGGGTCGCGGACGGGCGGGAGCTGGTGCGCCACCGGCCCGATTCCGAGTTCCTGTGCGGCCACGTGGCCGTGGACCGCACCGGCAGCCTCATCGCCGTCCATCACGGGGGCAGCCGGTGGACCCTCCTGGGCACGAGCGAAGACGCGACGCCGAAGGAGATGACCGGCCCCTTCTTCGGGCACGCGACCGGCCTGCCCCTCCTCGGCAGCCGCGACACGCCGGTCGCCCTGGTGTGGGACGCGAGCGCGGTGGTCGCCCGGCCCATGCACACGGACGTCTTCGATGTCGTCGGTCCTCCGGTGCTGATCGACGACGGCGACAGGATGCTCGCGCACCAGGGCGATCACGGAGAACGCCTGACCCTGGCGGACACCAGGGAGTTGACGACCGGCGGCAGGCTCAGGGTTCTGCGCCGGGTGGCCCGGGAGGCGTCGAAGGCGCCCCTGACCGGACCCCCGCCACGGATGCAGGTCAACGACTCCGAGACACTGCTGGCCGACCTGGTCACGGGCGACAAGGTGGTGATCCGGTCCCTTCCGTCGCTGCGCCGGGTCGCCGAGATCACGATCGCCCCGCCCCCACCGGCACAACCGGGCACGGACGCCACGCCCTTCTTCGGATTCCTCGACGACGACGAGCTCCTGACGGTCTCCGGCAGCCGCATCGAACAGTGGAACGCGCGCAACGGGCTGCGGCTGGAGAAGACCATCGATGCCCGTGAACTCGGCCTGAGCGAGCAGCCGTCACCGCGGTTCTTCGTCCGGGCCCATCCGGAGCCGGGTCATCTGCTGGTCCATGTGCAGGGTCGGCCGACGGTCCACGCCGTCGACCGCCGTACCGGCAGGGAGAACAGGTCCCTTCGTGTCCGGTTCGGTGACGACTTCATCGCCGGTGGCTTCACGGGCGACGGGCGGCACGCGCTGGTCGCGACCATGGGCGGTCTGTACGAAGGCTGGTCGGTGACCGGTGGTACGGCGCGCAGGGTGCTCGGACCGCTCGGGCCCGCTCTGAGAGGGGACCAGTCGCAGCTGCGGCCGGTCGGCGACACCGGCTACGTCGTCGCCAACGGCACCTCCGTACGCTTCATCCACTTCGACGACCTCGACCGCCTCGACTCCTACGACTTCTCGCAGGAGCAGGTCTTCTTCTCGCTCTCCGGGGACGGCCGGACCGTACTGCGTCAGGTGGAGGGAGGGGGCATGGACGTGTTCCGGCTCGACCCGGCGCTGTGGAGACGCCACTTGTGTGCGGTCCTCGGCCGTGACCTGAGCGAGGACGAGCGTCGGGGCCTGCCGTCGGAGCCGGGGCGCCGGGTGTGCCCGCAGCGTCTCTGATCAGCGGACGGCGCCGGGGCGGCCCTCGGTGCTCTCCCGCAGCACGAGACGGTGCGGCACCCGCAGGTCCTTGGGTGACCGGTCGGCGGTCGCGGCGGCGTCGTCCGCCCCGGCCGCCCCCGACGCCTCGTCCATGCGGCGTCGCAGCAGCTCCACCGCCGTCTTGGCGACCGCCGCCTTGTCGGGCGCCACCGTGCTCAACGTGGGGATGCTGAACCGTCCGCCCTCCACGTCGTCGAAGCCGATGACGGCGACGTCCTCCGGGACCCGGACCCCGTGCTCGTGCAGGGTCCGCAACGCGCCCAGCGCCAGTTGGTCGTTGAGGCACAGCAGCGCGTCGGGGCGCAGGCCGTCGCCGAGGGCGCGGGCCACCGCCGCGGCGCCGTCGGGCATCCGGAAGGACGCCACGGGCAGCAGCAGCGCCGGATCGAAGGCGATGCCCGCCTCGGCGAGGGCGGCGCGGTACCCGAGCGTGCGCGCCCGTGCCGTGCCGTGGTGCGGCTCGTCCCGACCGCCGACGGCGAGGATGGTCCGGCGTCCGAGGCCGATCAGGTACTCGGTCGCCTCGCGAGCGGCCTTCTCGTTGTCGATGGCGACGTGGTCCGCGCCCTCCTCCAGCAGCTCGCCGAGCAGCACGGTCGGCGGCGCGCCGCGCGGACGGCCGCTGAGGTCGTCGGCGGTCAGCGCGAGCGGGCTGAGGATGACGCCGTCGACGAAGGTGGAGCCGAACCCGGTGAGCGCCGCCAGTTCGTGGTCGCGGTCCGCGCCGGTCTGGTGGATCAGCACGGTCAGGGAGCGCTCCTCGGCCTCGCGGATGACATGCCGGGCGAGCTCGGCGAAGTACGGGATGTCCAGCTCGGGCAGGACCAGCGCGATGATGCCGGTGCGGCCCTTGCGCAGATGCCGGCCGGCCAGGTTCACCCGGTAGCCGAGGTGCTCGATCGCCTCCTGGACCGCGCGCCGGGTGCGGTCGGAGACATGCACGTAGTCGTTGATCACGTTGGAGACCGTCTTCTCCGACACTCCCGCGTGCCGTGCGACGTCCTTGATGCTGGGCCGTGCCACCGCGACCTCCCTGCCCCTCGCCGCCGCCGAGTCTACGTCCCGGCGTGTCCCGTCTCCGAAGGCAGGCCCCGCGGCCGACGTTCATCTTTCCGGACGGTCGTCCCGAACTCTTTACAGCCCAATGTACATCGATGTAAAAACGCAGCGTCGCATCGCGTCACCCGCATTTCCCCTCCTGCCGAACGCGGTGATCCACGTCCGCCGTGGCCCGCCGCCGGCTCGTTCAGGCGTGTCCGGCCGTCGAAAGGTCCGTGATGTCTCTCCGACCCCCTGTCCCGGAAGCCGGGCGCTCGTCCGATCCGTTGCCCGGACTCTCCCGCCGCCGGCTGATGCGCAACGGCCTGGCCGCGGCCGGTGCGCTGCTCGCCGCCGGACCGCTGTCCGGCTGCGCCTCACCGGCCTCCGCCTCCGGCGCCTCGGACCTGAGCGTCTGGGACCTGTTCCAGGGCGGCGACGGTCTGCTGATGGACGACATGATCAAGGCCGTCTCCGGTGGCCCCCGGGGCTTCGACGTCGACCGGACGATCCTGGACTGGGGCCCGTCCTACTACACCAAGCTCGCCATGGCGGCCGCCGGAGGCCGCGCCTCCGACGTGGCCGTGCTCCATCTGTCCCGGCTGGCCGGCTACGCCCCCGGCGGCCTGCTGGACCCCTTCGACCTGGACCTGCTCGCCGAGTTCGGCGTGACCGAGCGGGACTTCACGCCCGCGGTGTGGGCGCGGACCCGGCACGACGACACCGTGTACGCGATCCCGCTGGACGTGCACCCCTTCATCGTGTTCTACGACAAGGAGGTGGCGGACACCGCCGGACTCCTCGACTCCTCCGGGGAACTCGCCCCCATGGGTTCGCCCGAGGCGTTCCTGGACGCGGGCAAGGCGCTCGCCGAGGCGACCGGGAAGTCGGGCGTCCTGTTCGGCCACGTCACCGACACGGCGCAGAACTGGCGGCAGTTCGCCGCCCTGTACGCACAGACCGGCGCGTCCTTCTCCCTGCCCGACGGAGGGCCACCGGAGATCGACGTCGACGCCGCGGTCCGCGTCGTGACGTTCATGCAGCAGCTCTTCGACGGCCGTACCAACCCCAACAACCTGGACTACAACGGGGCGGTGGCCGGCTTCCTCGGCGGCCGCGGCGGCATGGTCATGCTGGGCGAGTGGGAGCTGCCGAACCTGAAGAAATCCGGTATTCCCCTCGGTGCCGCGCCCTTCCCGCAGGTCTTCGACAAGCCGGCCGTCTACACCGACAGCCACGCCTTCGTCCTACCGCACCAGGACGACCCCGACCCGCGGCGGCGACGCGAGGCGCACCGGTACGTGGCGGAGATCGTCAAGCAGAGCCTGACCTGGGCCACCGCCGGACACATCCCCGCCTACCAGCCGGTGCTGGAGGAACCGGAGTACGCCGCGCTCGATCCGCAGTCCTCGTACGCGGACGCCGCCGAGGTGGCGGTGCTCGACCCGCCGAACTGGTTCACCGGGGCCGGGTCGAACTTCCAGAACCGGATGTCCCAGCCCCTGCAGTCGGCGCTGCTGGGCAACACCACCGCCGAGAAGGCGGTGCGCCAGATGGTCCGCGAGGCGGACACGCTGCTGCGGCAGCCCAACCCGGTGGCCTGACGAGGAGAAGGAGCGATCCCATGGCAACCACCGCACCCCCGGGGACCGAGGCGCACAGCGGCCCGGGGACCCGACGGCCGGGCGGCCGTCTCCGCACAGGCCGCGGCGGCACCTCCACCGCCTCGGGCTCCGGACTCGTCTTCGTCCTGCCGTTCCTGCTCGTCTTCGGCCTGTTCCTGGTGTGGCCCGTCGTGCACGGGCTCTGGATGAGTCTCACCGACACCTCGCTGGCCCTGCGCGCGACGAGCTTCGTCGGATTCGACAACTACGCCGAGGCGTTCGGTGACCCGGACGTGTGGAGCAGTCTCGGCAACACGCTCTTGTTCACCGCCGTCTCGAGCGTGCCGCTGGTGCTGATCGCGCTGGCGATGGCGCTGCTGGTGCACAGCGGCATCGCCGGGCAGTGGGCCTGGCGGCTGGCCTTCTTCGCTCCGTATCTGCTGCCGGTGACCGTGGTGACCCTGATCTGGGCGTGGCTCTACCAGCCGGACCTCGGCTTCGGCAACCAGCTGCTCGGGGCGCTCGGAGTGGAGCCCGTCGGCTGGCTGTCCGACGAGTCCGTGGCGATGTGGTCGATGGCCGCGCTCACCGTCTGGTGGACGATCGGCTTCAACTTCCTGCTCTACCTCGCCGCGCTCCAGTCGCTGCCGTCGACGTACGACGAGGCCGCCGCCCTGGACGGCGCCGGTGCCTGGCGGCGGCTGTGGTCGATCACGCTGCCGCAGCTGCGCAGGACCACCGCGCTGGTGGCGATGCTGCAGATCCTCGCCTCGCTCAAGGTGTTCGACCAGATCTACATCCTCACCAAGGGCGGCCCCAACGGCTCGACCCGCCCGATCCTCGAGTACGTCTACGACGTCGGCTTCACCGGCTACCGGCTCGGCTACGCCTCCGCCGTCTCGTATCTGTTCTTCGCGCTCGTGATCGTCGTCTCGCTCGTGCAGCTCCGCCTCTTCCGCCGGGAGGACTGACCGTGTCCGCCATCTCCACCCCCCTGCGCCCACGGCGCCCCCGGCCACCCCGTGACGCGGCCGGGTCGCCCCTCCTCCTCGGCCACGGCCGGCTGCCGCGCGTGCTGGCCGGGACCGCGCTGGTCGTCCTGGCGGCCGTCTGGCTGGTGCCCTTCGTGTGGGCGATCGCCACGTCCGTGCAGAGCGAGCAGGACGTGGCCACCCCCGGACTGTCGCCGTTCAAGGGCGCGTTGACGACGGAGGCGTACCGCCAGATCCTGGAACGCGGCAACGTCACCCTGTGGGCCTTCAACAGCTTCCTGATCGCGGCGCTGGTCACGGTGATCACGGTGGCCGTCTCCACGCTCGCCGCGTACGGCTTCTCCCGCGGCACGTTCCGCGGTCGCCGGATGCTGCTGGGCGTCACGGTCGCCGCCATCCTGATCCCGCCGCAGCTGCTCATCGTGCCGCTGTTCGAGCAGATGCTGCTGTTCGACCTGGTGGACACCTATGCGGGGGTCATCCTGCCGCAGGTGGTCGCGCCCATGATGGTGTTCATCCTCAAGCGCTTCTTCGACGGCATCCCCCGGGAGTTGCAGGACGCCGCCCGCATCGACGGCGCGTCGGAGTTCCGGGTGTTCCTGTCGGTCGTGCTTCCGCTGTCGCGGCCGATCGTGGCCGCCGTGGCGATCTTCGTGTTCATCGGGGCGTGGAACAACTTCCTGTGGCCGTTCATCGTCACCAACGACTCCGACCTGATGACACTTCCGGTGGGTCTGGCCACCGTGAAGGACGCGTACGGCATCCAGTACGCGCAGTCCATGGCGTCCGCGCTGCTCGCGGCGCTGCCACTGATCGTGGTGTTCCTCTTCTTCCAGCGCCGCATCGTCAACTCCGTGGCCACCACCGGCCTCGGCGGTTCCTGACCTCGTCCCCTCGCTCATCCACGGGCGCGGCCGTCCCGGCCCGCCCACCGATCGACTGGAGCATGTGTGCCCTCTCACTCCGTACCGCGTCCGGAGTACCCGCGCCCGCAGTTCGTGCGGCGCGACTGGCTCAACCTCAACGGCGTCTGGCGGTTCGAGACCGACCGGGGCGACAGCGGCCTCGAACGCGGTCTGCTCGGCCGGGAGCTGCGCGAGGAGATCCTGGTCCCCTTCCCTCCCGAGTCGGAGCTGTCCGGCATCGGTGACACGGACTTCCTCCAGGCCGTCTGGTACCGGCGCGCCGTCACCCTGCCGGCGGCGTGGGCCGGACGGCGCGTGCTGCTGCACTTCGGCGCCGTCGACCACGACACCACCGTGTGGGCCGACGGGAAGGAGGTGGCCCGGCATCGCGGCGGCTTCACCCCCTTCACCGCCGACCTCGGCGACATCGCGGGGGCGGGCAAGGAGGTGATCGTCACCGTGCGGGCCCGCGACCCCAAGTCCGGACCGCAGGCACGGGGCAAGCAGGCCGTCCAGTACGCCAACCACGACTGCAACTACACGCGGGTGACCGGCATCTGGCAGACCGTCTGGCTGGAGCCCGTCCCCGAGCTGCACCTGCGGCGCCCCCGGATCACCCCCGACCTCGCGGGGTCCGCCTTCCACCTCGAACTGCCCCTGTCCGGCAACCGGCCGGGGTACCGGGTGCGGGCCGTGCTCAGCGACGGCGCCGGCGAGGTCAGCCGCGCCGAGGCACGCGCCGACCTGGACCTCGCCCCGCGCCTGTATCTGCCGGTGCCGGACGACCGGCGGCGCGAGTGGGGCCCGGACGACCCCTTCCTGTACGACGTGCGGCTCGAACTCCTCGACGCCGACGGCCGGGTGACCGACAGCGCGGACAGTTACGCGGGGCTGCGCTCCGTCGGCCTGCGCGGCAAGGCCGTGACCCTCAACGGGCGTCCGGTTTTCCAGCGTCTCGTCCTCGACCAGGGCTGGTACCCGGACGGGCTGATGACCGCGCCGAGCGACGAGGCGCTGGTGCGGGACATCGAGCTCGCCATGGCTGCGGGCTTCAACGGCGCACGTCTGCACCAGAAGGTCTTCGAGGAGCGCTTCCTGTACCACGCCGACCGACTCGGCTATCTGGTGTGGGGCGAGTTCGGGGACTGGGGCTGCGAGACGGGCGGCTCCTCCGGCGACAACCAGAAACCCGACGCCTCCTACGTCGCCCAGTGGCTGGAAGCCCTGGAGCGCGACTACTCGCACCCCTCGATCATCGGCTGGTGTCCGCTGAACGAGACCTACCAGAAGCTCCACGACCGCATCACTCAGCTCGACGACGTGACCCGGGCGATGTTCCTGGCCACCAAGGCGATGGACACCACCCGGCCGGTGATCGACGCGTCCGGCTACGCCCACCGGGTCCCGGAGACCGACATCTACGACTCCCACCACTACGAGCAGGACCCGGAGGCGTTCCGGCAGCTGATGTCGGGGCTCGCCAAGGACGAGCCGTTCGTCAACACCCATGAGAACGGCACGCCCTACTCGGTCCCCTACCGCGGCCAGCCGTACTTCGTCAGCGAGTTCGGCGGCATCTGGTGGGACCCGGAGGCCGCGGCCGACCGGTCCGGCGACGACCGCACCGTCTCCTGGGGCTACGGTGAACGGGTCCGCGACGAGGAGGAGTTCCACGCCCGGTTCAGCGGACTCGTCGAGGTGCTGCTGCGCGACCCGCACATGTTCGGCTACTGCTACACCCAGTTGACCGACGTCTTCCAGGAGCAGAACGGCATCTACCGCTTCGACCGCAGCCTGAAGCTCGACGTCGACCGCATCCGTGCCGCGCAGCTGCGGCCGGCGGCCATCGAGGAGCAGCAGGAACAGGCGTAACGGCTGCGGCCCACATCCGAGGGCTCAGGTGGATGCCCCCGCGCCGGCGGGGGCATCCACCTGCTGCGAACCCCCTGTGCACACAGGCTCACGGAGTGAAAGCGCTTGCGCCGGCTCAGTCCCGCGCCGCCGCGCGTCCCAGCGTGCTCTCCCGCTCGACCAGGCGGTACGCGGCCGTGATGCGCCGAGGCTCGGGGGCCTCACCGGTCAGGCGGGCCAGCACCGACTCGACGGCCAGCCTGCCGATGGCTTCCTTGTCCGGCGACACGGACGTCAGTGTCACCGCGCCGAAGCGCCCTTCGACGACGTCGTCGAAGCCGGCCACCGCGACGTCCTCGGGGATCCGCAGCCCTCGCTCGTGCAGGACGCGCATCGCGCCGATGGCCATGAGGTCGTTGTAGGCGAACACCGCGTCGGGGCGGCGTCCCGCGTCCAGCAGGCGCGTCATGGCCGCGGCCCCGTCCGCGTGCCCCCAGCCGTCGGTGGCGGCGACGAGCCCGTCGTCGGCGGGCAGTCCGGCGCGGGTCAGTTCCTCGCGCCAGCCGCGGGCGCGGAGCTGCGCGGGCTCGCTGCGGCCGCGCCGGGCGCCGATGAAGGCCACTTCCCGGCGGCCGAGGCCGACCAGATGCCGTACGGCGGCACGGGCGGCGGCGACGTTGTCGATGGCGATGTGGTCGTAGGGCAGGTCGTACTCGCGCTCGCCGAGCAGCACCAGCGGTACGGTCTCCGTGCGCTCACGCAGATCGTCGGTCTCCAGCTCGATGGGGCTGAGGATGAGCCCGTCGATGACCCGCGCCCGGAATCCCTGGCTGACCAGGATCTCCTGTTCGCGACGACCGCCGGTGTGGTCGAGCAGCACGATGAAGTCGTGCTCGGCGGCGGAGTCGATGACGGCCGCGGCGAGTTCGGCGAAGTAGGGGTTGCCGAGCTCGGGCAGGGCGAGCGCGATGATGCCGGTGCGGCCCTTGCGCAGATGCCTGGCGGTCAGGTTGGGCCGGTAGCCGAGGGCGTCGATGGACCGCTGGACCCGCTCGCGCATGGCGGGGGTGACGTGCTGGTAGTTGTTCACCACGTTGGAGACGGTCTTGACGGAGACACCCGCGTGCGCGGCAACGTCCTTGAGGCTGACCCGCACGGCTCCCCTTCCGGAGCCCGGCGTGAGCGGCCGTCAGCGGTGGTGCCCGTCGCCTGCGGCCGTGCGCCCGCCGAGCCCTCACGCTCGCATTTTGCAACGTTATATCTCCGCTCGTCGGACGGTGACAAGGCCGCGGGCGCCGGTGCGGTACGACCGCCGACGGCCTCGACCGCTCGCTCACGGTCACGCAGCACGCCCTCCGTCCCGCGAGGCAGGCGCGCCCCGTCCGCAGCCCTCCGGCGGGACGCCACCACCAGGACGAACGCCATGAGGTGCCGCGGGTGCCGTGGCCCGTCGCGTCGCGCAGTCTGTGGGTGGGAAGGAGCGGGTCGATGGTGACGAGGGCACACGAGGCGGCGACGTCGTCGGCAGCCGTCGGCGGGGGTGCTCCGTGCTGAGCGGGTCATGGTGGCGTGGCCGGACGCGGAAACTGGCGGCCTGGAAGAAGGCCGTCCACGAGCGGGTGCAGATCCGGTTCCCGGTGGTCACCGGGCTCGTGGACCGCATGGTGGCGGTGAACATCTTCGACTCGGCCACCCGTATCGCCGCGCAGTGCTTCCTGACCGCCGTTCCGCTGCTGTTCGTGCTGAGCGCGTACGCGCCCGCAGCGGTGCGGGAGCAGATCACCGCGTCGATCAGTGCCGTCTTCGGCCTGACCGGCGAGGCGAAGGCCCAGATGGAGCAGGCGTTCAAGCCTCCGAGCGACGATCTGCGCCAGGCGACCGGGGTGGTGGGCGGTCTGATGGTGCTGCTGTCGGCCACCGCGGTGAGCCGTGCGGTGCAACGGCTGTGCAGACGGGTCTGGCTGCTCCCCCGGACGGAGACGAAGGTCGCTCCGTGGCGGTGGCTGGCGTGGATCGTCCTGTGGATCTGCGCGCTGGTGCTGCAGGGGCTGCTGCACAACGGTGTCGACGGGGGCACGCTGGTGGCCGCTCCCGTCGTCCTGGTCATGCAGACGGCGATGTGGTGGTGGACCCAGCACCTGCTGCTGGGCTCCGTCCGCTGGTGGCCCCTCCTGCCGGGGGCCGTCATCACGGCCGTCGCGGTCGGCGGCCTGTCGGTGACCGCGCACTTCTACATGCCGCGGGCGCTCAACCGGGCGCTGGCCGAGTACGGTTCCGCCGGGTCCGTGTTCGTTCTGCTGTCCTGGCTCATCGTCGTGTCGGTGGCCGTCGCCGTCAGCCTCACCGTGGGCGCCGTACTGTCCCAGGAGCCCTTCCTGAGGCGTCGCCTCGGGACCCCGGCCTCGCCGGCCGGCCGCACCGGGCCGGGGTGACCCCGTCGCGGGCTCACCCGTACGGCCGTGTGCGCTGGTAGGCGTTGCGGGCCGGTGGTGCGCTGGGGGCACACGTCCGTGCTGCCAGGAGGCCCGTTTCATGACCCGTCGTCCGTCCCGCACCGTCCGTGTCCTCGCCGTCGTGCTGACGGCGGGAGCTCTGCTGGCCACCGCGTCCTGTTCCGACGGCGCGGACGAGGAGACCCGGACCGCCGGCGTCTCCGCGTCCGCGACCCCGGGGGAGTCACGGGCCGCCGCGCCCGCCGCCCGGAGCACCACCACCCCCTCCGGCGACCTGACGGAGGCCGGCGCGCGGGCGGCACTGATCACCGAGGCCGACATCGAGGACGACTGGACGCGGGCGGACCGGGCCGAGGACTGGCGCGACAGCCTGCTGGTCGGCCGGGTCGACGTGGACGACCTGCTCACCGGCGAGACGGACGCCGCCGACTGCCAGCGGCTGCTCGACGGCCTCTACAGCGAGGACCTGCTGGGCAAGCCGTCGGGCGCGTCCGCGCTCACCGGCTTCACGCAGAGCGACTCGAGGCTGCTGTACCAGGTGGCCGCCTACGACCGGGGCAGCCTGGAGGACTCGCTGAACTGGCTCGGGAAGCTGCCGGACAAGTGCGACCGGTTCACCGCGACCGGCTCCGGGGGCGACGAACGCACCGTCCAGGTCGTCGAGGACTCGCTGCCCGACGAGGGCGACGCCCGGCAGGGGCTGCGCGTGACGGTGACGGGCACGGCCGGCGGCGCGCCCGCCACGCTCACCCTGGACGTCGGCGTCGTACGCGTCGGCTCCGACGCGATCACCGTCACGGCCGGGGGCCTGGACGGCGGCGAGAAGGAGTCCGTGGACGCGGCCGTGCGGCAGGGCACCGAGCGGCTGAAGGACGTGCTGGCGGGCCGTACGCCCGCCGCCTCCCCCACCGCGTGACGAGCGCCGGCGCGTCACCGGCCGCCGGGCGGGCGCGGGCCGGTGCCGCGGGACGCCGGCAGCGGCTGGGCGCCGGCGACGAGCAGTGCCACGTCGTCGTGCCCGGCGGGGTGCGGGAGGTGCCGGAGCAGCCGGTCACAGGTCTCCTCCACGGTGCCGTACGGCGGTGACAGCTGGCGCAGGAGGAAGTCGAGGCGTTCGTCGATGGGATCGTGGCGGGTCTCGACCAGCCCGTCGGTGTACAGGGCCAGTTGGTCGCCCGGGTGCAGCTCGAGGGTGGTCGTCTCGAAGGGGACGCCGCCCACGCCCAGGGGGGTGCCGAGCGGCAGGTCGAGGAGCTGGGGCGGCCGGCCCGCCCGCATGAGGACGGGGGGCAGGTGACCGGCGGAGGCCACGTCCAGGCGGTGCTCGTGCGGGTCGTAGACCGCGTACAGACAGGTGGCGATGTACGGGTCCAGACTGCGGGTGATCCTGTCGAGGTGGGTGAGGATCCGGGCCGGGCCGAGATCCAGGTCGGCGAGGGTGGAGGTGGCGGTCCGCAGCCGGCCCATGGTGGTGGCGGCCGGGATGCCGCTGCCCATCACGTCACCGACCGCGAGCGCGGTGCGGTCGCCGTCGAGGGCGATGGCGTCGTACCAGTCGCCGCCGACCTCGCTGAAAGCCTGCGCGGGCCGGTACCGGGCGGCGACCTCCAGGCCGGGATGGCGGGGTGAGAGCCGTGGGAGCAGGTTGCGCTGCAGCGTCTCGGCCGCGCTGCGGATGTGCTGGTGCAGGACGGCGTTGTCCATGCTCAGCGCCGCGGAGGAGGCGAGTTCGCCGGCGAGGGCGACGTCGTCCTCGTCGAACGGGACCGGATTGCGGGCACGGGCCAGGCCCATCACACCGATGATCTCGCCGCGGGCGATGAGGGGCACGGTCATGTCGGTGTGGACGCCGGCCCCGGCGAGCAGGCGGGCGGCCTCGGGACCGGTGGCGATGCGGGAGAAGTCGCCTTCCAGGTGGGTGATCAGCTGGGGACGGCGGGTGCGGATGGCGCGGGCGGCCGGGTGGTCGGCGTGGTACGTGGTGAGGTGGCCCGGCGGGACGATCGCCTGGGCGGCGTCGGTGGGGTAGGCGGTCTTCACCGCGAGGGCGCGGAACAGCGCCGGACCGTCGCCGAGGCCCGTGCGGCCGGTCTGCAGGACGGAGTCCAGGAGGTCCACCGCGACCATGTCGGCCAGGTCGGGCACGAGGACGTCGGCCAGTTCCTGCGCGGTGCGCTCCACCTCGAGCGTGGTGCCGATGCGGGAGGAGCCGCTGGCCACCAGGCGCAGGCGCTGCTGGGCCCGGTCGGCTCGCCGGGCCGCCTGGAAGCGGTCGGTGACGTCGACGACCACGTTGGCGATCCCCAGCACGTGCCCGCGGTGGTCCTCCAGCCGGTACAGCGACATCGTCCAGGCCCGCTCGTCGTCCCGTGCGACGGCCGTCGGACCCACCACCAGCTGGTCCACCACGGGAACGCCGCCCGCCAGGACCTGCCGCATCGCCGTCTCGACGCTCGCGTACGGCTCGGCGGGCAGGACGTCCCGGAAGCGCCGGCCCACGTGGTCGGCGGGGTCGACGCCGTCCATGGCCGCCAGGGCGGGGTTGACGGCCAGGTAGCGCAGCTCGGTGTCGAGGACGGACAGTCCGATCGGAGCCTGGGCGACCAGCCGTTCGGACAGGGCGAGCTTGCGTTCCATCTGCCGCAGGGTGGCCCGGTCGGTGGCCAGCCCCAGGGCGTAGTGGTCGCCGAGGCTGTCGGTCAGCCGCATGGTGCGCAGCTCCACGGTCCGGGTGCTGCCGTCCTTGTGCCGGATGGGGAAGGCTCCGGCCCATTCCCGGCCGGTGACCATCACCTGGGCGAACAGCCTCATCGCCGAGGCGCGGTGCTCGGGGTGCACGAGCAGCGGCGCGGCGTACTCCCCGACGGCCTCGGCGCACGCGTAGCCGAACAGTTCCTCCGCCTGCGGGCTCCACATGTCGATCCGGCCGTCGGGCTCCACGAGGACCGCGGCGACGCCCAGGAGGTCCATCAGGCCGCTCGGACCCGCGGCCCCGTCCTCCGCGCCCGCCCGCCCGAAGCGCTGCTCCGCTCGGCTCATCGCATTCACTCCCTCTACCTGCCTACCTCACAGGCGCCCCTGCTGCAGCACGCGAGGCAGGCACGGCCGGCCACCGGCGGGGCGGCCGCCCCCACCCACGATGCGGCACGTGCCGTCCGGCGGCGAGGGGACCCGCCGGGAGGGCGCGACAACGCGCGGCTCCCGGCCACGTTCGCCGAGGACACGACCTGGGCCGTGGAGGCACCCTGGGCTCCGTGACACCGCGCCCGGAGAGCATCGCAACTCCCGTGCTCCGTAACGGTGCGTGCTCCGCCCGGCGTAGGCTGCCCTCGGCATGAGACCTGGCTGGGGTGGGGAACGGCATGGCGGTTGAGGCGGACGGCGAGGCGTGGGAATCGGCACTCGACTCGGTGGTGGTGTATGCGCAGGGCGCGCTCTGCCGCCGCCTGGCGCGGGGCCGGGTGCCGGCCGGCGGACGCCTGCGCGTGACAGGACTGCCCCGCTCGCTGGACCCCGGCTCGCTGCGGGCGCGTGTCCTGGGCGGCTCCGGGGTGCGCGTCACTCAGGCGCGGGTGGAGGCCGAGGCCGAGCCGCTCGGCGAGGACACGGCCGACGCGCTGCGGCGCGAGGTGGACCGGCTGCGCGACGCGCACGCGGCGGCCGAGGCGCGCCGGGACCGACACCTCGGGCTGATCGAGGAGATCAGGGCGCTGCGCCCGGTCCCGCCGGCCCGCAGACGGGACGATCCGCACCGGCGCACTCCGGTCGACGCCTGGCTGGAGCTCGCCGACTTCGTCGACGAGCGGCTGACCGGGCTGCACGCCCGCCTCGCCGAGCTGGAGGAGGCGCTGCGCCAGGTCGAGCACGAGCTCACCGTCGCGGTGGACCGGCAGTCCCGCGCCTCGACCGACACACCGTCGGCGCACGTGGAGACAGCGATGTGCGCGGTGCTGACCCTCGACGGCACGGGTGACGCCGGCGAGGTGGAGGTGGAGGTCGAGTACGGGGTGCCCGGTGCCGTGTGGGTACCGGCCTACCGGCTCACGCATCGCCAGGGCGACGGCGACGGGCGTCTGGTGCTGCGTGCCTCGGTCGCCCAGCGCACGGGCGAGGACTGGACCGGTGTGCGCATCGCCTTCGCCACCGCCGACCTGCGGCGGCGCACCGATCTCCCCCGGCTCCGTTCGCTCCGGATCGGGCGGAGCCAGCCGGCCCCCGCGTCCTCCGGCTGGCGCGAGCCTCCGGCGGGGCTGGCCGATCTGTTCGCCGGGTACGACGCGGCACGGTCCCGGCCCGTTCCGCGGGGGTCGGCCGCCGTCCCCGCCGCCGCGGCCCACGCCGGTGGCTCCGCGGCCGGGGCTGCCGCCGACCCTTCCGCCGCCCCGTCGGTCGCCGGCGGCTCCCCGCTGCCCCCGCTCCCTGCGGCTTACGGCGGGCCGCCCGTCCCGCCCCCGGCTCCCGGCGGCGCCGAGCCCCCCGAGTTCTTCGCCGGCGCACCGGTCGCCCCCGCGCCGCCGTCCGGGCCCCGGCCCGCCG
>NZ_JBFAXA010000019.1:0-154731 GCF_040689265.1 Streptomyces sp. NPDC052012
CCGAGAACTGGCCGGTGACCCCGATCGCGGCCCGGACCGCCTGCGCCTCACGGGCCAGGTCGTGGCCGGCGACCTGCGCCTGACCGCCGTCCGCCCTGATCAACGTGGAGAGGATCTTCACCGCGGTCGTCTTGCCCGCCCCGTTCGGGCCCAGCAGGGAGAAGATCGTGCCTTCCGCGACGGCCAGGTCGATGCCGTCGAGGACCAGCTTGTCGCCGTAGGACTTGCGCAGACCGTTCGCCGCGATGGCCATGGTGGTCATGAGAGGTGCTCCCTTTCCAGGACGTCCGGGGCTTTTGGGATTCAGAGGCTGCGGGCGGTGATGTCGCCGTAGGCGGTGGTCGCGTGGATGGTCAGGCCGGCGGCGGCGCCGTCGGTGTTGTTCAGCGCGTTGTGGATGCGGCCGTAGCCGGTGCCCGCGTCCAGGGAGGCGGAGGCTCCGTGAGCGGCGCCGATCTCGATGTCACCGTGCTCGGTGCGCAGCGTGACCGTACCGTGCAGGGCCTCGGTGATCCGGATGTCGCCCTGCTGGGTGCTGATCTCGGCGGGGCCGCCCATGCGGCCGACCGCGATGTCGCCGGCGAGGAGGGTGAGGCGGGTGCCGGCGGTCTCGTCGAGCTTGACCGAGCCCTGCGCCCCCTCGAAGGTGACGTCGCCGAGCCGTCCCACGCCCCGGAAGCCGGCGGCGGCGGCCTTCGCCTCGACGCGGGAGCCGGCGGGCAGCTGGACGGTCACCTCGACGGCCCCGGAGCCGCTGCCGAGGATCCGGTTCCTCGCCGGCGCGGCCTCGATACGCAGGACACCGTCGCCGTAGGCGACCTGGATCTGCTCGGCCGCCTTCACGTCGCGGCTCTTGGCGGGGTCCGCCGGGAGGATCTCGACGGTGGTGTCGGCCCGGTCGGCGGCGATGAGCCGGATCTGTCCGGCGGGGATGTCGAGGACGGCCGCGATCGGAGCGGGGGTGTCGAACGTCCGCGGGGTGGTCTGCTGCGTCTGCATGGTGTGCTCCTCAAGTCCGTGCGCCTTGTTTCCGACGAGAGAAACGCTACGTTGCCTTCACTAAGTCGACAACACACTTGTTGCGCTCGACTCACATCAGTGCAGGTCAGCACTATTAATTCGTTGCAACCAGCTGAACGATAACGCAACACAACAGCGACGATTCGTTGCAATGAGTTGAGGGTGAACGCTATGGTGAGCCCACCCCGCACCACGAAGGAGGCCGCGATGCCCGGAGGCAGGCTCACCCAGCAGGAACGTCAGCAGATCGCGCTGGGACTGGCCGACGGCCTCGCCTACGCGGAGATCGCCCGGCGTCTCGACCGTCCGACCTCGACGATCACGCGCGAGGTGATGCGCAACGGCGGCCCCACCGCCTACCGCGCCGACCTCGCCCACCGCGCCGCCGAGCAGCGTGCCCACCGTCGCAGGCAGGCCGCGCCCCGGGGTGCGAAGGCGCCCGCGCAGGCGCACGGGCGCGACCCCGAGGCGATGCGCGCGTACGAGGAGACGTTCACGACCGTGATGATGCAGTCGGGCATGCCGAAGATGACGGCCCGTGTCATGGCAGCCCTCAGCCTCACCGACTCGGGCAGCCTCACCGCGTCCGAGCTCGTCCAGCGTCTCGAGGTCAGCCCGGCGTCCGTGTCCAAGGCGATCGCGTTCCTCGAGAGCCAGGGCATGGTCCGCCGCGAGCGCGACGGGCGGCGCCGCGAGCGCTATGTGATCGACAACGACGTCATGTACCAGTCGATGATGGCCAGTGCCCAGGCCATCGCCCGGATAGTGGAGATCACCCGGCAGGGCGTCGGCGTGCTCGGCGCCGACACCCCGGCCGGGGTTCGTTTCGAGAACATCGCCCGCTTCCTCGACTTCGTCGCCGAGAGCACGGCCCGCGCGGCGGAGCAGGCACGCGCGATCCTTCACTCGACGCCTGCCACCGCGCCGGAGAGCGCTGCTGAGCCGGGGTCAGAGGGCTGAGGGAACGGGTGGGTCAGTGTGCCGCGGGCTTCTCCGCGCCCGAGGCCCGGACCTGGGGCTCGCGCCACATCGACCACAGCGTGGGCCCGCCGCCGGGCAGTTGGAGTTTCTCGCGGACGGTGAAGCCGAAGTGCTCGTAGAAGGGGAGGTTGTCCGGCTTGGACGACTCCAGGTAGGCGGGGAGGCCCGCCGCGTCCGCCTGGGCGAGGCCCGAGCGGAGCAGCGCGGCTCCGTGGCCCTGGCCCCGGGCGGCGGGGTCGGCGCCGATGACGGCCAGGTACCAGTGCGGTTCACGGGGCGAGTGCTTGGCGGCCGACTCCACGGCCTCCCCGAAGAGGGCGGCCCGGTCACCGAGGATGTTCTGCAGTTCGCCGATGGTCTCCGCGTCCGGGACGGCCTGGGGCTGGGCCTCCGGCGGCACCCAGAACGCGGCGCCGGCGCCGGTGCGTTCGCAGACCGCGTGGTGGGCGTACTGGCGCGTGAAGATCGTGCCGAAGTAGCGGGTCAGGCCTTCCTCGCGCGTGGTGTCGTCGGGGAAGAACCAGCGCATCATCGGGTCGTCGTCGAAGGCGCGGGCCAGGGTGCGGCTGACGAAGGCGGCGTCGTCGAGCGTTGCCGTTTCGGGTGCGTTCGGTATGGGCATACCGGTCATTCTGCACGCCGTGATCATCAGCCGGTGGGGCGGGGTGGCGCCCATCGGGGCGTTGTCTCAGTCGAGTTCGCCTCGTTCGACGCAGAACTCGTTGCCCTCGGGGTCGGCCATGGTCACCCAGCCCTTGCCGTCCGGGCGTGTGTGGTCGGCCAGTTGGCGGGCGCCGAGGCCGATGGCGCGGGCCACTTCCTCGGCCCGGGTGCGGCCCGTGGGCCTCAGGTCGAAGTGGAGGCGGTTCTTCACCGCCTTGGGTTCGGGCACACGGACGAAGAGCAGGCCGGGACCAGTGCCGGACGGGTCCTCGATCAGGGCCTCCGGGTCGCCCGGCTTGTCGTCGTCGGAGACCTGACGGCCCAGCAGGGCGCTCCAGAACAGGGCCAGTTCGTAGGGATCGCCGGTGCAGTCGAAGGTGATGTGGCGGATCGTGGGGTTCAACGGGGCTCCCGGTGCGTCGAGTTCGGGCGTCGGCCTGGTCTCGCAGGATGTCGTGGCAGGGCAGCCGTCGTCGAACCGTTTTCCGGCGGGTGCGGGCCGGGTGGGACACGCCGCCGAGCGGCGGGTGCGGGCTGGGCGGAGCTCAGGGGGATGCAGGGCGGAGCTCCAGGATGTGCCGGGCGTGCCTCAGGGGCGCCCCCTGAGCTGTCCCCTTCGCTGGGGGAGTTAGCCTCTGAGCCAGGTGTGACACCCGCCCCACGGGCACGGCAGCAGGAGGCAGGCAATGGCGAAGGTTCCCAGCTCGGTGGTGGCCGCGAGTGGGCTGGTCGGTGGGTACGGCGTCGCCCGCTGGACGCGGAAGCGGCAGCTGGGCGGTGTGGTCCTCGCCGCCGCGGGCGCCGCTGCCGCGCGGCAGTGGCGGGAGCAGGCCGGCGGAGTGGCGGCGGGGGCACTGACGGCCGCGTACGTCGCCGCCTTCGCAGGGTCGCATCCGCTGGCCAAGAAGGTGGGTGCCTGGCCGGCGGTCTTCTCGGTCGCCGGGGCCGTGGCCCTGGCGTCGTGGGCGGTGGCCGACCGGCGCGGCTGAGCGGAACCCGCCGGCTCACCCTGGCGGAACCGGCCCCGCTCACCCCCGGTGAGTGAGGACGTTCACCACCCGCCCGCCCGGATCCCGCACGAAGAAGCGGCGTACGCCCCACTCCTCGTCCCGCAGCTCCCGTACGATCTCCGCGCCCGAGGCCTTGACCTGGGCGTACACCGCGTCGACGTCCTCCACCTCGACGCTCAGGTCGGGGACCACGGGCGCGGTGCGTTCCTCCGTGAAGAAGCTGATCTGGGCGGTGGGGTTGGCGGGGGACGCCAGGGTGACCACCCAGCCCATGTCCATGACCTCCTCGAAGCCGAGCAGGCCGTAGAAGTCGCGGTTCGCGCCCAGCTCCTTGTCGGAGCCGACCTGGACGTCGGGCATGACTCTGCGGATCGTCATGCGCCAGGTCTACCCGCCGCCGCGGCCGCTACGCCGTCGCCGGCCTGGACTGTCCGTGTCTGCTCTTCGCCTGCGCGCCCGCCGTCGCCGTCAGCGGCTGGGCGATGTCCTCCAGCGACCGCCGTTCCGCCTTCACCGCGAGGAACACGGCCACCAGACCCGCCGCACACATCAGGCCGGCGCCGATCTGGAAGGCGAGCACCGTGTCGGCGACCTTGCCCGTGCCGGTGAGTTCGGCGAAGAGCAGCGGGCCGCTGATGCCGCCCGCGGCCGTGCCGATGGCGTAGAAGAAGGCGATCGACATGGCCCTCGTCTCCATGGGGAACACCTCGGAGACGGTCAGGTACGCGCTGCTCGCGCCCGCCGACGCGACGAACAGCACCGCGCACCAGCAGGCCGTCAGCGTGGCCGCGCTCAGCGAGCCCCGGTCGAACAGCCAGGCCGTGGCGAACAGCAGCAGACCGGAGACCAGATACGTGCCCGAGATCATCACCCGGCGGCCCACGGTGTCGAAGAGTTTGCCGAGCAGCAGCGGGCCCAGGAAGTTGCCGAGGGCGATGACGGCGAAGTAGTAGCCGGTACTGCCGGAGGGGACGTCGTAGAACGTCGTCAGGATCGCGCCGAAGCCGAAGGTGATGGCGTTGTAGAGGAACGCCTGGCCGATGAAGAGGGAGAAGCCGAGGACCGCACGCCTGCGGTACCGCGAGAGCACCGTGCGGGCGATCTCGGCGAACGTGACGCTCTTGCGCTGGTGGATGGTCAGTTCGCCCTCGGCGCGCGGCAGCGGCTCGCCCTTCTCGGCCTCGACGCGCTGCTCGATGTCCGAGACGATCCGTTCCGCTTCCTCGTCGCGGCCGTGGATCAGCAGCCAGCGCGGGCTCTCCGGGACGTGGCGGCGTACGAGCAGGATGACCAGGGCGAGGACGGCGCCGAGGGCGAAGGTCAGGCGCCAGCCGACGTTCGCCGGGAAGATCGAGGTGTTCAGCGCGACGATCGACAGCAGCGAACCGCCGACCGCGCCCAGCCAGAAGCTGCCGTTGATGATCAGGTCGACGCGGCCCCGGTACGGCGCCGGGATCAGCTCGTCGATCGCGGAGTTGATGGCCGCGTACTCCCCGCCGATGCCGAAGCCGGTGAGGAAGCGGAAGAGGAAGAACCACCAGGTGTCGAAGGCGATCGCGGTCAGGGCGGTGGCGCCGAGATACACCGCGAGGGTGATCATGAAGAGTTTTTTGCGCCCCCAGAGGTCGGTCAGGCGGCCCCAGAACAGGGCGCCCGCGCAGGCTCCGGCGACATAGAGGGCGGCGGCGATACCGGTGACCTGGCCGGAGGTGATCGGCAGTCCGCTGCCGGGCTCGGACAGGCGGCTCGCGATGTTGCCGACGACCGTGACCTCCAGGCCGTCCAGGATCCACACGGTGCCGAGACCGATGACGACGGACCAGTGCCAGCGGGACCAGGGAAGCCGGTCCAGGCGGGCGGGGATGCTGGTGGTGACGGTGCGTCCGGTCGGGCCGGTGCCTGCGGCCGGTGCGGTTCCTCCGGTGGTCATAGGGCCCCCTCCTCGGCGAAGCGACCACCGTCGGGTGCCCTGACATGTACGGTTCTACGCCCAGCCCGGCCCGGCCCGGCCCGGCCCACGCCCGTCCTACGCCCGGCGCACGCCCCGCCTACGCCCCCAGCGCCCGCGACACGGTGTAGATCACCAGCCCCGCCAGTGAGCCGACCACCGTGCCGTTGATGCGGATGAACTGCAGGTCGCGGCCGATGTTCGCCTCGATCTTCTTCGTGGTGTGCTCGGCGTCCCAGCTCGCCACCGTGTCGGTGATCAGGGAGGTGATCTCCTTGCGGTAGGTGGTGACGACGTACACCGCCGCGCTCTCCAGCCAGCCGTCGACCTTGCCCTGCACCTTGGGGTCGGCCGCCATCCGCGCGCCCAGCGACAGCAGCGAGGCCCGTACGCGCAGCCTGAGTTCGCTGCGCTCGTCCTCCGCCGCGGAGACGATCATGGACCGTACGGCGGTCCACGCGGAGGCGATCAGGTCCTGCACCTCGCCGCGGCCGAGGACGTCTGTCTTCAGCCGCTCCACGCGGGTGCGCGTGTCGGTGTCGGACTGCAGGTCGGAGGCGAAGTCGGTGAGGAAGCGGTCCAGGGCGCCGCGGGCGGGGTGGGCGGGCATGTCGCGCATCTCCGCGCAGAAGCGCAGCAGTTCCTTGTAGACGCGCTCGCCGACCTTGCGGTCCACGAACCTGGGGGTCCAGCCGGGGGCGCCGCCCTGCACGGCGTCCATCACGGAGTCGCTGTGCAGGATCAGCCAGTCGTGGGCGCGGGTGACGATCAGGTCGACGGCGCGTTTGTGGCCGCCGTCGGCGACGATCTTCTCCAGCATCTTGCCCATGCCGGGGGCGATCTCCTGGGCGTCGGCGCGGCGGGTGATGGCCTCGCCGACGACCGCCTGGACGTCGGAGTCGCGCAGCACGGTGAGCGCGCCGCGCAGGGCGGCGGAGAGCTCGGCGGTCACGCGGTCGGCGTGTTCGGGGACGGCGAGCCAGGCGCCGAGGCGGCTGCCGATGCCGACGGCGCGCAGCCGCTGGCGTACGACGTCCTCGGAGAGGAAGTTCTCGCCGACGAAGTCGCCGAGCGAGACGCCCAGCTGGTCCTTCTTGGTGGGGATGATCGCGGTGTGCGGGATGGGCAGGCCGAGGGGGTGGCGGAAGAGGGCGGTGACCGCGAACCAGTCGGCGAGCGCGCCGACCATGCCGGCCTCGGCGGCGGCGGCGACATAGCCCGCCCAGGGGCCTGCGCCCTGGTGGGAGGCCACCTTGGCGAGGACGTAGACCAGGGCGACGAACAGCAGCAGGCCGGTGGCGGTGAGTTTCATCCGGCGTACGCCGCGCCGCTTCTCCTCGTCCGCGGGGCTGAACGTGGTCATCGCGCGGTTCGTGACCGGGCCGGGGCGGGCATGCTGCTCCTCGGCACCCCGCCCGCCGGTTTGCCCGGTGTCTGACGTTTTCGTCCGTTCCATCCGCTCCACCCGTTCGGTGATCCCTCACACATTGTCCCTTCCTGACCGACTCCCGGAACGGAACAGGAGTTCCCGGCGTCTGTCCGGAGGGGGAAGGCGAGGGGGTCCTGTCAGCCTCTCCCCGCCCATGACGCATCATGGGCTCATCGGATCGGAGCCTCGGGGCTCCCACCTCCCGAGGAGAACAGAACAGCATGACCCGGGGTCGTGACGGGGGCGCGGGGGCGCCTCCCGCCAAGTACCGAGCCCTGCTCGCCGCGATCGTCGCAGCGATCGTGGCCGTGTCCGCCGCCATCTTCGTCGGCGTGTCCTCCGACGACGGCACGAACAGCCGCGACACCCTCGCCGGTGGCCGCGGCGCCCACAACAACCCGGCCGCACCCGCCTCCACCGGCACCTGGGTCGGTTCCTGGGCCACCTCGCCGGTCGGGGGCGAGCCCGGCACCGAGATGCGGGGGCTGGCGGGGCGCTCGGTGCGCAACGTCGTCCACACCAGCGTCGGCGGTACGAGTGCCCGCGTCACCCTGTCCAATCTCTACGGCCAGTCCCCGCTGACGATCAGCCACGCCTCGATCGCCGTCTCCGCGGGCGCGGACTCGGCGGCGGCGCTCGCCGGAACGATGCGGCAACTGACCTTCACGGGGCGGGCCGCGGTCGTCATCCCGGCGGGCGGTCAGGTGATGAGCGACGCGGTGCGCCTCACCGTCCCGCACGACGGGGACGTCCTGATCACGACGTACTCCCCCACCGCCTCCGGGCCGGTCACCCACCACCCGCATGCGCGCCAGGTCTCCTACGCCGCCGTCGGCGAGCACACCCGGGACACCACGGGCACGCCGTACACCGAGCGGTTCACGTCCTGGCGGTACGTGACCGCGCTGGACGTGCTGAGCAACGAGTCGGACGGCACGGTCGTCGTCCTCGGCGACTCGCTCACCGACGGCATCACCTCCACGACCGGCGTGAACAACCGCTGGCCGGACATCCTCTCCGACCGGCTGCGCACCGCCGTCGAGTCCGGGCGGGACGTGCCGCGCTACAGCGTCGTCAACGAGGGCATCAGCGGCAACCGTGTCCTGACCGACGGCCTGGGGCGCCCGCCGGAGAACCCCAGCGGCCTGAACCGCTTCGGCCGGGACGTGCTGAGCCGCACCAACGTGAAGGTCGTCGTGATCGTCCTCGGCGTCAACGACATCCTGCGCGACCCGAACACCGCGGACCCGGACCGCATCGTGGCCGGCCTGAAGGCCCTCGTGGACCGGGCCCACGCGCGGGGCCTGAAGGTGGTCGGCGCGACCCTGATGCCGTTCGGCGGCCACCGCGGCTACACGGACGCCCGCGAGGCGGTCCGCCAGGAGATCAACGCCGAGATCCGCGCGGGGCGGGTGTTCGACGCGGTCGCCGACTTCGACAAGGGGCTGCGTGACCCGTACGACCCTCGGCGGCTTCGGGCGGACTATGACTCCGGGGATCATCTGCACCCCAGCGACAAGGGGTACGCGCGGATGGCCGAGGTGTTCGACCTGGACGATCTGAAGGGTGGGGGCGCGGCGGAGCTGTAGGCCCGTGGGGCGTCGGGGGTGGTTTTCTCGCCCCCGCCGCCCCTTCCCGTCCCGTCCCCAGGGGGCTCCGCCCCCTTCGACCCCCGATCAGGGGCTCCGCCCCTGCAACCCCGCCGGGACTTCCCCCGGCCCCCGCATCGGCCGGAACGGGCCTCGTCCTCGAGCTCTCCCCGAGGGGGCACCCCGGACGGGCCGGAACAGCTCACGTGCGCCGAAGCGCCGGCGGGCGGCAACAGCTCACCTGCGCCGAGTGCCGACGGGCTGGAACAGGACACTTGCCCCGACACGTCGGCGGGCCGGAACAGCTCAGGCAGCCCGAAACACCGGCGGGACGGAACAGCTCACCCGCCCCCACACACCGGCGAGCCCGAACAGCTCACCCGCCCCCACACACCGGCGAGCCCGAACAGCTCACCCGCCCCCACACACCGGGCGGGCCGGAGGCGCTCACGTGTCCAATTCGCGGCGGGCTTCCTTGCGTTCCAGTTTCTCCCTGCGGCGCTCCTCGCGCAGGCGCTGCTTCTCCGCACGCGGGAGTTTGCGCTGGACGCCGACGCCGCCCCAGAAGGCGAAGCCCGTGACGATCACGCGCGGGGCGCCCGGGTCGCCCGGCACGCCCGCCTCGCGGTGATCGAAGCCGCCCATGATGCCGATGCCGCGCACGACGACCTCGACACCCGGCGGCACGACGACATCCACCCCGCCCATGATCGCGACCGCGTTGATCACGATCTCGCGGTCCGCGAAGTCCGCCTCGCGCAGATCGATCTCACCGCCGCCCCAGAACGCGAAGCAGTTGAAGCGGCGCGGCGCCGTCCAGCGGCCCTTGCGCTGGAAACCCGACATCACCGCGACGGCCCACGTCGACCTGCCGTCGTCGTCCCCGCCGACGATCCGGTCCGCCCAAGCGCCACCCCGCGCGGGCTCCTTGCTCAGCGACACCACCGGTGCGGCCCCGCCCGGGGACGGCAGGTCGCGGGTGATCGGCTCCAGCTCGCCGTACGTGCGCGCCTTGTACGTCGCGTCCAGGCGTTCCCCGAACTCCTCCATGTCCAGACGCCCCTCCGCGAGGGCGTCCCGCAGGATGTCGGCGACCCGTTCACGGTCGGCGTCGGAGGCGCGGAGGTCCGGGACAGCGTCGTCGGTCATACACAGCAGCCTACGATTTCCCCCCGACCGGCGGCTACGAGAGCTACGGTTGCGTAGCCGCTCGTTCCGCCCGTTCCGCGTACATCTTGGCGATCACGGCCTCGATGTCCGGCTCCCGTACCGAGAGATCCACCAGCGGGCACTCCGCCGCGATCCGCGCCACCAGCGGCGCCGCCGACTGCGACGCCGGGAACGCCAGCCACTGCCGGGGCCCCTCCACACGGACCACCCGCGCCGGCGCCGGCACCTCGAGCGGCGGCAGCTCCCGCTCCAGGTCCACCACCAGCGTCCGCTCGCTCTCCCCCGCCTCGTGCAGCCCGGCGAGCGGACCGTCGTACATCAGCCGGCCGTGGTCGATGACCATCACCCGGCCGCACAACTGCTCGATGTCCTGCAGATCGTGCGTCGTCAGCAGCACCGTCGTGGCCCGCTCGGCGTTCAACTCCCGCAGGAACTCCCGCACCTTGGTCTTGCTGATCACGTCCAGACCGATCGTCGGCTCGTCCAGGTACAGCACCTCCGGATCGTGCAGCAGCGCCGCCGCGATGTCGCCGCGCATCCGCTGACCGAGGGAGAGCTGCCGCACGGGGACGTCCAACAGGTCGGCCAGGTCCAGCAGTTCCACCATCCGGTCCAGGTTCTCGCGGTAACGCCCGTCCGGGATCCGGTACATGCGGTGCATCAGCCGGTAGGAGTCGATCAGCGGGAGGTCCCACCACAGCGTGGTCCGCTGCCCGAACACCACCCCGATCCGGTGCGCCAGCCGCGTCCGCTCCCGGCTCGGGTCGATGCCCGCCACCCGCAGCCGCCCGGCGCTCGGGGTGAGGATCCCGGTCAGCATCTTGATCGTCGTCGACTTCCCGGCGCCGTTCGGCCCGATGTAACCGACCATCTCGCCGCGCGCCACCCGGAAGGAGATCGAGTCGACGGCCCGCACCTGCCGCCGCTCCCGCTTCAGGAAACCGGTCTTCCTGCGCACGTCGAAGACCTTCTCCACCCGGTCGAGCGTGATGAAGTCACCCTCGCGGGCCCGTGCCTCGTCCACCCGTCAGCTCCCTGTACTCCGATACGAGCGCAGCCCCGCCCGCCACGCCACCCCCGCGAGCGCACAGCACGCCACCGCCACCAGCGGCGAGGCGAACGCCGCCCAGCCCGGCAGATCCAGCGGATAGGGCCGCCCGAGCACATACGTCGCGGGCACCCAGTTCACGAAGGCGAGCGGCAGCACGAACGTCACCCCGCGCACGAGTTCCTTTCCGAACACCGTCGGCGGGTACTGCAGCAGCGTCGTACCGCCGTAGGTGAACGCGTTCTGCACCTCGGAGGCGTCCTGCGCCACGAACTGGAACGCCGCCCCCGCCACGAACACCGCACAGAAGATCGCCGACCCGCTGACCAGCATCACCGGCATCAGCAGCAGCCGGCCGGCCGTCCAGTCGATGTCGACGGTGCTCAGCGCGTACCCGAGGACCAGCGCCCCCTGGGTGACCCGCCCGAGCCGGCGCAGCCCGAACCGGTCGGCGGCCACCTGCGCCAGCACCGGCGCCGGGCGCACCAGCAGCGTGTCGAGCGTGCCGTCGCGCACCCGCTGACCGAGCTTGTCCATCGAGCCGATCGCCAGGTCGGCGAACCCGAAGGAGATGCTGGTCAGGCCGTAGAGGAAGGCAATCTCGGGGAGGGCGTAGCCGCCGAGGGCGTCGACGCGGGAGAACATCAGCAGGATCGCCACGAAGTCGAGCGCCGTCAGCGCGAAGTTCCCCACCGTGGTCAGCACGAACGACGTGCGGTACGCCGTGGTGGAGCGGATCCACATTCCCACGATCAGCCGGTACGCCCGCAGCCCGTCCCTGAGCCGGGAGGATCGCCGGCCCCCGGCGACACCGGCGTCAGCCACCCTGGACCACCACCCGCCGCGTCGCCACCGACTGCAGCAGCCGCCCGGCCGCCAGCAGCACCACCGCCCAGCCCGCCTGGAACGCGTACGTGCCGGGCAGAGCGGCCTCGCCCATCAGCACGTCCGCGGGCGCCTGGAGCATCGACGACCACGGCAGCGCCCGCACGACCTCGCCGAGCGCACCGGGGAAGACGTTCAGCGGCAGCAGCATCCCCGAGCAGAACGTGCCGGTGATCATCAGCATCTGCGCCACCCCGGTGCCGTCGAGCAGCCAGAACGCCGACAGCGCCACCAGATAGCGGACGGCGAAGCTGACGACCATCGCGAGCGCCACCGCGACCAGGAACGCCGCCCAGGTCATCGGGTCGGCGGGCAGCGCGAGGTGGAAGAACAGCCCTCCGACGGCGAACGGCACCACCCCGCGGCCCAGCAGCTGGAACGCCGCCCGCCCCAGATCCGCGGACAGCCACCACAGCTGAAGGTCGGCCGGCCGGTACAGATCGATCGCCACGTCACCCGTACGGATGCGTTCCATCAGTTCGCTCTCGACGCCGCCGCCCCCGAGGGCGAGCGTCGACAAGAACGCCTGCCCGAGCCACACGTACGTCAGGGCCTGCGCCTGGTCGTACCCGCCGAGACCGGGCCGCTCGTCCCACAGGGCGACATAGGTGTAGGCGAGGACCAGCCCGAACACCGTGTTGGTGAACACCCCCGCCAGGGTGGCCGCCCGATATGTCGCGTACCGTCGGAAGCCACCCGCCGCGACGGCCGCGTACAAGCGTCCCGAGCCCACGCCCGCACCCTCCTCCCGCGCCCGGCACCGAAGCGCAGGAGCCTAGCGGGGGCGGCGGGCGGGCTGCCACGCGTTTTCCGGGCGCCGGCAGGCGGCCCGGGGCGGGCGACAGCCGCTCCTCGCGGCCCTGGTCACCCGTTTCGCGCCAGCCATGCGTGTGAGAAGCCGCATGTCTGCGCGACGCGCGCCGTGGCGGGGAACTGATCGCCGGATGCGACAGTCTTCCATGAGGGGGAGCGCACCAGGCGTACTGGAGCGAACGAGGCGAAACAGGAGTCCGTGCACGACATGAGCGACGAGCCGCAGCAGCAGCCCCACCAGGGCTGGGCACCCAGAGAGCCGCAGGCGGCGAACGCCCCTCAGGACAACGGCAAGGGCCGGCGCACCGGATGGCGGCGCCTGATCCCCACCTGGCGCATGGTGCTCGGCACCTTCCTGATCGCCGCGCTGCTGATCGTCGGCGGCTTCGTCCTCGGCTACACCCTGGTGAAGATCCCGCCCGCCAACGCCCTCGCCACCCAGCAGGCCAACGTCTACCTGTACGCGGACGGTTCCGTCATCGCCCGCGACGGCGAGGTCAACCGGGAGAACGTCGGCCTCGCCCAGGTCTCCAAGGACGCCCAGCACGCCATCCTGGCCGCCGAGGACCGCGACTTCTACAGCGAGTCCGCCATCGACCCCGGCGCCATGGTCCGCGCCGCCTGGAACACCGCCACCGGCAAGGGCAAGCAGTCCGGCTCCACGATCACCCAGCAGTACGTGAAGAACTACTACCTGCGCCAGGAGCAGACCGTCACCCGCAAGGTGAAGGAGTTCTTCATCGCCATCAAGCTGGACCGCGAACAGTCCAAGGACAAGATCCTCGAGGGCTACCTCAACACCAGCTTCTTCGGCCGCAACGCCTACGGCATCCAGGCCGCCGCCCACGCCTACTACGGCATCGACGCCGCCGAGCTCGACCCCGCCCGCGCCGCCTACCTCGCCGCGCTCGTCAACGCGCCCAGCCAGTACGACGTCATCGCCCACCCGGAGAACCGCGACGCGGTCGTATCCCGCTGGAACTACGTCCTGGACGGCATGGTCGAGAAGGGCTGGCTCAGCGAGTCCGAGCGGGCCGGCATGAAGTTCCCGATGCCGAAGCAGACCACCGTCTCCACCGGCCTGTCCGGCCAGCGCGGCTACATCGTGAACATCGTCAAGGACCACCTGATCCAGAACAAGATCGTCAGCGAGGAGGAGCTCGACGCGGGCGGCTACCGCATCACCACCACCCTGCACAAGGACAAGCAGGACGCCTTCGTCGACGCCGTCAACGACAAGCTGATGGACCGGCTCGACAAGAAGAACCGCAAGGTCGACACGTACGTCCGCGCGGGCGGCGCCTCCGTCGAGCCGAAGACCGGCAAGGTCGTCGCGATGTACAACGGCATCGACTACGTCAAGCAGTACACCCCCAACGCCACCCGCCGCGACTACCAGGTCGGCTCCACCTTCAAGCCGTTCGTGTTCACCTCCGCCGTCGACAACCGGTCCAACACCCAGGACGGCCGTCTGATCACTCCGAACACGACGTACGACGGCACCAACAAGCGCCCGGTGGAGGGCTGGAGCGGCGGCCGCTACGCCCCCGAGAACGAGGACCAGGTCTCCTACGGCGACATCACCGTCCGCGAGGCCACCGACAAGTCCGTCAACGCGGTGTACGCGCAGATGGCCGTGGACGTCGGCTCCGACAAGGTCATGCGGACCGCCATCGACCTCGGCCTGCCCTCCTCCACCCCGGAACTGACCCCCTCCCCCTCCATCGCGCTCGGAGTCGCCACCGCCAGCGTCCTCGACATGGCCCAGGCCTACGCGACCCTCGCCAACCACGGCGAGCACCGCACGTACACGATCGTCGAGAAGGTCACCCGCAACGGCGAGACCGTCGAGCTGCCCGAGAGCCGGACCCGCCAGGCCGTCAGCCGCGAGGCCGCCGACACCACCACCTCCGTGCTGCGCGGCGTCGTCAGGGGCGGCACCGCCACCGCCGCCCAGGGCTCCGGCCGCCCCGCCGCCGGCAAGACCGGCACCGCCGAGGAGGACAGGGCCGCCTGGTTCGCCGGCTACACCCCCGAACTGGCCACCGTCGTCGCCGTGATGGCCCAGGACCCGGAGACCGGCAGCCAGAAGAAGCTGTACGGCGCCATGGGCCTGCCCCGCATCAACGGCGGCGGCGCCCCCGCCGAGATCTGGGCCCAGTTCACCCGCGAGGCCCTCCAGGGCGAGCCCGTGCGCGACTTCGACCTCCGGCTCCAGCCCGGCGCCGACCAGACGCAGCCGCCCACCGACAGCACACCCAGCGGACCCGCCTCCGACGGCCCCGACGAGGACGCCGAGCAGACGCCGGAGGACGAGGAGACCACCGGGCAGACCCCGGGCGAGGACGAGGGCGAGGACCAGGGCCAGAGCGACGGCGGCACCGAGGACGGCGGCACCGGCGACACCACCGGCGGCGACACCGAGGGCGGGACCGCCACCGGCGGCACGACGGGCGGCACCGGCGACGGTGAGAGCGGCGACGGCGGAACCGACGGGGACGAGGGCGGCACGGGCCAGGGCGGCCCGACCGGCATCGTCCCGACGCGCAGGCCCTGAGCCCGGGAAGGGCCCGTCAGTGGCCGGAGGTCGCCTTCAGCCCCACCACGGCGACCAGCAGCAGACAGATGAAGAAGATCCGGGCGGCGGTCACCGGCTCCCCCAGCACCACCATGCCCAGCACCGCCGCCCCGGCCGCGCCGATCCCGACCCACACGCCGTAGGCCGTGCCGATGGGCAGGGTCTTCGCGGCGTACGACAGCAGCACCATGCTCGCGACGATGCCGGCGCCGGTGAACACGCTCGGCCAGAGCCGGGTGAAACCCTCGGTGTACTTCATGCCGATCGACCAGCCGACCTCCAGCAGACCGGCGACGACGAGCAGAACCCAGGCCATGACAGGCACCTCCGGGACACGAACGGAAACGGGGGTGCGTCGTCTTTGCCTTCACCCGGTACGGCGCGTCTCGTCGGGACCCAGTGGGTCCTTCCACCATAGCCAAGAGCAGCCGAAAGGGGCCGGTGACGATGGTCACCAGCCCCTCACACCTCAGAACTACAGGTGATTACAGGTACAAGCCGGTTGAATCCTCGGAACCCTCGAACCGGTCCGCGGCCACGGCGTGCAGATCGCGCTCCCGCATCAGCACATACGCGATCCCCCGCACCTCGACCTCGGCACGGTCCTCCGGGTCGAACAGCACCCGGTCACCCGGCTCCACGGTCCGTACGTTCTGCCCCACCGCGACGACCTCGGCCCAGGCCAGCCGGCGGCCCACCGCCGCCGTGGCGGGAATCAGGATGCCGCCCCCGGAACGCCGCTCGCCCTCACTGGTGTCCTGCCGCACGAGTACGCGGTCGTGCAGCATCCGGATGGGCAGCTTGTCGTGCTGGGGACTGTGCTCGTTTCTGTTGGCGCTCACGCTGTGAAACCTACCTGCCTTCGCCGCGAACGTACGCGGGCGGGTCAGCCCCGCCGCCGGCGGGTGCCCAGGGCCAGCAGCCCCACGACGCCCACCACCAGCACCGCCACCGGCACGACCCGCTCCAGCCGGGGCGCGCCCTTCTCGTCCACGAACTGCGCCTTGACGTCGCTCACCGCGCGGTTCACGCCGACGTAGGCCCGCCCGAGGGTGTGATCCACGTTGGCGGCGACCTTCGCCTTCGCATCGCCCATGATCGTCTTCGGGTGCACCCGCACACCGATCTCGTCCAGGGTCTCGGCCAGCACCGCGCGACGGCGCTTGATGTCCGCCTCGATCTGCGCCGGGGTTCTGGTGTCCGCCGTGTCCGCCACCGTGTCGCCTCCGAAATCCGCTGATACCTGTGCCGGACAGTCTGTCAGCTCCGGACGCCGCCGCACTGTCAGGACCCCCGGTTACGCTAGTCCGATGAGCGAGCGACTCCAGCCCGGGGACGTGGCCCCCGCCTTCACCCTCCCCGACGCCGACGGCAACCAGGTGTCCCTGTCCGACCACAAGGGCCGCAAGGTCATCGTCTACTTCTACCCCGCTGCCCTTACCCCCGGCTGCACGAAGCAGGCCTGCGACTTCACCGACAACCTGGAGCTCCTCGCCGGCGCGGGCTACGACGTCATCGGCATCAGCCCCGACAAGCCGGCGAAGCTGGCGAAGTTCCGCGAGCAGGAGTCCCTGAAGATCACCCTCCTCGCCGACGAGGACAAGCAGGTCCTGAACGCCTACGGCGCGTACGGCGAGAAGAAGAACTACGGCCGCACCTACCTGGGCGTCATCCGCTCCACGATCGTCGTGGACGAGGAGGGCACGGTGGAACGCGCCCTGTACAACGTCCGAGCGACGGGCCACGTGGCCAAGATCATCAAGGATCTCGGCATCTGAGCGCACTGCCCGGCCGCTAGCATGGCCGGGCAGTATCAGGCGGCCGTGGTGGAACTGGCAGTCACGCTGGGTTTAGGTCCCAGTGGGGTAACTCCCGTGAGGGTTCGAGTCCCTCCGGCCGCACCGTCTTCTCTCAGCCCAGCAGCTCGCGCACCACGGGTACCAGGGCGCGGAACGCCTTGCCGCGGTGGCTGATGGCGTTCTTCTCGGCCGGGGTCAGTTCCGCGCAGGTCCTCGTCTCGCCGTCCGGCTGGAGGATCGGGTCGTAGCCGAAGCCGTTCGTGCCGGCGGGCTCTCGGCGGAGGGTGCCTCTGAGTTGGCCCTCGACCACCCGCTCCGTGCCGTCCGGCAGCGCCAGGGCCGCTGCGCAGGCGAAGTGGGCGGCCCTGTGGTCGTCGGGGATGTCCGAGAGCTGGGCCAGGAGCAGGTCGAGGTTGGCCTTGTCGTCGCCGTGGCGGCCCGACCAGCGGGCCGAGAAGATGCCGGGGGCGCCGTTCAGGACGTCGACGCAGAGGCCGGAGTCGTCGGCGACGGCCGGGAGGCCGGTGGCCTGGGCCAGTGCGTGGGCCTTCAGCAGGGCGTTCTCGGCGAAGGTGACGCCGGTTTCCTTGACGTCGGGGATGTCCGGGTAGGCGTCGGCGCCGACGAGCTCGTGGGGCAGGCCGGACTCGGCGAGGATCGCCCTCAGTTCGGTGATCTTTCCGGCGTTGCGGGTGGCGAGGATCAGGCGGGTCATGGGGACCAGTATTCCGGTCCCCATGACCTTCGCTCGAGGTGCCTTACGGGGTGCAGACCTTGGTCAGTTCGCCGGCCGCGTCGGTGACCGGGCTGATGTCGGGGGTCTGGTCACCGTTCTCGATGGAGGTGCGGACGTTGTCGACGGCCTTGTTCAGGTCGTCGACCGCCTTGTTGACGTCCGCGTTGTCGGTCTTGTCGCCGATCTCGCCGAGGTTCTTGTCGATGGAGTCGAGGGACTCCTCGAGCTGGGTCACGTCGTTGGAGGCGTTCTCCACGGCCTGCTGGAGGTCGGTGACGCTGTCGGCGATGGCGTCGGCGGTCTGGACGCAGTCCAGCGCCTTGTCGACGGCGTCGCAGCCGGTGGTGAGTCCGGCGGTCAGCGCGACGGCCGCCAGGGTGGCGGCGACGGCTGCGGTGCGGCGTCGGCGGCTCGCGGCCATGGAACGGTCCCTCCCTCGTCGGGCCGGTCGGTGGTCCGGCCGGCCCTGGTCGCTGGCCGGGCGCACAGGGATGAGCCGTGCGCCCGTATCTCTTCAGACGCGGCGGTGGCCGGCGCGGTTGCCCGCGTCGGCCACCTGCCTTGGTGCGCCTTTTACCTTCCTTTACCGTTCGAGGACGGTATCAAGCGCGGTGCGCTGCGCGGCGGCGAGTTCGGTGCAGCCGGCGACGGCGAGGTCGAGGAGGGCGTCGAGTTCCTCACGGGCGAAGGGTTCGGCCTCGGCGGTGCCCTGGACCTCGACGAAGCGGCCGTCGCCGGCGCAGACGACGTTCATGTCGGTGTCGGCCTTGACGTCCTCCTCGTAGCACAGGTCGAGCATGGGGACGCCGGCGACGATGCCGACGGAGACGGCGCTGACGGTGCCGGTGAGGGGCTGGCGGCCGGGGCGGATGAGCTTCTTGGCCTGGGCCCAGGCGACGGCGTCGGCGAGGGCGACGTAGGAGCCGGTGATGGCGGCGGTGCGGGTGCCGCCGTCGGCCTGGAGGACGTCGCAGTCGAGGACGATGGTGTTCTCGCCGAGTGCCTTGTAGTCGATGACGGCGCGCAGGGACCGGCCGATGAGGCGGCTGATCTCGTGGGTGCGGCCGCCGATGCGGCCCTTGACGGACTCGCGGTCGCCGCGGGTGTTGGTGGCGCGGGGAAGCATCGCGTACTCCGCGGTGACCCAGCCCTCGCCGCTGCCCTTGCGCCACCGCGGGACGCCTTCGGTGAGGGACGCGGTGCACAGGACCTTGGTGTCGCCGAAGGAGACGAGGACGGAGCCTTCGGCGTGCTTGCTCCAGCCGCGTTCGATGGTGATCGGGCGGAGTTGTTCGGGGGTGCGGCCGTCGATTCGAGACATGGCGTCGAGCCTAGCCGCACATGCGGAAGGGGCCCCTCCCGCGGTGGGTGAGGGGCCCCGGTGAGCGGGCGAGGCTCACATCATGTCTTCGATCTCCGCTGCGATGGGGTCGGCGTCGGTGCCGATGACGACCTGGATCGCGCTGCCCATCTTGACGACGCCGTGGGCGCCGGCGGCCTTCAGGGCGGCTTCGTCGACCTTGGCGGCGTCCACGACCTCGGTGCGCAGGCGGGTGATGCAGCCTTCGACCTCTTCGATGTTGTCGATGCCGCCGAGCCCGGCAACGATCTTCTCAGCCTTGCTGGCCATGTTCGTTCTCCCTGATCCGAACCGCTTTGTCGCAGTAACCCACAGTTGGCCCATCTTCGCGAGCGGTCATGTCGGACGTATCGAATGATGGCGTCACGACAGCGGAACCGTCCGTCGACTGGTCTACACCACCGGGTGGATCGCCGACAAACCCGCAGCGAAGGGGACCGGATGAGCACCGACCGTCCCGCCGGCACGGAGGACCGGGTGAGTCCCGCGCGTGAACGCTGGAACCGGCTGTTCCAGGGTCTGCAGAAGATGGGGCGCAGCCTGCAGCTGCCGATCGCCGTGCTGCCGGCGGCGGGCATCCTGAACCGGCTGGGGCAGCCGGACGTGTTCGGCGACGACGGGCTCGGCTGGACCAATGTCTCGAAGGTGATGGACGGCGCGGGCGGCGCGCTGCTGGACGGTTCGCTGGGGTTGCCGCTGCTGTTCTGTGTCGGTGTGGCGATCGGCATGGCGAAGAAGGCGGACGGGTCGACGGCGCTGGCGGCGGTCGTGGGCTTTCTCGTCTACTTCAATGTGCTGCGGCAGTTCCCGGAGGACTGTCCGGAGGGCTCTCAGGCGGTGCCGGACGTCGGCTGCCAGCTGGCGGACGGGACGGTGACGGCGTACGACTACCAGAATCCGGGTGTCTTCGGCGGCATCGTCATCGGTCTGATGGCGGCGTTCTTCTGGCAGCGGTTCCACCGCACGAAGCTGGTGGACTGGCTGGGCTTCTTCAACGGCCGGCGTCTGGTGCCGATCATCATGGCGTTCGTGGCGATCGCGTTCGCGGCGCTGTGTCTGTGGGTCTGGCCGCCGATCGGTGACGCGCTGGAGAGTTTCAGCGACTGGATGTCGGATCTGGGCGCGTGGGGCGCGGGTGTGTTCGGGGTGGCGAACCGGGCGCTGCTGGTGATCGGCCTGCATCAGTTCCTGAACGTGCCCATCTGGTTCCAGTTCGGCACGTACACCACGCCGGACGGCGAGGTGGTGCACGGTGACATCAACATGTTCCTGGCGGGCGACCCGGACGCCGGTCAGTTCACCTCGGGCTTCTTCCCGATCATGATGTTCGCACTGCCGGCGGCGGCCCTGGCGATCACCCACTGCGCGCGGCCGAGCCGCCGCAAGGAGGTCGGCGGCCTGATGCTGTCGGTGGCGCTGACGTCGTTCGTCACGGGCATCACCGAGCCGATCGAGTACTCGTTCCTGTTCATCGCCCCGCTGCTGTACGCGGTGCACGCGGTGCTGACGGGTGTGTCGATGGCGGTGACCTGGGCGCTGGGGGTGAAGGACGGGTTCAGTTTCTCGGCCGGACTCATCGACTACGTCATCAACTGGAACCTTGCGAGCAGACCCTGGGCGATCATCCCGATCGGTCTGTGCTTCGCTGTCGTGTACTACGTGATCTTCCGTTTCGCGATCACGAAATTCGATCTGAAGACGCCGGGACGGGAGCCGGAGGAGGAAGTGGAGGACGTCACCAAGGTGTGAGGAAGCGCGGGTTCCTTATGCGGCCTTCATCGTGCTACAACAGGTCTACACCACTGAGTGGTGTAGACCACCACCGATGGAGGAAGTATGAGCACCGCCACCGCATCGGCGGCCCCCGCGAAGAAGCGGGGATCCGGCCTGTTCCAGGGCCTGCAGAAGGTCGGCCGCAGCCTTCAGCTCCCGATCGCCGTGTTGCCGGCGGCGGGCATCCTGCTCCGGCTGGGACAGACCGACGTCCAGGAGAAGCTGAACCTTCCCGACAAGGTCACGGCGGTGTTCGCCACCGCGGGTGGCGCGATCTTCGACAACCTGCCGATGCTGTTCTGCATCGGCGTGGCCATCGGTTTCGCGAAGAAGGCCGACGGCTCCACGGCGCTCGCCGCCCTCGTCGGCTTCCTGGTCTACAGCAACGTCCTGAAGGCGTTCCCGGTCACCGAGGCGCAGGTCAAGGCCGGCGAGGACATAGCCGCGACCTACAACAACCCCGGTGTCCTCGGCGGCATCCTGATGGGTCTGCTGGCCGCGGTGCTGTGGCAGCGGTACCACCGCAAGAAGTTGGTCGACTGGCTCGGCTTCTTCAACGGCCGCCGTCTCGTCCCGATCATCATGGCGTTCGTCGGCACCGCGATGGGTGTCTTCTTCGGCCTGGTCTGGGAGCCGATCGGTGAGGTCATCTCCGACGCCGGCGAGTGGATCACCGGTCTGGGCGCCGCGGGCGCGGGTCTGTTCGGTCTGATCAACCGCGCGCTGATCCCGATCGGCATGCACCAGTTCGTGAACACCGTGTCCTGGTTCCAGATCGGCGACTTCACCAACGCCGCCGGTGACGTCGTCCACGGTGACCTGAACCGCTTCTTCGCCGGTGACCCGAGCGCCGGAATGTTCATGTCCGGCTTCTTCCCGATCATGATGTTCGGCCTGCCGGCCGCCGCGATCGCCATTGCGCACTCCGCCCGTCCCGAGCGCCGCAAGGCCGTGATGGGCATGATGGTCTCCCTCGCGCTGACCTCCTTCGTGACCGGCGTGACCGAGCCCATCGAGTTCTCGTTCATGTTCATCGCCCCGGTGCTGTACGCGATCCACGCGGTGCTCACGGCCCTGTCCATGGCGATCACCTGGGCCTTCGGCGTCCACGCCGGCTTCACCTTCTCCGCGGGCGCCATCGACTACGGGCTCAACTGGAGCCTCGCCACCAAGCCCTGGCTGATCATCCCGATCGGCCTGGTGTTCGCGGCGATCTACTACGTCGTCTTCCGCTTCGCCATCACCAAGTTCAACCTCCCCACCCCGGGCCGCGAGCCCGAGGAGGAGGTCGAGGACGCCACGAAGGCGTGACGCCCCGCTGAACGGCGCGAAGGCCCCGGACCCCGAGGTGATCGGGTCCGGGGCCTTCGTCGTGCGGTCGCGGCTCTCAGATCTCGTACGTCCTGCCGGGCGCCGCCAGTTCCACCGGGCCGGTGTACACCGCGCGGGCGTCGGTGAGGTTGATCTGGGGGTCGGTCCACGGGGGGATGTGGGTGAGGACCAGGCGGCGGGCCTGGGCCCGGGCCGCGGTCTCGCCGGCCTCACGGCCGTTGAGGTGCAGGTCGGGGATGTTCTCCTTGCCGTGCGTGAAGGCGGCCTCGCACAGGAAGAGATCGGCGTCACGGGCGAGTTCGTCCAGCGCCGGACTCACTCCGGTGTCGCCCGAGTACGTCAGCGACTTCCCGCCGTGCTCGATACGGATGCCGTACGCCTCCACCGGGTGGGCCACACGCTCGGTGTGCACGAGGAACGGGCCGATCTCGAAGGTGGACGGCTTGACCGTGTGGAAGTCGAAGACCTCGCTCATCGAGGAGGCCGAGGGGGTGTCGGCGTAGGCGGTGGTCAGCCGGTGTTCGGTGCCCTCGGGTCCGTAGACGGGCAGGGGGGCGCAGCGGCCGCCGTCGTGCCGGTAGTAGCGCGCCACGAAGTACGCGCACATGTCGATGCAGTGATCGGCGTGCAGATGGCTGAGGAAGATCGCGTCGAGGTCGTAGAGACCGCAGTGGCGCTGCAGCTCGCCAAGGGCGCCGTTGCCCATGTCGAGGAGCAGCCGGAAGCCGTCGGCCTCGACGAGGTAGCTCGAGCAGGCCGATTCCGCGGACGGGAACGACCCCGAGCAGCCGACGACGGTGAGCTTCATGAAGCAGAAACCTCCGCTGGCGGGGATGAGAAAACGGGGGTCGTGCGGTTCGTCGAGCGTAAGGCGCAAAACCTTTGGTCGCTCCTCCACCAGGGGCTGTTGTGGGCGAACTCACCTGTGCTGTCACCGGTTCGGCTGGAAGCGGGGCGTGTGAGGCGCGTGAGGGGGCGCGCGGCGACAGGGCGCGCCGGTAACGTCATGCGCATGGACACGTCCTGGTGGCTCGTGCTCTCCGCGGTGGTGTTGCTCGCGCTGGTCGCCACGCTCGTCGACGGGTGGGGCCGGGGCAGACGGGCCCTGGAGCGCGGGGCACGCGCGGCGCACCGGCCACAGCCGGCGGAGATCTGGTGGGCGGGGGTGCCCTACGAGGACGGTCCGGGCGCGAAGGACCGGCCGTGCCTGGTGCTGGCGGTGCACGGGAGGCGTGCGACGGTCGCCAAGATCACCAGTAAATACCGGGAAGGGCGGACGGGGGCAGTTATTCCGCTGCCGCCCGGTTCGGTCGGGGATCCGCGGGGACGGGCGAGTTTCCTGGAGACGGACGAGCTGCGGGAAGTGCGTATGCGTGACTTCCGCCGGCGGGTGGGCACGGTGGACCCGGTCCTGTGGGACCAGGTCCGTCGCCTGGCCGGCTAGGGGCGGGCAACGCGCCCAGGGGCGCGGGGCTGTGTCGACATGCGGCTCCGCCGCGTGGGCGCGACCAGCCCCCACTCACCGGCGGCCGACACTCAAGCCCAGAGCTGCCCCTGCAACGTCTCGATCGCTTCCTCGGTCGTCGCAGCGGTGTACACCCCCGTCGACAGGTACTTCCAGCCCCCGTCGGCGACGACAAACACCACGTCGGCGGACTCCCCCGCCTTCAACGCCTTCTTCGCGACCCCGATCGCCGCATGCAGCGCCGCCCCCGTCGAGACCCCCGCGAAAATCCCCTCCTGCTGCAAGAGCTCCCGGGTCCGCGTCACCGCATCCGCCGACCCGACCGAGAAGCGCGTGGTCAGCACGGACGCGTCGTACAGCTCCGGCACGAAGCCCTCGTCGAGGTTCCGCAGCCCGTACACCAGGTCGTCGTACCGGGGCTCCGCGGCGACGATCTTCACGTCCGGCTTGTTCTCGCGCAGATAGCGGCCCACGCCCATCAGCGTGCCGGTCGTGCCGAGACCGGCGACGAAGTGCGTGATGGACGGGAGGTCGGCCAGGATCTCCGGGCCCGTGGTCGCGTAGTGCGCGCCCGCGTTGTCCGGGTTGCCGTACTGGTAGAGCATCACCCAGTCCGGGTGCTCGGCGGAGAGCTCCTTGGCGACGCGCACGGCGGTGTTGGAGCCGCCCGCGGCCGGGGAGGAGATGATCTCCGCGCCCCACATGCCGAGCAGCTCACGGCGTTCCTGCGAGGTGTTCTCGGGCATCACGCACACCATGCGGTAGCCCTTGAGCTTCGCGGCCATGGCGAGCGAGATGCCGGTGTTGCCGGAGGTCGGCTCGAGGATGGTGCAGCCGGGGGTGAGCCGGCCGTCCTTCTCCGCCTGCTCGATCATGTGCAGCGCCGGGCGGTCCTTGATCGAACCCGTCGGGTTGCGGTCCTCCAGCTTGGCCCAGATCCGGACGTCGGCGGACGGCGAGAGCCGCGGCAGGCGCACCAACGGGGTGTTGCCCACCGCGGCCAGCGGGGAGTCGTACCGCATCGCCGGTCAGGCCATGCCGCCGGCGACGGCCGGCAGGATCGTGACGTTGTCGCCGTCGGTGAGCTTGGTGTCGATGCCGTCGAGGAAGCGGACGTCCTCGTCGTTGAGGTAGACGTTGACGAAGCGGCGCAGCTGGTCGCCGTCCACGATCCGGGCCTGGATGCCCGAGTGCCGGGTCTCGAGGTCGGCGAAGAGCTCGGCGAGGGTGTCCCCGGTGCCCTCCACCGCCTTCTGGCCGTCGGTGTACTGGCGGAGGATGGTCGGGATGCGGACCTCGATGGCCATGGCAGAGGGCTCCTGTCGGAAGGTGTGGTCTGGTTCGGAGTGGGCGCGCGCGGTGGCGCCGCCGCGGCTCACTGGCCCGTGCGGCGGCAGGAGAAGATCAACAGATGGCGCTGTTCAGCCTGCACAGGTCGACGTGCAGCCGCGCCACGAGCAGTGTGCCCCGCGCCTTTTCGCTCACGTCGAGAAGAACCATGGGGTCATCGTATCGATTCCCGGCCGGGCTCCCGGAGTGTGATCTCACCGCTCGGACACCTTTCATCCACCATGCGAAACGTACGAGGCAGGCGCACCCGTCGGGACGCCGTGTGCCGACCATCAGTACGTCTCGACGACCTTGACCTCTTCCTCCGTGACCTCGCCCTCCAGGATGCGGAACGAGCGGAACTGGAACTCGCCCGCGCCGTCGGTGTCCGCGGTGGAGACCAGGACGTAGTGGGCGCCGGGCTCGTTGGCGTAGGAGATGTCGGTGCGGGAGGGGTAGGCCTCGGTGGCGGTGTGGGAGTGGTAGATGACCACCGGCTCCTCGTCGTTGTCGTCCATCTCCCGGTACAGCTTCAGCAGGTCCTGGGAGTCGAACTCGTAGAAGGTGGGCGAGCGGGCCGCGTTCAGCATCGGGATGAAGCGCTCGGGGCGGCCGGAGCCCACCGGCCCCGCCACCACGCCGCACGCCTCGTCGGGGTGGTCGGCGCGGGCATGGGCGACGATCTTGTCGTACAGGGCCTGGGTGATGGTCAGCATGAGGCTCAGGATAAGCAGAAGGGCCGTCCCGTACCGAGGGGTGGTACGGGACGGCCCGGATGCTGGACGCCTTGAGCGGCGGCGGCAGGGAGTGCCACGAGAACTCCCTGCCGCCAGGCGTCCCTGGGGGGTCAGCCGACCTTCTCGAGCTCCGGGTCGCGGCGCTCGGCGATCTGCGGATTGCGGCTCTTGAGGATCGCCCAGCCGATGGCGAGGGCGACGGCCCAGCCGGCCGCGACGTACAGGCAGACCCGCGCGTCCTTGTCGTACGCGATCATGCAGGTCACGCCGATGAGGAAGAGGAGCGCGACCCAGCTGAAGAGTGCGCCGCCGGGGGCGGGGAAGGGCGAGGCGCGCAGCCGGCCGGCGTCGACCGCGGCGCGGTAGCGGATGTGGCTGATGAGGATCATCATCCAGGTCCAGATGCCGGCCGCGGTGGCAACGGAGGTGACGTAGAGGAACGCCTTCTCCGGCACGACGTAGTTCAGGACCACGCCGATGCCCATGAGCGCCACGGAGACCGCGATGCCGACGGCGGGCGTCTTGCGGGCGTTGAGCTTGCCGAACGCCTGCGGCGCCTCGCTGTTGGAGGCCAGGTCGCGCAGCATCCGGCCGGTGGAGTACATGCCGGAGTTGCAGGACGACAGGGCCGCGGTGAGCACCACGAAGTTGACGATGCCGGCGGCGAGCGGGATGCCGATCTTGCCGAAGGCGTGGACGAAGGGGCTCTCACCGGCGGAGAACTCGGTCCACTTGACGACGGAGAGGATCACCAGGAGCGCGCCGACGTAGAAGACGATGATGCGCCAGGGCAGGGTGTTGATGGCCTTGGGCAGGGTCTTCTCGGGGTTCTCGGACTCGCCCGCGGTGACGCCGACGAGCTCGACGGCGAGGTAGGCGAACATGACGCCCTGGAGGGTCATCAGGCTGGAGCCGATGCCGTTGGGGAAGAACCCGTCGTGCGACCAGAGGTTGGAGACGGCGGCGGTGTCACCGGCGTCGGAGAAGCCGAGGGTGAGCACGCCGAGGCCGATGACGATCATGCCGATGATGGCGGTGACCTTGATCATCGAGAACCAGAACTCGACTTCGCCGAAGATCTTGACGGAGATCAGGTTGACGCCGAACAGCACCACCAGGAACACCAGGGCGCTGACCCACTGCGGGATCTCCGGGAACCAGAAGTGGATGTAGATGGCGGCGGCCGTGAGCTCGGCCATGCCGGTGACCACCCACATGAGCCAGTACGTCCAGCCCGTGACGAAGCCGAAGAACGGACCGAGGAATTCGCGGGCGTACTCGGCGAAGGAGCCGGAGACGGGCCGGTAGAGGAGCAGCTCGCCCAGGGCCCGCATGATGAAGAAGATGACGACGCCGGCGAGGGCGTACATGAGGATGATGCTGGGTCCGGCCTTCGCGATGTTCGCTCCGGCGCCCATGAACAGGCCGACGCCGATGGCGCCGCCGATCGCGATCATCTGGACCTGACGGCTGCCGAGCCCGCGCTCGTACCCCTCTTCAGGGGCGTCGGTGACCTTCGCAGAGGTCATGGGTAGTGCGCCTTTCTCCATGCCGACCCGGGCCGTTGGTCGGCCGCGGATCGGGTCTCGATCCCCCCGGACTGATGGAGCGGAGCGGACCGCGAGGTTCCGCTCGTGCCTGGCCGGTGGTTACCGGCTCGGTGGCGCACCCGACGGAACATACGGGTGGTGTTCGCCGGGCGGTCGTGAAGATTTATCACGGCCGCCATACTGATCACTCGGGCGGTTTGTGGCGCACACCACAGGAAGAAGCGGACAAAGGGCACCTGAAAAGCCCATAGGTGGTGGCCGCTTTGACGGGATCGTTATCCGGATTTGAGCGTCCTCTGAGCGAACACGTCAGCGAACTTTTCCGGACATCTGCGACGGATTCACGGCATGAACGGCCGTCGGTTCAGGGCATCAGCGTCGAGACGAGCGTCTCCTGGAGCCCGCCGAGCCACAGGTACGCCATCACCATCGGCTTGCGCGGGTCCTCGTCGGGGAGCCGGTAGAGGACGTCGGTGTCGTCCTCGTCGTCGATCTGCAGCCGGGAGCCGATCGCGAGGCGCAGGTCGTTCAGCGCGCCGAGCCACTGCCGGGACTCGTCGGGCGACAGCTTGAGCACCGCCCCGCCCTCGCCCGCCGCGGTGAGCGCGTCCAGGGAGCGGATCACCGCGAGGGCGTTCTCGCGCTTGCCGGCCCGCAGGTCGTTCTCGGTGTAGCGGCGGAACTCCGCGGAGTACGCGCGTTGCTCCTCGGCGGCCTTGGGCGAGGGAGCGCCCTCGGGGTCGCTGTAGGCGTCCGGGAAGAGCCGGCGCAGCACGGGGTCGGCGGGGGGTTCGCTCGGGCCCTCGGCGAAGAGTTCGGCGAGCGGGTCGGCGCCGGCGTCCTCGGCGGGGCCGGGGCCGATGAGTTCCATCAGCTGCACGGCCAGGGACCGGATGATGGAGATCTCGACCTCGTCGAGGGCGACGGCCGCGCCGCCGCCGGGGAGCGGTTCGAAGTGTCCTGGCATGGAGGCGATTCGCTACTTCCGGTCCTGTTGGAGGGTGGCCCACAGACCGTAGCCGTGCATGGCCTGGACGTCCCGCTCCATCTCCTCGCGGGTGCCGCTGGAGACGACCGCGCGGCCCTTGTGATGGACGTCGAGCATGAGCTTGGTGGCCTTGTCCTTGGAGTAGCCGAAGTACGTCTGGAAGACGTACGTCACATAGCTCATGAGGTTGACCGGGTCGTTGTGGACGATCGTGACCCAGGGGACGTCGGGCTCGGGTACGGCGAAGGTCTCCTCCGCCGACTCGGTGCGTTCGATCTCCAGGGGTGCGGGTGACGTCACATGGCCCATGCTGCCACGGCTTCCAGAAATCGTCACACCGACGAAAAGGGGTGTACGATGATTGCCATGAACACAGCGGACCTTGGGCTGCCGGTGGACGTCCCGTCGACGGCGCTCTTCACGGACCACTACGAGCTGACGATGCTGCAGGCCGCGCTGAAGGCCGGTACGGCCGGGCGGCGCAGTGTCTTCGAGGTCTTCACCCGGCGGTTGCCGGAGGGGCGGCGCTACGGCGTCGTCGCGGGCACCGGGCGTGTCCTGGACGCGGTGGAGAACTTCCGCTTCGACGAGGGCGTCCTGGGCTTCCTGCGCGAGCGGCGGGTCGTCGACGAGGAGACACTGCACTGGCTCGCCTCGTACCGCTTCTCGGGTGACGTCTGGGGCTATCCGGAGGGCGAGGTGTACTTCCCGGGCTCGCCGATCATGCGCGTCGAGGGCAGCTTCGCCGAGTGTGTGCTGCTGGAGACGGTGATCCTGTCGATCCTCAACCACGACTCGGCGATCGCGGCGGCGGCCTCCCGGATGTCGTCCGCCGCCGGAGACCGGCCGCTGATCGAGATGGGCGCCCGGCGCACCCACGAGCTGGCCGCGGTGGCCGCCTCCCGGGCCGCGTACGTCGGCGGCTTCGCCTCCACCTCCGACCTGGCGGCCGGCTTCCGCTACAACATCCCGACCGTCGGCACCGCCGCCCACGCCTTCACGCTGCTCCACGACAGCGAGCGGGACGCCTTCCGGGCGCAGGTGGAGTCGCTGGGCCGGGGCACGACCCTGCTGGTGGACACCTACGACGTCGCCGAGGCGGTCCGTACGGCCGTCGAGATCACCGGTCCTGAGCTGGGCGCGGTGCGCATCGACTCCGGTGACCTGCTGCTGGTCGCGCACCGGGTGCGGCAGCAGCTGGACGAGCTGGGCGCCACCGGCACGAAGATCATCGTCACCTCGGACCTCGACGAGTACGCCATCGCCTCGCTCGCGGCGGCACCGGTGGACGCGTACGGCGTCGGCACCCAGCTGGTGACCGGCTCCGGGCACCCGACCGCCTCCATGGTCTACAAGCTGGTCGCCCGCGCCGAGTCCACGGATCCGCAGGCGCCGCTGGTGCCGGTGGCGAAGAAGTCCTCCGGCGGCAAGACCTCCATCGGCGGCCGCAAGTGGGCCGCGCGGCGGCTGGACGCGGAGGGCGTCGCCGAGGCGGAGGTCGTCGGCACCGGTCCGGTGCCGGACGAGCTGGCGGACCGGCAGCTGCTGGTGCAGTTGATCAAGGGCGGTGAGGTGCTCGCCCGCGAGCCGCTGGACGCGGTGCGCGACCGGCACACGGCGGCACGGGCGGGTCTGCCGCTGTCCGCCACCCAGCTCTCCCGAGGGGAACCCGTCATTCCGACGGAGTACGTCCGGGGCGGCTCGGGTAGCTAGGTGCTGTCCGGTCCGCAAGCGCTCTCCGGGCCCCCGGGCCCTGTGCGCATCGCCCGCAATTCAATAGGCTCGGAGGTTCACCGGCCGGGCCCGCTCCCCACCCGACCCCATAGTCGAAGGACACCGACATGCGCCGCGCCTTGATCGTCGTCGACGTGCAGAACGACTTCTGCGAGGGGGGCAGCCTCGCCGTGGCCGGCGGGGCGGAGGTGGCCGCCGCGATCACCGAGCTGATCGGGCAGGCACCCGCGGGCTACCGGCATGTGGTGGCCACCCGCGATCACCACATCGCGCCCGGCGGGCACTTCGCCGACAACCCCGACTACGTCCGCTCCTGGCCCGCGCACTGTGTCGCCGGGACCGAGGGGGTCGGCTTCCACCCGAACTTCGCGCCCGCGGTGGCCTCCGGGTCGGTCGACGCCGTCTTCGACAAGGGGGCGTACTCGGCGGCGTACAGCGGGTTCGAGGGCGCGGACGAGAACGGGGTGAAGCTGGCGGACTGGCTGCGCGGGCGGGAGATCGACGAGGTGGACGTGGTGGGCATCGCCACGGACCACTGCGTGCGCGCCACCGCGCTGGACGCGGTGAAGGAAGGGTTCCGGACGCGGGTGCTGCTGGAGCTGACCGCCGGGGTGGGTCGTGACACCACCGACCGTGCGGTGGAGGAGCTGCGGCAGGCCGGCGTGGAGCTCACGGGCAAGCCGGTCGTCCAGTAGGGCCAGAACCTTGCCGGCCGCGGCGTCAGGCATCAGGCGTCAGGGCTGAGGGCCCGGGGTCACGCCGGTGCTGCCGGCCGTCTCAGCAGGGCTCTGATCGGGTGCCACAGCTCCACCGTCAGATCCGCCGCCGGGGTGGTGCGCCATATCAGGCCGTCGGGGTGGTGGAGGACCGCGGTGATCTCGTCGGGGGTCGGCGGGGCGGCGTTGCCCCTGAGGTAGATCGCTCGCAGGCCCAGGTTGCGCAGCCTGGTCAGGGCGCGTGACCTGTTCTGGGCGTGGACGAGGACCCGTACCCCGGACGGTGCCTCGGCGGCGGGGCTGGGCAGGTTCAGTGCCACCACCACCGTGCCGTTCGGCAGCTTGCAGAAACCTCCTGCGGCCATGCGGTCACACCCCCGTGTCAGCCGGTGTCAATAAGAGAACCACAGGACGCACCTAAACACGGATCGGCGGTGACCCGCCAGGGGGTCACCGCCGATCACACTCTGACCTGCGAGGATGCGGATTACCTACCCGCGGGGCCGACCTCCAGCTCGATCGTCGAGCCGTCCTTGGCCTCCTTCACGATCTTGATCTTCGTGTTGGTGTCAGTGATCTTGACGCCGGCGGTCGGGTTCGACTCGTCGTAGTAGTCGTTGGTCCGGTCGTTGAAGACCGGAACACCCTTCGAGCCCGGGATCCAGGTCGCCACGTCCGCCTTGTGCAGCGTCATGCCGTCGGTGCGGTACTTGCTGAACGGCGAGTCGTAGGCCTGGATGCGGTTGCGCATCAGCGTGCCGTCGGACCACTTCAGCGCGGTCGGGTGGGAGTCGACCGGCAGGACCAGACCGGTGCCGGCGTGCTGGCTGGTGTTGTTGTCCGCCTGGGAGGTGTCCCACTTCCAGATCAGCAGACCGTTCTGGTACGCGTAGTGCTCCACCCAGTCCGGGCGGGACGTGAAGCCGAAGTTGTACGGGCCGACCTCGAGGGTCTTGTCGTACGACACGTACTGGCGGTTCTCGGCGATGTAGTACTGCGCGTAGTCCTTGGTGAAGGACGCGCCCTGGCGGGTGAAGCCGTTCGCCGTCCAGGCGGCGTCCTCGGTCTCGGCGTTGTCGGTGAACAGCGCCTCGCCGTCCGCCGTGACCTTGATCGAGTCGGCCGTGAAGCCCTTCTGGGCCACACCGCCGTCGGTCTGGTAGCGGAAGCGCAGGTCGACCTTCTTGCCGGTGTAGGCGTCCAGGGAGTACGCGAACTTCTTGTAGCCGTCGAGCGTGCCGTGCAGGGCGGGCTTGTCGCTGCCGTCGCGCGGGATCGGCTGGCCGTCCACCGTGCCGTCGATCGCCGTCCAGTTGGCGCCGCCGTCGGTCGACACCTCGGTGTAGAGGTAGTCGTAGTTGGCCTCGATGTCGTACCAGCCGTCGAAGGTCAGCTCGGCCTTCGCCTTGCCGGTGAGGTCCACCGAACGGGTCAGCGTGTTCTTGAGGTTGTCACCGCTGCCGCTCCACCACTGGGTCTTGCCCTCGGCGGGGGTGATGATCTCGGTGGTGACGGCCTTCTTCGGCAGCTGGACGACCAGCGCCTGCTTGTGCTTGGTGTTGTACTCCGCGACCCCCAGCTTGTGCCAGGAGTTCACGCCGGCCTTGGCGGTGTCGTAGTTCAGCCAGCCCAGCTGGAGCTTGTCCCAGGCGGTCATGTCGCCGGGCAGGTCACCGATCTCGTTCTTGCCGGTGCCGAGCCAGGAACCGGACGACATCAGCGTCCAGAAGCCAGTGGAGTTCTCGCCGCCGGCGGTGTCGTAGTGGTCCGGCAGACCGAGGTCGTGGCCGTACTCGTGGGCGAAGACGCCGAGTCCGCCGTTCTCCGGCTGGACGGTGTAGTCGCCGACCCAGATGCCGGTTTCGCCGATCTTCGCGCCGCCGAGCTTGTTGTTCTCGGGGCCGGTGGCGCCGGCGTCGGTGCCGAAGGCGTACCAGCGGTGGGCCCAGATCGCGTCGGTGCCCTGGGCGCCGCCGCCCGCGGACTCGTCCTCGCCGGCGTGCACGATCTGGAAGTGGTCGATGTAGCCGTCGGGCTCGTTGAAGTCGCCGTCGCCGTCGAAGTCGTAGCGGTCCCACTCGTCGTAGCGGGCGACGTCCGCCTTGATCTGGGCGTCGGTGCGGCCGGCCGCCTTCTGCTGGGCGACCCAGGCGTTCAGGCCGTCGCTGACGACGTTCCACACGCTCGGGCAGTTGGTGTCGCCGCAGGCGTTGTTGCCGTAACGGGCCTCGTTGTAGGGGACCTTGACCCAGTCGGAGACCTCGCCCTCGACCGAGTAGCGGCCGGAGGACTGCTTCTCGTAGTACGTCTTGACCGAGTCGACGCCCTTGCCGTGGCCGAAGTACAGGTCCTCGAAGTACTGCTGGTCGTAGTCCTCGCGCCAGGCCGTCGAGTTGTCCTTCTTGCGGTCCGGCTTGGCGATCTGGTTGTGCAGGGGACCGGGGGTGCCGCCGTAGCGGCTGTCTATCTGGTCGCCGAACTCGACCAGGATGGTGAATATCTTGTCCGTCTTCTCCCGGCCGAGCTCGACGTACTTGCTGTCGCCCTTCTTGCTCTTGAGCTGGACGACCTTCGAGCCGTCACGGTTCTTCACCGCGGCCTTGCCGGAGATGACCTGGTTCAACGCCTCTTCCCGCTGGGCCGCCTGAGTGTCACTCAGCGGGCCTTTGAGGTCGTGCGCGTGGTTGCCCTTCGCCGGGTGCGGGTCGTGGCGGTCCACGGCCTCCGGGCGGGCCGGCGAGTCCGCCTGCGCCACGCCGGCGGCGGAGAGCGTCGCGGCGGCCGCGGCGATCGCGACGGCTGTGGCCGCCGCTCTGAACGTCCAGGGTCTGCTGGTCACTTGAGTTCCTCCCCCGCGTGCGCGTGCGCGGATGGGGGGTCAGAGGCAGTACGAGTCCGCGCACGCGTGATCCACGCGTGTAGTCAAGTGACGACATTTGACTAGAGGTTCGCCGGAAAAGACAGACCTTGACTTGCACAAGTCAAGTGCACTATGCGGAGACGATGTTCGCTTTACGGACAGCCGGGGTGAAGACGGCGTGGGCGGGGCTCGGGTGAATGTGACACCGGCGCGTGCGCCTGTCCACTGGGTGGACGCCATGACTCCGTGCGCCCCCTGTGCACCGACCCTGTCGGTTAGGTCACGCTTACTGTCCGTTCCGCTCGGGCACGCTCGCGGTTAGAGTCGCTTGGCGGAACGCCATTGAGCCGGCGGAAATGCCAGGCCGACAGCCCCCGACTTCGAGGACACGATGGCCATGCCCCGTCCGACTGTCGCTCAGTTCGCCTACGGTTCGTGCACCGTGGTCTTCTCGACCCTCGCCATGCTGCTGATCTCCCGGACGAGTTCGGGTGTGGGGGTCGCGGTCGTCGCCGTCACGGCACTCGCCCTCGGACTCCTGGTGGCCCTGACGGTGCCGTCCGCCCGTCCCCGCCGGGTCGCGCCGGTACGGCTCGCGTCCACGCAGCGGACACGGGTACCGGCCGCGTCCGCGGAGCCCGTGCGGGCCACGGTCCCGGCTCCGGCGCGCGAGGGAATGCGGGAGGGTGTGCGCGAGCCCGTGCGGCAGCGGGCGGCGTCCTGACACACGCCCCGCACGGGGATCCTCGCGTCAGCGGGTGCTGACCACCACCGTCTTGGCCGCCTTGTCGTGCAGACCCTGCTTGTAGGGCCGGTCGAAGAAGCTCCAGCCGCCCGAGATCGCGGTCCAGACGCACGCGCAGCAGAAGGCGAACGGCAGCCAGAGCACGGCGGCGCGGATCAGCGCGGTCTGCATCGAGGGGTTGGCGCCGTCATTGAGGTTCGCCACCCGCATGTTCAGCAACTGCTTGCCCAGGGTCTGGCCGTTGCGCACGGTCAGGACGGTGTCGTACGCGATGTAGAGGACGGCGGCGATGAGCGACTGCCCGAAGGTCGTGCCGACCTCCACCTGATCGCCGTCGAGGTCGTAGTCGTTGACGTTGAACGCCCAGGTGAGCAGCCAGACGACCACGCCGACGAGGATCATGTCGATGATGCGGGCGAGGGTGCGCCGGGCGCTGTCGGCGAGCGGGGGCATTCCGGCGAGGGGGTCGCCGGGACCTCCGGGACCGCCGGGGCCCGGACCGTAAGGGCCGCCGGGACCACCGGGGCCGCCTGGACCGTACGGTCCGCCACCGCCGCCGCCCTGGTACGGCGGGGGCTGGCTGCCGTACGGCGAGTCGTAGGGAGAGCCCGCGCCCGGCCCCGGGCCCTGCCCGGGGCCCTGGCCCGGTGGGGGTTGCTTCTTGAACGGGTCGTCGTCCGGCGGCTGCTGACCGGACCCGGGGGGCGGTTCGGTGCTCATGGCCCGAGTCGACCGCGAACCCCGGGTCTCCGCATCCGGCGCGCCGCCGTCCGGAGTACGGCTGACGCGTGCTCAGCCGGCGACGAAGGTGTGCGCCGCCTTGTCGTGCCAGCACTGCCGCCACGGCTTGTCGAACAGACACCAGGCGACACCGACCACACCGACGACGAGCAGTCCGGGGATGCTGTAGACCAGCCAGCGGCGCAGGGCCGCGCCGAACTCCGGTGGCTCGTGGGCCTCGATGTCCCGCACCTCCAGGCCCAGCAGCTTCTTGCCCAGGGTGCGGCCCCACGTGACGGTGGGCAGCACCTCGGTGAGCACACCGGCGACGAGCAGGACACCGAGGACGATGCCGAGGTAGACCGAGGTGGTGCCGTCCAGGAGCCAGACCGTGACGGTCTCACCGGACAGCTTGGCCGCGTCGATCTTCGCGTTGACGTGGTCGACCGCCTTCAGGCCGAGCGGCACGGCGGCCACGGCGGTGAGCGCGCCGAGGACGAGGGTGTCCAGCAGCCGGGCGGCGAACCGCTTGCCGAGGCCGGCGGGGCGGGCGGATGCCTGGCGCCGGGCGGCGGCCTGGAAGGGGTCCTCGACCGGCGGCTTCCACGGCGCGACCGGCACGTCGTCCCCGCCCGCCAGCCGGTGCACCTGCTGCGCCCACGACGACTGCCCACCACCGGGACCACTGGTCAACGGCGCGCCACCGGGCACACCGGTCTGCGGCGGTACGGCGGACGGGGCGGCAGCCGCGATGCCCGCCTGGGCGGCGGGAGCCCCGGACTGCGGCGGTACGGCGGAGGGGTCGGGCGCCTGCTGGGGTCCGGAGAGGGCGGTCGGGGCGGCGGCGGGCGCGCTGCCTGCCGGGGAGGCGGGAGCGGCTGCCCCGGTTGCCGCCCGGGCGGCGGAGGGGCCCGACGTCCCCGTCCCCGCAGGGGCGCCGGAGCCCCCGGGAGCACCGGCCCCCGCCTGACCGGCGGCAGCCCGCGCGGCAGCGGCCTGCCCTGCCTGGAAGCCCGGCCGCCCGGGACCCGCCGCCCCGACAGCCGTGCCGGCCGGGCCCGAGGGAGCCGCCGCCGATCCCGCTCCGGCCCCGCCCGCACCCTGCACGCCGCCCGGGGCGGCCCCGGCCACACCTGCTGCGGCACTGCTCGCGCCCGCGCCGCCGGGCCGTTGGCCTGCGGCGCCGGACCCGGAACCGCCCGCGTCCGCGGCGGACCCCCGCGCACCGGCGGAAGCCGCCGCGCCCGTGTTCCCGGGGCGATCGGCCGTGCGCGGCTTCACCGCGCGGAACGTGATCGTCCCCTGGTCGTCGTCGGCGGCGTCCGAAGGCTCGGCGGTGCCGGGCCCCGGTGTGGGCCTGCGGAAGACGAAGGTGTTGCCCGCGGCGGCGGAGCCCTTCGGCTCCGGGGTGTCCGCGGACGTCTCGGGCTTCTGCTGCGGTGTCGACGTGTGCGGCACCCTCGGGTCCGTGCCCCAGGAGACCCTGCGGTCCTGGTCGCCGCCGAAGCCGGACTGGCGGGAGCGGTCGGCGCCCCACGCGGACGCGGGCTCGGGGCGGCTGCCGTGCTGGGACTCCGGGACAGCGGGTCCCACTTCCTCGACCGGGTCCTCGTCGAAGAAGTGCGGTCCCGTCTCCTCGACGGAGGGCGCGGCACCGGGCGGCGGTGCGAGCGGCTCCCCGTTCGCGGGCGCGGGGCGGCTCGTGCCCGGTACCCAGGCGGCACCGTTCCAGTACCGGACATATCCAGGAATGGACGGATCCGGGTAGTACCCTTCGCGGGGCCTGTCGTCGCCGGGTGCCGGGGTTGGGGCGCTCATGTCCGTCGTCCCGTATCTGCTCGGGGGTGGGTCGGGGGGCTCCACATCTATCAGACCCGCGCAACCCCCACGGCCCGTCCCACCGGACCCACCCCTTCGGGGCACTGATGTGATACCTGCCGGTGACCCTCACGGGAGCGGCGGCCGGAACGGGCGGTCGGGCTCGGGCGAAAAAGTCTCCCGGACCCGCGTAATGCCGCCGCCTCCGCCCGCTCTCTCCTCCCGACGGCCCCTCACGGGGCACCTTCACGGGAGAGGAACACACGCCATGCACATCGTGGTGGAGCGCGAACTGGAACTACGGCTCATCCTGTCGCCGGAGCGGAGCGTCCCCGTGCCGGCCCGGCTCGGCTACCGCAGCGACGACCCCTACGCCGTCCACATCACCTTCCACGTCGACTCGGCCTTCCCCGTGCACTGGACGTTCGCCCGGGACCTGCTGATCGAGGGCGTCTTCCGGCCGTGCGGGCAGGGGGACGTGCGGGTGTGGCCGTCGAAGGCGGACGGGCGCAGTGTCGTGCTGATGGCGCTGACCTCACCCGACGGGGACGCCCTTCTGGAGGCCCCGGCGGCGCAGGTGTCGGCCTGGCTGGAGCGGACGCTGCTCGCGGTGCCGCCCGGCAGCGAGGGCGGGCAGCTCGGTCTGGACGACGGGCTGGCCGAACTGCTGGCCCAGTGACGGCGCGGAAGGCTCGAAAGGCGCGGAAGGCCCGGAAGGCTCAGAAGGCTCAGAACAGCTTGCCCGGGTTGAGGATGTTCAGCGGGTCGAAGACCTGTTTGACGGCCCGCTGCATCTCCAGCCCCACCGGCCCGAGTTCGCGCGCCAGCCACTCCTTCTTCAGCACGCCGACGCCGTGTTCCCCGGTGATGGTGCCGCCGAGTTCCAGGCCGAGCGCCATGATCTCGTCGAAGGACTCACGGGCCCGCCGGGACTCCTCGGGGTCCTGCGCGTCGAAGCACACGGTCGGATGGGTGTTGCCGTCCCCGGCGTGGGCGACGACGCCGATGGTGAGCCGGTACTTCTCGGAGATCCGCTCGACGCCGTCGATGAGTTCGCCGAGCCGCGAGCGGGGCACGCACACGTCGTCGATCATCGTGGTGCCCTTGACGGCCTCCAGGGCGACGAGCGACAACCGCCGTGCCTGGAGCAGCAGTTCGGACTCGGCGGTGTCCTCCGCCGGGACCACCTGGGTGGCGCCGGCGGCCTCGCACAGCGCGCCGACAGCGGCGAGGTCGGCGGCCGGGTCGGTGGTGTCGAACGCGGCGAGCAGCAGGGCCTCGGTGGAGTCCGGCAGGCCCATGTGGGCCAGGTCGTTGACCGCCTTGACGGTCGTACGGTCCATGAGCTCGAGGAGTGAGGGGACATGCCCGCCCGCCATGATCCGGCACACCGCGTCGCAGGCTGCGGCGCCGGAGGCGAACTCGGCGGCCAGCACCAGCTGCTCGGGCGGCTTGGGGCGCAGGGCGAGGATCGCGCGGACGACGATGCCGAGGGAGCCCTCGGAACCGACGAACAGCCGGGTCAGGTCGTATCCGGCGACGCCCTTGGCGGTGCGGCGGCCGGTGGACATCAGGCGGCCGTCGGCCAGCACGACGTCGAGACCGAGGACGTACTCGGCGGTCACCCCGTACTTGACGCAGCACAGGCCGCCCGAGGCGGTGCCGATGTTGCCGCCGATGGTGCACTGCTCCCAGCTGGAGGGGTCCGGCGGGTAGTACAGGCCGTGCTCGCCGACGGCGCGGGACAGGGCGGCGTTGACGACGCCGGGTTCGACCACCGCGATCCGGTCGACCGGGCTGATCTCCAGGATGCGGTCCATCTTGGTCAGCGACAGCACGATGCAGCCGTCGGTGGCGTTGGCGCCGCCGGACAGACCGGTGCGGGCGCCCTGCGGGACGACCGGGACGCGCAGCTCGGTGGCGGTGCGCATGACGTGCTGGACCTGTTCGACCGTGCGGGGCAGGACGACCACGGCCGGGCTGCCGGCCGGGCAGAAGCTCGCCATGTCGTTGGCGTAGGAGGCCGTGACGTCGGGGTCGGTGAGGACGGCCTCGGGGGGCAGTCCGCGAAGCAGCCCGTCGACGAGGGGGCCGGCCGCCACCGTGTCTTCATCGCGTCGCGCTTCGATACGGCTCATGATCACAGCCTCGCACCCGCGGCCATCGGTGTGAACCCCGTGTACGGCAGGCGCAGCACACGGGGTGTGATCGTCGTACGAGCCCCTGGTGTGCCGCACAGTGTGCGCCATGGAGGACAAGCCAGTCGACCAGTCGGCCGACACGCCACTCGACAAGCCGGTCGACGAGCCGGAGGAGCAGCCGGCCGTCGACGACCCGCCACAGGAGCCCCGCCGCCGCACGGTCCGCCGCCGGCTGCTGCTCGCCTCGGTCGCCGGGAGTGCCGTGCTCGGCGGGCTGCTGGCGCTGCTGCCGTGGGGCGGAGAGGACGGGGGGCCGCCGCAGCCGGCGCCGGGAGCGCGGGCCCTGACGGCGGTCACCAGCGGGGTGCCGGCCTCGCTGCCCGATCTCCAGGTGCTCATCGAGGAGCGCGGGCGGCATCTCGGGAAGCATCCGCGGGACGCCGCGTCCTGGGCCGTGCTCGGGGCGGCCCAGGTGGAGCAGGGGCGCCGCCTGGCGGACCCGGCGTACTACCCGCGGGCCGAGAAGGCGCTGCGCACGTCGCTGAAGGTACGGCCGGAGCGGAACGCGGCGGCGCTGCGCGGCCTGGCGGCGCTGGCCAACGCCCGCCGGGACTTCGCGGCGGCGCGCAAGTGGGGCGAGGCGGCGCGGAAGCTGGAGCCGAAGGCGTGGACGACGTATCCGCTGCTGATCGAGGCGTGCGCCGGACTCGGTGATCACAAGGCGGTGGGCCGGATGCTGGACCGGCTCACCGAACTGCGCACGGGACGGGCGGTGATGGCGCACGCGGCGGCCGTGTACCGGGACCGCGGCTGGCGGGAGGACGCGGCGGCGCAGCTCGCCGACGCGGCGGCGGCGGCCGTCGAGCCGGCGGAGCGGGCGGCGTATGTGGAGCGCGCCGGGCAGCTGGCGTGGGAGCGCGGCGACCTTCAGGACGCGCTGCGGCACTTCCAGGAGGCGGTGCGGCTCGATCCCGACCAGCGGGCGGCGCAGGCCGGGCAGGGCAGGGTGCTGGCGGCGCTGGGGCGGACCACGGAGGCGCTGAGCGCCTACCGGGTGGCGCTGGAGAAGCAGCCGCGGCCCGAGTACGCGCTGGAGCTGGGCGAGCTGTACGCCTCGGTGGGCATGCCCGAGGCGGCGAAGGTGCAGTACGACCTGCTGCGCGAGCGGGTCCGGGAGGCCGCCGCGCACGGCGTGGACGAGGATCTGGTGCTCGGCCGGTACGAGGCGGACCACGGGGACCCGGAGGCGGCGGTGCGGCGGCTGCGGGCGGAGTGGAGACAGCATCCGTCGACCGCGGTGGCCGACGCGCTGGGCTGGGCGCTGCACCGGACCGGGGAGCACGAGGAGGCCCTCGACTACGCGGTGCGGGCGACGGAGGGCGAGCGCGGCGGCGGGGTGCGCAGCGCACTGTACGTGTACCACCGGGGCATGATCGAGCGGGCGCTGGAGGAGCACGGGGCCGCGCGGCGGCGTCTGCGGGAGGCGATGCAGATCAACCCGTACTTCTCGCCGCTCGGGGCGCGCGAGGCGAAGGCGGCGCTGGCCCGGCTGGGCGAGCCGCCGGTCGAGGCGGGGGCGGACGTGTCCTAGGGGGTCTCCCAGGGGTGTCCTGCCGGCAGGGGCGCGGCGGGCACCCCCCGTGGATGCCCGCCGCGCCGCTGCTCACGGCGTCAGAGGTTGCCGCGCTTGGCCTGCTCGCGCTCGATCGCCTCGAACAGCGCCTTGAAGTTGCCCTTGCCGAAGCCCATCGAGCCGTGCCGCTCGATCAGCTCGAAGAACACCGTCGGACGGTCCTGGACCGGCTTGGTGAAGATCTGCAGCAGGTAGCCGTCCTCGTCGCGGTCGGCGAGGATCTTCAGCTCGCGCAGCGTCTCGATCGGCACCCGGGTGTCGCCGACCCACTCGCCGAGCGTGTCGTAGTACGAGTCCGGGGTGTCCAGGAACTGCACACCGGCCGCACGCATCTGACGGACGGTCTGCACGATGTCGTTGGTGTTCAGCGCGATGTGCTGGACGCCCGCGCCGCCGTAGAACTCCAGGTACTCGTCGATCTGGGACTTCTTCTTGGCGATGGCGGGCTCGTTGATCGGGAACTTGACCTTGAGCGTGCCGTCGGCCACCACCTTCGACATCAGCGCGCTGTACTCGGTGGCGATGTCGTCGCCCACGAACTCCTTCATGTTCGTGAAGCCCATGACCTTGTTGTAGAACTCGACCCATTCGTTCATCCGGCCGAGCTCGACGTTGCCGACGCAGTGGTCGATGGCCTGGAAGGAGCGCTGGGCGGGCGGCTCGACGATCGGGTCGGCGGCGACGTAGCCGGGCAGGTAGGGGCCGTCGTAGCCGGTGCGCTCGACCAGGGTGTGGCGGGTCTTGCCGTAGGTGGCGATCGCGGCGAGGACGACCGTGCCGTGCTCGTCCTTGAGCTCGTACGGCTCGGCGACGGAGCGGGCGCCGTGCTCGACGGCGTAGGCGTACGCGGCGCGTGCGTCCGGCACCTCGATGGCGAGGTCGATGACGCCGTCGCCGTGCGCGGCCACGTGCTCGGCGAGGAAGGTGCCCCACTCGGTGCTGGGCTTGATCACCGAGGTGAGGACGAAGCGGGCGGAGCCGCTCTCCAGAACGTACGCAGCGGTCTCGCGGTTGCCGTTCTCCGGTCCGGAGTAGGCGACCAGCTTCATGCCGAAGGCGGTGGAGTAGTAGTGCGCCGCCTGCTTGGCGTTGCCCACGGCGAAGACGACCGCGTCCATTCCCTTGACCGGGAAGGGGTCGGCCTGCCGGGCGGTGGTCTCGGGAGTGTGGTGTGTGGTCTGCGTCATAGGGGCAGGGTGGTGCAGCCCGGCAAGGTGCGCAATAGTTCGCTGAATCACTGGGCAATGTGTTCAGCCGTACGCCGGTATCGGCGGGCTTTCTGTACAGGATGACCACCGGGAGGGGTGGCATGGCGATCGATCAGCTGGACGGCCGGATCATCGCGCTGCTGGCGCGAGAGCCGCGGATCGGAGTGCTGGAGATGTCGCGGCGGCTGGGGGTGGCCCGGGGCACCGTGCAGGCCCGGCTCGACCGGCTTCAGTCGAACGGAGTCATCCGCGGATTCGGCCCCCAGGTGGACCCGGCGGCCCTCGGCTACCCGGTCACCGCGTTCGCCACGCTGCAGATCCGGCAGGGCCAAGGAGCCGACGTACGGGCCCACTTGGCGACCGTTCCGGAGGTGCTGGAGCTGCACACCACCACCGGCACCGGCGACATGCTGTGCCGGCTGGTGGCTCGCTCGAACGCCGATCTCCAGCGGGTGATCGACCGCGTCGTCGGTTTTGATGGCATCGTCCGGGCCTCCACGGCGATCGTCATGGAGAACCCCGTCCCGCTGCGGATCATCCCGCTGGTGGAGCAGGCGGCGCTCGGCGACTGAGACGACCTGGCCGAGCTGGGGGTGAGTGTGAACTTCTGGGAGTACCTGGAGAGCCGGCACCAGCAGCTGCTCACCGACGCCTATCAGCACGCCAGCGTGGTCTTCCAGTGCATGGTGGTGGCGACCGCGCTCGGTGTGCTGATCGGGGTGGCGACCTACCGCAGCGAGTGGGCGGGCAACCTGGCCACGACCACCACCGCCACCCTGCTGACCATCCCTGCGCTGGCCATGATCGGTCTGCTGATCCCCGTCGTGGGGCTGGGGGTGCCGCCCACGGTGATCGCCCTGACCCTGTACGGGCTGCTGCCGATCGTGCGGAACTCCATCGTGGGCCTGCGCGGGGTCGACCCGTCGCTGGTCGACGCGGCCACCGGCATCGGCATGTCCCGCGTGGCCCGGCTGGCGCGGGTGGAGCTGCCGCTGGCCTGGCCGCCGATCCTGACCGGGATCCGGGTCTCCACGCAGATGCTCATGGGCATCGCCGCCATCGCCGCCTACGCCTCCGGCCCCGGCCTCGGCAACCTGATCTTCCGCGGGATCGCCTCCCTGGGCAGCAAGAACGCGCTGAACCAGGTCCTCGCGGGCACCCTCGGCATCATCATCCTCGCCCTGCTGTTCGACGCCGCGTACGTGCTGATCGGGCGGCTGACCATTCCGAGGGGGATCCGTGCCTGAGCTCCCCGAGGGCTCCGTGCCCGAGCCGGCCTCCGACGCCCCGGCCGCCAAGGCGGGCGCCACCATCGAGCTGGAGCACCTCACCAAGCGCTACCCGCACAGCGCGCAGCCGGCCGTGGACAACGTCAGCATGGACATCCGGGCCGGTGAGACGGTCGTCTTCGTCGGCCCGTCCGGCTGCGGGAAGTCCACCACCCTGAAGATGATCAACCGGCTGATCGAGCCGACCGCGGGCCGCATCCGGATCGGCGGCGAGGACGTCACCGACATGGACCCGGTGAAACTGCGCCGCACGATCGGCTACGCGATCCAGGCCAGCGGGCTGTTCCCGCACATGACGGTCGCGCAGAACATCGCGCTCGTGCCGAAGATGCTGCGCTGGCCCGCGGCGCGGGTCCGGGCCCGGGTGGAGGAGATGCTGGACCTGGTCGGTCTCGAACCGGGCGAGTTCCACGGCCGCTACCCGCGGCAGCTGTCCGGCGGTCAGCAGCAGCGGGTGGGCGTGGCGCGGGCGCTGGCCGCGGATCCGCCGGTGCTGCTGATGGACGAGCCGTTCGGCGCGGTCGACCCGATCACCCGGGACCACCTCCAGGACGAGCTGATCCGGTTGCAGCGCGAGCTGCACAAGACGATCGTCTTCGTCACCCACGACTTCGACGAGGCGATCAAGCTCGGCGACCGGATCGCGGTGCTGCGCGAACGCTCCCACATCGCCCAGTTCGACACCCCGGAGGCGATCCTCACCAACCCGGCGGACGACTTCGTCTCCGGCTTCGTCGGCGCGGGCGCCGCCCTGAAGCGGCTCAACCTCACCCGCGTACGGGACGTGGAGATCACCGAGTACCCGACGGTGACCGTCGACGATCCGCTCCAGGACATCTTCAACCGGCTGCGCTCCAGCGGCACCAACGAGATCCTGCTGCTCGACAAGCGGGGCCGCCCCTACAAGTGGCTCAGGCGCGGCGACCTGATGCGGGCCAAGGGCTCGCTGGCCCGCGCGGGCACGCTGGTCAGCGACACGGTGACCCGGGACGCGACCCTGCGGGACGCACTGGAGGCCGTGCTCACCGACAACGCGGGACGGGTGGCGGTCACCGGGCGGCGCGGCGAGTACGAGGGCGTCGTCGACGTGGAGACGCTGATGAACTCCGTGCACGAACTGATGGAGGCCGACCGGCTGGAGGCGCTGGAGGCCCAGCACGATCTGCAGGAGCTGCGGGCCGCGCAGACGCACGCCGAGCAGGAGGGCGTGGGAGGGGAGCCGAAGGCGTGAGGACCCCGTCCAGCGAGCAGGGGCTCTCGGTCCCGGGAGAGGACGAGCCGTCGGACGCGACCGGGCCGGCTCCCCCGCCGCCCACGGCGAAGCCGCCCCGGGTGACCTGGCAGAAGCTGACGCTCCTGCCCGCGGTGCTGATCGCCGTGCTGCTGGCGACCTGGCTGTGGTTCGAGCAGGCCGACCTCGACGCCCTCACCCGCAACGCGCTGTCCGACGGGCAGGTGAGCAAGGCGCTGTGGCAGCACATCGGGCTCACCGCGATCTCGACGTTCTTCGTGCTGATCATCGCGATCCCGCTGGGGATCCTGCTGACCCGGCGGGCGTTCAGCAGGGCCACCCCGGCGGCGATGGCGTTCGCCAACATGGGCCAGGCGACCCCGGCGATCGGTCTGCTCGCGCTGCTGGTGATCTGGCTGGGCATCGGCCGCAGGGCCGCGCTGATCGGCATGATCGCCTACGCCGTGCTGCCGGTGCTGTCCAACACCATCGCGGGCCTGAAGGCCAACGACCCCACACTGCTGGAGGCGGCCCGCGGCATCGGCATGTCCCCACTGGGCGTGCTCACACGGGTGGAGCTGCCGCTGGCGGTCCCGCTGATCCTGGCGGGCGTGCGCACGGCGCTCGTCCTGAACGTCGGCACGGCGACGCTGGCGACCTTCGGCGGGGGCGGCGGCCTGGGCGTGCTGATCACCACCGGGATCACCAGTCAGCGGATGCCGGTGCTGATGGTGGGCTCGGTCCTCACGGTGGCGCTGGCGCTGCTGGTGGACTGGCTGGCGTCCCTGGCCGAACTGCTGCTGCGGCCGCGGGGGCTGGAGGCGGCGACATGACGCGGGGCGTGAGTCTCCTGAGCCGGCGCACGTCTGTGCTGCTCACCGGGGTGCTGCTGGCGGCGGCCTCCGCCTGCGGCCTGACCAGCGGTTCCCCCATGGTCGACGACGTCGAACCGGGTTCGATCGGGCAGGGAAAGCCACTGGACGGCGCGAAGCTCACCGTCACCTCCAAGGAGTTCACCGAGCAGCTGATCCTCGGCGCGATCATGGGCATCGCCTTCCAGGCGGCCGGCGCCGAGGTCGTCGACCGCACCGGCATCCAGGGCTCGGTCGGCTCCCGGGAGGCGGTCGTCAAGGGCGAGGCGGACGCCGGGTTCGAGTACACGGGCACCGCCTGGATCACGTACCAGGGCAACAGCGACCCCATCCCCGACCCGCGCGAACAGTGGCTGGCGGTGCGGGATGCCGACCGGAAGAACGGGGTGACCTGGCTGGAGCCCTCGCGGCTGAACAACACCTACGCCCTCGCCATGAACCGGGCCAACTACGAGAAGTACCGCACCAGGACCCTGTCGGACGTGGCCGAGCTGTCCAAGTCCGACCCGGGCGCGGTGACGCTGTGCGTGGAGGGCGAGTTCGCCAACCGCGCGGACGGGCTGCCGGGCATGGAGCGGGCGTACCGCATGGACCTGCCCGCGCGGAACGTCACACAGATGGACACCGGGATCATCTACACCCAGACCGCGAAGGGTGCCTGCACCTACGGTGAGGTCTTCACGACCGACGGGCGCATCAAGTCGATGAACCTGGTGGTGATGGAGGACGACAAGAAGTTCTTCCCGAACTACAACGCGGCACCGACGGTCAACAGCGACACGTTGAAGGAGTGGCCGGCCATCGCGGAGGTGCTGGCGCCGGTGACGGCGAAGCTGGACAACACCGTGGCGCAGGACCTCAACGCGAAGGTGGACGTGGACGGGGAGGACCCGCACCAGGTGGCGCTGGACTGGATGGTGAAGCAGGGGTTCGTGAAGGAGGGGTAGCCGCGGGCCGGGGGTCAGCAGCTGGGGACCTTGCCCGTGCCCTTCTCCAGCGAGACGAGCGCGTCGACGGCGCCCTTGAGGGTGGTGACGGGGATCAGCCGGAGCCCCTTGGGCAGCTCGGCCCGCGCGTCGGCGCACTCGGCCTTCGGCACGAGGAAGACGGTCGCGCCGTCCCGCCGGGCGGCCTGCGTCTTGAGGGGCACACCGCCCACGGCACCGACGGTTCCGTCCGCGTCGATGGTGCCGGTCCCGGCGATGACCCGGCCCCCGGTGAGGTCGCCGCCGCTGCCGTCGCCGTTGAGCTTGTCGACGATGCCGAGCGAGAAGAGCAGCCCGGCGCTGGGCCCACCGACGTCGGCGAGCTTCAGACTGACGTCGACGTCCTTGTCGTCCAGCTTCAGATAGTTCAGCGCGGCCTCGGTCGCCTCGTCCTGCGACTCCTTCATCTGCTCGCGGTTGAACTGCTCGATCTCCTGGGTGGTGTCCCCGCTCGGGTAGACGGAGTCCCGCGGCATGACGGCCTGATCGGTACGGAACCAGCTGTCGATCACATCGGGGAGACTGACGCGCGTGTCCGGCGAGGTCGCCTCGATGGTCGTCATCCGCAACTGCCCGCTGGTCTCCCGCACCGGCGCCCCGGAAATCGTGATCACCTGCGCCCCCTTGTTCTCCCCCAGCACATCGGCCGTCATCCCGGGCTGCGCCACGGAGAAGGGCAGAGGCGCGAAGAGGGCGGTGGCAAGCAGGCCGACGACAGGAGCACCACAAACAGCGAGGGCCTGGGGACGCGAGAGACGAGAGAGCACGGAGTCAATGTAACGTGCCCCAGCAGCGGGCAACGGGGCCGCTGTGGCGTGCGCAGCTGCGGCCCGGTGGGGGCTGGTCGCGCAGTTCCCCGCGCCCCTGGGCAGCTCGACCCACCGCCAGTCGCACGCGCGGGCAAGCGGACCCACCCCCGGCCAGCACCGCGCACCGGGCAACAAGCCTCAGCGCAACGCCTCCGCAACCTCCCGCGCCGCATCCACAACCCGAGGGCCCACGCGCTCCGGCACGACATCCGCGAGCATCACCACACCCACGCTGCCCTCGACCCCGGTCACCCCCAGCAGCGGCGCCGCAGCCCCGCACGCCCCCGCCTCCAGCTCCCCGTGCGTCAGCGTGTACCCGGGATCACCGTTCCGCTGCTGCCGCGCGGCGAGTATCGCCTTCCCCGCCGCCCCTCGGTCCAACGGATGCCGGAACCCCGCCCGGTACGCCACGTGGTAGTCCGTCCACGACGGCTCCACCACCGCCACGGCCAGCGCCTCCGCCCCGTCCACCAACGTCAGATGCGCGGTCGCGCCGATGTCCTCCGCCAACGCCCGCAAGGCCGGCATCGCCGCCTCCCGCACCAGCGGATGCACCTGCCGCCCCAGCCGCAGCACCCCCAGCCCCACCCGGGCCCGTCCGCCCAGATCACGGCGTACGAGTGCGTGCTGCTCCAGCGTGGCGAGCAACCGGTACACAACGGTCCGGTTCACGCCCAGTTTGTGGGAAAGCTCGGTGACGGTCAGCCCGTGGTCCGTATCGGCCAGCAGCTTGAGGACACGCAGTCCCCTGTCGAGCGTCTGAGAGGTCTCCGCGGTCACGACGCCCACTCCTTAGTGGTGAGGTCGGCGGCCCCCTCGCTGCCTGTGCGTCACCGAGTCCCGTCGGTGACGCGCTACAGAGGCCGCCGATCGGCCGGCGGCCCGGTCAGGTCCCGGGCACAGTCGCTTCACGGCTGCGCTCCGCGGCGACGCTGCCACGGGGCGTGTGCGTAGCGGGACAGTAGCGAGCCTGTTCGCCCAGCGGAAGGCTCCGTCCAGAATCCGGGCACGAGAGCTAAAGAATCAGCGAACTTTGACCGCTTACGTCCCTGCGGCGTCCGGTCACCGCATTCGCGTGGCCCACTCCTGCACCTTGGCGATCCGCTGCCGCAGCTGCCCCGCGGTGGCCTCGGCGGCGGGCGGACCGCCGCAGACCCGGCGCAGTTCCGTATGGATCACTCCGTGCGGCTTGCCGCTCTGGTGGACGTACGCGCCGACCAGATTGTTGAGCTTGCGGCGCAGCTCCATCATCTCCTTGTGGGAGACCACCGGGCGCCGCTCGGCGGGCAGTTCGAGGAGATCCGCCTCGGCGTCGGGCTTCTTGCGGCTGTGCGCGATCTGCCGCGCCTGCCGCTTCTGCAGCAGCAGCTGCACCTGGTCCGGCTCCAGCAGTCCCGGGATGCCGAGGTAGTCCTGCTCCTCCTCGCTGCCGGGGTGGGCCTGCATGCCGAACTCGGCGCCGTTGTACATGACCCGGTCGAAGACGGCGTCGGACTCCAGCGCCTCGAAGGGCAGCATGTCCTGCTCGCCGGTGTCCTCGTCCTGCTCGCGGTTCGCCTCCTCCATCTCCTTCTCGGACTCGGCGTACGGGTCCTCCTCGCCGTCCTTCTTGGGCTTGTCGAGCACGTGGTCGCGCTCGCGCTCCATCTCGTTGGCGAAGGACAGCAGGTCGGGGATGGTCGGCAGGAACACGGACGCGGTCTCGCCGCGCCGCCGGGACCGTACGAAACGGCCGACGGCCTGGGCGAAGAACAGCGGCGTGGAGATGGTGGTGGCGTACACGCCGACCGCGAGGCGGGGCACGTCGACGCCCTCGGACACCATGCGCACGGCGACCATCCACCGGTCGTCGCCCGCGCTGAACTCGTCGATCCGCTTCGAGGCGCCGGCGTCGTCGGACAGCACCAGCGTCGCCTTGTGGCCGGTGATGTCGCGGATGAGCTTGGCGTACGCGCGGGCCGACTCCTGGTCGGAGGCGATGACGAGGGCGCCCGCGTCCGGGATGGCCTTGCGGACCTCGCTCAGGCGCTGGTCGGCGGCGCGCAGCACGGCCGGCATCCACTCGCCGCGCGGATCGAGGGCGGTGCGCCACGCCTGACTGACCGCGTCCTTGGTCATGGGCTCGCCGAGGCGGGCCTCGATCTCGTCGCCGGCCTTGGTGCGCCAGCGCATGTTGCCGCTGTAGCTCATGAAGATGACCGGCCGCACGACGCCGTCCGCGAGGGCGGACCCGTACCCGTAGGTGTAGTCGGCGGCCGACCGCCGGATCCCGTCGTCGCCCTCCTCGTACGTCACGAAGGGGATGGGGTTGGTGTCGGACCGGAACGGCGTACCGGTGAGCGCCAGCCGCCTGGTCGCCGGCTCGAACGCCTCGAGACACGCCTCGCCCCACGACTTGCTGTCACCGGCGTGATGGATCTCGTCGAGGATGACCAGGGTCTTGCGCTGCTCGACCCGGTTGCGGTGCAGCATGGGCCGCACGCCGACACCCGCGTACGTCACGGCGACGCCGTGGTACTCCTTGCTGAGCGGCCCCGCGCTGTACTCGGGGTCCAGCCGGATCCCTATCCGCGCGGCCGCCTCCGCCCACTGCTTCTTCAGATGCTCGGTCGGGGCCACCACGGTCACCTGCTGCACGACATGGTGGTGCAGCAGCCAGGACGCCAGCGTCAGAGCGAACGTCGTCTTACCGGCGCCGGGCGTCGCCACCGCCAGGAAGTCACGCGGCTGCTCCTGGATGTACTTCTCCATCGCCCCCTGCTGCCAGGCACGCAGCTTGCTGGCGGTGCCCCAGGGGGCCCGCCCGGGGAACGCCGGGGACAGGTGATGCGAGTGGGACGCGGAGCTGGCGGTGGTAGTCACGATCTCCGTGGGGGTCGAGCGGCAACGTCAGACAACCGGGCCACCCTACCGGCGCCCCGCCGGTCCCCATGCGCGGACGCCACCGCACCCCTCGCGGGTGGGACCGACATCACAGCCCGGCGGGCGCCCCGCGCTCACCGCTCCCGCAGCCGCGTCGTCACCCAGGCTCCCGCCAGGGCCACCGCCGCCATCGGCAGGAACACCGCCGCGAAGGCGGCCGGGTGGGAGCCGGTGGCCTGCGTGGCCGTGTGGGTGACCGTGCCGCCGCCGAGCGCGGCGAAGGCGGCGCCGCCGGCGGCGAGCAGGATGACGTTGGAGAGGCCGTCGGAGATCTGGAGGGCGGCGGAGTTGGTGCCGGCCTCCTCCGGGGCGGAGAGGTGGAGCAGCAGCACGCTGGTGGAGGAGATCACCAGGCCCATGCCGAAGCAGCCGAAGGCCCAGGCGACCGCCACCGTCCAGGCGGGCACGGCATCGATCAGGACGCTGGGCGCGGCGGCGATGGCCGCGGCCACCAGCAGCATGCCGAGCGTGGTGAGACGTTCCCGGTACGGCTCGAGCCGCGGCCGGGACTGCACCCACGAGCCCAGCGCCCAGGTGCCGCCGCCCGCCGCGAGCGAGAACCCGGCGAGGGTCGGGCTGAGCCCCCGCTGGGTGACCAGCATCAGCGGCACGAAGGACTCCGCGGCGATGAAGGACCCGGCGGCGATGCCGCGCAGCAGCACCACCGAGGGCAGGCCGCGCGCCGCCCGGTAGGTGCCGCGCGGGAGCAGGCCGAGGACGGCGGGGATCAGCAGCGCCAGGCCGGCGGCACCGGGCAGGAGCGAGATCCAGCGCAGGTCCTGGGCCGCGTACTGGAGGAGGCCCGCGCCCAGGGAGATGCCGAGGGCGAGCCGGATGCGGCGGCGGTCGAAGGAGGCCGGTTCCGCGGGCTTCGCCGGGTCCGTCTCCGCGTCGCCGCCGACCGGGCCGGAGGCCCGGCGGCGTATCTGTGGCAGCGCGAGCGCCAGCGGGAACACCACGAGCACCGGGATGCCGAGGAACACCCAGCGCCAGCCGAGGTGCTCGGTCACCGCCCCGGAGGCGAGCGGGCCGACGATCGACGGCACCACCCAGCTCGCCGCGAACGCCGCCATGATCGCCGGGCGCAGCCGCTCCGGATAGGCCCGGCCTACGACGACGTACAGCGCGACGATCACCAGTCCGCCGCCGAGCCCCTGCACAGCCCGCCCCAGGATGAACGGCCACATCGCGCCCGCCGTCCCGGCGAGCAGCAGCCCGGCCGCGAAGGCGGCGATGCCCGCGGTCAGCGGCGCGAGCGGTCCGCGCCGGTCCGACCACTGGCCGGAGAGCACCATCCCGAACAGGCTCGTGGTGAAGAACCCGGAGAACGCGAAGGCGTACAGCGACACCCCGTCCAGCTCCCGCGCCGCCACCGGCATCGCCGTACCGACCGCGGTCGCCTCGAACGCGATCAGCAGCACGACGGACACGATGCCGATGCTCAGCGCCCGGTACGAACGGCTCAGTACGGTCTCGGCGGGCTCCGCGGCCGGAGGTGGGGTGACATCGGCGTCACGCCGTTCGAGGGCAGTCATGGTCGCCAGGGTAAGGGCCAAGTGAGGGGTTGACCCCTGTCGGGAGGAGGTACGGGGCTACGCCCTTGGTCCTACGACCGCGCGTGCTTCATGAACGGCGTATGGCAGTCCCGTTGCAGCCCGCCCGGGTCCCTTGAGCCCCCGCTCACCCCACCGTACGGTCAAGCCATCAACACGGCCGTGTGCCCGAGTGGTTGAGGGGCTCGCCTGCGCTGCATCCATCAGCGAGCTCCGCTCGCGGGGACTTACGCGGGTTCGATTCCCGCCACGGCCGTGCGTGAGAAATGAGACACGGCCGTGTGCCCGAGTGGTTGAGGGGCTCGCCTGCAAAGCGAGTTACGCGGGTTCGATTCCCGCCACGGCCTCTTTCGACGCCTTCCGGTGGAGCAGCCACAGGGCGAAGGCGAGGGTGGCGACGTCTGCGTGGAGCGGGGAGAGCTTGCCGTCCCACTCGTTCCAGTGCAGCACCCCGCCCGTGGCGCCGTCGACGACCAGGCTGTTGCCGTCGAGCAGGGAGCCGAGGCGTATGAGGCGGTCGGCGTCGGCGGGGAGGGCCTCGGGCCGGAAGCCGTCCTCGTGGTCGTCCGCGTAGTACTCGGTGAGGGTGCGCAGCGGCAGGTCGGTGTCCAGTGCGAACAGGCCGCCGTCCTCCGGCAGGCCCGTCTCGCTCAGGAAGCGGCGGGTCGGCTCGTGCGTGAGCGTGCCGGGGAAGTCGACCTCCTCGAAGCGGAACACGCCGCCCCGGCCGAACTCCCTCACCAGGGCGAGTCCGAAGGACGTGCCCGTGCTCGCCGCCAGCGCGGCGATGCCCGTCATACCCGTCGTGTGCATGGTTCCCCCGTGTTGCGTGTGCTCCGCAGCCGTCCCCCAACGCTTCGCACCCTACGCGCCGCCACTGACAACGGCCTCCACCACAACAGACGCACGGACAACGGCGAGCGTTGCCTCCAGGGACCGGGCGGAACGGGACGGGACGAGACGGGCGGGGCTCAGCCGCCCGTCACCACGGCCGCCTGCGGGCGGATCGGGAGGCGGTTGACCGGGCGGCCCGTGGCGGCGCGGACCGCGGAGGCGATGGCCGCCGGGGAGGTCACCACCGGGACCGCGCTGACCGCCTTCGCGCCGAAGGGGGCGACCACGTCCCGCTCCTCGACCAGCTTCACGATGCGGATGTCGGGGGCGTCGAGAGCCGTGGGGAGGGCGTAGCCCGTCAGGTCGGGGTGGCGGATCACGCCGCGCGGGGTGCGCAGGTTCTCGGTGAGGGCCACGCCCACGCCCTGGGTCACGCCGGCCTCGATCCGCGCGGCCAGCTGCGCCGGGTTCAGCACCCGGCCCACGTCCTGGGCGACCGCCAGTTCCACGACCCGTACCGAGCCCAGCTCGATGTCGACGTCGACCACCGCGCGGATCGCGCAGAAGGACATGCCGACGAAGGCGTCGCCCTGCCCCGACTCGTCCAGCGGCTCCGTGGGGTGCGGACGGCACTGGGCCGTCGCCCACAGTTCCTTGCCGTCCAGCGCCTCGGCGACCGTCGTCGACAGGACACCGTCGTACGAGGTGATCTTGCCGTCGGTGATCTGCAGCAGTTCCGTGGACATGCCGAACTTGTGCGCCAGGGGCTGGAGCAGCTGCGTGCGGACCATCTTCGCCGCCCGCTCCACCGCACCACCGGACACCCACGTGTGGCGGCCCCGGCAGCCCGCGCCCGCCGGGGGCTGGTCGGTGTCCACCGGTGCCACATGCACCTCGTCGACGCCGAGCGTCTCCTGGACGATCTGCCGGGCCAGTGTCGAGAAGCCCTGGCCGGTCTCCACCGCCGCGCACAGCACCGTGGCGACGCCGCCCTGCACCTTCACCGTCGCCGTGGACACCTCGTCGGCGCCCTCCGCGCCGAGCATGTGCACCATGCCCAGGCCGTAGCCCACGCCCCGGCGGACCGCGCCCGGTTCGCCCGCGCCCTCGGGGCCGCCGGGCAGCAGCCACTCGTCCTCGGGGGTGTCCTTGGGCAGCGGAGGCAGCGGGTGGTCGCGTACGGCCTGCAGCAGTTCCGCCACCGGGGCCGGGCAGGTCACCGTCTGGCCCGTCGGGAGCACGTCGCCCGTCGCCATGACGTTGCGCAGGCGCAGCTCCGCCGGGTCGATGCCGAGCTTCTTGGCGAGCTTGTCCATCTGCGCCTCGTGGGCGGCGCACACCTGCATCGCGCCCTCGCCGCGCACATGGCCGGAGGGCGGGTTGTTGGTGCGCACGGCCCAGCCCTCGATGAACGCGTTCGGCACGACGTACGGGCCGCAGGCGAAGGCGACGGCGGCGGCCAGGGCGTCGGAGGAGGTGTCGGCGTAGGCGCCCGCGTCGAGCAGGATCTGCGCCTCGACCTTCACCAGCTTGCCCTCGCTGTCCGCGTGGTGGCGGTAGCGCAGCAGGGTGGGGTGCCGGTGGGTGTGGCCGAGGAAGGACTCCTCGCGCGTGGCGGCCAGTTTCACCGGGCAGCCGGTCTTCATCGCGAGCAGCCCGAGCGGGAGCTGGAAGCTGCGGTCCTCGCGGTCGGCGGTGGCGCCGGGGACGCCGGTGACGACGATCTTCACCCATTCGGGTTCCAGGCCGTAGCAGGCGGCGGCCGTGTCCCGGTCGGCGTGCGGGTCGGTGGAGGCCAGGTACAGCTCCACGCCGCCGTCCGGGCGCGGTACGGCGAGTCCGGCCTCGGCGCCGATCGGGGCGGGGTCCTGGCGCCCGATGCGGTACAGGCCCTCGACCACGACGTCGCCGGCTGCCTCCGGGTCGCCGTGGCGCAGCGGGATGTGCCGGATCAGGTTGCCGTCGGGGTGCAGCGGCTCGGCCTCGAAGGCCTGCTCCGGGTCGGTCACCGGGTCGAGCACCTCGTACTCGACGATGACGGCGGCGGCGGCCATCCGCGCGGTGTCCGGGTGGTCGGCGGCGACGGCGGCGATGGGCTCGCCGTGGTGGCGTACGACCTCGGACGCGAAGACCGGACGGTCGGCCTTGCCGCGGCCGTAGACCGGGTCGCCGGGCACGTCCTCGTGGGTGACGACCGCGTGGACGCCGGGCATCTCGCGGGCGTGGCTGGTGTCGATGGACACGATGCGCGCGTGCGGGTGGGGCGAGCGCAGCACGGCCGCCCACAGCAGGCCCTCGGCCCACAGGTCGGCGGCGTACGGGAAGGTGCCCTCGGTCTTCGCGCGGGCGTCGGCGGGCGGCAGGGAGGCGCCGAGGCCGTGCGGGAGGGTCTCCGGCTCGGGGAGTGCCTCGGCGGCCTGTGCGGTGGCTGCTTCGTTGCTCACGCCTGGCCTCCGTCCTGGCCGTAGGGCTGGTCGTAGGGCTGATCCTGCGGGGGCTGGAACGCCGACGGGTTGACGCCGCCGGCGCCCGGGCCCGCCTGGTGCGGGATACGGGGCTCGTCCGGCTCCTGGTCGGGCTCGGGGGACGCGGAGAGGGCCTCGCGCTCGGCGACGACCTCCTTGACGGCGTCCACCACGCCCCGGTAGCCGGAGCAGCGGCACAGGTTGCCGCACAGGGCCTGGCGGGTCTCCAGCTCGGTCGGTGCCGGGTTGCCCTCGAGCAGGTCGTGCACGGTCATCGCCATGCCCGGCACGCAGAAGCCGCACTGCACGGCACCGCAGCGCGCCAGGGCCCGCTGCACGTCGGAGGGCTGCCCGTCCTGGGCCAGACCCTCGACGGTGCGGACCTCGCTGCCGGCCGCGGTGACCGCCGGGACGAGGCAGGAGGCGACGAGCCGCCCGTCGACCTGCACGTTGCAGGCGCCGCACTCGCCCTGCGAGCAGCCGTCCTTGGCGCCGGCCAGGCCGAGCCGCTCGCGCAGCACGTAGAGCAGCGACTCGCCGATCCAGGCGTCGCTGACGGGGCGGTCGGTGCCGTTGACGCGCAGCACGTAGGAGGCGAGGGGGTGGTCGTCGTGCGGGGCGCCGGGGGGCGGGCCCTGCGGGGGCGCGGAGTCCTCGGGGGCGGGTTCTGCGGGTTCGCCGTCGGTGCCCGTGGCCTCGGCGGCGCGGGGTTCGCCGTCGGCGTCCGCCGGTGCGCCGGGGGCGGCCTCGGCGGGCGTGCGCCCGGCCTCCGGGGCGCGCGAGCCGTCGGCTGCGTGCTCGGCGACGCTGGTGCGCGTGGGCTGTGCGGCGCCGGACGGGGCCGGGGCCGTGTGGCCGTCGTCGGTGCGGTCCGGTCCGGCCTGCGCGTTCGGGGCGGTCCGGGCGCCGTCGGCCGCGTGGTCCTCCGGCTCGGAGGCGTCCTCGTCGCAGCGCCCGGGGGCGTCGGTGGCCTCCGGGGACGCGGAGGGCTCATGGGGCCCACTGTCGCCTCGTACGGGGTCCTGCGGGTGTTCCCGGGACTCGCCGGGGGCGCCGCCCTCGGCGCCGGGCTCCGGGTACGCCTCGGGCCGCCAGTGCGGGTCGCCGGGGGGCGCCGGGTACGGCTCGGCGGCGTACGGCCGGCCTTCGTGGGACGACCGGGGTCCGGCGTCCGGCTCGTGCGACGTCCGTTCGTGCGGGGAGCCGCCCTGGCCGGGCGCACCATGCGCGTAGACACCGCGGTCCGACCCGTCGTGGCCGTGCCCGGTGTCGCCCTGGTGGGTCGGGCCGTCCGCGGGAGCGTGGCCCTCTGCGCCCGGACCGGCCGGCGAGCGCCTGTCGTCCGTCTGCTGCTGTGCCGCTTCCGCCCGCGCGGGGCCGGTGTCCTGCTCGCGGTCGCCGGGGGCGTCGGTGTCGTCCTGCGGGACGCCCGGCACGCCCGGCCCCCAGGGGCGGCCGATGGACTGTGTGGTGGCCCATGGGGCGGGGGCGCCGCCCGGGAGGGTGGCCGGAGGGCTGCCGCCCCACTGCTCGACCAGCGCGGACGTGGTGAACTCGCCCGACTCGTCGGGGAGGTCGCCGTCCGCCACGGGGATGGACCACTGGCCGGTCACGTCGTGGCCCGGCGCGGCGCCCTCGGAGTGCTCCGCGGCGTTCGCGTCCTCGAAGGTCCACTGGCCGGTGGCTCCCGGCTCGTAGCCGTACGCGCCCTGCCCGGACTGGGCCGCTCCCTGCTGCCCGGTGTGCGGGTCGTTCCACTGGGCGCCGTCGACCGGGGCGCCCGGCACGGACCAGGTGCCGGTGGCTGCCGGGTCGGTGCCCGCGGTGGTGGCGGGGGTGACCGTTATCTGCGGCGGCACGTAGCCGTGGCCCGGCGCGGCGAGCGGGCTGTCCGCGGAGGACAGCAGGGCGTCGATGCCGCCCTCGGGGAGCTGCACGAAGGCGGTGGCGCCGTCGTCGTAGTCGCCCTGCGGCAACGGGTCCCAGCGGCCTCCGCTGCGGGGCGCGCCCTCCGCGTGCCGGTCTCCGTGCTGGTCGTCGGTCACGACAGCGCCCTCCCCAGTGCTCGTCGGGCCAGCGCGGCGACGGTGCGCCGCAGGTGCAGTACGGCGGGCGGAAGCGGCGGGACGACGCCGTCCTCGCCGGGGGCGGCGTCGGGGATGCAGGCCGCGGCGACGTACTCCCCGAACGCGGTCAGCGCCTCCGGCACGATCGCGCGGTTGTTGTCCCAGTCGATCAGCTGGGCGACCCACTGCTCGGCCTCCAGCGGCCTGAGCGGCATCGGCGCTATGGCGCCCACCGCACAGCGCACGCCGCGCCGGGCCGGGTCGAGGACCAGGGCGACGGAGGCGACCGCGCGGCCGGGGCCGGTGCGGCCGGTGGCCTTCAGGAAGACCTGGGGCGCGTGCAGCAGCGGTACGCGCACGTAGCCGATGAGTTCACCGGCGCGCAGCATGTCCATCCCGGCCAGCAGGTGCGACACCGGGATCTCGCGGCGGGCTCCGCCCGGGCCCGCGATGATCAGCGTCGCCTCCAGGGCCGCCAGCACCGGCAGCGCGTCGCCGGTGGGCGCGGCGGAGGCGATGTTGCCGCCCAGGGTGCCCGCGTTGCGGATGTGCGGCGGGCCCGCGGCCCGCGCGGAGGCGGCGAGCGCCGGGATGAGGGCGGCGAAGTCGGGGCGGCCCATGCGGGCGTGGGTGAGTCCGGCGCCGAGCAGCGCGTGGCCGTCGAGGTACTGCCAGCCACGGATCTCGCTGATCTTGCCGAGGCCGACCAGCGCGGCGGGCCTGAGCTGCCCGGAGTTGACGGCGGCCATCAGATCGGTGCCGCCCGCGACGGGCACGGCGGCCGGCATGGCGGCGAGGGCCGCCACGGCCTCGTCCAGAGTCGTGGGCAGCGTGACGGCCTGCGCCGCCTGCGGTGCGTGCGTGCTCAAAGCCGGCTGCCCCTTCCCGCTTCCCCACCTGGTGCCACGTGGTCCCACCTGTGTTGCCGTACGGTACGTGCTGACAGGGCGGACGTGGCAACTCTGGCACATCTTGGCAAGCGCCGAAGACGGGGGTCCGCTAGGAGGTGTTCGCCCACCTCGTCCCGGACATGGGCGGATTTCCCACGCGGATCGCAGAAGTGCACGCAGTGCCCGAATTGACACTCTTCAGTGACCCTTGTGACGCTTTTTCGCGCGCGTAGGGGCGGCTTCCATGACCGCAGGGACGGCTCCCGCCACCGCAGAGAAGGCTTCCGCTGCCGCAGGGGCCGCCTCGGCTACCGCAGGGGCGGCGCCCCGTCGATGGGGCGGCCCAGCACACCGGGGCGCCGCTGCCAGGGCAGCGGACCGGCGGGCGGCCGGTAGGCGACGCCGAGCGCGTCGAGCCGCCGGTAGTGGGCGGTCATCCGGCGCTCGAAGTCGGCGAAGTCCCGCACGGCGGGGGCGGGCAGGCTGCTCCAGGCGACCTCCGCGAACGCCGCGAGCCGGGGGAAGACCTGGTAGTCCACGCGCTGCTGGTTCTCCATCACCTCCGTCCACACATTGGCCTGGGTGCCCAGCACATGCCCGGCCTCCTCAGGCGTCAGCTCCGGCGGCACGGGCTCGAACCGGTAGACGTCCTCCAGCGTGCGGACGTACCCGATCGGCACCGGCTCGTCGGCGCCCGCGTCCTGACGGTGGTCCAGATACACCTGCTGCTCGGGGCACATCACCACGTCGTGCCCGGCCCGCGCGGCGGCGATCCCGCCCTGGTACCCGCGCCACGACGACACCGCCGCGCCCTTCGCCAGCCCGCCCTCCAGGATCTCGTCCCAGCCGATGAGTCTGCGCCCGCGCGCCGAGAGCCAGTCGTCGAAGTGCCCGATGAACCACGACTGGAGCTCGTCCTCGCCGGCGAGTCCCAGTTCCTCGACACGGGCCTGCGCGGCCGGCGACCGACGCCACTGGTCCTTGGGGCATTCGTCGCCGCCCACATGAACGAACCGCGAGGGGAACAGCTCCAGCACTTCCTCGAACACCCCCTCGTAGAACCGAAGGGTGTTGTCAGTGGGGGCGAGTACGTTCGGATTGATCCCCCAGGTGTCCCAGACGGTCAGGGAGGCGGTGTCGACGACGTCACAGTTGCCGAGTTCCGGATACGCGGCGATGGCGGCCTGCGAGTGGCCCGGTACGTCGATTTCGGGGACGACGTCGATATGCCGCTCGGCGGCGTAGGCGACGATCTCCCGGATGTCGTCGTGGGTGTAGTAGCCGCCGTGCGGTCTGTCGTCCCACAGGGGCGAGGCCCGGTGCCCGAATTTCGTGCGGGCGCGCCAGGAACCGACCTCCGTCAGCCGCGGGTACCGCTTGATCTCGATGCGCCAGCCCTGGTCGTCCGTCAGATGGAAGTGGAGGACATTGAGTTTGTGCGCGGCCATCAGATCGAGATAGCGCAGCACCCCGTCCTTGGGCATGAAGTGCCGGGCCACGTCGAGCATGAGACCGCGCCAGCGGAAACGCGGGGCGTCCTCGATGATCTGGTGCGGGATCTCCCGGGTGCCGCCCTGCCGTACGGGCGCCGCGCGGAAGGCGTCCGGACCGAGCAGCTGGCGCAGCGTCTGGGCCCCCCAGAAGACACCTGCCGCGCTGCCGCCGGTGATCTCTACGCCCCGGTCCGCCACCGCGGCGAGCCGGTACGCCTCGGGCGCGAGGGTGCCGTCGATCCGCAGCCGCAGGCTGTCGGGGGCGTCGTCCGGCCCGGGCCGCAGCGGCAGCCCGAGCGCCGCGCCCAGGGTGGAGCGCAACCAGCGCTCGGTGGTCTCCGTACCGGGCCCGGCCCACAAGGTGGTGCCGGGGGTCAGCGGCACGGCACGGCGCATCGGCCCCTCGATGGCTCCCGGTGCGGGAATCAGTTCCGTCGGTGAGGTCACATCAGTCCTTTACCGCGCCGCCCAGTCCGGAGACCAGCCGCCGCTGCACGAGTACGAAGAAGATCAGCACGGGAATGGTCATCACCGTGGACGCCGCCATCACACCGCCCCAGTCCGGCTCGTCCGGCTTGTAGAAGACCAGCAGGGCCATCGGCAGCGTCGACCGGGAGATGTCACTGATGATGAAGGACTTGGCGAACAGGAAGTCGTTCCAGGTGGAGATGAAGGAGAACACACTCGTGGCCACCAGACCCGGCAGGACGAGCGGGAAGAGAATCTGCCACAGAAAACGCGCACGGCTCGCCCCGTCGATGTAGGCGGCCTCTTCCAGCGCCTCCGGAACGGCCTTCACGAACCCCCGGAGCATCCAGATCGCGAACGGCAGGGAGAACGCGATGTGCGGCAGGATCAGCGACCACAGCGTGTTCAGCTGTCCGAGGTCCCGCATGACGAAGAACAGCGGGATCGTCAGCGCCTCCACGGGCACCATCTGCGCCACCAGAAACATGATCAGCAGGGTGGTCCGCATACGGAACCGGAAACGCGTCACGGCGGTCGCCGCGAGAAACGCGATCAGCGCCGAGGCGATCACGACGGCCACCGCGACGGCCACGCTGTTGAGGAAGTACCGGCCGAATTCCTGCTGCCCGAACACCCGCCGGAAGGAGTCCAGCGTGGGCGCGAGAGTCCACGGCCGCGGCTCGGCCGACTCGATCTCCCCGGCCGGTTTGAAGGCGCTGAGCACCATCCAGTACAGCGGGAAGGCCACCACCGCGGCGACCACCAGCGCCGAGGTCTCCGCCGCCAACCGCCACGGACGTCGCACACGCGCGCGCGGAAGATTCACAGTTCCTCCCCCTGGCGGCGCAGCAGCCGCAGATACACCAGCGTCACACCGAGCAGGATCAGCAGCATCACCACGCCGATCGCGGCACCGAGGCTGTACTGCGAGGACGCGAACGCCTGCTGGTACGCGTACACGTTCAGCACCAGGTTCTGTCCCGCGATGCCGCCGCCGCCCGTCATCACATAGATCTGGGTGAAGACCTTGAAGTCCCAGATGACCGACTGAATGGTGACCACCACGAGGATCGGCCGCAGCATCGGCGCCAGCACGGACCGCCAGATCCGCCACTGCGTGGCCCCGTCCAGCGCGGCGGCCTCCAGCACCTCGGCCGGCACGGCCCGGATCCCCGCGTACACCGTCACCATCACGAACGGGAAGGAGCACCACACCACTTCGAGCAGCACCAGGAAGAACGCGCTGAACCGCCCGTACGTCCACGAGTGGTCCCCGAGCCCGAGCACCCGGTTCACCGGCCCGAAGTCGGCATCGAAGAGAAACAGCCACACGGTCGACCCGGTGATGGCGGGAGTCGCCCAGGCCCCCAGCGCGGCCAGCATCAACGCCAGCCGGGGCAGGGCCCGCACCCGGGTGAGCAACACGGCCAGCGCACAGCCCACGACGAGGGTGCACACCACACACGCTGCGGCGAACACCACGGTGGCGACGAGCACCTGCCAGAACTGCGAGTCGGAGAACAGCTCGCGGTAATTGCCGAGCCCCTGAAAGGTGGTCGGCTCGCCCCCACTGACCTGCGCCTGGGTGTAGTGGAACAGCGAGATGAGCCCGAGCTGGTAGATGGGGTAGGCGAGCAGCCCGCCGAGGACCACGAGAGCGGGCGCGAGATAGAGCCAAGGCCCGCCGAAGTACCGATGGGGGCGCGGGGCTGCGTTCGATGTGCGGCCACCGCCGCGGGGGCGCGGCAAGCCACCGACGACCCGCACCCGCGAACGCCCAAGCAGCCCCGAGTTCAGAGGCGCACTCATCCGGCGGAGCCGAACGCCGCGTCCATCTTCTCCGCCGCGTCCCCCGAAGCCTCACCCGCACTCTTCTTACCGCTGACGATCTCCTGGAACATCGTGGGCAACACCAGCGACGAGTCGATCTGCCCCCACGCCGGCGAGACCGGGACGAACTTCGTCCCCGCCCCCAGCGTCTCGACGAACGGCTTCACGAACGGCTCCTCGGCGGCTACCCGCTCCCGCACGTCGGAGAACGTCGGCAGAAACCCCATCGCCTCGAACAACTCCCCCTGCGCCTCCTTCGACGCCAGCCGCTTCATCAGATCGACGGCGAGCGTGCGATGCGACGTGGACTTCAGCACCCCGAGGTTGTTCCCGCCCGCGAACGCGGGAGCGACGGACCCGGGCTTCACCCCCGGCAGCGGCACCACCGCGTACTTGCCCTTGACGCTCCCCGCCTCCACGGCCGCATGGCTGAAGTCACCCCCGATCGCCATCGCCGCCTTGCCGGAGGCGAACGCGGTCACCGTGTCGTTGCCGCCCATGCCCGCGCACTTGGCGGCCGGGCAGTTGTCGTCACCGAAGAGGGAGGTGTACGCCTCGATCCCCTTGCGAGCGGCCGGGCTGTCGATCGCGGCGGTGTACGAACCCCCCTGCGCGACGGCGAGTTCGCCCCCGTGCGCCCAGATGAAGGGCATCGCCCCGTACGTGTAGGCGCCACCGACGGCGATCCCGTACATCCCCGGCTTCTCGGCGCGGATCTTCTTCGCCGTGGAGATCAGCTCACCCTGCGTCCGCGGCACTTTCAGGCCAAGTTCCTCGAACACGTCCGTGCGGTAGTAGAGCGCGCGCACGCCCACGAAGTACGGCGCCCCGTAGACCTTGCCGCCCACGGTCACCGACTGCCTGGCCGTCGGGTCGGTGTCCTTCGCCTCCTCCCAAGCGCCGAACTCCTTGCTGATGTCGGCGAGTCCGCCGTCCTTCACATAGCCCGCGGTGTCGGTGTTGCCGTACTCGATCAGGTCGGGCGCGGACTTCGGGTCGTTGAAGGCGGCCTTGATGCGCTGGGCGCGCGTCTCGACGGGGATGTACTCGACGGTGACGTCGGTGCCGTCGTGTGCCTTCTCGAACTCGGCGAGGACGGAGTCGACGACCTGTTCCTTGGGCTTGTTGTTGACCTCCTGGAAGAGCCAGACCCGCAGGGTGCCGGACTTCTCGTCCTTGCCGGAGGAGGTGTCGCCGGAGGTCTGGGGCGCACAGGCGGCGGTGGCGACGAGGGCCGCGAGCGCGACGAGGCGGACGGACAGCTTCATGGAGTGCTCCTCCGAGTGCGTTGCAACATGCGCAATGATGGTTTCGCTGTGCACAACACATCGGAGGCTAGGGACGGGTGAACCACGCCACAAGGGGCCGACAAGAGGTCTCAACCACTCTGTGACCGGCCGACGCACCCTCTGCAACGCCCGGACAGCACAAAGGCCCCCGGGGCGCGCAAAACGCACCCGGGGGCCCCGCGGGCCTCACCGCGGCTCGGACCTACTTGTCGCCCTTGCCCTTGCCCTTGTCGTCGCCACCGGCGCCCATGGACTCGTAGATCTCCTTGCACATGGGGCACACGGGGTACTTCTTCGGGTCGCGGCCGGGCACCCACACCTTGCCGCACAGCGCCACGACGGGCGTGCCGTCGAGGGCGCTCGCCATGATCTTGTCCTTCTGGACGTAATGGGCGAAGCGCTCGTGGTCACCGTCGCCATGGGAGGTCTGCGGCGTCGGCTCGACGAGGGTCCCCGTACCAGTCCCGCGCTCGGGCTCAAGAGTGCTCATAACAGCCAGGGTACTGAAGGTCACACGCTTCAGTTGAGCGAAGGGTCGTCCGGGTACGTGGCGACCATCGCCAGTTCGTTGCGCTGGCGGCGCAGAACCTCGCGCCACAGGCGTTCCGGGGAGGGTGAGGACACGTCGCCGGGTTCCGACTCGACGACGTACCAGGCGCCGTCCACCAGCTCCTCCTCCAGCTGGCCGGGGCCCCAGCCGGCGTAGCCGGCGAAGATGCGCAGGGAGCCGAGGGCGGAGGCGAGCAGCTCCGGCGGGGCCTCCAGGTCGACCAGTCCGATCGCGCCGTGCACCCGGCGCCAGCCGAGCGGGGTGGCCTCGGCGTCCGCGTCGCCGGGGACGACGGCGACGCCGAGGGCCGAGTCGAGCGACACCGGTCCGCCCTGGAAGACGACGCCGGGTTCGCCGGCCAGGTCGGCCCAGCCCTCCAGGATGTCCCCCACGTCCACGGGCGTCGGACGGTTGAGGACGACACCGAGCGAGCCCTCCTCGTCGTGGTCGAGGAGGAGCACCACCGCGCGGTCGAAGTTCGGGTCCGCCAGGGCGGGCGTGGCCACGAGCAGCCGCCCTGTGAGCGAGGACACCTCGGTCATGCCAGACATGATCCCGCATCTTCCCCGCGCGTGGGGAGGCAATGGGGGTACGGGGGTGAATGCAGCTCAGGGCTCATCAGAGCACCCCGGGCGCACGCCCCTTCCGGTGACCGCTCGCACACACCGCGGGACGGTTCGTGTTGTGACAGATCCATGACGTGGCTGGTCCGTGCTCGGGCTTACAGAAGGGGGGTGGAGGGCGATTACCCTTTCCCTCCTGGCCCCCCGACCGACTCCACGGAACGCGAGATTCATGACCGTCAACGGCGCTGATGACGTACTGCTTGTCCACGGCGGATCCCCGCTGGAGGGCGAGATCCGTGTCCGCGGTGCGAAGAACCTCGTACCGAAGGCCATGGTGGCCGCGCTCCTGGGCAGCGCTCCGAGCCGACTGCGCAATGTTCCGGACATCCGTGACGTCCGTGTCGTACGGGGGCTGCTGCAGCTGCACGGCGTGACGGTCCGTCCGGGTGACGAGCCCGGTGAGCTGGTGATGGACCCGACGTCCGTGGAGAGCGCGAACGTCGCCGACATCGACGCCCACGCCGGTTCCTCGCGCATCCCGATCCTGTTCTGCGGTCCGCTGCTGCACCGGCTCGGGCACGCGTTCATCCCGGGTCTGGGCGGCTGCGACATCGGCGGCCGGCCGATCGACTTCCACTTCGACGTGCTGCGCCAGTTCGGCGCGACCATCGAGAAGCGGGCGGACGGCCAGTACCTGGAGGCCCCGCAGCGGCTGCGCGGCACGAAGATCCGGCTGCCGTACCCGTCCGTGGGCGCGACCGAGCAGGTGCTGCTGACGGCGGTCCTCGCGGAGGGCGTCACCGAGCTGTCCAACGCGGCGGTGGAGCCGGAGATCGAGGACCTGATCTGCGTCCTGCAGAAGATGGGCGCCATCATCGCGATGGACACCGACCGCACCATCCGCGTCACCGGCGTGGACAAGCTCGGCGGCTACACCCACCGCGCCCTGCCCGACCGCCTGGAGGCCGCCTCCTGGGCGTCCGCGGCGCTGGCGACCAACGGCAACATCTACGTCCACGGCGCCCAGCAGCGCTCGATGATGACGTTCCTGAACACCTATCGGAAGGTCGGCGGCGCCTTCGAGATCGACGACGAGGGCATCCGCTTCTGGCACCCGGGCGGCCAGCTGAAGTCCATCGCCCTGGAGACGGACGTGCACCCCGGCTTCCAGACCGACTGGCAGCAGCCCCTGGTGGTCGCCCTCACCCAGGCGACGGGCCTGTCGATCATCCACGAGACGGTCTACGAGTCCCGGCTCGGCTTCACCTCCGCGCTCAACCAGATGGGCGCCCACATCCAGCTCTACCGCGAGTGCCTGGGCGGCTCCGACTGCCGCTTCGGCCAGCGCAACTTCCTGCACTCGGCGGTCGTCTCGGGCCCGACCCGCCTCCAGGGCGCCGACCTGGTCATCCCCGACCTGCGCGGCGGCTTCTCGTACCTCATCGCGGCCCTCGCCGCCCAGGGCACGTCCCGCGTCCACGGCATCGGCCTGATCAACCGGGGCTACGAGAACTTCATGGAGAAGCTCATGGAACTCGGCGCGAAGGTGGAACTCCCGGGCAAGGCCCTCGGCTGACCCGACGGAGAACACGCCGATGGGGCGGTCACCCAAGCAGGGTGACCGCCCCATCGGCGTCAACTGCGGCACCGCAAGGGGCGCGGGGAACTGCGCGACCAGCCGAATGCGGCCGGCAGCCGCCCACCGCGCCGAACCAGTACGGCGCTCAGGCGGCCTTACTTGCCCTTGGCCGCGTCCTTCAGCTTCGACCCGGCCGAAACCTTCACGCTGTACCCGGCCGGAATCTGGATCGGCTCACCGGTCTGCGGGTTCCGCGCGGTACGAGCAGCACGGTGGGTCCGCTCGAAGGTCAGGAAGCCGGGGATGGTGACCTTCTCGTCGCCCTTGGAGACGATGTCGCCGACGACATCGGCGAACGCGGCCAGCACGGCGTCGGCGTCCTTGCGGGTCACCTCGGCGCGGTCGGCCAGCGCGGCCACCAGCTCACTGCGGTTCATGTTGTTACTCCCGTGTTCTTCTTGCCGTTGAGGCGTGCCACGCGGCGGGGCCGCATGTTGGGCACGGCCAAGCCGATGCTGCCAGGGTCCTCGGTGAGTCCCCGGACCCGGGTCCGTCGTCGAACCCTCGCGCCCAGGGAGGCATCCTGCCTCTACCTGCGGCGGGAAAGCCAATCCGGCACCCGCAGGAGTCGTGAGAACACTCGTGAGTGTCACACGCGAACCTGGCCGCCACACTAGAGGGCGGTCAGGACGGTGCGGTTCCACGACGCGCCGGTTTCCCGCCGGTCGTGGTGATCCTCACAACCCGTTACCACCCTATGCGTGAGCGGCCGCCCCCGCCGCCTTCGCGGCCTCCCGCACGGCTCCGGCGACCGCTCCGGCGACCTTGTCGTTGAAGACGCTGGGGATGATGTAGTTCGGGTTCAGCTCGTCCTCGGTGACGACATCCGCCAGCGCCTTCGCGGCAGCGAGCATCATCTCCGTGTTGACGGTGCGGGACTGCGCGTCCAGCAGGCCGCGGAACACGCCCGGGAACACCAGCACGTTGTTGATCTGGTTCGGGAAGTCCGAGCGTCCGGTGGCCACAACGGCCGCCGTCTGACGGGCGATTGCCGGGTCGACCTCGGGGTCGGGGTTCGCGAGCGCGAACACGATCGCGCCGTCGGCCATCGCGGCGACGTCCGCGCCGTCCAGGACGTTCGGGGCGGAGACGCCGATGAAGACGTCCGCGCCGCGCACGGCCTCCTTCAGCGTGCCGGTGAGACCCTCGGGGTTGGTGTTGTCGGCGATCCAGCGCAGTGCGGAACTGGGGGCCGCGTCGACGAGGTCCTCGCGGCCGGCGTGCACGACGCCGTGGATGTCGGCGACGACGGCGTTCTTCACCCCGGCGGCCAGCAGCAGCTTCAGGATGGCGGTGCCGGCCGCGCCGGCGCCGGACATCACCACGCGGATGCTCTCGATGGACTTCTGGGTGACGCGCAGGGCGTTGGTGAGGGCCGCCAGGACCACGATGGCCGTGCCGTGCTGGTCGTCGTGGAAGACAGGGATGTCCAGGGCCTCGCGCAGCCGCGCCTCGATCTCGAAGCAGCGGGGGGCGGAGATGTCCTCGAGGTTGATGCCCGCGAACCCGGGCGCGATGGCCTTGACGATCTCGACGATCGCGTCGGTGTCCTGGGTGTCGAGGCAGATCGGCCAGGCGTCGATGCCGGCGAAGCGCTTGAACAGGGCCGCCTTGCCCTCCATCACCGGCAGCGCGGCCTTGGGGCCGATGTTGCCGAGGCCCAGCACCGCCGAGCCGTCCGTCACGACCGCGACGGAGTTGCGCTTGATGGTCAGGCGGCGGGCGTCCTCGGGGTTCTCGGCGATGGCCATGCAGACCCGGGCCACGCCGGGCGTGTAGACCATGGAGAGGTCGTCACGGTTGCGGATGGGGTGCTTCGACGCCATCTCGATCTTGCCGCCGAGGTGCATCAGGAAGGTACGGTCGGAGACCTTGCCGAGCGTGACGCCCTCGATGCCGCGGAGCTGCTCGACGATCTCGTCGGCGTGCGCGGTCGAGCTGGCCGCGATGGTGACGTCGATGCGGAGCTTCTCGTGGCCGGACGCGGTGACGTCGAGGCCGGTCACCGAGCCTCCGGAGGACTCCACGGCCGTGGTGAGCTGCGAGACGGCCGTTCCGCTCGCGGGCACCTCCAGCCGGATGGTCATCGAGTAGGAGACGCTGGGCGCCGTTGCCATGGCCGACTTCCTCTGCTTTCACCGTGTCGCGATTTGTGCCGTCCGATCGTCGCACCTACCACTGAGTACGCGGTAGCCGCCTCGGATTGCGGACGTTTTGTTCACAGGCGTGTGCGGGTGCGCGCGCCGATTTCGGAAAACGACTTCCACCATACGAGAAGCAACCAGGCAACGAAAGAGGCCCACATCACAAACGTGACGTGGGCCTCTCCCGACGTTCATGACACCGACCCGCCATGCTCGCCTCGCGGCAAGTGGTCGCTCGTAGCGACGAAGGTTGGGCCCGGGGGCTTGGATCGAGCCGGTGTCACGACCAGGCTAACAAACAGATCCCGCCGGGCCATTCCCGCAACGGGAGTTCGTCGCCCGGTCGGCTCCCGCTCGCCGTCCGGACGGCTCCGGCTCGTCGTCCGGACGGCTCCGGCTCGTCGTCCGGACGGCTCCGGCTCGTCGTCCGGACGGCTCCGGCTCGTCGTCCGGACGGCTCCGGCTCGTCGTCCGTTCAGTCCCGCAGCAGGTCGGGAACTCCCGCCGCGTCCGGCTCGTCGCGCTCGCCGGAGACCACCGTGAGCTGCTGGGTGGCCCGGGTCAGGGCGACGTAGAGGACACGCAGGCCGGCCGGGGACTCGTCGGCGATCTCGGCCGGGGAGACGACGACCGTCGCGTCGTACTCCAGGCCCTTGGCCTCCAGGCTGCCGAGCGCCACCACCCTCTCGCCCAGTCCGTCCAGCCAGCGCCGGGCCTCCTCGCGGCGCTGCATGGCGACGACCACGCCGACCGTGCCGTCGACCCGCTCCAGCAGCCGGGCCGCCTCCGCGCGGACGGTCTCGCCGAGCGAGTCCGCCACGACACCGAACCGCGGCTCGACGCCGGTGGAGCGCACGGCGCGCGGCGACTCGGAGCCGGGCATGGCGAGGGTGAGCACCTTGGAGGCGAGCTCGGCGATCTCGGCGGGATTGCGGTAGTTCACCGTGAGCTGGAAACGGCGGCGCGGGCGGGTGCCGAGGGCCTCGTCGCGGGCCTGGGCCGCCTCCTCCGGGTCGGACCAGGAGGACTGGGCCGGGTCGCCGACGATCGTCCAGGTGGCGTGCCGGCCGCGCCGGCCGACCATGCGCCACTGCATCGGGGTGAGGTCCTGCGCCTCGTCGACGATGACGTGGGCGTACTCGACACGCTCCTGGGCGAGCCGCTCGGCGCGCTCGCGCTGGGTCTCCTCGCGCACCGGCATCAGCTCCTCCAGGCCGGTGAGCTGGTCCAGCGGGTCGATCTCGCGCTTCTTGCGGGGCCGGGCCGGGGTGCCGAGGATCGCCTGGAGCTCGTCGAGGAGCGCGATGTCGTGCACGGAGCGGCCGTCCCGCTTCAGCGAGCGGGCCACCTTGCGGACCTCGCCGGGGTTGAGGACGCGCCGGGCCCAGCGGCCGAGGCGCCGCTCGTCCGCCATCGCGTCCAGGACGGCGGCCGGGGTGAGCTCGGGCCACCAGGCGTCGAGGAAGGCGATGAAGTCGTCCTCGGAGGTGATGTCCTCGTCGAAGGAGGAGCGCAGCTCGGCGGCGAGCTCGGGGTCGGTGTGCCTGCCTGCGGCGCCGGAGCGCTCCCACAGGGCGTCCAGGAGCAGCTTGCGGGCGCGCGGGCGCAGCAGGTTGACGGGGGCGGTGCCGCCGAGGGCGGTGCGGCGGATGCCGGCCAGTTCCCCGGCCTCCAGCTCCAGGCGCCGGCCGAAGGCGACGACCCGCAGCCGGGTTGGTGAATCGTTCAGCTCCAGCGCTCCGCGGGCGGCCTTCCGCAGCACCTTGAGCATGCGGTACGAGCCCTTGGCGCGGGCCACGGACGGGGAGTCGTAGAGCGTGGCCTCGGCGCCGTCGACCAGGGAGCCGATGGCGCGGATGGCGACCTGGCCCTCCTCGCCGAGGGAGGGCAGCACGCCTTCGGTGTAGGCGACGAGCAGCGGGGTGGGCGAGACGATGAGGATGCCGCCGGAGTAGCGGCGCCGGTCCTGGTAGAGCAGGTAGGCGGCGCGGTGCAGGGCGACGGCGGTCTTGCCGGTGCCGGGGCCGCCCTCGACGTAGGTGACGGAGGCGGCCGGGGCGCGGATCACCAGGTCCTGCTCGGCCTGGATGGACGCCACGATGTCCCGCATGGTGTGCGTACGGGCCTGGCCGAGCGCGGCCATCAGGGCGCCGTCGCCGATGACGGGCAGCTCGTGGCCGTCGAGGGACGCCTTCAGCTCGGGGCGCATCAGGTCGTCCTCGACCCCGAGGACCCGGCGGCCCTTGGAGCGGATGACCCGGCGACGCACGACCCGGCCGGGGTCGACCGGGGTGGAGCGGTAGAAGGGCGCGGCGGCGGGGGCGCGCCAGTCGATGACCAGCGGCGCGTAGTCCTCGTCGAGGACGCCGATGCGGCCGATGTGCAGGGTCTCGGCAATGTCGGCGGTGTTGTCGGGGCGGACGGCGCCCTCGGCGGGCTCCACGGCGGTGTACGCGCCGTCGGGGCCCTTCTTGCCGTCCTTGCCGAGCAGCAGGTCGATCCGGCCGAAGAGGAAGTCCTCGAACTCGTTGTTCAGCCGGTTCAGGTGCACGCCCGCGCGGAAGACCTGGGCGTCCCGCTCGGCGAGCGCGCCCGGCGTGCCGACCTGGCCGCGCTGGGCGGCGTCGCGCATGAGGAACTCGGCCTCGTGGATCTTCTCCTCGAGGCGCCGGTACACCCGGTCCAGGTGTTCCTGTTCGACACGGATCTCGCGGTCGCGAACGGAGTCGTGAACCGAGCCGACCGCGGTTTCCTGCTGAGCCTGAGCGGCCACCGGGCCCCCTTCTGACGTGCTGGGCAGCCGTCAACCGTACGCGAAGGGGGCCTCGCAAAGCTACGGCAGGCCCTACGCGTCGACCTCCACCAGCTTCTCCCCGTCGAAGGTCACGATCTCGAAGTGGTCGATCTCGTTGGGGTCGAACGAGGCGCCGCCCTGGACGTAGAGCGGCTGCTTGGCCTTGTCGGTCTTGGCGTCGGGCAAGCCGTAGCCCCAGTCCGGGACGGACCAGGAGGTGACGGTCTCCCGCTCGCCGTTCTTGCCGACGGCGATCATCGCGCACTTCTCGGGGCCCTTGACGTTCTTGACCTCCACGACGGTGCTGGTGCCCCAGTCCTTCTTCTGCAGGGCGACGGTCGCGGAGACCTTCGTCGACGGATCGGTGGCAGTGATCTTGTCAGGGATCTGGTCGAAGGCTTCCTTCGCCGGGTTCGCCGAGAGCGTCTGGTTGGTGCCCGTGCTGCCCCCGCCTCCGTCGCCGCCGTTGCTGGTGGCGACGGCCACGAACGGGCCGCTGACGATCAGGGCGCCCGCCGCGGCGACCATGTAGAAATTGCGGCGGCGCTTTCTGGCGCGGCGCTCGGCGACCTCGTCGACCAGCTTCTCCACCACGCGCGGGGAGGGCTTGGCGGACAGCGACTCACCGATCGAGGGAGTCCCGGCCCCGGGCAGGTCCGCGAGCGCGGCCAGCATCGGTTCCATTCCCGCGAGTTCGTCGAGCTGCTGGGCGCACCATTCGCAGCCCGCGAGATGCATTTCGAAAGCGCTTGCTTCGGCGTCGTCGAGAATACCGAGGGCGTAGGCACCGACGGTCTCGTGTTCGTTCGGCACCGGTGATCCCTCCATGGGACCAGACATACCCGCACCACCCGCGCCGAATCCCTGGTTTCCCCCGTACACACTCATCACGCCGTCACCCCCCGCTCCTCCAGTGCCAGCTTCATCGAACGCAGGGCGTAGAACACCCTGGAGCGGACGGTTCCGCTGGGTATACCGAGCGTCTCGGCCGCCTCATTGACGGTACGCCCCTTGAAGTACGTCTCGACGAGCACCTCCCGGTGGGCAGGGGTCAGGTCGTCGAGTGCGTCCGACAGCGTCATCAGCCACAGCGCCTTGTCGATCTCGTCCTCCGCGGGGATGACCTCCAGCGGCGACGGATCGACCTCCTGCGGCCGGGCCTGCCGGCTGCGGTGGCCGTCGATGACGATGCGCCGGGCGACCGTCACCAGCCAGGGGCGTACCGATCCGGTCGCCCGATTGAGCTGACCGGCGTTCTTCCAGGCACGGATGAGCGTCTCCTGCACGACGTCCTCGGCGCGCTGCCGGTCTCCGGCGACCAGCCGCAGGACGTACGCGAGCAGGGGTCCGGCGTGCTCTCGATACAGCGCACGCATCAGCTCCTCGTCAGGTTCCGAGGGCTGTGAGGACATGCGATGTCGGGCCCTCGATCCACGTTCATTGGCCACGGCCGCATCCTTGCGCACGCCCACCTCCGGTGTCCGGGGGATCCCCCAGTCGGTCGCTCGACAACCGGTACGTGCAGGGGGCGTTGGATGTTCAAGGCGAGGTGACAGTTTTCTCAGGGGTGACGTGACGAGGGGGACATGGAGTCACATTCCCCCCGTTCTCTCTTTACATTTCCGCCACGAAGGCAAGACGGGCGGCAATACCCGTCTCCCGAGGCAACTAAACGACGTGTAACGCACATCACGGATCGAATTTTCGGAGAGGCCCTCCACAAGGAACATAACGACCATTCAGGTCCGCGTGAGCGCCGCGCGCCGCCGGTGCCGGGCCACGCGCTCACGGTTCCCGCAGACCTCACTGGAGCACCAGCGCCTCCTGCGTCCCCGGGAGGTGTCGACGTACACGATGGGGCAGTTGTCGCCCTCGCACTGCCTGAGGCTCGCCCGCGCGACCGGGTCGGTGAGCAGGTCCACGGCGTCCCGGGCCACCGCCGCGAGCAGGGCGGCGAGAGCGGGCGGCCCGTCGAGACAGCGCACCAGCGCACCGTCGTCGCCGGGGACCGCGCGGGGAGCCGGGGGTGCGGCGCGGGCGAGGTCGTTGACGCGGGCGAGCGCACGGTCGCGGGAGGGGGCTCCGGGCCTCGACCGGGCGCGCACCAACGGGGCGACGGCATCGCGCAGTTCGCGGAAGGCGGCCGGCCAGGAGGAGTCGGCGTGGGCCAGCGAGGTACCGGCCGGGACGAGCCCGGAGCCGGCGATCCAGGCGCGCAGCACCTCCACCGAACTCAGCCGCTCCACGGGATGCGTGGTGGCGAGGAGGTCCAGACAGACCCGCCCGGTGTCGAACCGCAGCTCGTACGCGTGCGCCGCCGTGGCCGTACCCAGTGCCATGTGCCTGTCACCGCCTAGGGTTCACCCCGGTCGCGTGGGGGCCGGTGAGATGCGAGGGAGGAGGGCAGGGAAACCGTTCTCCCTACAGTGCCTGCCCACCGACGCGCCCGGAACCCCTTCGGCCGCTCCGCTCAGGCGTCCGCGTACTTCGCCTCCGCGTGCGGGTCCAGGGCCAGGCGGTAGCCCCGCTTGACGACCGTCTGGATCAGCTTGGGGGCGCCGAGGGCATTGCGGAGGCGGGCCATGGCGGTCTCCACGGCGTGTTCGTCGCGGCCCGCGCCGGGGAGGGTGCGCAGGAGGTCCGCGCGGGAGACGACCCAGCCGGGGCGGCGGGCCAGCGCACGGAGCAGGGACATCCCGGCGGGGGGCACGGGGCGCAGGTCGCCGTCCACCAGGACCGCGTGGCCGCGGATCTCCAGCCGGTGGCCCGCGACCGGCAACGCGCGGGCGCGGGCGGGGAGTTCCTGGCAGAGCAACTGGACCAGGGGGCCGAGGCGGAAGCGTTCGGGCTGCACGGTGTCGAGGCCCCGGGCCTGCAACGGCAGGGCGGTGACCGGGCCGACGCAGGCGGGCAGGACGTCGTGGCCGAGGGCGGCCAGTACCTCGTCGAGCACGCCGCGCTCCTCCGCCCGGGACAGCAGCGACGCCGCGGCGGGCGCGCTGGTGAAGGTGACCGCGTCCAGGGTGCGGGCGACGGTGGCGTCGAGGAGCCGGTCGACGGGGCCGACGTCCTCGGGTGGCAGCCACCGGTAGACCGGCACGCCCAGCACCTCCGCTCCCCCGGCCCTGAGCGCCTCCACGAAGCCGGGCAGCGGCTCGCCGTGCAGCTGGATCGCGATGCGCAGCCCGTCGACGCCCTCCTCGAGCAGCCGGTCGAGCACCTCGGCCATCGACTCCGACGACGGCGACCACTCCTCCGTCAGCCCGGCGGCCCGGATCGCGCCCTTCACCTTGGGCCCGCGGGCCAGGATCCGCACCCCGCGCAGGCGGGCCAGCAGATCCTCCCCGAGCCCCCAGCCGTCGGCGGCCTCCACCCAGCCCCGGAAGCCGATCGCCGTCGTGGCGACCGCGATGTCCGGCACCTGGCGGATGATCTCCTTGGTGGCCGCCAGCAGTTCACTGTCGTCGGCCAGCGGCACGATGCGCAGGGCCGGGGCGTGCAGCACCGCGGCTCCGCGCCGCTGCAGCAGCGCGCCGAGCTCGTCGGCGCGGCGCGCCGCGGTCACACCCACGGTGAAGCCCGCGAGTGGCCCGTGTTCCGGTCGCTGTGGTTCGTCGTCGTACATGGCTCTCGTCCCGCACTCGAGTCGGCGTACTGCATGAAGGCGCGGCTCCACCTTCATGCCGAGCGAGCCTGTCAACGATCCGTGACAGGCTCGGTTCGGGTTGATGTCACCAGTGTTACGTCACACCTCGGCGTAGCTGAGCTGCGACTTCTCCTCCGTCGCGGTGCTCGTGGTGATCGTCCGGGCCGGCCGGCGGCGAAGGTATACGGACCAGGTGACCACGAAGCAGACCGCGTAGCAGGCGAGGAAGGCGACGAAGGCGCCCGTGCCGGAGCCGTAGGAGAGGAAGGACTGGCGGAAGGCCAGGTTGATGCCGACCCCGCCGAGCGCGCCCACCGCGCCGATCAGCCCCATGGACGCCCCGGACAGCCGCCGCCCGTAGGCCGCGGCCTCCTCGCCGCGCAGCCCCTTGGCGAGCGCCTTGGCCTGGAAGATGCCGGGGATCATCTTGAACGTCGAGCCGTTGCCCAGACCGGACAGCACGAACAGCACCACGAACGCGACGGTGAACAGCGCCAGCGACTTCTGCATGGAGGCGACGATCAGTACGGCCGTGGCCGCGCCCATGGCGACGAAGTTGTACAGCGTGATCCGCGAGCCGCCGTACCGGTCGGCGAGCCTGCCGCCCACCGGGCGGATCAGCGAGCCGAGCAGCGGGCCGATGAACGTGACGTACGCGGCCTCCAGCGGGGTGCGTCCGAACTGGCTCTGGAGCACCTGGCCGAAGGCGAAGCTGTAGCCGATGAACGAGCCGAACGTCCCGATGTAGAGGAAGGACATGATCCAGGTGTGCCGGTCGCGTGCGGCGTCCTTGGCCGCGCCGGTGTCGTTCTTCACCGAGGCGAGGTTGTCCATGCAGAGCGCGGCGAGCACGGCCGCGACGACGATCAGCGGGATGTAGATGCCGAGCAGCACCCTCGGTCCGCCGTTCGCCCCGATGATCGCCAGGGCGGCGATCTGGATGACGGGGACGCCGATGTTTCCGCCGCCGGCGTTCAGGCCGAGCGCCCAGCCCTTCTTCTTCAGCGGGAAGAAGGCGTTGATGTTGGTCATGGACGAGGCGAAGTTGCCGCCGCCGATGCCGGCCAGCAGGCCGACGAGCAGGAAGGTGGAGAAGGAGGTGCCCGGCTCCATCACGGTGAACGCGGCGACCGTCGGCACCAGCAGCAGCGCCGCCGACACGATCGTCCAGTTCCGTCCGCCGAAGATCGCGACGGCGAAGGTGTACGGCACCCGGACCACCGCGCCGACCAGCGTCACCATGGACGTCAGCAGGAACTTGTCGGCCGGGGTCAGCCCGTACTCGGGGCCCATGAAGAGCACCAGCACGGACCACATCGTCCAGATGGAGAAGCCGATGTGTTCGGACAGGACGGAGAAGTAGAGGTTCCGGCGGGCGACCTTCTCTCCGGTGGTCTTCCAGAAGGTCTCGTCCTCCGGATCCCAGTGCTGGATCCAGCGGCCTGGTGCTGTCATGACGCCTCCACGTTCTCCGGGGTGCGGACGGTGCCGCTCGGGGCCTATCCCGCATCCCGAAGGTAGGGAGGTGGCGTTTCCTGTCTGTGGCACCCGGTGACCGGAAGGGAACGTTGCTCTCACCCCTGGCGGGGGCGGGGTGAGAGGTTTCCGGCAGCGGGGCGGGGGTGCGCGGTGAGGTGGGGGCAGGGGTCAGCGCTGCGGGGGCTGCCAGTGGGGGTTCTGCTGGGGCGGGTGCGGCTGCTGGTAGGGCTGCTGCTGTCCGTAGGGCTGGTAGGGCTGGCCGGGTGCGCCGTACGGCTGCTGCGGCGGGGCCTGCGGAGGGTACGACGGGGCGGCCGCGGCGTGGTGCTGTGGCTGCTGCGGGGGGTACGGCTGGGCGGCCGGAGGCGCCGGGGCGTGGGCCTGTGGCTGCGGGTACGACTGCGGCTGTGGCTGCTGCTGCGGGTACGGCTGCTGCTGCGGGTACGGCTGCTGCTGGGCGAACGGATTGCCGTGACCGGGAAGCTGTCCGCCCGGCGGCAGATAGCGCACCCGGCCGCTCTCGTCGGCGGCCGGCTGGAAGCCGGCGGCCCGCAGCCGGGCCGCGAACCTGGCGTTGCGCCGCCGGGTGACGACGAACCCGACACCGAGGATGCCCATGAGGACGGCCCAGAGGATCGCGCCCCAGAGCAGACCGCCGTCCCCGCCCTGCACGGCGGCGATCGCGCACCCCACGGTGACACCGATCGCCCCGTAGAGCATCCGCTTCTCGGCGCTCTTGCCGGTGAGGTCGAAGTTGATGCGGGCCTTGAGCAGTTCCAGCGCGTCCGGCACGAACGGCGGCAGCGACACCCCGTCACCGGCGTTCGGGTACTGCGCCCAGTTCTGCGCGGCCCGGGCCCGCGCGTGGGGCGAGGGGTCCGGCACGATCAGCATGACGAGCGCGCTGTTGTTGGCCCCGCCCTGCCGCACATCGGCGTACTCGTAGCCGAACTGCTGGGCGACGAAGGCGAGCTTGGCGAGCTTCTTCACGGAAGCCATGGCACTGGTGACCTCCACGGGCTCCCCACTGGCCATCAGCCGCAGCATCTTCTGCATCTGCCGCTTACTCATCCGCACTCGCTCCCGCCTGCCACGCCGGTCTCCTGGTTCACATCAGCAACCGGGGCAGTCTCGCACGCGCGTACGTCACAGCGGTACCTGTGCTATGTGCTCGGCCACGGACGGGGCTTCCGCCTGGCCGCCAGGTCCTCCACCCAGCCGAAGGCGACCACGCAGCCCGCGAGGAGGATCCAGACCAGCAGCAGGACCGGCCACGAACTCTCCAGCAGCCAGGGGACGTTCAGCTCCAGGACGGGGAAGCCCCACAGGCGGTCGTAGAGGGTGGCGGCGATCAGGATGCAGACGTTGTGCCACAGATAGATCGTCACCGCGCGGGAGTTGAGCAGGGTGATCACGCGGTCCCAGCGGCGCAGCCTGCGTGGCCACTCGGTCCAGGAGGGGCTGAGGTGCAGGAGCAGCAGCACGGTCGCGAAGGACCACAGCGCCTGGGCGAACGGGATGGAGTCCAGGTCGTGGCCCGTGCCGAAGTCCTGGCGCAGGGCGTACCAGAGGCCGACGCAGGCGATGATCGGCGCGATCGACGGCACGACGTACTGCGGAAGGCGTTTCACGACCCCCTGCTGGTGGGCCATGCCGAGGATCCAGCAGGCGCCGAAGGTGCTGAAGTCGGTGATCGCCGAGGGGATCCGGTCACCGGGGATGGTGAGCCAGCCGAACTGAAGGACGCCGGACAGCACGAGCGGCGCGGCGAGTGTCACCCAGGGCTGTGCGCGCAGGGCCTTGAGCAGCAGCGGGGAGAGCAGCACGAACCACAGGTAGGCGCGGATGTACCAGAGGGGACCGGCGAGTTCCGCGGCCCAGTCCTCACCGACGTAACCCTGGATCCCGGCGACGCCCTCGGCGTAGGGCGGGTCGCTCAGCGGCAGGATCCAGTAGGTGAGGTGGAACCACCACCAGCCGGGGTGGCCGTCGTCGTCGGGGCTCCAGCCCTGGACCAGCATGCCCGTGACGCCGATCGCGCCGAGCAGCCACAGCGGAGGCAGCAGACGGCGCATCCGGCCGCGTACGACCTGGACGGCGGGCCGTTTCAGGGAGCGGGCCATGAGGTTGCCGGCCAGCGCGAACATCACGCCCATCGACGGGAAGACGACGGGCAGCCAGGCCCAGCCCATCAGGTGGTACAGGACGACACGGAACAGCGCGACCGCGCGCAGCAGGTCGAAGTAGCGGTCCCGCGCGGGCGGCCGGAACGCCGGCGCGGGGGGTGCCGCGCCGGCCACGTCGTGCGGGTCGGCCGGCCGGGCGGGTGCGGTCACGTGCGGGTCTTCCTGGTGCGCGGCCGGGGTGACGGCCGCCGGGGGATCGAGGGGCGGGGTGCTCACGCGACCGGGCGGCCGTCCATGACGGGCGGCGCGGCGGCGCCGGGCGGGGCCGAGACGCCGCCCTTGCGGCGCAGCTTCTGCCAGCGCAGCCGGCCGCCGGTGAGCGCCGTGATCCAGGACTGGAGCAGCACCACGTACATCAGCTGCCGGTAGAGGATCTGCTGCAACGGCAGCGAGAGCAGCGGGGTGAGCTTCTCCTTGTCGAGGACGAAGGCGTAGGCGGCGCAGGCCGCCTGGATGGCGAGGACGCCGAACCAGGCCAGGATCGTCTTGCCGGTCGGGCCGAAGATCAGGCCGTAGATCAGGAACACGTCGATCAGCGGGGCCAGCAGCGGCGCCAGGACCATGAACAGCGACACCAGCGGCAGGCCGACCCGGCCGAAGCGGCCCGACGGGCCCCGGTCGACCAGGGCGCGGCGGTGCTTCCAGATGGCCTGCATGGTGCCGTAGGACCAGCGGTAGCGCTGGGACCACAGCTGCTGCACCGACTCGGGGGCCTCGGTCCAGGCGCGGGCGTTCTCCGCGTAGACCACCTTCCAGCCGTCGCGGTGGATGGCCATGGTGATGTCGGTGTCCTCGGCGAGCGTGTCGTCGCTCATGCCGCCGACCCGCTCCAGGGCGGACCTGCGGAACGCGCCCACCGCGCCGGGGATCGTCGGCATGCACTGCAGGACGTCGTACATCCGGCGGTCGAGGTTGAAGCCCATCACGTACTCGATGTGCTGCCAGGCGCCGATCAGCTTGTCCTTGTTGCCGACCTTGGCGTTGCCGGCGACCGCGCCGACGCGCGGGTCGGCGAAGGGCTGCACGAGTTCGCGGACGGTGGTCGGCTCGAAGACGGTGTCGCCGTCCATCATCACGATGATGTCGTGACGGGCGTTGGCCACACCGCGGTTGAGCGCGGCGGGCTTGCCCGCGTTGAGCTGGCGCACCACCCGGACGTTCGGCAGACGCAGGGACTCCACGATCCGCGCGGTGCCGTCGCTGGAGCCGTCGTCGACGACGATGACCTCGATGGGGTGATCGCTGGCCATGAGGGAGCGGACGGTGTTCTCGATGCACTTGGCCTCGTTGTACGCCGGGACCAGCACCGACACCGGTTCGGTGATCGGCGGGCCCCACGAGAAGCCGCGGCGGCGCACCTTGCGGGCGTGGGCCGCGGACAGCACCAGCATCAGCACGAAGCGGGCGATGACGAGGAAGCCGACGATCGCGAGACCGACCACGAGCACGCCGGTGATCTTGTCGGAGGCCTGCACCAGGAAGACCCAGGCCTTGCCCTTCCACAGCTCGACGCCGGTGACCGGGCTGTGCGCGCTGGGCGCGTCCAGGGCCTCGGTGAGGTTGTCGAACGCGTAGCCCTCGTCCTTCAGCTCGGGCAGCATCCGGTCCAGCGCCTGGACGGTCTGGTGGCGGTCGCCGCCGGAGTCGTGCATCAGGACGACGCCGCCCTTGCCGTCCTCGGGCGTGGCGCGCTCGATGATCTCCGGGACGCCGGGCTTGCGCCAGTCCTCGCTGTCGTGGGTGTTGACGACGGTGATGTAGCCGCGGTCGCCGATGTACTCGGTGACCGGCCAGGAGTTGTTGTCCATGGCGGCGGCCTGCGAGGAGTACGGCGGCCGGAACAGGGAGGTGCGGATGCCCGCGGCGCCGGTGATGGCGAGCTGGGTCTGGGACAGCTCCCAGTCGATGCGTTCCTTCGACTGCAGGGACAGGTCGGGGTGGTTGAAGGTGTGCAGGCCGATCTCGTGGCCCTCCTCGACGATGCGCTCGACGAGGTCGGGGTAGCGGGAGGCCATGGTGCCGGTGACGAAGAAGACGGCGTGCGCGTCGTGCTTCTTCAGGACGTCCAGGACCTTCGGCGTCCACACCGGGTCGGGACCGTCGTCGAAGGTGAGCACCACGTGACGGTCGGGGATGGTGAGGCTCTGCGCCTGGTCGCCGCGGGTGTCGATGACCGGCCCGCCCTTCCGGATCTTCTCCGGCACCTGGTCGTCGGCGGCGGCAGAGGTGTTGATCCGGTGGTCGGCGAGGATCTCGCTGTGCACGTAGCCGCGCAGCAGCAGCATCGCCATCAGGGCGACGAGGAACAGCAGCGGCAGCAGCAGGCGCAAGGGCAGGCGGCGACGCCGGGAGCCGCCACGGGCGGGGGCTGCGGGCCCGGGGCGGCGGGTGCGGATGGCCATCAGAGGAGGTGCTCCGGGGACGGTGCGGCGGGGGCGGCGGGGGCGGGGGACGAGTCCGGCTGGGCGGCGGGGCCGTCGGCGACGACGACCGGTGCGGCGGGGGCACCGGCGACGTTGTCGGTGCCGGCGCCGTCGCCTCCGCCGGTCGTCTCGGTGGGCTCGGGTGCGGGGTCGTCCGTCGGGGTGGGTTCGGCCGGTGTCTCGGCCGGGGGCTCGGCGGGCTGCGTCGGGGTGGGGTCGTCGTCACCCGGGTCCGGCTTCGGCGTGTTCCGGGTCGGAGTCGCCGCGGGGTCGTCGGCCTCGCCGGGCTGGTCCTCGACGGCGGTCGCGCCGGGCGCGGCGACGCTGGCGCCGGGCGAGGGCAGCGTGACATCACCGGCGGACGGGCCGGCACCGGGCTCGAGGCTGGTGCCGGAACCGGGGGTGGCGGCGGACTCGGCGGGGCCCGGCGTGGTCTCGACCTTCCCGGCGGGCTGCTCCTCCTTCTGGCCCGGCACGGGCAGCCAGGGGGCGTTGGAGTTGCCGGACATCAGGGTGGCGCCGATGACGACGGCGTACCCGGCGCAGGCGAGGCCGACAGCCATCCCGATCCGCCGGTAGCGACGGCCGCGGCGCCCGGACTCGTCGACGAACACGGGCCCGTCGGACGGCCCGTCCGACCCGCCCTGTCCGCGGCCGGGCGTGCGCCGCAGCACTCCGTCCGCGAACTGCACGGCGTCGAGCTGGACGGTCACCTCGTGCGGATCGTGCCGCACCTCACCGTCCCGCGCCTCCCCGTCCTCCTCCTGCCAGGGGTCACGCACGGGGAGGTCGAGGGGGGCGGCGAACGGGCGGGAGGCGGGGCCGGCGGTGGCCGCACCGGACGCGGGACCTGCGGTGGCGCGCGCTGCGCCCTCCCGCGGGGATCGCACGACATCGTCCGGGAGACGCCGGGGACCGCCGGCCGATCCGCCCGCCTCGCGCCCGGGGCGCGGCTTGATCAGCAGCGCGGTGGTCCGGTCCGAGTCGCCGGAGTCGGACGCCGTTCGGGGGGAGCCCGCGGGAGCGGAGTCGTCGGAGAGGCCAGAACCGGCGCGCGGCTCCAAGGAGTCCGAGCTCGCGGCGGCAGGCTTCGCGGCAGCGGGCTTCGCGGGGGCTGACTTCCCGGCAACCGAGCTCGCGGCGGCCGACTTCTCGGCAGCCGGATTCGCGGCAGCCGGATTCGCGGCAGCCGGCCTACCGGCAACCGGGCTCGCGGCAGCGGCCTTCCCGGGTGCGGGCTCGCGCCCGGCGTCCGTCGGGGGCTTCGGAGCCGACGACGGACGCGCGCCTGCGCGGTCCCTGAGGCCGCGCGAGGTCACGGCGTCCCAGGGGTTCTTCGGGCCGGCCGGGGTCGCACGGTCCGCGGGAACGTCGGCGTCCGACCGGGCCTTCGCACCGGAGTCGTCGAAGTCGTCGTTCTTCGCGCCCCGGTCGGCCGGCCGCCGCTCGGCGAAGCGGGAGACGTCACGCAGGATCTGCGTCTTGCCGTCCGGCGCGGAACCGCCGGTGTCGGGACGGGCGTCCTCGATCACGGCGGTTTCGATCACGACCGTCTCGGTGTCCCGCTTCGCGGTGGCCGGTTCCAGATCCCGGTGTCTGTTGCTCTCCGGGAGTTCCTTGGTCGCCGCAGCGGCCTCGGGGCCTTCCGGTTGGGCGTCTTCTCGCCACTTCTCCACGCGCACGCACTTCCCCCCACGGGACATGTACGGGTGCGCGAACGACCTGAGCACTCGTCGTCGGACCGGGCCCCCACCCGCTCCGAGCGCCCCGTTTATCACACTGTGCTCGGGAGTCGAATGTAGCGTATGCGGAGGTCCTGTGTTCGCCGCGCGGGCTTTCGTATCAATCGTGAGACATCACGCGGACGTCATCACGACACAGTCGCTGTCCGGAATCCATCCCCCGCCGGGGCGCTCCAACCACCCCTCCGCAGCTGCCATCTCGGCAGCAGCCCGGCGAAGCACCCCCAAGGCAGGGTGAATCAGCCCTTTCCTCCACACCAGCGACACAGGGGACAGGGGAACGGGGTCGACGAGCGGACGCAGGACCGTCGCCGGGAGCAGCGGGAAGTCCACCACGGCCAGGATCGGATGGCGGCTTCTCGCCATGATCCGCTGGAACTCCTCGTCCCCGACGGCGAGCGGCGCGGGCGGCGCGAGACGGATGTCCCTCCCCTCGAACAGCAGCCGCGCGAGCTCGGTCCACTCCGTGGTCCGCGTGTTGCCCGCCCCGGCGTACACCGTCTCGCCGGCCAGCGCGGCGAGCGGCACCCGTTCCAGCGCGGCCAGCCGGTGGTCCTCGGGCAGCACGACCGCCATCGGCTCGTACCGCACCGGCTGCTGCTCGAGTCCGGCCCGCAGCGCGGGGGCCAGCCCCGCGAACCGTCCGAACGACGCGTCCAGCCGCCCCGCGAGCACCTCGCTCGCCGCCCACGCAAGACCGCTCTCGTAGCGGGCCATCAGCTCGTGCCCGGGGGCCAGTTCACGGGCCCGCCGCAGGACCCGGCGCGGCGTGACGGCCCCCTGGAAGTTCAGGTCCACCAGGAGCGGCCGGGCCCGGCCGGCTTCGGCGAGGAGGTCGTTCTGCGCCTGGAGGACCCGGCGCGCGTACGGCAGCAGGCGCTCGCCGTCGGCGGTGAGCGTCACCTGCCGGGTGCTGCGCACGAACAACTCGCTGCCCAGCTCGCGTTCCAGCCGCCGTACGTCCCTGCTCAGCGCCTGCTGGGCGACGTAGAGGCGCATGGCGGCGCGGGTGAAGTGCAGCTCCTCGGCGACGGTGACGAAGGCGCGCAGGAGGCGGGGGTCGAGGTGGGCGGGCATTCCGTGAACCTACAACGAGGGTGCGTGAATCGGCGCGGGGAAGGTGTTGGACCGGCCGACCGGGCGCGGGCGACGGTGGATGCCATGCCGTCGCCGACCCGCCGGGACACCCCCCGGCCCACCCCGCCTGCCCTGCCCACGGACACTCCCCGGCCCGCACCGCTGCCCTCACCGTCCTCGCCCTCCTCACCCCCGCCCTCCCCGTCCTCGCCCCCCTCGCCCGCGAGCGCCCCGCGCCGCAAGGGCCCGTACCGTCGCCTCTTCGACCTGCCCGGCGCCCGGGCCTTCACGGCCGGGAATCTCATCGCCCGGCTGCCGATGGGGATGTTCAGCGTGAGCGCGGTCGTGATGATCGCCGGGACCCGCGGGTCGTACGCCCTCGCCGGCGCCGTCACCGCGACCGGTCTGGCGGCGACGGCCGTCGTCGCCCCGTGGACCGCACGGCTGGTCGACCGGTACGGGCAGGCCCGTATCGCCCTGCCCGCCACGGTGTTCGCCGTGCTCGGCTCGCTCGCCCTGCTGCTCTGCGTCCGCCACGGCGCCCCCGACTGGACCCTGTTCGCCGCCTACGCCGCCACCGCGACCACCCCCAACACGGGCGGGATGTCGCGGGCCCGCTGGTCCCACCTGCTGAAGGGCGACGCCGACGCGCTGCACACCGCGAACTCCTTCGAACAGGCCGCCGACGAGCTGTGCTTCATGCTCGGCCCGGTCCTCGCGGCCTTCCTCTGCGGGGCGTTCTTCCCGGAGGCGGGCACGCTGGTGGGTGCCGTGCTGCTGCTGACCGGTGTGGTGCTGTTCACCGCTCAGCGTTCCACCGAGCCGCCGGTGCGCCCGCGCTCACCGGGCCGGGCACCGTTCCGGGCGCCCGGGATGCGCCCGTTGCTCGTCGTGTGCCTCGCGACGGGCGCGGTGTTCGGCTCGATGGAGGTCGTCACCCTCGCGTTCGCGGACGCGCGGGGACACCGCTCGGCCGCCGGTGCGGTGCTGGCGCTGCAGGCGGCCGGTTCCTGCGCGGCGGGCCTCCTCTTCGGGGCGATACGGCCGACGGGGTCCGCGCGGTCCCGGCTGCCCTGGTGCCTGGCCGGGATGACGGCGCTGATGACCCTGCCCTGGCTCACCGCCGCCCTGACCGGCTCGCTCCCGCTGCTGGCGGGCGCCCTGCTCCTCGCCGGGATGGCCACGGCCCCGACGATGGTCACCACCATGACCCTGGTCCAGCGGAGCACCCCCGAGGGCCGGCTGAACGAGGGCATGACACTCGCGGTGACCGGCCTGCTCGGCGGGATCGCCTGCGGCAGCGCGGCCGGCGGCTGGACGGTGGAGCACGTCTCGGCGGCGGCGGGCTTCACGGTCCCGGTGGCAGCCGCCGGCGCGGCCCTGCTCGTGGCCCTCGTCCTGTTCGGGCCGTCGAACCGCTCCACAGAATCACGTCGGCCCCATTGACGGCCCCACGCCCCGCCCATACCTTCACCCGTCGAAGCGCTTCGACGCACACCCCGTCGACGTCCGTCGGCGACCTTCTCCCTTCCCCCTTCGGCAGAAGGACCCCCCATGGTGAAGATCACGGATGTGGCCCGGCGGGCCGGGGTCTCCCCCAGCACCGTCTCCTACGCGCTCAGCGGCAAGCGCCCCATCTCCGACGCGACCCGGCGGCGCGTCCAGGCGGCCGCCCGCGAGCTGGGCTACCGCCCGCACCCCGGCGCCCGGGACCCGGCCGACCGGCGGTCGAAGGTGCTGGCGCTGTCGCTCCCGATGCGCTCCGGCGTCCATGTGCCGGTGGTGACGCAGTTCGCGGTGGCGGTGGTGACCGCCGCCCGCGCCCACGACCACGATGTGCTGCTGCTCACCCACGGGGCGAGCGAGGAGGGCGTCGGACGCCTCGCGGACACCGCGGCGGCGGACGCGGTGGTGGTCATGGACGTCCAGCTCGACGACCCCCGGCTGCCGTTACTGCGCTCGCTGTCCTTACCGTCCGTGCTGATCGGCGTCCCCGCCGACCCGGACGGGCTGACCTGTGTCGACCTGGACTTCCACGCGGCCGGCGAGCTGTGCGTGGACCATCTGGCGCGGCTCGGCCACCGGACGGTGGCGCTGGTCGGCTCACCGCCGGAGGTGTACGTACGCCGCACGGCCTTCGCGCGGCGGCTCGTGCAGGGCTTCACGGCCGCCGCCGACCGGCACCGGCTCGCCTCCTGCGTGCACCCGTGCGGCAGCGGCCGGGAGGCCGCCCGCGCGCTCGCCGAGCGGCTGCTGCGGGAACAGCCCGCGCTGACGGGGGTCGTGGTGCACAACGAGCCGCTGCTCGACCCCCTGATCGACGCCTTCGAGCAGCTCGGCCTGCGCATCCCCGGCGATCTGTCCCTGGTCGCCGTCTGCCCCGCCCCGGTCGCGGCCGGTGCCCGCGTCCCGGTCACCTCGGTGACCGTGCCGTCCGCGGAACTGGGCGCACGCGCGGTGCACCTGCTGGTACGGAAGCTGTCCGGCGCCCCCGTACCGCAGGTCACGGTGCTGCCGCCCCGGCTGACGGAGCGCGGGAGCACGGCGCCGCGCATGCCGTGAGGCCCGCGGTCAGCCCAGTCCCCAGGCGGTCCCCAGCCGGTGCGCGGCGCACAGGTTCACGTCCAGGAAGTACGCCCCGGCCGTCCCGCACTGCGTACTCGCGCTCCCCGGGTCGACGGGCTGGCCGTGTCCCATCCCGGTGACGCTGTACGTCTCGACGACCGCGTTGCCGCCCGGGCCCCGGAAGACCTGGTGCGGGTACCCGGCGACGGTGTCGCTGACGTCGGCGGCCTGGTCGGCCCCGTGGACGTTCGTCCACTGCTCCACCAGGTCGGTCATGTTGACCGGCTTCACGGTGTAGTCGGCCGTGCCGTGCAGGACGGTGAGGGTGGGCCAGGGGCCGGTGTACCCGGGCCGCGCCGCCCGCACCCGGTCGCCCCACTGCGCCGGGCTCTGGGTGGCGCCGACGTACATGCACACGTACGGCGAGCCCGCGGCCTGCGCACACCCGTACGGCAGCCCGGCGACGACGCCTCCGGCGGCGAACCTCTCCGGGTAGGCCGCCATCATCACGGCGGTCATCGCACCGCCCGCGGACAGCCCCGTGACATACACGCGCGAGGCGTCCCCGGCGACGTCGGCGAGCTGCCGGTCCACCATCTGCGCGATCGAGGCGGCCTCGCCCTGGCCGCGGGCGATGTCCCCGGTCCGGAACCAGTTGAAGCAGTGCGACGGGTTGTTGGCGGACTGCTGCTGGGGCAGCACCACGGAGAAGCCCCAGCGGTCGGCGAGCTGCGTCCAGCCGGTGCCGGTGGCGTACCCGGGGGCGTTCTGGGTGCAGCCGTGCAGGGCGACGACGACGGGGCGTCCGGCGGGCAGCCCGTCGGGGACGTAGCGGTACATCTTCAGGGCGCCCGGGTTGGAGCCGAAGCCGGTGACCTCCTGGAGGGAGGCGGCGGCGGCCGGGGCCGGGGTGAGCAGCACGGAGAGCAGCGCTGCGAGGACGGTGAGCAAGGTCGCGGCTCTGCTCTGCTTCGTGGGGGGAGTCGTCTTCTTCGTGGGGAGAGTCATGGGGAGGGAAGGTAGAAGCGTGAAGCACCCCTCGATATGGCGTCGCGCCCCACAAAAACGACGAGGACCCGGTGGTGTGACACCACCGGGTCCTCGTCACATGGAGATTGTGGAGATGGCGGGAATCGAACCCGCGTCCAACGGTGCAGAACCAGGGCTTCTCCGTGTGCAGTCGGCTGTGCTTTTCTCAGCCCCGGAGATCACGCCGACAAGTCTCCGACGGGCTCAGTCACTGTGTGGTTTCCCTCTTCACCCCGTGACCGGGATCGAGGTTTAGTTCCCTAGATGATGCCAGGATCCGGGTCGGGAACACCCCCGGGCTGACACTCCCTTTAAGTAGGGGAGCCGCTGCTCGCTACCTGAAGATCAGGCAGCGAGGGCGAGCTCGCCCTGGGAGATGGATCGCTTGGAATTGGCGATTATTTTTTTCGGCCTGTGGTTTACGAGATCATGGCCGCTTCCTCGACACGCTTCCCCTGCTTCGACATCCGCTGTCGAAACCGATCATCCCCATGTTGACTTCTCAAACCCTCCGGAGAGGGGTCGCACGCACCCGCTGTGAGGTGCAGGAGCCATCGTACGTGACCAACGCGGGTCGATGCCAGCGTATTCCCGCGCCCGCCGGAGGCCCTACGCCCGCTGCTTCCTGCGGACCGCCGACATCGCCCGCTCGGCCTCACGCCGGTCCTGCTTCTCGCGCAGCGTCTGGCGCTTGTCGTACTCCTTCTTGCCCTTGGCCAGCGCGATCTCGATCTTCGCGCGGCCGTCCTTGAAGTACAGGGCGAGCGGCACGATGGTGTGGCCCGTCTCCTGGGACTTGGCCTCCAGCTTGTCGATCTCCTCGCGGTGCAGCAGCAGCTTGCGCTTGCGCCGGGCGCTGTGGTTGGTCCAGGTGCCCTGGCTGTACTCCGGGACGTGCACGTTGTGCAGCCAGGCCTCGTGGTCGGTGAGCTGGACGAAGCCGTCCACCAGCGACGCCCTGCCCTGGCGCAGCGACTTCACCTCGGTGCCGGTCAGGACCAGACCGGCCTCGTAGGTGTCGATGATGAGGTAGTCGTGCCGCGCCTTCTTGTTCTGCGCGATCAGCTTGCGCCCTTTTTCCTTAGCCATAGTGCGGCCCATTTTCGCACTACGGAGGGGGTCGGCGGGAAGCGGATTACCGCGGTTCGCTAGCGGCCCAGCCCGGTCAGGATCGTCTCGGCCCGTCGCAGGGCCTGCTCGTCGGCCTCGAGGTCGGGGGTGATGCCGCGGCCGTCGACACCGCGGCCGGCGGGGGTGCGGTAGTGGCCGACGGTCAGCTCGGCGACCGAGCCGTCGGGCAGCCGGGCCGGCATCTGCACCGAGCCCTTGCCGAAGGTGCGGGAGCCCACGACGACCGCCCGCGCGCGGTCCTGGAGGGCGCCGGTGAGCAGCTCGGCCGCGCTCATCGTCCCGCCGTCGACGAGCGCGACCAGGGGTCTGGTGGTGTCGCCGCCGGACTCGGCGTGCAGGGCGCGCTGCTCGCCCTCGACGTCGTAGGTGGCGACCAGGCCGCCGTCGAGGAAGGCGGAGGCGGCGGTGACGGCCTCGGCGACCAGTCCGCCGGAGTTGCCGCGCAGGTCGAGGACGATGCCGGCCCCGGCCGGGCTCCGGCGCACCGCGTCGCGGACCTGATCGCCGGAGCCCTTGGTGAAGGCGGCCACCTTGATCAGGGTGACCCGGCCGGAGAGCTCGCGGACGGTGACCGAGTCCCGGGAGAGCCGGGCCCGGCGCAGGGTCTCGGTCCACACGCGCGTGCCGCGCTCCAGTCCGAGGCGTACGGAGGTGCCGGGGGCCTCGCCGGTGGGGTCGCCGCGCAGCAGGGAGACGACCTCGGTGACCGGACGTCCGTCCACCTTCTCGCCGTCGACGCTGCGCAGCCGGTCGCCGGGGCGGATCCCGGCCTCTGCGGCGGGGGTACCGCGGCCCACCTCGGTCACCTCGATACGGCCGTCCCGCTGACGGGCCCACAGACCCACGCCGGTGTACTGGCCGTCGAGGGTCTCCTCGAACTCCTCGTACTCGCCCGGGGAGTAGACGGCGCCCCAACGGTCTCCGCTGCGGCTGACGGCGCGCTGCGCGGCCTCCACCGGAGAGGTGCCGTCGGCGATCGCCTCCTCGGCCGCCCGTGCGACGTCCGCGTGGTGCGAGGCGGGAGCCGCCGAACGGGCCCCGTCCGTCGCGGTCTTGCGGTCCGCCTCGGGCAGACTGCCGGTGGCGGCGCCCGCGACCAGCACGCTCGCGAAGACCAATGTCAGGGCGGCCCCGCGGCGGATGCGGCGGGGCTGACAGAACAGGTCACGACCTGACATGCCGGTGAGTCTAGGACAACGCGAAGGGGCGCACGGCCCGTTGGTCGCACGCCCCTTCTTGGCACATGTCACACCTTCAGGTACTTGCGCAGCGCGAAGAACGCGGCCAACGCCGGCATCAGCAGACTCGTGGCCAGGATGAGCGGCAGCTTCGCCAACACCGCGTCCCAGCCGATGAAGTTGATCAGTGTCAGCTGGTCGGCCAGGGCGAGCCCGTGGTCGATGAGGAAGTACCGGGCGATCAGCAGGAAGGCACAGGCGAGGGTGCCGCCGATGAGTCCGGCGACCGCCGCCTCCATGATGAACGGCGCCTGGATGTAGAAGCCCGAGGCACCGACCAGGCGCATGATCCCGGTCTCCCGTCGCCGGCTGAACGCCGACACGCGCACCGTGTTGACGATCAGCATCAGGGCCACCACCAGCATCAGCGCCATCACCGCGCGGGCCGCCCAGTTCATGCCGTTCAGCAGCTCGAAGAGATTGTCCAGCAGCCCCTTCTGGTCCTGCACGGACTGCACCCCGTCACGCCCGTCGAAGGCGGTCGCGATGACCTGGTACTTCTCCGGGTCCTTGAGCTTGATGCGGTACGACTCCTGCATCTGGTCCGGCGTGAGCGAGCTGGCCAGCGGGGAGTCGCCGAACTGCTCCTTGTAGTGCTTGTACGCCTCGTCCTGCGACTCGTAGGTGACCGTGTCGACGACCGACATCTTCTCCAGATCGGTCTTGATCTGGCTCTTCTGGTCCTCGGTCACCGCGCCCTTGGCGCAGTTGGGGTCGGACTCGGCGTCGTTCTTGTTGCACAGGAAGATGGAGACGTTGACCTTGTCGTACCAGTAGCCCTTCATCGTGTTCACCTGGTCGCTCATCAGGAGCGACCCGCCGAACAGGGCGAGCGACAGGGCGACGGAGACGACGACGGCGAAGGTCATCGTCAGATTGCGGCGGAGACCGACACCGATCTCCGACAGAACGAACTGGGCGCGCATGGCGTCTGGTCAAGCCTTTCCGTGGAGCCGTTCGGTCAGTGCTGGTAGCCGTAGACGCCGCGTGCCTGGTCGCGCACGAGGCGGCCCTTCTCCAGCTCGATGACGCGTTTGCGCATCTGGTCCACGATGTTCTGGTCGTGCGTCGCCATCACCACGGTGGTGCCCGTCCGGTTGATGCGGTCGAGCAGCTTCATGATGCCGACGGAGGTCTGCGGGTCGAGGTTGCCGGTGGGCTCGTCGCAGATGAGCAGCTTGGGCCGGTTGACGAAGGCCCGCGCGATGGCCACGCGCTGCTGCTCACCGCCGGAGAGCTCACCCGGCATACGGTCCTCCTTGCCGCCGAGCCCGACCAGGTCGAGCACCTGCGGCACGGACTTGCGGATCTCGCCCCGGGACTTGCCGATGACCTCCTGCGCGAAGGCGACGTTCTCGGCGACCGTCTTGTTCGGCAGCAGGCGGAAGTCCTGGAACACCGTCCCCAGCTGGCGCCGGATCTGCGGCACCTTCCAGTTGGAGACGCGGGCGAGGTCCTTGCCGAGGACGTGTACCTGTCCGTGGCTGGCCCGCTCCTCGCGGAGGATCAGCCGCAGGAAGGTGGACTTTCCGGAGCCGGAGGACCCCACGAGGAACACGAACTCGCCCTTCTCCACTTCCAGGGACACATCCCTGAGTGCGGGGCGGGTCTGCTTGGGGTAGACCTTGGAGACATTGTCGAATCGGATCACGGATGCACCACGGGTCGCCGGGGGTAGATGAGCGTGACCATACGCGAACCGGAACGCTGACCGCACCCTTGCACCGCCGGGGGCGGATGCCGACCTGAAGGGGCGCGGGGAACTGCGCGCGCGACCACCCACGACCCGCAGCCGCCGGACCGCAGCAAGCCCCCCCTTTACCGGGCGCCCGGCGCAAGCTCCGCAGGAACCTGGCACAGTGGAGGGGGAACGTTCGCACCCCCGCGAGCGTTGGCTACATGGAACCGGTGCAAGGAGGGCGAGCGCGCATGACGTACGACCGGCTGGTGTGCGCGAACTGCGCCGCGCCCGTGAGCGAGGGCCGGTGCCCCGTGTGCCGTGCGAACCGCGAGCGGCTGCAGCAGGAGAACTTCTTCGCGGGTCTGAACCCGATGGCGCTGATCGCGCTGCTCGCGGTCCTGGTCGCGGCGCTGGCACTGCTCGCCCACCAGACAGTGTGACGTAGCCGACACAGACCGGTACAAGCCCGAGGGGCCCGGAGCGCATCACACGCTCCGGGCCCCTCCGGCTCACGTTCACGTACGGTACGTACGCGCGCCGCTACCTCAGGCAGCCGCTCCGCCGCGGCCGGTCATCAGACGCGGCAGCACCCGGAAGCCGATACCGCCCGCGATCATCGTGGCGGCACCGATGACCAGGAAGGTCGTCTCGGCGGCACCGGTCTCGGCGAGCTCCTTGCCGTTGCCCTGCGCCGAGGTGGCGGGCGCCTCCTCGCCGGTGTCGGTGAGGGAGGAGGAGCCCTGCTCCTGGGTGGACGCGCCACCGTCGGGGTCGACTCCGTTGCCGCCACCGTTGCCGTTGCCGCCGCCGTTGCCGTTGCCCGGGGTGGTCGGGTCCTCGGTGGGCTCCTCGGTCGGCTCGGTCGGCTCGTCCGTGGGCTCCTCGGGCTCCTCCGGCTCGGTGGGCTCGTCGGTCGGCGGGTCCTCCGGCTCGGTCGGCTCGTCCGTGGGGTCCTCGGGGATGGTGGTCGGCGGGTCCTCCGGCTCGGTGGGCTCGTCCGTGGGGTCCTCCTCGCCGAGGCCCAGGCCGACGCCGACGTCGACGCCCTCCTCGCCGACACCGGCGCTCACACCGATGTCGAGGGCGGAGGCCGCACCGGCGGCGGTCAGCGAGGCGCCGGCCGCGATCACGGCGCCGGCCGCGATCCGTGCGACACGGATCCGCGTCTTCTTGGTCATCTGGTTGCTACCCCCAGTAGCTCATCGTCAGTGAGGCGGCGCTCGGGGGCCGTGATCGACGGAGGTGACAGTGGTGAAGAGCCCCCCGGTTCACATGCGCCCCAGAGATACGCATGCCACGCTTCACCCTTCCCATTTTTCAAAAGGACGTCAAGGCCGTTGCGTACGCGATGTCCTGGAACGCACGCTTTGCCGAACAGGGAAGGTGTGAGTGTGATGTAAAACCCAGACATCCCGGGTACGGAAAAGGCAACCGCCGCCCGAAAGGCGGCAGTTGCCTTGTCGACAAAGTCGCGTGCGCGCGGGGCGTTACTTCTCCTGCTGCTTGCGCCAGCGAATTCCGGCCTCGAGGAAGCCGTCGATCTCGCCGTTGAACACGGCCTCGGGATTGCCGACTTCGTAGTCCGTGCGCAGGTCCTTGACCATCTGGTACGGGTGCAGGACGTACGAACGCATCTGGTTGCCCCAGGAGTTGCCGCCGTCGCCCTTGAGGGCGTCCATCTTGGCCTGTTCCTCCTGGCGGCGCCGCTCGAGCAGCTTGGCCTGGAGGACGTTCATGGCGGTGGCGCGGTTCTGGATCTGGGAGCGCTCGTTCTGGCAGGAGACCACGATGCCGGTGGGGAGGTGCGTGATGCGCACCGCGGAGTCCGTGGTGTTCACGCCCTGGCCGCCGGGGCCGGAGGAGCGGTAGACGTCGATGCGCAGCTCGGACTCGTCGATGTCGACGTGGTCGGACTGCTCCACGACGGGGAGCACCTCGACGCCCGCGAAGGAGGTCTGGCGGCGGCCCTGGTTGTCGAAGGGCGAGATGCGCACCAGGCGGTGCGTGCCCTGTTCGACGGAGAGGGTGCCGTAGGCGTAGGGCGCCTGCACGGCGAAGGTGGTCGACTTGATGCCGGCCTCTTCCGCGTACGACGTCTCGATCAGCTCGGTCTTGTAACCGCGCTGCTCGGCCCAGCGCAGATACATCCGCTGGAGCTTCTCGGCGAAGTCGGCGGCGTCGACGCCACCGGCCTCCGCGCGGATGTTGACGAGGGCTTCGCGGGCGTCGTACTCGCCGCTGAGGAGGGTGCGGACCTCCATCTCGTCCAGCGCCTTCCTGACCTCGGTGAGCTCGGCCTCGGCCTCCGCGCGGGTGTCCGGGTCGTCCTCCTCCTCGGCCATCTCGAACAGCACGGCGAGATCGTCGATCCGGCCGCGCAGTGCCTCCGCCTTCCTGACCTCGGCCTGGAGGTGGGAGAGCTTGCTGGTGATCTTCTGCGCCTCGTCCGGGTTGTCCCACAGGGACGGCGCGGCCGCCTGCTCCTCGAGCACGGCGATATCTGCCCTCATCTTGTCGAGGTCCAGGACGGCCTCGATCGACTCCATGGTCGAGGAGAGGGACTTGAGCTCTTCGGATACATCGACGACTGCCACACCTCCAGCGTAACGGCTCCGGGGCGCGGTCAGGCGGGGGCGGCGTTGTCGGGTGACCTTTGAACCGACCGAGTCGGGTGGTGGGTGGGTGGGCACGGGCCGGGGGTGGGTCCAGGGGGCGGAGCCCCCTGGTGGGTCACGGGGACGCCGGTGCCGAATTGTTCGTGTCCTGCGGAGGCGCGTCCTCCTCGTCCCCGGAGGCCGCCAGCCACGCGCCCACCCCCACGGCCGTGGCCAGCGCCAGCGTGCACGCCGCCAGCGTCAGCCGGCGTCGCCGCGTCACCGCGCGGTTGCGCGCCGAGCCCGGACGCGGTGCGCCCGCCGCCCGCGGTGCGCGGGCCGTGCCGTGCGCGCCGCCGGCCAGTTCGTCGGGCGCCGGCACCCTCATCGACGTATGCGTGTCGCGGTTCGAGTCGGACGGCTTCGCGCCCGGCACCAGCGGAACCGCTCCCCGGCGCACCGGCCCGGACGACGACACCGGCTCCTCCGGGTCCGCGGCCTCCTCCCGCAGGGGCTCCGCATCCGGCTCGTCCACGTCCAGCGGCGGCATTCCCGCCAGCATCGGCAGCAGCTCCCGCAGCCGCGCGGCCAGCTCGGAGGCCCGCAGCCGCGACGCCGGCGCCTTCGCCAGGCACTGCACCAGCAGCTGCCACAGCTCGTCCGGGATGCCGGGAAGCGGGACCACGGTCTCCGTGACATGCCGCCGCAGCACCGCACCCGGGTGGCCGCCGCCGAAGGGCGTGAAGCCCGCCAGCAGCTCGTACAGGACCGTGGCCAGCGCGTAGATGTCGACGGAGGCGCGCGGCGGCAGGCCCTCCACGATCTCCGGGGCGAGATAGTCCGGCGTCCCGATGATCTTCGTGGCGCGGGTCCGGCGCGGGGTGTCGATGAGCTTGGCCACACCGAAGTCCGTCAGCAGCGCGCGGTGCGAGCCGCCGGGGCCGAGCGGGCCCTGCATGTCCAGCAGGACGTTCTCCGGCTTGACGTCCCGGTGCACGACCCCCGCCGCGTGCGCCGCCGCCAGCCCGTCCGCGACATCGGCGACGATCGCCACCGCGGCCTCCGGCGCGAGCCTGCGCTCCCGGTCGAGGCGGGTGCGCAGATCCGTACCGCGGACGAGGTCCATGACCAGGGCGAGGTCGTTGCCGTCGACCACCAGGTCGCGCACGGAGACGACGTTCGGATGCTCCAGTCCGAGCAGCGCGGTGCGCTCCTGCACGAAGCGGCCGACGAGCTCCTCGTCGGAGGAGAGGTCCTCACGCAGCAGCTTGATCGCGACAGGCCCCTCGGGGCCCTCGCCCAGCCACACCGTGCCGGCGCTGCCCCGTCCGAGGATCTGATGGGCGGTGTACCGGCTGCCGATCTTCCGTGCCAAGACTGCTCCTACCGACGCGTGTTGTCGCTAAAACTACGCGTCCGGGAAGCCAACCTTCACCGCGGAGACGGAAATCACCCGCTGGATGTCGACAAATCAGCAAACACGGCGTCGGCCGCCGGCGGCACTCAGGCCGCGGGATCCTTCGGCTCCGAGCCGCCCAGGTCCTCGATCCAGCCCGTCACCGTTCCGAACCAGTCGGTCAGCTGCTCCCAGTAGCCCTTGCCCGTGCCGATCCACGACTGCAGCGGGCTCAGCTCCCAGATCAGCCAGCCCGCGACGAACAGGATGACGATCGTGAACAGACAGCCCTTGAGGCAGCCGAGGCCGGGGATCCGCATGGGGTTGGCGCTGCGGCGGCGCGGCTCGCGCGGTTCACGCCGTGGCCGCTGGGGCTCCGGCGGGGCGGGCGGCGGCGCGTACCGCTGGGGCGGCTGCTGCGGCTGCGGGGTGGCGTACCGCTGCGGCTGCGGCTGCTGCGGGTAGCCGTAGCCCGGTCCGGGCTGCGGAGGCTGGGGCTGGGGCCGCCGCTGCGGGGGCTGCTGCGGCCGGGCGACCTGCCGCTGGGGGCGGCGGCGCAGCGGGTCCTGGCTGGGGTCCAGGTACTGGACCTGGGTCTGCTCGTTGCGGTCGCGGGCCGCGCGCAGCTGGTTCTGCCAGGGGTGCGGTTCCTCGGGGCCGGGCTGCCCCGGTCCGCCCGGCTGCCCCTGCGGCACCGGCGGCATGACGGCGGTGGGGTCGGCCGCACCGGACGGGCCGCCGGTGTGCGGCAGGACGCTGGTCGCGCCGTTCGGATCGTAGGACCCGGCTCCGTGCGGCAGCACCTGCGTCGGATCGGCGGCGCCCGGCGTGCCGGGCACGGGCGCGGGGGCCGGATCGGGCATGAGGAGCGCGCCGACGTTCTCCGCGGCGGAGATCTGCGCGGAGTTCGCGTGCACACCGATGCCCTCGGCGACGACGCGCAGGCCGCGGGCGAGGTTCTCGGCGCTGGGGCGTTCGTCGGGGTTCTTGCGCAGGCAGCGCTCGATGACCGTCCACAGCGGGTCGGGGACGGTGGACGGGCGGCGCGGCTCCGCGCTCAGGTGCTGGTGGAGGACCTCCAGCGCGGAGCCGCCGGAGAACGGCGGGCGGCCGGTGACCAGCTCGTACAGCAGGATGCCGGCGCCGTAGATGTCGACCGCGGAGGTCTGCGGGCGGCCCTCGGCGGACTCGGGCGCGACGTACGCGGGCGTGCCGACGAACTCGTGGGTGCGGGTGAGGCCGGGTGAGTCGGCGAGGCGGGCGATACCGAAGTCGGTGAGCATCGGGTGCATCTCGCCGCCCTGCTGCTTGAGCAGGACGTTGGCCGGCTTCAGGTCGCGGTGGACGACGCCGTCGGCGTGGCTGGCGGCGAGCGCGTCGGCGATCTGGGCGGTGAGCAGCGCGGCGGCCACCGGGGTGAAGGGGCCGTTCTCGCGGAGGTAGCGGTGCAGATCGGGGCCGTCGATGAGATCCATGACCAGCGCGAGCAGGTCGCCCTCGACGACCAGGTCGCGGACCCGGACGATGTTGGGGTGGGTCAGCCGGAGCAGCACGGAGCGCTCCCTGAGGAAGCGCATCACGACGTCGGCGTCGTTCGCGAGCTCCTCCTTGAGGACCTTGATCGCGACGGTCTCGCCGGGCTGTCCGGGCACGGCCGCCTCGGCGCCCGCGGTCTCCCGCTGGCGCGCACGCCAGACGGTCCCCGTGGCGCCGCGACCGAGCGGCTCCTCGAGGAGGTACTTGCTGCCGACTGGCCGCACGTCACGCGCTCCCTGCTGCTTGCCTTGCCTGTTTGCCGTTCCGACCCACTGTAGTGCCGTGGTGCGCGAGACCGGGCTGTCGTCTTTCTGTGGGTCTTACGTACACACTCCCGTACGCGTTCGAAGGAAAGACGCTCGCCTCGGTCTCACGAAAGACGCTCGCCTCGGTCTCCCGGTTGCCGAAAACGGACGTGACCGATCTCAATCGGTCGCCGGTGGGGCCCTCGCCAGGCACTTTTGCGGGCAGAGCCGACCAATCAAGATCACTTGTCCGGGAGCGGCGGGCGCGTTGTCGGTGGCAGGTGCGAGGATGCGTGCAGTACTGGCCGACGTGCTCGTGCGGGGTGGGGGGACCTTCCGCGCCCGCGCAGAAGGGACCGCTGACGGCGATGCAGATCCGGCTGACCGTCGTAGACCCGCTGGGTGCGGCCGCCCCCGCGCGGGACCGGGCCGCCAGCTGCGACGTGCTGGTCACGGCGCCCGCGGGCACGGCACTGGCCGCGGTCGCCTCCGCGCTGGCCTCCGCGGTCTCCGGCGGTGAGGGCTCCTCCGGCGCCCCGGTGCTGTACGCGGGCGACCAGCGGCTGGACGCGCAGCGCTGCACGCTGGGCGAGCCGCCGCTGATCGACGGGGCGGTGCTGGCCGTGGGCGCGCCGGGGGAACCCGAGCCGCATCCCGAGCTGGACGACGCCCCGACCCGGCTCCATGTCGTCGCCGGTCCCGACGCGGGCGGCGTCCATCTGCTGCACGGCGGCGAGATCCGCATCGGCCGCTCCGCCGACGCCGACGTGCCGCTCGACGACCCGGACGTCTCCCGGCTGCACTGCGCGGTGACGGTCGCCCCGGACGGCCATGTCTCGGTCGCCGACCTCGGCTCCACCAACGGCACGACGCTGGACGGACGACAGGTGGGCTCCCGCGCGGTCCGTCTCGCGCCGGGCGCCCTGCTCCGCATCGGCGAGTCGGCCCTGCGGCTCACGCCGTCCGACGGCCCGGCGGCGCGCACGCGCACGACCCCGGACAACGAGGGCCACGTCCGCGTCGGGGGTCCGCACAGCGAGTCCCCCGAGCAGCCGACCCACCACGCCTACGGCGGGCCGGGTACGCGTTCCGAGGTCCCGGCCCAGGGCAACGCCCCGGACATCGAGTCACGCCCCGACAGCGCGCGCCCACTGAAGGGCCGCCGCGTCTCGGGACCACGGCAGACGGAGGTACCCGGACCCCGGCCGGCGCAGGGCGCGTCGGACCCCGCGGTCCGGCAGGCCGGCGGCGCGCGGCACGACGGGGCTCCCGAGGGACCGGAAGCGGCCGAGGCGGGCTACGCCACGGGCGCGTGGCCCGGGGGCCACGACGGGACCGGGGACCGGCCGTGGGCGGCGCATGACAGCAGCACCGGACCGCACGGAACCGGGGGCCCAGCCGGGGGCCAGGGGATCGGCGATGTCGCGGGCGCCCGCGACCGAGCCGGCGGTCACGCGTCGGCGGAGACCCCTGGCAGCGGTGCCCGGCCGCACAGCCGTGTTCACGAGGGCGAGACCGCCGGCGGCACCGGCGCGCCCGCGCAGCGCCGCGGGATCGGCGGGCCCGCCGGTCACCCCGCCGACCCCCGGGGTGAGACCCAGGACGGCACCGGTGTGTTCGGCGGCCACCCGAGGACCGGCGAGTCCCCGATCACGCCGCTCGGCTCCACCGACGGCGCCGGCGGCAGGCCCGGCCACCACACCGCGGACGCCGGACACCTGCCCGCCGACGCCCACGGCGCACCCCTCGCCCCCGGTGTCACCGCCCGGCCCGGCGTCGGCGGCGGCTCCGGCGTGCCCGGTGGCCACCCCTCCGGTCCCCAGGACGCCCACCCGGGCACCCCCACCGCCCGCACCACGGCCACCACCGGCACCGCCTCATCCGCCGCCCCTGCCGCCCCCGTCTCTCCGTCCGCCCCCACCACCACCGGACTCGGGCGCTCCACCCCGCGTGGTGCGGGCAGCGCCCGCAGGCGTGGCGGGATCACCGCGTGGGCGCGGCGGCTGGCCGGAGGGCGGACGGCCGCCGATGAGGCGGAGACCGTCCAGGTGGCCGACGACCGCGCTCCGGCCGCCGAGTTCCACGACACCGTGCCCGAGACCTGGCCGGACCCCGCCGCCCTGCTGCTCACCGCGCTGGGGCCCGGGCCCCGCCTGTGGGAGCGCGAGCCCGGGCATCCCGAGGCCCTGGCCGTGCGGCTCGGCACGGCCGACCGGGCCGCGCCGGACGGGTCGGGGCGGCTGTTGCCGGCCGTCCCCGTGACGGTCGGCCTGCGTGAGGTGGGCGCGCTGGGGCTGGCCGGTCCGCGCGAGCGGCTGACCGGGCTGACCCGCGCCGTGCTGGCCCAGCTCGCCGCGCTGCACTCCCCCGACACGCTCGAGATCGTGCTCCTCGCCGCGGACCGCTCCCGCCCGCTGGAGGAGCGCACCGCCGAGTGGTCCTGGCTGGGCTGGCTGCCGCACCTGCGTCCGGGGCACGGCCAGGACTGCCGCCTGCTCCTCGCCCACGACCGCGAGCAGGCCACGGCCCGCACCGAGGAGCTCCTGCGCCGCCTGGACGACCCCGGCCACACCCCGTACCCCTCCCCCACGGCACCGGCCCGGCGCCCCTCCTGGGCCCGTGACGACACCGGCGGCTCCGACACCCCCGGCCCCTACAGCGTGCTCGTCGTCGACGGCGACCCCGGCGGCGCGGACGTTCGCGAGGCCGTGGCGCGGCTGGCCGTGGAGGGGCCGCGAGCCGGGATCCATGTGCTCTGTCTCGCCGAGACGCCGGCCGCCTCTCCCGCCTCCCCGGTCGCGGAGACGTACGAGGCGGCCTGCGCGGTGGCGCCGACGTTCCGGGAGTGCGGTGCCGTCGCGCTGCTCAGCGGGGACGTGGCGACCACCCTGCGGCTGCTGCGGGTGGCCCGCACCGGCTCGGGCACCGCGCCGGGGCCGGTCGGTCACGGCACGCTCGCCACGGTCGACGCGGTGTCCGCCGCCTGGGCCGAGCGGTTCGCCCGCGCGCTGGCGCCGCTGCGCCCCGAGGGCACGCCCGCCGAGCGGCATCCGCGCGTGTCCGCGCCCCTGCCCCAGTCCGCCCGTCTGCTGGACGAGCTGGGCCTGGCCCGCGCCACCCCGGCCTCGCTGATGGCCCGCTGGGCGGACGCGGCCGACGACACCGGGGCGCTGGGCGGCCGGGTCACCGCGGTGCTGGGCGCCGGTCCGCGCGGCCCCGTCGCCGCCGACCTCGCCGCCGACGGACCGCACCTGCTGGTCGAGGGCCCGCCCGGCAGCGGGCGTACGGAGCTGCTGCGGGCGGTCGTCGCCTCGCTGGCCGCCGCCGAACGCCCCGACCGGCTCGGCATCGTGCTCGTCGACGGCCGGGGCGCGGGCACGCCGGGCGCCGCCGGACACGGCGAGGGCCTGCACGTGTGCACGGACGTACCGCATGTCACCACGCATCTCGCCGCCAACGACCCGGTGCGGATGCGGGAGTTCGCCCAGTCGCTGAGCGCCGAGCTGAAGCGGCGCGCGGAGCTGCTCGGCCGGTCCGACTTCGCGGAGTGGCACACCGGGCGGGAGCTGTCGGAGCGTATGGTCGCCCAGCGCGACGGCGATCTGGACACCCCGCCCAGTTCCACGCTGCGGCTGCGGCCGGGCGCGGCAAAGCCCAAGTCCGAGGCCGCGCCACCGCTGCCCCGGCTGGTCGTCGTCGTGGACGATCTGGACGCGCTGGTCTCCCCCGCGCTCGGCGCGCCGGGACGGCCCGCCGCCGGTTCGGTGATGCGGGCGCTGGAGGCCGTTGCACGCGACGGTGAGCGGCTCGGGGTGCACCTGGTGGCGGCGACGGGCCCGTGTGCCCGTACGGCCGAGACGGAGCCGGTGCGGCGGGCCACGCTGCGCGTGACGCTGGAGGCGCCCGCGCCGGGACCGGACGAACCGGCGCCGGGGCGCGGCCGGCTGGCCCTGGCGGACGGCCGGGTGACGCAGTTCCAGGGCGGACGCGTGACCGGCCGTATCCCCCGGACGGCGACCCTGCGTCCCACCGTCATCCCGCTGGAGTGGCACCGCATGGGTGACCCGCCCACCCGCCGCCCGGTCCGCGAACTGGGCAACGGTCCGACCGACCTGGCCCTGCTCGCCAGCGCGCTGGAGCGAGCCGCCCGCGAGGTCGCGGCGGCCGAGGTCCCGTCACTCCTGTAACTCCCGTACCAGCGCGCCGCGTTGCCGTCACGACACGATCACGATCGCGGACTTGACACCGGACGCACTCTTGCCGCCCCGACCCGCCGGGCGTAGACCAGAGCGCACGGGACAGCGCTCGACGTTCGACGAGGTACGAAGAACGGGGCAGTGATGCGCAAGGCGAGCAGGATCATCCGGATACGCAGGTCGCCCGAGAACCTCACGGCGACTCCCCGCACGCGCAGAGCCGCACGGACCGCCGCCGCCCTCGCGGCGGGTGTGCTCGCGGTCTCGCTCACCGCGTGCGGAGGCGACGACGACGGCGGCGGCGACAACGAGGGCGGCGGCGACGAGACCCGCACCAACGTCACCCTCCCCAAGCTGGACGGCGAGACCCTCGAGGTGGCCGCCGTGTGGACCGGCGCCGAGCAGGACAACTTCAAGAAGGTCCTCGCGGAGTTCGAGAAGCGCACCGGCGCCAAGGTGAACTTCGTGCCCGCGCAGGACCCGATCATCAACTTCCTCGGCTCGAAGGTGGCGGGCGGTGCCCCGCCGGACATCGCGATGCTGCCGCAGCCCGGAGCCATCAAGCAGGCCGTCGACAAGGGCTGGGCCAAGCCGCTCGGCGCCGAGGCCACCAAGGAGCTGGCCGAGAACTACTCGCAGGGCTGGCAGGACATCGGCAAGGTGGACGGCAAGAGTTACGGCGTCTACTACAAGGCCGCCAACAAGTCGCTGATCTGGTACAACGCCCAGGTCTTCGAGAACGCGGGCGCGGCCGAGCCCAAGACCTGGGACGAGCTGCTCACCACCGCGCAGACGGTGTACGACTCGGGCGTCACCCCGTTCTCCGTCGGCGGCGCCGAGGGCTGGACGCTGACCGACTGGTTCGAGAACGTCTATCTCTCCCAGGCCGGCCCGGAGAAGTACGACCAGCTGGCCAAGCACGAGATCAAGTGGACCGATCCGTCCGTCAAGGAGGCCCTGACCACGCTGGCCGAGGTCTGGGGCAAGAAGGACTACGTCGCGAGGGGCGCCCTGCAGACGGACTTCCCGAACTCGGTCACGCAGACCTTCACCGGCGGCGACCAGCCGAAGGCGGCGATGGTCTACGAGGGCGACTTCGCCCAGGTCAACATCGTCGAGGCGGGTGCGAAGGTCGGCACGGACGCGAAGGTGTTCCCGTTCCCGGCGGTCGGCGACACCCCGCCGGTGGTGTCCGGCGGTGACGCGGCGGTGATCCTGAAGGACTCCAAGGCGGCGCAGGCGCTGGCGACGTGGCTGGCTTCCCCGGACGCGGCGAGCATCCAGGCCGAGCTGGGCGGCTACCTCTCGCCGAACAAGAACGTGCCGAACTCGGCGTATCCGAACGAGGTCCAGCAGAAGATGGCCAAGGCGCTCATCGACGCCGGTGACGACTTCCGCTTCGACATGTCCGACCAGGCCCCGCAGGCCTTCGGCGGCACGCCCGGCAAGGGCGAGTGGAAGGCGCTGCAGGACTTCCTGAAGAACCCGAAGGACGTCGCGGGCACCCAGCAGCGGCTGGAGGCCGACGCGGCGGCGGCGTACGGGAACTGATCCGGCGATGGCGTCGGACACGGCGGCGGGGACCGCGAAGGTCCCTGCCGCTCCCAGGTCGCGCAAGAGCGTCACCGGCACCCGCAGGACCGTCGCGGCGCTGTTCCTGCTGCCCGCGCTGGTACTGCTCGGGGCGCTCGTGGTCTACCCGATCGGGTACTCCGTCATCCGCAGTTTCTACGACCAGTCCGGCGACGGTTTCGCCGGATTCGACAACTACCAGGCCCTGTTCACCGACGACGGCATCCGCACGGCCCTGAAGAACAACATCATCTGGGTGGTGTTCGCGCCGACGATCGCGACCGCGCTCGGTCTGATCTTCGCGGTGCTGACCGAACGGGTGCGCTGGGGCACGGCGTTCAAGCTGGTCGTCTTCATGCCGATGGCGATCTCGATGCTGGCGGCGGGCATCATCTTCCGGCTGGTGTACGACCAGGACCCGGACAAGGGCGTCGCGAACGCGGTGTGGGTGGGGGTGCACGACACCTTCGCCCAGTCGTCGGCGTTCCCGAAGGCGCACCCGGGCCGCGAATCGCCGCTGGAGCCGGCCGGCGGCGGTGCCTTCGTCACCAAGGGCACGGTCAGCGCGGGCGACACGGTCACGCTGCCGCTGGTCGGGGTGGCCCCCGATCTGATGCCGGACGACGCGAAACGGGCGGCGGCGCCGAAGCCGGAGGGCGACCGGATCACCGGCACGACCTGGCAGGACTTCACCCGCGGCAAGGGCGTCGGCACGCTGAACGGCGTCGACGCCTCGGAGTTGGGCTATGCCGGCATGAAGATCGAGGCCGTCAAGGACGGCAAGGTGGTGGAGACGGCCACCGCCGGTGACGACGGCACGTTCTCGCTGTCGGCGAAGGCCGACGGGGCTCAGCTCCGGCTGCCCGCGAGCAACTTCAAGGAGCCCTACAACGGCCTGGACTGGCTCGGCCCGTCACTGGTCACGCCCGCCATCATCGGCTCGTACATCTGGATGTGGGCCGGGTTCGCGATGGTGCTGATCGCGGCCGGGCTCGCGGGCATGCCGCGGGATCTGCTGGAGGCGGCGCGGGTGGACGGCGCCAACGAGTGGCAGGTGTTCAGACGGATCACCGTGCCGCTGCTGGCGCCGGTCCTCGCGGTCGTCACCGTCACGTTGATGATCAATGTGCTGAAGGTGTTCGACCTGGTCTTCATCATCGCGCCCGGCTCCTCGCAGGACGACGCCAACGTCCTCGCTCTGGAGCTGTACCGCCAGGGCTTCGCCGCCGACCAGCCGGGCATCGCCAGCGCCATCGCGGTGTTCCTGCTGCTCCTGGTGATCCCGGTGATGTGGTTCAACATCCGACGGCTCAGGCGGGAGGTCAGGCGATGAGTGCGGACGCCGGGAGTGTCACCAAGGCGGTCTCGCCGCCCGTGCCGACCGTCAAGACCGAGGAGTCGCTGGGGTCCAGGATCGCCGGATGGGTCAGCGGCGGGTTCGTGCGGGTGTTCCTGATCGTCGTCGGCCTGTTCTGGCTGGTCCCGACGATCGGTCTGCTGCTGGCGAGTCTGCGCGCACCGCAGGACATGGCCGCCAGCGGCTGGTGGAACGTGTTCACCGAGCCCTCGCAGCTCACCTTCGGCGCCTACGAGACCCTGCTGAAGAACGACGACATCACCGGCTCGCTGCTCAACACGGTGTACATCACCGTGCCGGCGACCGTCCTCGTGGTGGTGATCGGTTCCCTCGCCGGATACGCCTTCGCCTGGATGGAGTTCCCCGGCCGGGACTGGTGGTTCCTCGGCGTGGTGGCGTTGCTGGTCGTCCCCGTGCAGGTCGCGCTGCTCCCGGTCGCCGAACTCTTCGGCAACCTCGGCATCTTCGGCTCGCTGACCGGTGTGATCCTCTTCCACGTCGGCTTCGGCCTGCCGTTCGCGGTGTTCCTGCTGCGGAACTTCTTCGCGGAGATCCCACGGGAACTGCTGGAGGCGGCCCGCCTCGACGGCGCCGGTGAACTACGCCTGTTCGTACGGGTCGTGATGCCGCTCGCGGGACCGGCGATCGCCGCGCTGGGCATCTTCCAGTTCCTGTGGGTGTGGAACGACATGCTGGTCGCGCTGATCTTCACCGACTCGGACAGCCAGCCGATCACGGTCGCGCTGACCTCACAGGTACGGCAGTTCGGCAGCAACATCGAGGTGCTGGCGCCGGGCGCGTTCATCTCGATGGTGATCCCGCTGATCGTGTTCTTCGCGTTCCAGCGGCAGTTCGTCTCCGGCGTGATGGCGGGCGCGGTCAAGTAGCCGCCGGAGGGCGTCAAGTCGAAGGGGCGGACGGCGGGAAGTCCGCCCCTTCGGGTGACCGGTGTCCCCCGGATGCCGCAGCCGGCGTAACCGGGACGGCCCAGTGACCGTTCCGACAGGGCCGAACGCCCGCGCCGACCCATGGATGCCCGTTGCCCAGGTTCAGTGTCATTGTCCCCGCGTACCAGGTTCAGGCGTATCTGCACGAGTGCCTCGAATCGGTGCTGTCCCAGTCGTATCCCGACCTCGAACTGATCGCCGTCGACGACTGCTCGCCGGACGCCTGTGGCGCGGTGATCGACGAGTTCGCGGCCCGCGACCCGCGAGTACGGGCTGTGCACCTGCCCCGGAACGCCGGTCTCGGTCCCGCCCGCAACGCCGGCCTGGAGCGGGCTACCGGCGACTACCTGGTGTTCCTGGACGGCGACGACACCCTCACCCCGGACGCGCTGATGACGATGGCCGACCGGCTGAAGGAGACCGGCGAGCCGGATGTGCTGGTCTACGACTACGCGCGCACGTACTGGTCCGGTCAGGCCGTGCGCAACCGGGTCGCGGCCCAGCTCACCGAGCGCGGCCCGGCCCCGTTCCGCCTGGAGGACCGGCCGGGGCTGCTGAACCTGCTGATGGTGGCCTGGAACAAGGCGTACCGGCGGGAGTTCGTCGAGCGCGAGGGCTTCGTCTTCCCGCCCGGCTACTACGAGGACACGCCCTGGACGTACCCGGTCCTGATGACCGCGGAGTCGATCGCGACCCTGGACCGGGTGTGCGTGCACTACCGGCAGCGACGGGTGGGCGGCATCCTGCGCACCACCAGCGAGCGGCACTTCGACGTGTTCGACCAGTACGACCGGGTCTTCGCGTTTGTCGACGCGCGGCCCGAACTGGAGCGCTGGCGGCCGGTGCTGTTCCGCCGCATGGTCGACCATCTGACGACGGTCTACGCCCGGCGTGAGCGGCTGCCGCGCGGCTCGCGCGCCCAGTTCCTGCGCCGGGCCCGCGCCCACTACCGCCGCTATCGCTCCCCCGGTGTGCCCCTCCCCCCGCGCGTCCGCGTCCACCACACCCTGATCCGCTTCGGAATGCACCGCACCTACCGCACGCTGCGGTCGGCGCGGGCCCTGCACCACGGCACGGCCGGGCTCGCCGGGCGGCTGCTGGGCGCCCTGCGCTCCACCGCCCTGCGCCTGCACTACCGCGTCCAGCGGCTGCTTCCGCTGCGCACCGACCGGGCGGTCTTCGCCGCTCACGACGGGCGCGGCCACGGCTGCAACCCGGGCGCGCTGGAGTCCGCGTTCCGCGACCTCGCCCCGCACATCCGCACCGCCTGGGTCGCCCGGCCCGAGCACCGGCACGCCGTCCCGCCGGGCCCGCGCCGCCTGGTCCCCGGCACGGCCGCCTACTGGACCGCCCTGGCCCGCTCCGCGTATCTGGTGAGCAACACGGACTTCGAGCCCGGCCTGGTCAAACGCAAGGGCCAGACCCTCGTGCAGACACAAGCCGGCACCCCGCTCAAGCACATGGGCCTGGACCTCCTCGAACGCCCGGCGGCGTCCCGGGGCACCGACTTCGCGCGGGTCCTCGAGGGCGTCGACCAGTGGGACTACGTCGTCTCCGCCAACCGTCACTCCACGCTGACCTGGGAGCGGGTGTATCCCGGCCGCTACACCACGCTGGAGTACGGCCAGCCGCGCACCGACCGCCTCCACACCGCGACCGAGGCGGACGTGGCCCGGCTGCGGGAGTCCCTGGGCGTCCCCGAGGACGCGGTGGCGATCCTGTACGCGCCGACCCACCGTGACCACCGCCGCACCCAGCCCCGCCTGCTGGACCTGGAGCGCGTGGTCCGCCGCCTGGGCCCGCGGTTCGTGATCCTGGCCCGCGCCCACCCGCTGGACGACGCTCCGCTCGCGGTCACCTCGGGCCGGGTCGTGGACGTCTCCGGTCACCCGAGCGTGGAGTCGCTGTGTCTGGCCTCGGACGCCCTGGTGACCGACTACTCCTCGCTGATGTTCGACTACGCGGGCCTGGACCGGCCGATCGTGCTGCACATCCCCGACCAGGAGGCGTACGAGGCGGCCCGGGGCACCTACTTCGACGTGGCCGCGTTCCCGCCGGGGGCGCTCGCGCGCAGCGAGGACGAGCTGATCGACATCTTCGCCACCGGGCACTGGCGCGGCTCGCGCTCCGCGCAGCTGCGGGCGGTGTTCCGCGCCCGGTTCTGCCCGCACGACGACGGGCGCGCCGCGGAGCGGGTGGTCCGCCGGGTGGTGCTCGGCGAGACCGAGCTGCCGCCGGTGATCCCGCCGGCCGAGCGCCGTCCGGTGCCGTCGGCCGCCGCCGGACTCGACCGGCCGCCGCTGACGACGGTGCCGCAGCAGTCCGCGGTCCCGCTGCCCGTCGCCGACCGCGTCTGACCCCGTATCCGCGCCCCGTGTCCCGCTCGGGAGTTGCCATGCCCTCCGGCTCGACGCGGCCCACCCCGACCCGGCCGCCCACCTGGCGTCCGGCGGGGCGGCCCGGCCGGCGGCCCGTCGGCTGAGCCGGCCCGCGGCCCCGAGCCGTTCGCGACGTCCTACGAAAGAGCAGAATGCCCCGCTTCAGCATCATCGTCCCGTCCCACGGGGTCGAGGGCCGGCTGTCCCAGGCGCTCGACTCGGTCCTCGCCCAGTCCCTCGGTGACGTCGAGGTGATCCCGGTCTGCGACGGCCCCGGCTGTCTCGGCGCCCATGTCGCGGACCGCTACGCCGAACGGGACTCCCGGGTGGCCCCGGTCGACTCGCCGCCGTCGGACGGCCTGGCGGGGGCGCGCAACGCCGGGCTGAGGGCGGCGACCGGGGCGTACGTGCTGTTCCTCGACGGCGACGACGTCCTCGCGCCGGGGGCGCTGACGGCGCTGGACGCGCGGCTCGCCGCGACCGGAGACGTGGATGTGCTGTACGCCGAGCACGAGCGCGTCCCCTGGTGGGAGGGCGAGCCGGCCAACCCGGCGGCCCCGCTGCTGGCGAAGGCCCCCGACGGCGCCTTCGCCCCCTCGGACGCCCCGCAGTTGACGGGCGTCGCGCTGCCGGCGTTCGGCGCGGTCTGGCGCCGCTCCTTCGTCACCGGGCACCGGCTGGCCTTCCCCGAGGGGCACTTCACCGACATCGGCTGGGCCGGGACCGCCCTGCTGCACGCCGAGCGGGTCGCGGTGCTGCGCTCGGTCGTCGTACGGCATCTGCTGCGGCGGCAGGGCAGCCGGCTGAACCGGCCCGGGGCGCACCACACCGAACTGCTGGACCAGGTCGAGCTGGTGCTCACCCGCGCGGCCGGGCAGCGGCTGTCCGCCGAGCGGTCGGGCCCGCTGTTCGAGCAGCTCTTCGCCACCGTGCTCAAGACGGCCGCCCACCCCCGGCGGCTGCCGTCGGGGCGCGGCGCGTTCTTCGACCGGGCGAGCGCGCTGTACCGCCGGCACCGCCCGGGCGGCTACCGGCCCCCGGGCGGCAGCCTCGGCGTGCAGCACCGGCTGCTGGCGGCCGGGTCGTACGCGGCCTTCGCCGCGCTGCGCGCCGCCAACCGCTCGGTGAGCGGCACGGTCGCGTCACTGCCGTACCCGCGCGGCCTGCGCACCCGTCTGCGCTACCGGCGGGATCTGCGCCGGCCGCTGGATCCGAACCTCGCCGTGTACTGCGCGTACTGGGGCCGCGGGTACGCCTGCAACCCGGCCGCGATCCACGCCAAGGCCCGCGAACTCGCCCCGCACATCCGCTCGGTGTTCCTGGTGGAGGCGGACCAGGCGCACACCGTGCCGGAGGGCGTCGAGTACGCCGTCCTCGGCAGCCGCCGCGCCTGGGAGGTGCTGGCCCGCGCCAAGTACCTGATCAACAACGCGAACTTCGCCGAGGGCGTGGTCAAACGCACCGGCAGCGTCCACCTCCAGACCCAGCACGGCACCCCGCTGAAGACGATGGGCCTGGACCAGTCGACGTTCCCGGTGGTGGCCGCGGCGACGGGCAGCTTCACCAAGCTGCTGGGCCGGGTGGACCGCTGGGACTTCAACCTGTCCGCCAACCGCCACTCCACCCGCATGTGGGAGCGCGCCTTCCCCGGCTCCTACGAGCACCTGGAGTACGGCTATCCGCGCAACGACGTGTACTTCACCGCCACCGCCGACGACGTGGCCCGCGTCCGGCGCGAACTGGGCGTCCCGGAGGGCAGGACGGCCGTCCTGTACGCGCCCACGCACCGCGACCACCGCAGTGGCTTCGAGCCCGGCCTGGATCTGGAGGCGTTCTGCGAGGCGGCCGGCGAGGACGTCGTCGTGCTGCTGCGCGCCCACTACTTCTACGACCAGGGGGCCCGCCCGGGTGACGGCAGGGTCATCGACGTGACAGCGCACCGCTCCACGGAGGACGTGTGCCTGGCCGCCGACGCGCTGGTCACCGACTACTCGTCGATCATGTTCGACTACGCCGGCCTGGACCGCCCGATCGTCGTGTACGCCGACGACTGGGACGTCTACCGCCAGACGCGGGGCGTGTACTTCGACCTGATGGCCGAGCCACCCGGGCCGGTGACCCGCACCCCCGACGAGCTGGCCCGGGTGTTCCGGGACGGCTCGTGGGCGGGTGAGGAGTCGGCGGCGCTGCGGGCCCGTTTCCGCGAGAGGTTCTGCGAGTTCGACGACGGGCGGGCCGCCGAGCGGGTGGTGCGCAGGGTGCTGCTCGGTGAGCCGCCCGAGGCGCTGCCGCCCGTGATCCCGCTCGCCGAGCGTGTCCCGGCCCCGGCCGCCGCCGCAACCCTGGTGAGGAGCTGACGTGCCCCGCTTCAGCGTCATCGTGCCCGTCCACAAGGTGCAGGGCTATCTGCAGGAGTGCCTGGACTCGGTGCTCGGGCAGTCGTACCGCGATCTCGAGGTGATCGCCGTCGACGACCGCTCGCCCGACGGCTGCGGAGAGATCCTGGACGCGTACGCGGCCCGCGACGAGCGGGTGCGGGTGCTGCATCTGAACGAGAACGTGGGACTGGGCCGCGCCCGCAACGCCGGGATGGCGCAGGCCCGCGGCGACTACCTGTTCTTCCTCGACAGCGACGACACCCTCACCCCGGGCGCGCTCCGCGCGATCGCCGACCGGCTTCAGGAGTGCGCGGACCCGGACGTCCTGGTCTTCGACTACGCCCGCACCCACTGGTGGGGCGGTACCCGCCGCAACGTCCTGGCGCATCTGCTGGCCGGGACGGACGCCTGCTTCACCGCCGCCGAACGGCCCGAGATCCTCGACCTGCTGATGGTGGTGTGGAACAAGGTCCACCGCCGCGACTTCGTCGAGCGGGAGGGCTTCACCTTCCCGCCCGGCTACTACGAGGACACCCCCTGGACGTTCCCGGTGATGCTCAGCGCGGAACGCATCGCCACCCTGGACCGGATCTGCCTGTACTACCGGCAGCGCAGGCAGGGCAGCATCCTGTCCACCACCAGCCGCAAGCACTTCGACATCCACGAGCAGTACGCACGGGTGTTCCGGTTCGTCGACGCCCGCCCGGCGCTGGCCGGCTGGCGGCCGTTCCTGCACGCCAAGATGGGCGAGCACTGTCTGGACATCCTCGCCAAGCCGGACCGGCTGCCGCCGTCCGCCAAGGGCGAGTTCTTCCGCCGCACCGCCGAGATGTTCCGGATGCACCGCCCGGAGGGCGTCCGCGTCCCGGCCGAGCTGCGGGTGCTGGAGGGGAGTTACGCCGGCTATGTGCTGCGGCGGCGGGCCGCGCAGGCCGGGAAGGACGTCGGGCGGCGGGCCCGGCAGGCGCGTTCCGCCGCGGCGGTGCGGGCCGGTCGCGTGCGCACCGCGCTGAATCTGCGCCGGCCGCTGGATCCGCACCTCGCCGTGTACTCGGCGTTCTCGCACCGCGGCATGCTCGGCGACCCGGCGGCCGTCTACCACGCGGCCCGTGCCCTCGCCCCGCACATCCGGGGCGTGTGGGTGCTGGCCGACGAGGAACAGGCCGCCACCCTGCCGGCCGGCACGGAGTACGTGCTGGTGGGGTCCGCCGCGTACCGGAGGGTGACCGAGCGGGCCACGTACTTCGTCAACAACGTCAACTGGCCCGGCAGCCTGGTCAAGCGCCCCGGCAGCGTGCATGTGCACACCCATCAGGGCACCCCGCTGAAGTACATGGGCGCCGATCTGCTGGGCAGGCCCGGCGCCCGGCTCGGCTTCGACGTGCCGCAGATGCTGCGCCGGGCCGACCGCTGGGACTACAGCCTGGTCGCCAACCGGCACTCGGAGCTGGTGTGGCAGCGGGCCTTCCCCTGCCACTTCACCTCCCTGCGCACCGGCAGCCCCCGCAACGACGTGCTGGTCGGCGCCGACCCGGAGCGGGGTCGTGCGGTCCGGGCGCGGCTCGGGATCCCCGACGGCGACACGGTGGTGCTGTACGCGCCGACCCGGCGCGACTACCGCAGGGGCGGACTCGTGGAGCGGTTCGACCCGGCCCGGTTCGCGGCGGATCTCGGCGACGGCCACACCCTCGTCGTCCGGCTGCACCCGTCGCTGGCCGACGGGCCCGCGCGGGGGCTGGGCCTTTCGGAGCTGCACCGCCGGGGCGTGCTGGTGGACGCGACGGACGAGCCGCGGGTGGCGGACGTGATGCTGGCCTCGGACGTCCTGGTCACCGACTACTCGGCCCTGATGTTCGACTACGCCAACCTGGACCGGCCGATCGTGATCCACGCCGACGACTGGGAGACCTACCGGGCGAGCCGGGGCGCCTACTTCGACATCACCGCCGAGCCGCCGGGCCATGTCTCGCGCTCCTACCGGGAGCTGGCGTGGCTGTTCGACTCGGGGACCTGGCGGGACGAGGAGGCGGCCCGGCTGCGGTCCGCCTTCCGGGACCGGTTCTGCGAGTTCGACGACGGCCGGGCCGCCGAGCGGGTGGTCCGCACGCTCATGCTGAACGAGCCGCAGTCCGATGCCGCCCCCGCCCGGGTGCCGTCCCCGCGGGCCGGCCGCGACCTGCTGATCCCGTCGTGAGGCCGCGCACCTGGGTGCTGCTGCTGGTGGCGGTCTTCGCCCTGCTCCAGCTCGCGAACGTCACCGGCCGCGCCACCCCCGACACCAAGAACTACCTCTCGTACGCGCTGAGCCTGAAGGGCGAGAGCAAGCGGGACGCGGCGGTTGCCACCGTCGACTACTACTGCGCGAGCCGCGCGTCCATGGCGCACCGCAGGCAGAACGTGCACGTCGACAACTTCCACGGCCCGGATCCGGCGCCACGGGTGATGAAGGAGTGCCGGGAGCGGGAGCTGGGGCGGGTCGAGGCCCGTCTGGAGGCCGGGCAGACCGGCGGGCACACCATGCCGCACATGCCGGAGCGCTTCATGGCGATCTTCGAGGTGCGGCCCGGCTATCCGGTGTTCCTGGTGCCGTTCCTGACGCTGTTCGGTGTGTCGTGGGGGGTGTGGACGGCGAGCGTGGTCATCGCCTGCGCGGGCGGGGTGCTCGCGTTCCTGGTGCTGCGCACCCTCGGGGTTCCGGTGCCGCTCGCGCTGACCGGACAGGCGCTGTACTACGTCCTGCCGTGCGGGACCACCGCGATGCGCCCGATGACCGAGGGCCTGATGATGGCGCTGATCCTGGTCGTGCTGTGGGGCTGTGCGCTGGTGGTGCAGGGGGCGCGTACGCGCAGGGGGCTGGTGCTGGCGGGCGGTGCGCTGGCCGCGCTGTTCACGGTGAAGCACTCGCAGGCGCTGTTCCTCGGCCTCGGCCTGGCGGTCGCGGGCGCGGTGATCGCCGTACGGCGCCGGCGGCGGGGCCGCGCCGCGGGGCGCGGGGTGGTGGCCCTCGCCGGCGTGGGCTGCGCCGGGGTGTTCGGCACGGTGCTGCTGTCCCGGCTGCTGCACTATCCGTCGGTGTCGGAGAGCCTGCAGGATCTGCTCGCCGGTCATTTCACCCGCCCGGACCGGGAGCGTCTGTGGGCGGAGTTCTTCCAGCTCAACGGGAACTTCTGGATGGAGTGGCTGCGGCGGCAGATGTGGGAGCCGCTGTTCGTGGCGTTCCTGGCGGCGGGAGCCTGGGGGGCGTGGCGGCGGCGGGTGTTCGGTGCCTTCCTGGTCGCGGCTGCCGCAACCGGGTTCCTCAATCAGGCCGGTCACCCGGACATCAACATCTGGGGCGGCCGGCTCATCGTGGTGGCATGGCTGCTGCCGGTGCTGGGGGTGCCGCTGCTGCTGGAGCCGGTGCTGCGGGGGCGGGTGGCGCTGCCGGCGCAGGGGGCTCCGGTGGAGCTGGCGCGCTGAGCCGGGCGCGAGAGACCCGCGCGTCACTCGATGAGGTGAGGGGAGGTCATCGCCGTTGACCCGCACGGGAACATACGGCAAATGCCTCAGACACCCCGATTCCTCACTGCCCGATGAGCGCCGGAGCCCTCGTCCGGCGCACCGTGAGCGGCGCGACGGCGCTGCGCGGCGGCGGCTCCTGGCGCCCCACCCCGTACCAGGCCGCCGGGTTCCTCTTCTGGCTCGTGATGTCCCTGGCGTACTGGCGGGTGCCGCTGTGCTGCGACGCCGGGCAGCACGCAGCGGTCGTCGAACGGCTCAAGGCCGATCTGCTGAGCCCCCGGCATCCGACGGCGGATCTGCCGGGCGCGGGCAGCCCCTACTACTCGCCGTTCGCGCTGGCGCAGGGCGTCGTCGCGCGGCTGACGGGGCTGGGCGGCTGGGAGGTGGTCCGGCTCACCGGGCCGCTGAACCTGCTGGTGCTGCTCACCGGGATCGGCCGCTTCGTGCGCGTGCTGAGCCCGCGGCCGTGGGCGCCGGTGCTGGCGCTGGGCGCGATGACGCTGCTGTGGGGCACGGAGCGGGCCTGGTGGAGCGGCTACCTGGGCCTGATGTCGATGACGGGGAACCTCGCCTACCCCTCGGCGTTCGCGATCGGGCTCACCTTCTGGGCCTGGGCGCTCACCGGGGAGCGGGCCCGGGACACGGGCGCGGTGCGCTATGTGGGGCCGAGCGGGCTGCGCGGGCTGTCCGGGTACGCGGCCGTCGGCGCGCTGTACGGGCTGATCGTGCTGGTCCACCCGATCACGGCGGTGGCGGCGGCGCTGGGGGCGATGGCGTTCACCGCGGGATGGCAGCGGGGGTGGCCGCGGGCGGTCGTGAGGCGGTGGGCGCTCGCGGGCGGGTCGGCGGCGCTGGTCGCGGTGTCGTGGCCGTACTTCGACGTCCTGTCGCTGGCCGGCGACGGCAGCGTGGACGGGATGCACCGGAAGCTGTATCTGGATCTAGGGGGCCAGTTCTGGCTGGCCCTGCTGCTGGGGCTGCCGGCGCTGTGGCTGCGAGCGCGGCGCGATTCCTGGCGTGATCCGCTGGTGCTGATGTTCGTCCTGGACTGTGCGGTGGTGGCGTACGGCTGGTTCAGCGGGCACTACACCTACGGCAGGATCCTCGGGCTGACGCTCGTGCCGCTGCAGTTCGCGCTCGCGGTGGAGTTGGCGGCGGCCCGGCCGTGGCCGGTGTGGCGGCGGGTGCTCGGCGGGGCCGCGGCGGCGGGCGCCTGCGCCGGGTTCCTGACCGTGCAGGCCGGGGCGGTGGTGCCGCGGGCCCTGGATCCGGTCGGGTTCGACCAGCCGCCCGACTGGCCGGCGTACGAGTGGGCCGCACGGCACATCGGGCCGGGCGAGGTGGTGATCACCGACGGCTATCACGCCGTGCACGCGATCGCCGGATACGGTCCGAACCTCGCCGCGCCCGCCTGGCCGGACGCCGCCCTGGACGAACGCGAGCGGCAGCGCCGGCTGGCCGACGTCCGCTCCTATCTCGACGCCGGCTCGACCCGCGCCGAGCGCGACACCATCGCCCGCCGCTACCGGGTGCGCTGGCTGCTGCTGACGCGCTGGCACCCGGTTCCGGAGGAGGCCGTGGTGGTGGCGTGGAGCGAGCGGACGGGGGAGGTGCTGGCGCGGGTCGGGTGACGGCGCGGGTTACTCGATGACGAGGTCGACCGGGATGTTGCCGCGGGTGGCGTTGGAGTAGGGGCACACCTGGTGGGCCTGCTCGACCAGCTTGCGGCCGGTCGCCTCGTCCACGCTCTCGGGCAGCTCGACGCGCAGCGTCACCGCGAGCGCGAAGCCCTCGCCCTGCTTGCCGATGCCGACCTCGGCGGTCACCGCGGCGTCACTGACGTCGATCTTCGCGGCCCGGCCGACCAGGCCGAGCGCACTGGCGAAGCAGGCGGAGTACCCGGCGGCGAACAGCTGCTCGGGGTTGGTGCCCTGACCGGAGCCGCCCATCTCCACCGGGATGCCCAGCTTCAGGTCCAGCGTGCCGTCGGAGGAGACGGCGCGGCCCTCGCGGCCGTGGGTGGCGGTGGCGACGGCGGTGTAGAGCGCGTTCATGGGTGGACCTTCCCTCTCGTCGGGTTCGTGACGCCCTTGAGTAGAGCACACAATCCAGATGGACGCAATTAGATTGTGCACAACTAAATAGCCCACCGGGTCTACCCTGGAGGCATGACACCGAGCTCCTCCGACGACTGGCTCCGCCTGGACCAGCAGATCTGCTTCTCCCTGAACGCGGCCTCCCGCGCCTTCAACGGCGTCTACCGCGTGATCCTGAAGGACCTCGGGCTCACGTATCCGCAGTACCTGGTGATGCTGGTGCTCTGGGAGCACGGAGCCCTGCCCGTGAAGAAGCTCGGCGAGCATCTGCGGCTGGACTCCGGCACGCTCTCCCCGCTGCTCAAGCGGCTGGAGGCGGCCGGGCTGGTGCGCCGGGAGCGCAGCGCGCGCGACGAGCGGTCGGTGGAGGTGCGGCCGACCGAGGAGGGGCTCGCGCTGCGCGAACGCGCGCGGGAGGTGCCGCGCCGGATCGTCGAAGCGACCGGCTTCGAGCTCGACGAGATCCGCGCCCTGCGGTCCGACCTCGACCGGCTCACCACCGCCCTGGACACGGCGGCGACCACGGCGGCGACCATGGCATCGACGCACCACACGTGACGAAACGTCCCCAAACGGGCAAAAGGCCAGTGACCGGCCCACCACCCCCAGGGACGCCATGGACCCCTACGTTGCCCAGGTCGCCGTCGTCGTCATCGGATACGACGACGCCGCCCACGTGACCGACGCCGTGCGCTCGGCGCTCGATCAGGGACCGGCCGTGCGCGAGGTCGTCGCCGTGGACGACTGCTCGACGGACGGCTCCGCCGATCTGCTCGCCCGGCTGGCCGACAGCGAGCCGCGCCTGCGCGTGATCCGGCTCCCGGTCAACAGCGGCGGCTGCGGCACCCCCCGCAACACCGGGATCGACGCGGTGACCGCGCCCTACGTCATGTTCCTGGACAGCGACGACGTCCTCCCGCCCGGCGCGGTGGACGCCCTTCTCACGGCGGCGGCCGGGGCGGGCGCCGACGTCGCGGGCGGGCTGTGCGTGCGGCGGGAGCTGCCGTCGGGGCGCGAGGTGCCGTGGGAGCCCGACCTGTACGCCGCGCCCGCCGTCGTCGAACGCCCCGCGCAGCGCCAGCGCCTCGTCCACGACACCCTCTGCGTCAACAAGCTCTACGCCACCGCCTTCCTGCGCGAGCACCGCATCCGCTTCCCCGAGGGCCGCTTCCCCTACGAGGACTTCGTCTTCACCGCCCGTCTGTGGGCCGCCTCCCCGCGCGTCGCGCTCGTCCCGGACCGGGTCTACGTCTGGCACGTCCGCCGCTCCGCGCGACGCCTGTCGATCTCGCTGGACCGCGCCGACATCGACAACTGGCGGGCCCGCACGCACGCGTGCCGCACCGCGTACGACATCCTGCTGGGCGCCGGCCACAAACGGCTGGCCCGTGAGGCGCGGGCCAAGTTCCTCGACCACGAGCTGCGCATGTACGTCCGCGAGCTGCGGCTGCACGAGGAGGACTACCGCCGGCAGTGGTGGACGCACACACGCGGCGTCCTCGCGGAGTACGACGCGGCCGACTGGGCGCGGGACCCGGTCGCGCCGGGCCGCCTGATCGGGCGGGTCGTGCTGATGTCCCCCGAGCCGCGCGACCTGCCCCGGCTGGCGGAACTGGCCGCCCGCCCGGCCCGCCTGTGCCCGCCGTACGCGCGTGCGTCGGACGGCTCGCCCTGCTGGTCCGAGGACCTGCCCGCGGTCGGTCTCGAGGCGCTGCTGACCCGTCCCGTGCGGCTGCTCCCGCTCGCCGTCGACGCGGAACTGCGGCCGCGCGTGCGGGGCACCCGGATGCGGCTGCGCCTGCACGAGCTGTACGGGCGGGTGGCGCGTGCGGACCCGGAGAGCGTGGAGGTGGAGTGGCGGCACCGGGAGGGGAGCGGTGCGGCCGTGCGCCGTACCGTCCCGCTGCGCCCGTCGCACCGGGACACCTGGGTCGCGGAGACGACCGTACGCCCGGCCCGGCTGGCCCGCCTCGGCGCGGGCACCTGGGACCTGCACCTGCGGGTGCGCTTCCGTGACGGCACGTCCCGCGCCACCACGGCCCACGCCCTCACCGGCCCCGGCCTGTTGCGCCGCAGCGCGGTACCGAGCCTCCGGCACGGCCTGGTCCTGATCCGCCCCTACGCCACGAACTCCGGCTCCCTGGCCCTCCGCATCGCCCCCGGCCTGCCCGGCGCCGCCTCGGTACTGCGCGGAAGGCTCTGGCGCCTGCTTCACTGAGAGGGCTCGACCAAGAGGGTTCTTCTCGACCGCACAGCACACCAGCACGGGCCAACGACGAGGGGACGGCCGCACATGACCTGGTTGATCACCGGCGGCGCCGGCTACATCGGGGCGCATGTCGTACGGGCGATGACCGAGGCGGGGGAACAGGCGGTGGTCTACGACGACCTGTCCACCGGCGTCGCCGAGCGCGTGCCGGACGGCGTACCGCTGGTGGTGGGCTCGACGCTGGACGGCGAGCGCGTGGCGCGCGCGCTGGCGGACCACGAGGTGACGGGCGTGGTCCACCTGGCGGCGAAGAAGCAGGTGGCCGAGTCGGTGGCCCAGCCCCTGCGCTACTACCGGGAGAACGTGGAGGGCCTGCGCGTCCTGCTGGACGCCGTGACGGCGGCCGAGGTCCCGTCCTTCGTCTTCTCCTCCTCGGCCGCGGTGTACGGCATGCCGGACGTGGACCTGGTGACGGAGGAGACCCCCTGCCTGCCGATGTCGCCGTACGGCGAGACGAAACTCGCCGGCGAGTGGCTGGTCCGCGCGACAGGCAAGGCGACCGGCCTGTCCACGGCCTGCCTGCGCTACTTCAACGTGGCCGGCGCGGCCCGCCCGGAGCTCGCCGACACGGGTGTCTTCAACGTCGTCCCCATGGTCTTCGAGAAGCTGACCGAGAACGCGCCCCCGCGCATCTTCGGCGACGACTACCCGACGCCGGACGGCACCTGCGTCCGCGACTACATCCACGTCGTCGACGTCGCCGAGGCCCATGTCGCCGCGGCCCACGCCCTGCGCTCCTCCCCCGGCCGCTCCCTGACCCTCAACATCGGCCGGGGCGAGGGCGTCTCGGTCCGCGAGATGATCGACCACATCACCGCCGTCACCGGCCACCGCCTCTCCCCCACGATCACCCCCCGCCGCCCCGGTGACCCGCCCCGGGTCGTCGCCTCCGCCGACCGCGCGGCGACGGAACTGGCCTGGAAGGCCAAGCACGACCTCCACGACATGATCACCTCGGCCTGGCAGGGCTGGCTGCGCCTCCACCCGGAGGCGGGAAGAAACTAGTCAGCCGCCTCAGAGCGCCTTGAGCGCCGCCGCCGTGGAGCGGGCCAGGGCGGCCAGGTAGCCCTTCGGGAGCTTCGGGGTGCGGATGACCACCGAGCGCCAGTAGAGGGGCCCGGAGATCAGGTCGAGGGCCAGGGTGTGGTCGAGGCCGGGGCGGAGGTCGCCGCGGGTCACCGCCGCGGTGATGATGCCCCGGGCGACCGAGTCCTGGCCCTCACGCAGGGCCTTCTGCAGCGCCTCGGCGATGTCGGGGTTGCGGGCGGCCTCGGCCTGGAGGTCGGGGATGATCTGCGAGGCCAGCGGGTGGCGCAGGGCGCGGGACGTGACCTCGTACAGCAGGCGCAGGTCGCCCTCCAGGGAGCCGGTGTCGGGGGCGGGCAGGCCCTGGACGGCGAGGGCCGAGACCAGGTCGAGGACCAGGTGCAGCTTGGAGCGCCAGCGGCGGTAGACGGCGGTCTTGCCGACGCCGGCGCGGCGCGCGATCCCCTCGATGGACATCCGCGCGTAGCCGACGGCCGCGAGCTCCTCGAAGACGGCCGCGCGGATCGCCTCCGTCACGTCCTCACGCAGGACCGCCGCCCCCGCGGGGGCCCGGCGGCGCGGACGGGGGCGCGGCTGCGGCTCGTCGGCGTTGGTCGTCATGCGCGCCAAGCATAGGGCGTCACGACGGAACGGTTGCGTTCCGACGTCGACCGGGCCTACGCTCGCGTTGCGACGATACGGTCCCGTCCCGACGTATCGCCGGCCACCCTCCTCATGCCCTCCCTAGCGAAAGCAGCGGATGTGAGTCAGGTCCTCCACACACCGCCTCCCGCACCGGCGGCCCCCTCGCCGGCCGCCGCCGAGCACGACCTCGCGGCACTCGCCGCCCGCCACGGGCTCACCGTCAGCGGCGCCCGCCCCTCGCTGCCCGCCTACGTCCGCGCACTGTGGGCGCGCCGGCACTTCATCACCGCGTTCGCCACCGCCAAGCTCACCGCCCAGTACAGCCAGGCGAAGCTCGGCCAGGTCTGGCAGGTGATGACCCCGCTGCTGAACGCGGCGGTCTACTACTTCATCTTCGGCGTGCTGATGCAGACCCGGCACGGCGTCCCGGACTACGTCCCGTTCCTGGTCACCGGCGTGTTCGTGTGGACGTTCACGCAGAGCTCGCTGCTGGCGGGCACCCGCGCCATCTCCGGCAACCTGGGTCTCGTCCGCGCCCTGCACTTCCCGCGGGCCGCGCTGCCGGTGTCGTTCTGCCTCCAGCAGCTCCAGCAGCTGCTGTTCTCGATGGCGGCGCTGGCGGTGATCCTGCTGGTCTTCGGCGTGCCGGTCGCCGCCTCGTGGCTGCTGGCGATCCCGGCCCTGGTGCTTCAGTTCACCTTCAACGCGGGCGTGTCCATGATCCTCGCCCGGATCGGGGCCGCGACCCCCGACATCGCCCAGCTGATGCCGTTCGTGCTGCGCACCTGGATGTACGCGTCCGGGGTGATGTTCAGCATCGACCACATCATCGCCAAGCACGGCAGCGATCTGCCGTCCTGGGTCGGTCCCGTCCTCCAGGCCAACCCCGCCGCCGTCTACATCGACCTGATGCGCTTCGCCCTCATCGACAGCTTCCAGGCGCACCAACTGCCGGACCACGTCTGGCTGATCGCGACCGGCTGGGCGCTGCTCGCCGGCATCGGCGGCTTCATCTACTTCTGGAAGGCTGAGGAGACCTACGGCCGTGGCTGATCACACCGACGAGAAGACCGGCGAGAAGATCCCCACCGTCATCGCCGACGGCGTCGACATCGTCTACCGGGTGAACGGCACCGGCGCCGGACGCGGCTCCGCCACCGCCGCCCTCAACCGCATCCTGCGCCGCAAGCAGACCGAGAAGGCCTCCGGCGTGCGCAAGGTGCACGCCGTGCGGAACGTGTCCTTCGTGGCGTACCGGGGCGAGGCCATCGGCCTGATCGGCACCAACGGCTCGGGCAAGTCCACGCTGCTCAAGGCCGTCGCCGGACTGCTCCCGGTGGAGAACGGCCGTATCTACACCGACGGCCAGCCCTCCCTGCTCGGGGTCAACGCCGCCCTGATGAGCGATCTGACCGGCGAGCGCAACGTCCACCTCGGCGGGCTCGCGATGGGGATGTCCCGCGAGCAGATCCGCGAGCGCTACGACGAGATCGTCGACTTCTCCGGCATCAACGACAAGGGCGACTTCATCACCCTGCCGATGCGGACGTACTCCTCCGGCATGGCGGCCCGGCTGCGGTTCTCCATCGCCGCCGCCAAGGACCACGACGTCCTCCTCGTCGACGAGGCGCTGGCCACCGGCGACCGCTCCTTCCAGAAGCGCTCCGAGGCCCGCATCCGTGAGCTGCGCGAGCGGGCCGGGACGGTGTTCCTGGTCAGCCACAACAACAAGTCCATCCGCACGACCTGCGACCGGGTGCTGTGGCTGGAGCGCGGTGAGCTGCGCATGGACGGGCCGACGGAGGAGGTGCTCGAGGAGTACGAGGCGTTCACGGGCGGCGCCGGCACCAGGAAGGCGGCCGGGGCCAAGCCCAAGCCCGCGGCCAAACCCGCGAAGGCCCCGCTTCCCTCGTGAGGCGCACCGCCGTTCCCTCGCCGGGCGCATCCCGGGCAGCCCGTTCGTCGTATTGATGCCACTATGACCGGAAGCGGGATGTCCGGAGTGTGACGGCGAGACGAAGGAGCCCCCGATGCCCGAGCTCAGCGTCATCGTCCACGGGCCGAACGTCCAGGACCACCTCACCGGGCTCCTCGACTCCCTCGTCGCGCACCCCCTCCCCGGCGCCGAGGTCGTCGTCGCCGCCGTCGGCGACTGGGCCCGGGAGACCGCCGAACGGTACGCCGCCGACCTGCGGGTGCTGCCGCTGCCCGACGGCACGTCCGACGCGGCGGCCCGGGCGGCGGGGGCCGGCCTCGCCACCGGCCGCCGGCTGCACTTCGTCCACGCCAAGGACGGCCTGCCGCCCGGCAGCACCCGCACCGTCGCCGAACGCGTCGCCGAGCTCCCGGACACCGTCGACGTCCTGCTCATGGACCACCTCCGCAGCACCTGGCGCACCTCCGGCCTGCCCTCCCCGGACGGCCCCCTCCTCGCCCGCGCGGGCCGCGCCGACCTCCCCCTCGACGACAGCGCGCCCCTGCTGCGCCTGACCCCGCTGCTCGGCACCCGCGTCCTGCGCACCGACTTCTGGCGGGCCCACGAGGCGCAGCTCAACACCGACGACGAGGCGTACGACGCGCTCGCCGCCCTGCTCCTCGCCGACCGCGTCGCCTGCCTGCCCCTCCTCGCCTACGAGGACCGCAGGCTGCGCCCGGCGAGCCTCCCGCCGCCCACCCCCGAGCAGCGGTACGCCCTGGTCGAACGCTACGAGTCCCTGCTGGAGCTCACCCACGAGCGCCCGGCCGCACACACCGTGCTGTACGAGGTGATGGTCCGGGACTGCCTGCGCACCTTCGCCCGCGGCGGCATGCCTGAGGAGGTGGCCCGCGAGTTCTTCCGCCGCGCCTCCGTGGCCGCCGTGCGCCTCCGCCCCGAGGGCCACCGCCGCCCCGCGGGACCGGAGGGCGTCCGCCGCGCCCTGCTGGAGGAGGGCGCCTATCGCAAGTACCGCGCCTTCCAGGCCGCCAACCGGGCCCGCCGCACCGTCCGCTCCGCGGTGCGCACCCGCGGCCGCCGCCTCGGCACCCGGCTGCGCGACCACCAGTACCGCAGGGCCCTGCACCGCCCCGTCGACACCCGTCTCGCGGTGTTCGCGGCCTACTGGAACCGCGGCGTCGCCTGCAATCCGGCCGCCATCGCCGCCAAGCTCGCCGAACTCGCCCCGGACATCCACCCGGTGTGGGTCGTCACCGCCGAGAACGCCGCGCTGCTGCCGCCCGGCACCGACCACGTCGTCCCCGGCACGCGCCGCTACTGGGAGGTGCTCGCCACCGCGAAGTACCTGGTCAACAACGTCAACTTCCCCAATGCGGTGGTCAAGCGCCCCGACGCGGTCCACGTCCAGACCCACCACGGCACGCCCCTGAAGCGCATGGGCCTGGACCAGATGCCGTACCCGGCCGCCGCGCAGGGCCTCGACTTCCAGGCGCTGCTGGAGCGCATCGACAAATGGGACTACAGCATCTCCAGCAACAGCCACACCACCCGCATGTGGGAGCGGGCGTACCCGTCCCGGTACGTGTCCCTCGACTACGGCTATCCGCGCAACGACGTCTACTACACCGCGGGCGCCGACGACATCCGCGCCGTCCGCGAACGGCTCGGTATCGCCCCGGGCCGCCGCGCGATCCTGTACGCGCCGACCCACCGCGACTACGAGGCCGGCTGGACTCCCCGCCTGGACCTCGCCGCGCTCGCCGACCGGCTCGGCGAGGACACCGTCCTGCTGGTGCGCGCCCACTATTTCTACGCCGGCACCGCCTCCCCGCTGACCGGCCTGCGCCGCTCGGGACGCCTCGTCGACGTCTCCTCCTACGACCCCGTCGAGGAGCTGTGCCTGGCCGCCGACGCCCTGGTCACGGACTACTCGTCGATCATGTTCGACTACGCCAACCTGGACCGCCCCATCGTGATCCACGCCGACGACTGGGAGACGTACCGCACCACCCGCGGCGTCTACTTCGACCTGATGGCCGAGGCCCCGGGCCCGGTGGCCCGCACCCAGGAGCAGCTCACCGAGATCCTCACCACGGACGCCTGGCGGGACGAGAGCGCGGCGAAGGCACGCGCCGCATTCCGGCGCAGATTCTGCGAGTACGACGACGGCCGCGCCGCCGAGCGCGTCGTACGCCGGGTCTTCCTCGGCCAGGACGAGGCCGCGCTGCCGCCGGTGCTGCCCGTCGAGGAACGCACCCCGGCGCCGAACCCTCAGGAGGTGGGCTCCTCATGAGCACCCAGGGCACCCCCGACGTGACGGTGACGGTCATCGTGCACAACGACGCCGAACGCCTCCCCCGCGCCGTCGAGTCCGTGCGCCGCCAGACCCACAGCGATCTGGAGATCGTCATCAGCGACGACCACTCCACCGACGACACCCCCGAGGTGGCCCGGCGGCTGGCGGCCGAGGACCCCCGCATCCGGTGTCTGCGCCTGCCGGAGAACAGCGGCGGCTGCAGCGCCCCCCGCAACCGTGCCCTGGAGATCGCCCGCGCGCCCTATCTGTTGTTCCTCGACAGCGACGACGAACTCCCTCCGAACGCCGTCGGGTCGCTGCTCGCCGCGCACCGCGAGCGGGAGATCGACTTCGCGATGGGCGCGGTGCGCCGGATCCGTGTCGACACCGGCCGCCGCTCCACCTGGATGCCGCACCTCGTGCAGGAGCGCCGCACCCTGGACGGCATCGAGGCCGACCCGCGGCTGTTCTTCGAGCACCTGGCCACCAGCAAGATGTACGCCCGCGCCTTCCTCGACCGGCACTCCCTGCGCTTCCCCGAGGGGATCCACTACGAGGACCAGCTTTTCTCGGCGCAGGCGTACTGCCTGGCGAAACGGTTCACGATCATCCCCGAGCCGGTGTACGTCTGGTACGTCGCCCCGTACGCCTCCTCCGACGCGGCGTCCATATCCAACCAGCGGTACAAGATCGCCAACGTCCGTGACCGCGTCCACGTCCAGCGCCTCATCGACGCGTTCCTGACCGACAGCGGGCACGAGGCGCTGCGCGAGGACAAGGACCACAAGTTCCTCAAGCACGACTTCCGCATGTACGCCGGTGACCTGCCCTACCGGGACGACGCATGGCTGGAAGCCTTCGCGGACGTGATGAACCCCTACCTGGACGTCCTCTCCCCCGGCGCCTACGCCCGCCTGCCGCGCGCGGAGCGGGTGGTCCTCCAGCTGGTCCGCGACCGCCGTCTGTCCGAGGCCCGGCTCGCCGCCCGGGGCCTGGGCCGCGGCGTCGCCCCGCGCCGGGTCGTCACGGACGCGGACGGCCGCACCTACTGGGGCGAGCGGCTCCCCGCATCCGCCGACGCCCGCCGCGAGCTGGACCTCACCGACCTGGACCTGGACACCCGCCCGTTCTTCAGCGCCCAGTTCCGCCACGAGATCACCGAGATCACCCGGGGCCCCGGCGCCTCCGTCGACCTGACCGTGCGCACCTACGACCCCGCCCTGCGTCTCCCGGTCGGCCCCCAGCGCGCGACCCTCCTCATCGCCCCCGGCCCGCGCCCCCTCACGGTGCCGTTCCGGCTCTCCCCCGTCCGCCCGGGTGTCTTCGAGGGCCAGGTCCACTTCGACGTGGCGACCGCGCCCCTGTCACCGGCCGGCTTCGCCGGTGTCCGTCATCCGCTGCTCCGCCTCACCCACCAGGGCCTGGCCAACACCGGCCTCCTGCTCGCCCCACTGGACTTCCCGCCGCTTTCGACCCGCGTGCCCTACCACTCCGGCGCGACTCCGCACCGGGTGACGATCGAGCCGGAGGGCCATGGCGCGGGCCGGCTTCAGGTGCGGTGGGAGCCGGTGGGGGTGACGGCCCGGGTGCTGCGGCCGGTGGTGCGCAGGGTGGCCCGGCCGAGGGTGAAGCGGGCGGTGCGGCTGGTGGCGAGCGCGGTGCGGTGAGGGGCCGGCGAGCGCGGTCCGGTCAGGTCCGGGAGCGCGGTGCGGTCAGGTCCGGGAGCGCGGTGCGGTCAGGTCCGGGAGCGCGGTGCGGGACTGATCACGGCGCCGGCACCTCGTAGAGCACCTGTCCCTCCGGCCCCCGGGCCACCTCCCGCAGCCCGGCGCCGTCCAGCACCCCGTACGCGTCCACGACCCACCGCACCCCGTACTCCCGCTCGGTCCACCGCCGCACCCCCTCCGGTGTCCCCGCCGCGAAGTACGTCTCCACGGCCGCCGCCCGCCGCTTCTCGTCCGGCAGGAAGAAGTCGGGGTAGCCGGGTGCGACCGTGTACGGGCCGTACGCGGGGATCCGGCGCGACGGATGCCGCTCGGCCAGCACCACCTCCCCGTACCGCACCCACGGCGTGATCCAGTGGTATCCGGTCCACGGCTCCCGGTACCTGGCCTCCACCGGCCCGGGCAGCGCCCCGCGCGGCAGCACGTACCCCAGCGTGCCCGACTGCGCCCACGCCCCGAGCACGAGCGCGGCGGTGAGGACGGCCGCCCATCCGGCGCGCAGCCACCGGCGCCCCGCCTCGACCGCCTCCAGCGCGACCGCGAGCTGCGCGGGGATCAGCACGGCGGGCAGGGCGCGCCCCCACGAGTAGTGCCCGCTCAGCCACCCCGCCGCCACGATCAGCGCCCCCAGCGCGAAGAACAGCACCAGCGGATCCCGCCGGTCGCGCCACCACCGCGCGCCCAGCGCGGCCACCCCGAGCAGCACGAGGCCGAACCGGCCGAGCCAGTCCCGGTACAGCACCCGGTGCACCGTCTCCAGGTCGTCGCCGGCACCGAGCAGCGCGAAGAAGTCGTAGTACGGCCAGGCCCACAGCAGCACCGCCCCCAGCAGCAGCCCCGCCGCGAGCCGCGTCCACAGCACCGGGTCGGGCCGCCGCACCGCGAGCAGCGTGGCGCACGCGCCGAGCGTGGCCACGACGCCCGAGAACTGGTGGCAGAGCAGGATCACCGCCCACAGCGCGCCCAGTGCGAGCCACGCCGCCCACCCACCGGGAGCCCGGATCGCCGCGCCGAGCCAGGCCCAGAAGTGGAAGGCGAGCCCGAGGGCGAAGGTGCTCGGGTACGACACCGTCAGCGCGAGCGAGGTGAGCCCGAGGAAACCGCTCCAGGTGTACGCGGTGGTGCCCCACACCAGCAGCAGGCTCAGCAGCGCGAGCGCGGGTGCCGCCCGGTGCGCACTCAGCGTCCGCACGTACCGCCACACGCCCGTCACCAGCAGCGCCAGCCCGGCCACGGCGGCCACCCGCAGCACGACGAAGACCGACAGCCCTGTCGCCCTGGCGAGCAGGCCGAGCAGCAGCATCCACGGCGAGTAGTACGGGCTCGGCGTGTCCGCGTCGACCAGCGGGTTGCCGGGGTCGAGCGGGCTGTGCCGCAGCCGTTGCACGGTCGCCGCGTGCATGCCCAGATCACCGGCCCAGGGCAGCCGGACGATCACCGCGAGCAGCAGGACGACGAGGAGCCCCGCGACCGCCATGGGAGCGACGGACGGGGAGCGGACGGTCACCCCACAGACATGCCCGAATCCATGACATATCCACCGTTTTCCGCCCAGAAGCCATCTAAGGCACCACAACGCAAGGGGGGCGCCCCGGGTCCTCGCGACCCGGGGCGCCCCCCTTGACGTACCGCCTACGCGGCCTGCGAGGTACGCACCGCCTACGTGTGGCTGCGCAGCAGGGTGCGCATCGTCCGCATCGCCACCGACAGGTTGGCCAGGTCGAAGGTGTCCGAACTCTGGATCTCGTCGAGGGTGGTGCGGGCCCGGCCGAGGATCGCCGCGTTCTTCTGCTCCCACAGCTGGAACCGCTGGTGCGGGGTGTCGGAGCCGTTGCCCGCCGCCAGCACGTCCGCGGTGACCGCCGCGTGCGCCGCGTACAGGTCCTCGCGGATGGCCGCGCGGGCCATGGACTGCCAGCGGTCCGCTCGGGGCAGCTCGATGATGCGGTCCATCAGCTGGGTGATGCGCAGCCGGTCGGCGAGGTCGTAGTACACCTCGGCGACGTCCAGCGGCTCCTTGCCCATGCGGTCGGCCACCGACACGATGTCGAGCGTCGGGAAGGCCGAGGAGAACCCGGCCACGCGGGTGGCCAGCTCCTCCGGGACCCCGGCGTCGGTCAGCTCGTCGTGGATCTTCTGGTACCACTCCAGGTCCGCGCCGCGCAGCAGCTTCGGCAGCTGCGACCAGACCAGCTCGACCCGCTCGGCGAAGAACTCCACGGTCTCCTGGAGCTCCAGCGGCTGCGGCCGGTTGTTCAGCAGCCAGCGCGTGCCGCGCTCGACCAGCCGGCGCGAGTGCAGCCGGATCCGGGTCTGCACCTCGGCCTCGACCTTGTTGTCCAGTTCCTCGACGGCGTCCCACACCACCGAGGAGCGGAAGATCGCGCGGGCCGCGGTCTGCGCCCGGACGATCTCCTCCAGCGACGCGCCGGTCTCCTCGCGCATCCGGTGCAGATACGTCGTACCGCCGGTGTTGACGGTGTCGTTGACCAGCACGGTCGTGGTGATCTCGCGGCGCAGCGGGTGGCCGTCGATCCGGTCCAGGAACTGCTCGCGCAGCGCGGTCGGGAAGTACGCGTGCAGCAGCACCTTCAGATACGGGTCGTCGGGCAGCGAGGTGTGCAGCAGCTCCTCGGCGACCGTGATCTTCGTGTACGCCAGCAGGACGGCCGTCTCCGGACCCGTCAGGCCCTGCCCGGTGGCGAGGCGCTCGCGGATCTGCCGGTCGGTGGGCAGGAACTCCAGCGCCCGGTCGAGGCTCCCCTCGCGCACCAGGTGCTTCATGAAGCGCTGCTGGGCGTGGAGCATGTCCTTGGACTGGGCGAGCGCGTTGGCGATGGCGGTGTTCTGCGCGTAGTTGTTGCGCAGCACCAGCCGGCCGACCTCGTCGGTCATCTCGGCGAGCAGCTTGTTGCGCTGCTTGACCGTCATGTCGCCGTCCGCGACCAGGCCGTTGAGCAGGATCTTGATGTTCACCTCGTGGTCGGAGGTGTCCACGCCGGCGCTGTTGTCGATGGCGTCGGTGTTGATCCGGCCGCCGTGCAGCGCGAACTCGATCCGGCCGAGCTGGGTCAGGCCCAGGTTGCCGCCCTCGCCGACGACCTTGACGCGCAGGTCCTTGCCGTCGACGCGGATGGCGTCGTTGGCCTTGTCGCCGACGTCCGGGTGGGACTCGGTGGACGCCTTGACGTAGGTGCCGATGCCGCCGTTCCACAGCAGGTCCACCGGCGCCTGGAGGATCGCCTTCATCAGGTCGGCCGGGGTCATCTTGGTGATGCCCGGCTCGATGCCGAGGGCCTCGCGGATCTGCGAGTTGATGGCAATGGCCTTCGCGCTGCGCGGGAACACGCCACCGCCGGCCGAGATCAGCTGGGTGTCGTAGTCGGCCCAGGAGCTGCGCGGCAGCTCGAACAGACGGCGGCGCTCGGCGTACGAGGTGGCCGCGTCCGGGTTGGGGTCGATGAAGATGTGCCGGTGGTCGAAGGCGGCGACCAGGCGGATGTGCTCACTGAGCAGCATGCCGTTGCCGAAGACGTCACCGGACATGTCGCCGATGCCGACCACGGTGAAGTCCTGGGTCTGGGTGTCCACGCCCAGCTCCCGGAAGTGCCGCTTGACGGACTCCCAGGCGCCGCGGGCGGTGATGCCCATGCCCTTGTGGTCGTATCCGGCGGAGCCGCCGGAGGCGAAGGCGTCCCCGAGCCAGAAGTTGTAGCTCTGAGCGACCTCGTTGGCGATGTCGGAGAAGGTGGCCGTGCCCTTGTCGGCGGCGACCACGAGATACGTGTCGTCCTCGTCGTGCCGGACGACGTCCGCCGGGGGCACGACCTCGCCGGCCACCATGTTGTCGGTGATGTCGAGCAGCGCCGAGATGAACGTCCGGTAGCTGGCGATGCCCTCGGCCATCCACGCGTCGCGGTCGACGCTCGGGTCCGGGAGCTGCTTGGCGACGAAGCCGCCCTTGGCGCCGACCGGCACGATGACGGTGTTCTTCACCATCTGCGCCTTCACCAGGCCGAGGATCTCGGTACGGAAGTCCTCCCGGCGGTCCGACCAGCGCAGACCACCGCGGGCCACCTTGCCGAACCGCAGGTGCACGCCTTCGACGCGCGGCGAGTACACCCAGATCTCGAACGCCGGGCGCGGCGCGGGGAGGTCGGGGATGGCCTGCGGGTCGAACTTCATGGAGACGTAGTCGTGCGGCTTGCCGCCGGCCGCCTCCTGGAAGAAGTTGGTGCGCAGCGTCGCCTTGATCACCGTGAGGAAGGAACGCAGGATGCGGTCCTCGTCGAGGCTCGCCACCTGGTCCAGAGCCGCGTCGACCTCCTCCAGCAGGGCGTCCACCAGCTCGTACCCGGCGCGCTGCCGGTCCGGCGACATGCGCGCCTCGAACAGCGAGACGAGCAGCCGCGTGGTGTGGACGTTGTTGCGGAGGGTGTCCTCCATGTAGTCCTGGCTGAAGGTGGAGCCCGCCTGGCGCAGGTACTTGGCGTAGGCGCGCAGCACCATCGCCTGCCGCCAGGTCAGCCCGGCGCTCAGCACCAGGGCGTTGAAGCCGTCGTTCTCGGCCTTGCCGGTCCAGGTCGCGGCGAAGGCCTCCTGGAACCGCTCACGGGCGTCGTCGCCGAGGTAGTCGAGACCGCCGCCGGGCGCCTTGGGCATGCGCAGCCCGAAGTCGTAGATCCAGGCGACGCTGCGGTCGGCGCACCGCAGCTCGTACGGCCGCTCGTCGACGACCTCGACGCCGAGCCGCTGGAGCACGGGCAGCACCGCGGACAGGGAGACCGCCTCGCCCTTGCGGTAGATCTTGAAGCGGCGCTCCTCGGGGGCCGCGCCGACCGGCTCGTACAGGCTGAGCTCGAAGCTCTTCTCCTCGTCGAGCTGCTCGAGGCGCACCAGGTCGGCGACCGCGCTGCGCGGCGAGTGGTCCGCCTTGTAGCCCTCGGGGAAGGCACCGGAGTAGCGGCGCAGCAGCTCGGCGGCGCGCTCCTCGCCGAACTCCGCGTTCAGCGCCTCGCCGAAGCCGTCGGCCCAGGAGCGGGCGGCCTCGACCAGGCGGGCCTCGATGCGCTCCTTGTCGGCGTCGGACAGCTCCGGCAGCTCGGTGCCCTGCGGGACCCGGACCACGAAGTGCAGCCGGGAGAGGATCGACTCGGTGTTCCAGGCGGTGAAGTCGACGCTGATGCCGCCGAGCTCCTCCTTGAGGATGTCGATGATCCGCAGCCGGACGCCGGTGGTGTAGCGGTCGCGGGGCAGGTAGACGAGGGCGGAGTAGTAGCGCCCGTACTCGTCCTGGCGCAGGTACAGCCGCAGCCGGCGGCGCTCCTGGAGGTAGAGCACCGAGGTGACGATGGAGCGCAGCTCGTCGACCGGGGTCTGGAACAGCTCGTCGCGCGGGTAGGTCTCCAGGATCTGCAGCAGATCGCGTCCGTCGTGGCTGTGCGGGGAGAAGCCGGCGCGCTCCAGCACCTCCTCGACCTTGCGGCGGATCACCGGGACCCGGCGGACCGACTCCGTGTAGGCGGCGGAGGAGAACAGACCGAGGAAGCGGCGCTCACCGATGACGTTGCCGTCGGCGTCGAACTTCTTGACGCCGATGTAGTCCAGGTACGACGGCCGGTGCACGGTGGCCCGGCTGTTGGCCTTGGTCAGCACCAGCAGCTTGTGCTCGCGTGCCTTGGCGCGGGCGTCGGCGGGCAGCCGCTCGAAGGAGGGGCTGACAGGGTGGCTCTCGTCGGTGGCGTGATGCGGGTCGGAGCGCAGGATGCCGAGGCCGGTGCCGGGGACGGCGGCCAGGGAGTCGTCCTCGCGCAGCTGATACTCGCGATAGCCGAGGAAGGTGAAGTGGTCGTCGGCGAGCCAGCGGAGCAGCTCCCGGGCCTCCTCGACCTGCTGCGTGGGCAGGTCGTCGGGAACGGACTCGGCCGGCAGCTCCTCGGCCAGCGCGGTCGCGGCCTGCCGCATCTTGCCCCAGTCCTCGACGGCCTCGCGGACGTCGGACAGCACGCGCAGCAGATCGGCGGTGATCTGCTTGAGGTCGCCGCGGTCGGTCTCGCGGTCGATCTCGACGTGGATCCAGGACTCGATGTGGGCGTCGTGCGGGAGGTCGCCGGCGGGCCGGGTGGCGAGGACCTCGATCAGCTTGCCGGTGAGGTCGCGGCGGACCACGACCTGCGGGTGGATGACGACGTGGATGCCGCGGCCCTGGCGGGTCAGCTCGTTGGTGACGGAGTCCACGAGGAAGGGCATGTCGTCGGTGACCACCTCGACGACGGAGTGGCTGCAGGTCCAGCCGTTCTCCTCGACCGTCGGGGTGTGGACCCGCACGTTGGCCGTGCCCTGGGGGCGGTTCTCGGCCAGCCTGAAGTGCGAGACAGCGGCTCCGAAGATGTCGACCGGGTCGCGGTCGGTGAGGTCCTCGGGGGCGGTGTGCAGGTAGTAGCGCTGGAGGAACGCGAGCACGGACTCCCGGTCCGGGGTGCCCTCGTCCGCCGTCCCGGTCGGTAGTTTCCCCCCGGCCGGGCTGTTCTCAGCTACCCGGGCGGCCCTCTCGAGCAGCTCGGCCTTGGCTTCGTCCAGCTTGGTCTGCATTGTCCTCTGGCTCCTGTCGCGCGCCGTTGCGTGACGTAGAAGGAAGTACGGTCTCTGCCCTTGCGGTGCGGTGATACGACACGGGGTGTCCGGTCTGTTCCGACGCTATGCCGCGAGGTGAGATGAGCGGGGAAATATGAGCCACTCTTGAGCTGCCCGCTGGGTGCGACGCCGATCTCCGGTGCGCCGTCACCCGGGCCGTGGATGGCGTCCCGGGAGCTCCGAGAGCCCCCTCCCGCCCGCGAGGACCAGCGACCGCCGCCCGGTCACGGATGTCGTCCGTGCTCTCCGGGCGCACAGCGGGGACACCGATGTCCCCGCGAGCTATCGCGCTGATCACGCCACCAAGGCTATCGCTCCTTACAGGGGGCCCGTCATGAGCCGTATGTGTACAAAACCGGGGGGCGAAGTTTGACGTTCTGCACAGTGCACACCGCGTGCGCGGGGCGTACCGAGCGCGCTCGGCGTACCGCCGCTCACGGCGTGGGCAGCGGTCCTCGGCGTGCCGGCCGCGCCGGGGTCGAGGCTCACGCCGCCAGGCGCTCCGCCTCCGCCACGGCCTCAGCGAGCGTGTCCACCACCGGTACGCCCACCGCCTCCAGGCTGGCCCGGCCGTGGGAACCGCCCGTGTACAGCACGGCCCGCGCACCGACGGCCTGGGCGGCCAGCGCGTCGTCGGCGGCGTCCCCGATCACCACGGTGCGCGCCGGGTCGACGCTTCTGAGCGCGTCGAGATGGCGCACCATGTGCTCCGCCTTGCTGCCCCCGGAGGGACCCGTCCGGCCGTCGACGCGTATGAAGTGCGGCTCGATCCCGAAGTCCCGGACCAGTGGCACAAGATCATCGTGCCCGTACATGCTCAGGATGGACTGACTGCGCCCGGCCGACGCCCACCCCGTCAGCAGCTCCTCCACGCCCTCGGCGAGGGAGCACAGCGCCCGGTGCTCCGTGTAGTACCGGTGGAAGGTCGCGTCCATGACCTCCCACTCGGCGTCACTCGGCAGCCGGCCGAGCAGCCGCTCGTAGAACTTCGGCACCGGCACGCAGTACAGCTCCCGGTACCGCTCCAGCGTGATCGGCTCCAGCCCGAGCTCGGCGAAGGCCGCGTTCGTCGCCCCGATGACCGCGTCGACATCGTGGAACAAGGTGCCGTTCCAGTCCCAGACGATGTGCGCGTCCGTCTGCATCCCCATGCCCGCAAACGTACCCGCCCCCACTGACAATCAAGAGAACGGCAGGTCGACGGGCCTTCAGCCGGCGGTGCCGACGTCGATCAGGTTCGGGATCTCCTGCGTGGCGTACCAGAGCAGTTCATGGTCCTCGGCGCCGTCGACGACGAACTGCGCGTCGTCGTCCCCGGCGTCCGCCGCGGACAGCGCCTCCACGGCCGCCGTCACGTCGGCTTCCGCGTCCGCCGCGTCCACGTGCACGGCCGCGGCCTTGGCCAGCGCGACATCGCCGACGACCCGCACCTCGCCGAGCGTGTCCGGGTCGAGTGCGCGGCCGGGGTCGGTGGAGGCCGCCTTGTCGGGTACGTCGACGGCGACCACGACCCGCCGCCTGGGCGCCCCCGGATCCGCCGCCAGCAGCCGAAGCGAGGCCAGGGTGGCGCGGTTCAGCGCGGCGTACTCCAGCTCCTCGAGGTCGTCGGAGAGGTACCACTCGCGCAGCGCGGGCGTGACGGCGTACGCGAGGAACGGCCCCTCGGCCAGCTGCCCCGTCTTGTACGCCTCGGCGAGCCCGGGAAGGGTCAGGGGGACGTAGACGCGCATGTCGGCCGCTTTCTGGGTCGGAGTGGGTCGGAGTCGTGACGGGCCTTCAGGATACGCGCGGGCGTCCCCCATCGAGTTGCCCTCCACACCCCCGACGGCGTCCACCGGCGTCCCGGAATTCACCCGCCGCTCCCGCTCCCTTGCGGGCTCGCGCAGCCGCACGCCACTCGGATAGGTGAATCCTGCCGCCCCCCGGGCTCGCCCGCCTCCTCCTTGCCGCCGCCCCCGACCGCCCCGTACAAGATCCCCAACCACGAAGTTACCGCCCGGTATCGCCCGGCTCCCCAGCCGGTCCCCGAGCCCCGGGCCGTCGAACGGGGACCCCCATGAACAAGGTCATGACCAGGACCCAGACCCGCCGCACCTCCCACCAGGACCCCCGCACGCCAGCCACCGCACCGCAGACCGCACCCGGCCCCGCACCGCAGACCACACACGGCCCCGCACCGCAGACCACACACGGCCCCACCGGAGACCGCCCGGTCCCCGCCGGACCGCATGACAGCGTCTCCACGACGCGCGCCAGGCCCGCCCGGACGGGAGCCCGCCCAGACCCCACCGAACCCCTCGCCCGCCCGACCCGCAGCACTCCCCCCGGCGCCTCCTCGGCGCGCCCCACAGCCGCCCCGGCCGCCGGGAACCGACCAGCTGCTCTCCAGCGCGCCGCCGTGTCCGGCGACGGGCGCCCCCCATCCCGCCCCGCGGGCACCACCCCGCCCCGGGTCCCCGTCGGCAGGGGGACATCCGCGTCCTCCGCCGACGGCAGGCGCCGTCCGTCCGGTGCGGCGCCCTCCACCCGGCCCGCCGACAACCGCCCTGCGTCCTACCGGGCCCCGCGTCGGCGCGTCGCCGCGCCGGGGCCGGCCCCGCGGAGCACACCGGCGGTGGCCGTCCCCGGCGCCGTCCCGACCGTGCCCCGCGTCCCCCAGCAGGCCCCCCGCCGGCCCCTCCCCGTCCCCCAGCTCCGCCCCACCGATCACTTCGCCGAGCTGCTCCTCGCCGTGCTCAGCGGCCAGCGCCCCGTGCACGCCATGCTGCGGCACACCGCCGGACGGGCCTACGACGAGCTGGCCCGGCTCGCCGAGCGGGGGCCGCTGCGCACGCGCGGTGCCCGGCCCGTCGTACGGGACATCGGTTACTTCGTCCCCCGCGAAGGCGCCCTGGAGGTCTTCGCCCGCATCGCCGCCGGCGACCGGCTGCGCGCCCTGGCCTTCCGGCTGGAACAGGGCCGGGACCTGCGCTGGCGCTGCACCGCCGTCGAAGTGGGCGGCCCCCGCGCCCACCACGCCGGCGCCCACTGAGCGACCGCACGACGCCCGAGGGCCGGGCATCCTGAGATGCCCGGCCCTCGGCCCGCTCGAACCGCTCCCCGCTCACTGGGGAGCCCCGCTCACTTCTTGCGGCGACGCCCGCCCCGCGCCTGCTTGCGGCGCTCGGCGCGCGTGAGACCGTCGGCCGGGGAGCGCACCGGCTCGCCGTCCTCGCTGAAGTCGCCCTCGATGGTGCCGCCCTCGCCGTCCACGGTCGGCGCGGTGAAGTGGAGGTTCCGCCGCTGCGGCGCCTCCAGGCCCTTCGCGCGGATCTCGGGGCGGGAGCCCGCCTGCGCGGGCACCGCGTCCTGCTTCTCCAGCGACGGCGCGGTGTCCTCGACCGGGACCTCCTCGACCTGCTGCTCGACCTGGACCTCCAGGTTGAACAGGTAGCCGACGGACTCCTCCTTGATGCCGTCCATCATCGCGGTGAACATGTCGAAGCCCTCGCGCTGGTACTCGACCAGCGGGTCCTTCTGCGCCATCGCGCGCAGGCCGATGCCCTCCTGGAGGTAGTCCATCTCGTAGAGGTGCTCGCGCCACTTGCGGTCCAGCACCGACAGCACGACCCGGCGCTCCAGCTCACGCATGATCTCGGAGCCGAGCTGCTCCTCACGCTTCGCGTACTGCTCGCGGATGTCGTCCTTGATGGACTCGGAGATGAACTCGGCGGTCAGCCCGGCCCGGTCGCCGGCCGCCTCCTCCAGCTCCTCGATGGTGACCTTGCACGGGTAGAGCTGCTTGAAGGCGCCCCACAGCCGGTCCAGGTCCCAGTCCTCGGGGAAGCCCTCGGCGGTCTCCGCCTGCACATAGGCGTCGATGGTGTCGTCCATGAAGTGCTGGATCTGCTCGTGCAGGTCCTCGCCCTCCAGGACGCGGCGCCGCTCGCCGTAGATGACCTCGCGCTGCCGGTTGAGCACCTCGTCGTACTTCAGGACGTTCTTACGGGTCTCGAAGTTCTGCTGCTCGACCTGCGACTGGGCGGAGGCGATCGCCCGCGTGACCATCTTGTTCTCGATCGGCACGTCGTCCGGGACGTTCGCCATCGACATCACGCGCTCGACCATCTGGGCCTTGAACAGCCGCATCAGGTCGTCACCGAGCGAGAGGTAGAAGCGCGACTCGCCCGGGTCGCCCTGACGGCCGGAACGACCGCGCAGCTGGTTGTCGATACGCCGCGACTCGTGCCGCTCGGTGCCCAGCACGTAGAGGCCGCCGAGCTTCTCGACCTCCTCCTTCTCGGCCTTGACCGCCGCCTCGGCCCGCTCCAGCGCCGCGGGCAGGGCGTGCGCCCACTCCTCGATGTGCTCCTCGGGGTCGAGGCCGCGCTGGCGCAGCTCCGCCTCGGCGAGGTCCTCGGGGTTGCCGCCGAGCTTGATGTCCGTACCACGGCCGGCCATGTTGGTGGCCACCGTGACGGCGCCCTTGCGGCCGGCCTGGGCGACGATCTGGGCCTCACGGTCGTGCTGCTTGGCGTTCAGCACCTCGTGCTGGATGCCGCGCTTGCTGAGCTGCTGCGACAGGTACTCGGACTTCTCCACCGAGGTCGTGCCGACGAGGATCGGCTGGCCCTTGCGGTGCTTCTCCTCGATGTCGTCGACGACCGCCTCGAACTTGGCGACCTCGGTGCGGTAGATCAGGTCCGACTGGTCCTTGCGGATCATGGGCCGGTTGGTCGGGATGGGCACCACGCCGAGCTTGTAGATCTGGTGGAACTCGGCGGCCTCGGTCATCGCCGTACCGGTCATGCCGCACAGACCCGGCATCTCCTTGCCGTTGTGGTCGTGGCGCTTGTAGAGGCGGAAGAAGTTCTGCAGCGTGATCGTGGCGAGCGTCTGGTTCTCGTCCTTGATCGGCACGCCTTCCTTCGCCTCGATGGCCTGGTGCATGCCCTCGTTGTAGCGGCGGCCGGCGAGGATACGGCCGGTGTGCTCGTCGACGATCATGACTTCGTCGTCGATGATGACGTAGTCCTTGTCGCGCTTGAAGAGCTCCTTGGCCTTGATGGCGTTGTTCAGGTAGCCCACGAGCGGGGTGTTCACCGACTCGTACAGGTTCTCGATGCCCAGCCAGTCCTCGACCTTCTGGACACCGGACTCGTGGATGGCGACCGTGCGCTTCTTCTCGTCGACGTCGTAGTCGCCGGTCTCCTCGATGCCCTTGAGCGGCTGCCCGGCCTCACCGCGCTTGAGGCGCTTGACCAGCTTCGCGAAGTCGCCGTACCACTTGGTGGCCTGATCGGCCGGACCGGAGATGATCAGCGGCGTACGGGCCTCGTCGATCAGGATGGAGTCGACCTCGTCGACGATGGCGAAGTTGTGCCCGCGCTGGACGAGTTCCTCCTTGGACCACGCCATGTTGTCGCGCAGGTAGTCGAAGCCGAACTCGTTGTTCGTGCCGTAGGTGATGTCGCACGCGTACTGCTCGCGGCGCTGGGCCGGCGTCATGTTGGCGAGGATGCAGCCGACGTCCAGGCCCAGGAAGCGGTGGACGCGGCCCATCATCTCGGAGTCGCGCTCGGCCAGGTAGTCGTTGACCGTGATGATGTGGACGCCCTCGCCGGACAGGGCGTTGAGATACGCGGGCAGGGTGCCGACGAGGGTCTTGCCCTCACCGGTCTTCATCTCGGCCACGTAGCCCATGTGCAGGGCGGCGCCGCCCATCATCTGCACGTCGTAGTGGCGCTGGCCGAGGACGCGCTTGGCGGCCTCGCGGACGGTGGCGAACGCCTCGGGCAGCAGGTCGTCCAGGCTCTCACCGTCGGCGTACCGCTGCTTGTACTCATCGGTGAGGGCCCGCAGCTCGGCGTCGGAGAGGTCGACGAAGTCCTCTTCGATGGAGTTGACCTGGTCCGCGATGCGGTGCAGCTTGCGCAGGATTTTGCCTTCGCCTGCACGCATGATCTTCGAGAGGACGGACACGGGGGTTGGTCTCCTTGCCGGTCGGGCCTGGGACGGTCGGTTTCCGTTTCACTGACTGAGCAACGGCCATCGTATGCGAGGACCCCGCCGCGCCGGGAGGCCTGCCGTGCCGGTGGCCGTCCGCCGCTCGCCAGGTGCTTGTCATGGGTTCCACGGCTGTTTCACAAAGGACAACGTCCGGGGCCCTCGGATGGTGCCGCATCGCCGCGGCGAATTACGCGAAGGGTGATCGCCGCCTCACACACGGCGAAAGGAATGGCGCCGTTCACCGGCCCGAGAGCAGAATCGGCCGATGGAACCCGTCACGCTCACCACGGACCGCCTTCTGTTGCGCACCGTCGGCCCGCAGGACACCGACGCCGTGTACGCGGCCTGTCAGGATCCCGACATCCAGCGCTGGACCACGATCCCCTCCCCGTACCTGCCCGAGCACGCGCGGGGCTTCACGGAGCAGATGGCCCCCGACGGCTGGGCGAACGGCTCGATGTTCACCTTCGGCGTCTTCCTGCCCACCGGGGACCTCACCGGCATGCTCGGCATCACCTCGCGCTCCCTCGGGGTGGGCGAGATCGGCTTCTGGGCCGCCAAGGAGCACCGCGGCAACGGCTACATCACCGAGGCCGCCGTCACGGCCGCCCGCTGGGCCTTCACCCGTATGTCGATCGACCGTGTGGAGTGGCGCGCGGAGGTCGGCAACCTGCCCTCCCGCGCGGTGGCCGAACGCGCGGGCTTCACCGTCGAGGGCACCTTGCGCGCCGCCATCAACAACAAGGGCGTGCTGCGGGACTGCTGGGTGGGCTCCCTGCTGCCGTCCGACCTGGGGATCGCCTCGACGACCCCGTACGTGCCGGCACGTGAGTGACACCGCCCCCGCTCCCGTTGTCAGTGGCTGCCTCTATCGTGCGGACGTATGACGACCCTTGCGCGTCCCACCACGGAACTGTCGGCTGACGAGGCCCGCCGCATCGCCCTGCGGGCCCAGGGCTTCCTCGGCGCCCCCGACCGCCGCGCGGGAGTCCGCGGTGTCCTCCGTCACCTGGGTGCGGTGCAGCTCGATACCATCTCCGTCCTCGCCCGCTCGCACGAGCTCATCCCCTACGCCCGCCTGGGCGCCGTGGGCCGCAGAACCGTCGAGGACGCGTACTGGAAGACCGGCTCCGAGCCGCCGCACGCGTTCGAGTACTGGTCGCACGCCGCGTGCATCCTGCCCGTCGAGGAGTGGCCGCACTTCGCCTTCCGCCGCCGCGCCTATCGCAACCGCCCGCACTGGAACCACGAGCTGCCCGACGGCACCTACGAGCAGGTGATCAAACAGCTCCGCGCGGAAGGCCCGCTCACCGCCACGGAGTTGGGCGGCGCCAAGCGCACCAGCGAGTGGTGGGACTGGTCCGGCTCCAAGGTCGCCGTGGAGCGCGCGCTGATGTACGGCGAGGTGGTGTGCGTGGAGCGCCGCGGCTGGAAGCGGGTCTACGACCTCGCCGAGCGCGCGATCCCGGACGCTCTGCTGCACGACGAACTGGACGACACCGAGTGCCTGCGCCGCCTGGTGCGGCTGGCCGGCCAGTCCCTGGGCGTGGGCACGCGGGCGGACATCGCCGACTACCACCGCCTCAAGGGCGAACAGGTCGACGCGGTGATCGCCGACTCCGGTCTGGTGCCGGTCACGGTCGAGGGCTGGTCCAAGCCGGCCTGGGCCGATCCGGCGGCCCTCGCGACCCCGCCCCGCGGCCGCCACCGTACGACCCTGCTGTCCCCCTTCGACTCCTTGATCTGGGAACGGGCGCGCACCGAGCGGATCTTCGGCTTCACCCACCGCCTGGAGGCCTACGTGCCCAAGCAGAAGCGGGTGTACGGCTATTTCGCGATGCCGGTGCTCGCCGGCGGCCGGCTGGTCGGCCGGGTCGATCCGGCCCGCGAGGGCCGCACCCTGGTGGCCAGACTGGCCACGCTGGAGGGCCGCAAGGCGGTCCCGGCGGTCGCGCAGGCGCTGGTGGAGGCGGCGAGCTGGGTGGACTGCAGCGACGTCCGCGTGGAGCGCGTGGAAGCACCGGAGCTGCGCGATCCCCTCGTCCGGGAACTCGCCCGGCTCCTGGCCTGACGTGCCCCGACGTGCTCAGCGGATCTCGAGGATCTTCTCCCGCATCGCGTAGACCACCGCCTCCATCCTGGAGTGCAGTTGCAGCTTCTCCAGGATGTTGCGCACGTGGTTCTTCACGGTGTTCTCGGAGATGAACAACTCCTTGGCGATGTCGCGGTTGTTCATTCCCGTGGCGACGAGCTTGAGGACTTCCAGTTCACGGTCCGTCAGCCGCGGCGCCGGAACGAGCCTGCGCTCGTCGGTCCGCTGGATCATCGACTTGAACTCGGTGAGCAGTTTCGACGCCATCGAGGGGCTGATCTGCGACTGCCCGTCGGCCACCGCGCGAATGGCGGTCGCCACCTCGTCGGTGGAGATCTCCTTGAGGAGATAACCGGTCGCGCCCGCCTTGATGGCGTCGTAGAGATCGGCTTCCTCGTCGCTTATCGTCAGCATGATGATCTTGGCGCTGGGGGCGACCTCCTTGATGGAGGTGCACGCCTCGATCCCGCCCCGTTTCGGCATCCGCACGTCCATGAGGATGATGTCGGGCAGCAGATCGGCGGCCTTCTCCACGGCCTCCGCGCCGTCGCCCGCCTCTCCGACGACCTGGATGTCCTCCTCGGCGGCGAGCACGATCTCCAGCCCGCGGCGGAACAGCGCGTGGTCGTCCACCACAAGGACTCTGATCGGTTCCTTGCGTGGTGAGCCCGCGTCCGGGCCCATGCCGACGACGCCGTCGTCGGCGTCCTCGTCACGCATCGGTCCGAAGCTGTCCGCCATCGTTCCTCCCCCTGAAGGCTTGGCCTGTGGTCCTGAGCCATCGCCAACCCAAGGCAACGGCCCACCGCTTGAGCCGTTGCAGCCATGATTCCATGCCCGGATGACACCGGGGTGACAGCGTGCGGTGCGAAGGGGTCGCACACCGGTGCCCCTGGGGGCGCACACGCGCACCAGGGGCACCGCTCGGCTGTCGCCCGGCAGGTCAGCCGCCGAGGGTTCCGCCCGCCTCGGGGGAATGGGTCTCGGTGACCATCGTGTCGGTCCTGAGGTGGATCACGCCGTAGTCGTAGGCGTGGCGCCGGTAGACGACGGCGGGTTCCTTCGTCTCGGAGTCGACGAACAGGTAGAAGTCGTGCCCGACCAGCTCCATCTCGTAGAGAGCCTGGTCAAGGGTCATGGGGGCGGCGACGTGGGTCTTCTCGCGGACGACGAGGGGTCCGTCCCCCTGTACCTCCAGCGAACCGATCTTCTTCGTCGGGACGGCTTCGCGCTCCTCCGCGGCGGAGGCCGCGCCGGTGCCGTTGAGTGTCGCCGCGCCCGGGACGTGGGCGGGGACCTCGGCTGCCGAGATCCTGCGCGCGCCGCGCCGCGAGAAACGCTTGTCGTGCTGCTTGCGCAGCCGGGCGTCCAGCTTTTCCGCTGCCAGGTCGAGCGCCGCGTACGGGTCGCTCGCCGCCGCCTCCGCCCGGATCACCGGACCGCGGGAGCGGAGGGTGATCTCCACTCGGTCACAGCGGTCGGCCTGTCGGGGGTTGGGCTCCTTGGACACCTCGACGTCGAGGCTGATCACCTTGCCATCGAGCTTCTGGATCTTCTCCAGCTTCAGCTTCTCGGCCACGTGCTTCCGGAACCGCTCGGGCACCTCGGTCTTGCGGCCCTTGACGACGATGTCCACGCAGAACTCCGTTCCCGGATCGCTCCGCCTCGGTGCGGAGCGTCTCCCTTTTGCACCAGATTCCGGTCAGCCCCGGAACCTCGGACTCGGTGACTTCCACCTCCTCCCCCGTGGGCGGGATCTCCACTCCCCCAGCGCGGGTGATTGCAGAAAACCCGCGACACGGCATTCGGATTCGAGAGGTGTGGCCTGCGGCTTTCCCTCACAACCGAACATATCTCGCCCGGACGGATGTCGTCACCCTCTACTGCGGCGTACCTCCGTTCAGGTGAATTGGGCCTCTCATAACCTGCAACGACGTAAGTTCTCAGTCAGTTCCGGTTTATTTCGAAAGCATCCGGCGGGGCTGCGACGACGGCCGCGCACACCCGGTCGCCGGACGTCCACCGGCTCGCCCTCTCCTGTGCTGACCGGTCGGACTGTTCTCCTCTCCTTTCCCATCTCTCACCCCTGTACACGAACGCGGACGGCGAAACGCTCGAAATCCGCCCCCCGTCCAGCCTCCCGCCGGACAGCGCCGCCCGCACCGCACGCGCCGCCTCCGCCAGGGACGCCCCGGTGGTCATCAGATCGTCGACGAGGACCACCGGCCCGGCGGTGCGCAGCAGCCGCTCACCGCCGGGAGCCACCGCCAGCGCGCCCGCGAGATTGGCCAGCCGCTCCTGCGCGCTCAGCCCCGACTGGTCGGCCACGTCCCGCCGCTGCCGCAGCACGGGGACCACCCGTGCGGGCACCCCGCACCGCCGCAGCACCCCCGCCGCCGCGAAGGCGATCCGCCGCCCCGCGTCATGCCCGCGAGCCCGCACAGCCCCCCGCGCCGAAGGCACAGGCACCAGCAACGGCCCGACGCCCCCTCCGTCCCTACGCCGAGAAGCCCCCGCCGCGCCGACCTGGCCCCGAGACCTCCCACACCCCTCAGGCACCCCGCCGGCTGACAGCACCTCTCCGTGCCCGGCAGTCCCACCCAGCGCACGCCAATACCCAGCAGCCGCCTCCGGAGCCCGGCCGGCCGACGCCGCCGGTTCGCGCGCGGCACCCCGGCCACCCGGCGCGCGCAGGCCCTCGACACCCGCCTCCGGCGCCCGCCCGACCGCCGAGGCATCCGGCAACCGCCCGCGCCCGTCCTCCGCAGCACGCGCCCCCCGCACGCGCCACCGGTCCGCGTCGGCCTCCGCCGCCCACGCCGCCAACCCCGCCCGCACAGAGCCCGCGAGCGCCTCGCCCAAAGGGCGCGCAAGCGTCAGGGAGCCGCGTTCCTTGTGGGCCAGCAGGGTCGCGCGCACCTCGTCGGCGTACGGGGCCGCCGCGTGCACGACCGGCAGACCGGCCGGTTCCGGCTCCGGGCGCACCCGGCGTGGCGGCGCCCCGCTCAGCGCCGTACGGCACCGGGCGCACAGCACCGTGCGCGGCCTGCCGCATCCGCCGCACTCGGCCGGAAGCACCAGGTCGGTGAAGTCACGCCACCAGCCCCGCATGGCCCCACTGTGCCAACGCCCACCCCGACCGGCCACCCCTGTGGACAACTCGGCCGGACCGCGCCGGGCCACAGCGGAGCGGACGGCATCACCCCGGATAGACCGGCGCCGACCCCTGCGTCACCTTCTGCCACTGCGCACCCGACGGCAGCCGTACGATCCCGTCCACCGAGTACGCCACCAGCGGCACCCGGTCGTCGGAGGACGCGGTGACCTCCTTGACCCCGGTGAGGGCGGCGGGCGGCGAGATGTCCGGCGTGGAGCCGTCGACATCGACGTAGCGCATCTGCTCGACGCCACCCTGCTCGCGTCCGACCACCACGAGCCGGCTGTCCCCGGTCCACGACATCGCGGTGACCTGCTCCAACTCGGGCGTCGGCGAGCGCAGTTCCAGCACGGTGACCGTGGGCCGCTCGTCCGTCCTGTCGTCCGGCCTGCTGCGTTCGATCCGCCCGACCAGCAGCGAACGCCGCTCGCCCTTCTCCACGACGAGCGCGATCCGCACCCCGTCGGCGGCCACCCGGACCGACTGGATGCGACCGTCGAGCCCCGGCGTCCGCACCTCCAGCGGCTCCCCGCCGCCCTTCTCCAGCAGATACAGCCGCGGGTCGGCGGGGTCCCGGTCGGCCACCCACAGCCCGCCCTGGGCATCCCAGCTCGGCGCGGTCAGCCGGTCCTTCTCCGTCCTGCCCCGGCTGCGCAGCACGGGCTCGCCGAGCGAACCGCCCGACACCATCGACCCGACGTACAGCGACTTGCCGTCGATCGCGACCCCGGCCGCGGTGTGCTCGTCCCGCGCGACCGCCACGGACCGCAGCGCCTTCTCGCCCTCGCCCAGCGCTCCCGGCACCGCCTCCGGGTCCGTGTCGCTGTTGCCCGCGGCGATCCGCACCAGCTTGTGGTCCTCGTCGAGGAAGTACAGGTAGTCGGGGTGGTGCTGCGAGCCCCGCGCGGCGACGGTGTCGGCACCCTCCTGGCTGAGCGAGCACAACTGCTTCTCGCCGGCCCGCAGGTCGACCTCCTCCACGACCGGACTGAGGTTGCGCAGCGTGAACAGCAGCTGGGCGGCCATCTCCTCGCAGCGGTTGAGCCCCACCTTCGCCGCCCGGCCGTTGAGCGGCACGGTCAGCCTGCCCCGCTCGTCCGCCGTCAGCGCCCCGGCGCCCTTCGCCAGCGCCGTCCCCGTCGGGAAGCTCGACCTGACCACGTGGTTCAGCCAGGTGGTGGGGCCGCGCAGCAGAGAGCGCACCATCTGCGTCGTGGGGTCCACATGACTGCGCACGTAGACGGGATCGGCCACCGCCATCGGGGGCGAACCGGCCGCGGAACCCGCGGTGTTCGAGGCGAAGTAGTACTTGTTGACCGACATGAAGTTGCGCTCGAAGTCCGACTGGCCCATGACGATGCCCGGCGGCACCCCGTCGATGCGCCACTCGCGGTTCTTCGTGTCCCGCGTGAGATGCAGCAGCTTGTCGTACGACCCCGAGGCGGGCGCGTAGGACTGCTGCGCGTCCACGGTGGCGACCTTGGTGCCCGTCAGCGTGAAGGACCGCACATCGGCGTCCTCCCGCACCGGACGGTCCTCCTGGGCGTCCGGCCCGTCGGCGAGCACCGTGGTGGACACCTCCGGCCGCCACGTCTTCGCGGCGTCCTCGGTCAGATACTGGCGCGCGGTCTTGTACTGCGGGTCGTCGCTGGTCAGCGCCTCCAGAAAGCCCTGCACGATCTGCGTGGGCGTCGCGTCGTCACTCGGCGGCATGGCGAACACGCGCACCTGCGTGTCCTGGCGGGGCGTGGACTCGACGTCGCGCAGATCCCCGCTGTCCGGCATCGAGGCGCACCCGGCCAGCAGTACGGCACCGGCAGCGGCGCACACCGCTGCCCGCACCGGCCTCCCCCGATCGGCCCGGACCCCCCTACCGCCCACGTGAAGCCTCCCCTTGCCTGTCGTATCCCTCGGCGCGTCCCGCCCCTGCCGCACGCGCACCGTTCCTGTCGGTCTCGGCACCGGCGCTCGTGTCAGGGCCTGCTCCTGTCCCGGCTCCCTGCGCGGCCCCGTCCGTCCCGGCATGCCCTGCCCCGCCGCCGGCGGGCGGCTCCCCCCGCTCTCGCTCACCCGACGCCTGCCGGGACACCACACGGGCGCCGTTCCCCGGCAGGGCCGTCGGATCCGCGGCGGGTGCGGCGCCGGTGGGCCTCGGGGCGAGCGGGTCCCGGGACGACCGTGCCGTCACGCCCGTGCCCGCCTGCTGCGCCGGCACTGTGGCGCGCTTGGTGCCGTCCGCGCCGCCACTGGGCAGGCCGGCGTCGTCGAGCCCGCGGTTGCGCCGTGAGTCCTTCGGCTCCAGGGGTATCGGGGACCCGCGCAGCGGCTCGTCCGCTGTCCTCGGCAGCGTCAGCCGGAACTGCGAGCCGCCGCCCGGCTCACCCCACGCCTGCAGCCAGCCGCCGTGCAGCCGCGCGTCCTCCAGGGCGATCGACAGGCCGAGGCCCGTACCGCCGGTGGTACGCGCGCGTGCCGGGTCAGCCCGCCAGAAGCGGCTGAAGACCCGCGTCGCCTCGCCGGGCTTGAGCCCGACCCCGTAGTCGCGCACCGCGATCGCGACCGCCCCGCCCGCGGCGGCGAGCTTGACGACGACGTCCTTGCCCTCGCCGTGCTCGACGGCGTTGACGACGAGATTGCGCAGTACGCGCTCCACGCGCCGCGCGTCCGCCTCGGCGACCACCGGCTGCTGATCGCCGACGACCTTTATCTCGGTGCCCTTGCGCTCGGCGAGCGGCTCGGCCCCGGTGACGACCCGGCGTACGACGTCCCGCAGATCTATCGGCTCCGCCTCCAGCGCCGCCGCGCCCGCGTCGAAACGGCTGATCTCCAGCAGGTCGGCGAGCAGCGACTCGAACCGGTCCAGCTGGTCGGCGAGCAGCTCGGCCGACCGCGCGGTCACCGGGTCGAAGTCCTCGCGTGCCTCATGGATGACGTCCGCCGCCATCCGCACCGTCGTCAGCGGCGTACGCAGCTCGTGCGACACGTCGGAGACGAACCGGCGCTGCATCCGCGACAGGTCCTCGAGCTGGTTGATCTTCAGCTGGAGGTTCTGCGCCATCTTGTTGAACGCCTCACCGAGACGCGCGATGTCGTCCTCGCCGGTGACCTTCATCCGCTCCTGGAGCCGCCCGGCGGACAGCCGCTCGGCGATCCCGGCCGCCATCCGTACCGGCGTGACGACCTGCCGCACCACGAGCCAGGCGATGGCGCCCAGCAGCACGACGACGAACAGCCCCGCGGTCGCCAGGGTGCCCTTCACCAGGCTCAGCGACTTCTCCTCCTGTGTGAGCGGGAAGAGGTAGTACAGCTGGTAGGGGTTGTTGTTGGGGTCGCTGACCTGCTTGCCGATGACCAGCCCCGGCTGGGACTCGGCCCCGCTGTCGTAGATGATGCGGGTGTAGCTCTGCACGGCCGTCGAGCTGGAGTTGACCCGCTCACGCAGGTCCTCCGGCACGCTGGCGGTCGCGATGACCTGGCCCGAGGCGCGCGGGCCGCGCCCGCCGCCGCTGTCGTCGCCCGCGGGCAGCGTCACCACGTCGAAGGCACCCTGACCGCCGCTGGAGAGCGACTCGACGAGGTCGCTCATCCACTGGATGACGCTCGTCGACGGTTCTCCGTCCACGGTGGTGCCGTCGTCGCCGGTGATGCTCGCCGCCTCGTCGGCCTTCTGCTCGGCCACGGCGAACCCGCCGACGGCCTGGCTCTGCGAGGCCTTCACCTTGGCGTCGAGCAGTCCGTTGCGCACCTGCCCGATCACGACGAAGCCGAGCAGCAGGACCACGCCCAGCGACATCAGCAGCGTGGTGACGACGACCTTGAGCTGGATGTTGCGCCGCCACAACCGCATCACCGGCAGCAGCGGCCTGCGCACCCAGCGCACGAACAGCCGGATCACCGGGCTGCCGTGGACTCCGCCCTGCAGCAGCCCGCCGTCCAGCAGGCGTCCCCAGCGGGAGCCCGCCGTCCTCCCGCCGACAGGCCGCTCCGGACGGCCCCCGGACCGGCCGGGCGCCGAAGCGGCACTGTCACCGGACATGTCAGCTCGGTCCTGCCTTGTATCCGACACCACGGACGGTCACCACGATCTCCGGCTTCTCCGGGTCCTTCTCGACCTTGGAGCGCAGCCGCTGCACATGCACGTTCACCAGGCGCGTGTCCGCCGCGTGACGGTAGCCCCAGACCTGCTCGAGCAGCACCTCACGCGTGAACACCTGCCACGGCTTGCGGGCCAGCGCCACCAGCAGGTCGAACTCCAGCGGCGTCAGCGCGATCGACTGCCCGTCCCGCTTCACCGAGTGCCCGGCCACGTCGATCACCAGATCGCCGATGGCGAGCTGCTCCGGCGCCGGCTCCTCCGACCTGCGCAGCCGCGCCCGGATCCGGGCGACCAGCTCCTTCGGCTTGAACGGCTTCACGATGTAGTCGTCGGCGCCGGACTCCAGGCCCACCACGACATCGACGGTGTCGCTCTTCGCCGTGAGCATCACGATCGGCACCCCGGACTCCGCCCTGATCAGACGGCAGACCTCGATACCGTCCCGGCCGGGCAGCATCAGGTCCAGCAGCACCAGGTCGGGCTTGGTCTCGCGGAAGGCGGCCAGCGCCTTGTCGCCGTCGGCTACGAAAGACGGCTCAAAACCCTCACCACGCAGCACAATGCCGAGCATCTCGGCCAGTGCGGTGTCGTCGTCGACGACAAGGACTCGTCCCTTCATAAACGACATCATCCCATTCTCATAACGGTGGCGAAGGTGCAGGTGAGGCACGTCACTGCCTCGTGACGATAGTCGTAGGCCACCGTCACTGTCTGCCCCCGGCCGCCGTGAGCCTGCCCGGCCCCCGGCCGGGCAGGCTCACGGCGGTTCTGAGTCGGTTCCCGGCCCGGTTCTCGGCCCGGTTCTCGGTCGGTTCTCAGTCGGTCGTGCCCGGACGCGCCTTCGCGCACAGCTCGGCCAGCGCCTCCGCCGTCACGGGGGAGACGACGCCCTCCTCCGTGACGATCGCCGTCACCAGCTCCGGCGGCGTCACATCGAACGCCGGGTTGTACGCCTGCGTCCCCAGCGGCGCCACCGGGATCCCGCCGCCCGCCTCCGTGCCGGCCACCGGCACCTGGGGCGCGGTGATCTCGGTGACCTCGTGCCCGGGCCGCTGCTCGACCTCGATGGCCGCTCCGTCCGGGGTGTCCGGGTCCACGGTCGTCACCGGCGCGACCACGATGAACGGCACATGGTGGTACCGCGCCAGCACCGCGAGCGGGTAGGTCCCGACCTTGTTCGCCACCGACCCGTCGGCCGCGATCCGGTCCGCCCCGACCAGCACCGCGTCCACCTCGCCCGCCGCGAACAGCGACCCCGCCGCGTTGTCCGTGAGCAGCGTGTACGCCATGCCGCTGCCGGCCGCCTCGTACGCCGTGAGCCGGGCGCCCTGCAACAGCGGACGCGTCTCGTCCACCCACAGCCGCCGCAGCTCCCCCGCCCGGTGTGCGGCCAGCGCCACCGCGAACGCCGTGCCCTCCCCGCCCGACACCAGCGACCCGGTGTTGCAGTGCGTCAGGATCCGGTGCCCGCCGCCGGGCAGCAGCTCGGTGAGCAGCGCCAGGCCGTGCTCGGCCATGCGGGCGCTGGCCTCGGCGTCCTCCCGGTGCAGCTGCCGTGCCGCGGCCAGCGCGGCCCCGGCCGCCTGCCGGGGGTCGCCGGAGCGCGCGAGAGCCGCCTGATAGGCCGTGTGGGCCCGGCGGACCCCGACCGCGAGGTTCACCGCGGTCGGCCGGGCGCTCTCCAGTGCCGACGCCGCGTCGTCCACCTCGAAGCCCCGCACGGCGGCGAGCGCGACGCCGTACGCCCCGGCGATGCCGAGCAGGGGCGCCCCGCGGACGGCGAGCGAGCGGATCGCCTCCACCAGCGCCGACGCATCCGTACAGACGAGCTCGACCTCCTCGGCCGGCAGCCTCGTCTGGTCGAGCAGGACCAGGACGGGTCCTTCGGGTGGCTCTTCCCAGCGGATCGCCGGGATCTCGGTCGGCCGCTTGTTGTCGCCGCTGTGCGCGTACTGATCAGCCATGCGGTCAGTCTGCCCCCTAACGCGCGGACAATTGAAGCTATGCAGCCCTCACCTCGCCAGGTCACCCGATGACCACCCCATGGCACGATGGCTGCCAACCTGCCGCCGCGACCGCGGACGGGCACCGTGAAGGAGCGACGATGAACGACACTCCGGGCTGGGCCTCGCCCGGATCCGCCCCGTCCGAGGGGCAGGAGCCCGGCACGTCCGGCCCTGCCGAGCCCGCCGACCGCCAGAACCCCGAGGAACCCGCAGACCGCCCCCAGCAGCCGCGGCAGCCCGCCGACCGGCCCCAGCAGCCGGGGCAACCCGAGCAGCCCGGTCAGCCGGGTCAGGCACCGCAGGGACCGGGCATGAAGTGGTCGAAGGAGCAGCCGCCACCGAGCCAGTGGTCCGCGCCCACCGGCGCACCCGGCACCCCGCCCGGCCCGGGCCGGACGCCGCCTCCGCCCCCGCCCGGCCCGGGCTGGGGCACCCCGCCTCCCGCCGGCCCCGGAGGCTACGGCGGCCCCGGGAGCCACGGAGGCCCCGGAGGCCACGGCGGTGGCTACGGAGCCCCCGGCGGACCCGGCGGCCAGGGTGCCTGGGGCGGCGCCTGGGGAGGCGGCTGGGGCGGTCCGCCGCCCGCGGCCAAGCCCGGTGTGATCCCGCTCCGCCCGCTCGGCGTGGGTGAGATCCTCGACGGCGCCGTCTCCACCATGCGCACCTACTGGCGCACGGTCCTCGGCATCTCGCTGACCGTCGCCGTCCTCACCGAGATCGTCGTCGTCCTCTTCCAGGGACTGGTCCTGGACACCTCCAGCAGCGACGTGCTCAACGACCCGAGCGCCACGCTCAGCGAACTCACCCGGGCCATGGGCGACGCCCTGCTCAACAACGGCGTCATCTTCCTGATCACCCTGGTCGGCACCGTCGCCGCCACCGCCCTGCTCACCACCGTCACCAGCCGTGCCGTACTCGGCAAGCCGGTCACCACGGGCGAGGCCTGGCGCGACGCCCGTCCTCAGGTCCTGAAGCTGTTCGGCCTGATCTGCCTGCTGCTGCTCATCACCGCCGGCATCGTCACCGCCGGTTCGCTGCCCGGCATCCTGGTGACCGTCGCGGGCGCCACCGGACCTGGCGTGGCGCTCACCGTCCTGGGCATCATCGGCGCCGGCGTGGTCGCCCTGTGGCTGATGATCCGCTTCTCGCTGGCCTCGCCGACGCTGATGCTGGAGAAGCAGGGCATCGTGAAGGCGATGACCCGCTCCGCGAAGCTGGTCCGCGGCTCCTGGTGGCGGATCTTCGGCATACAGCTGCTCGCCACGGTCATCGCGAACGTCGTCGCCTCGATCATCGTCATCCCGTTCACCTTCCTCGCCGCGGCCCTCGGCAGCGACGGCGTCTCCGGTTTCCTCAACAACCCCGGCGACGTCGGCTGGACGTTCCTCATCGTCAGCGGCATCGGCTCGGTCATCGGCGCCGTGATCACGTTCCCGATCACGGCCGGCGTCACCGTGCTGCTCTACATCGACCAGCGCATCCGCCGCGAGGCCCTCGACCTCGAACTGGCCCGCGCCGCAGGCCTCCAGGGCTACGGCACCGGCACCAACCCGGGGAGCTGATGCGGTGAACGCCACGGGGGGAGTTCTCACATCGGTACAGGCCCTGCCCGGTGCCGCGGACACGGCCGTACGGACCCTGCTGCGCGGCGACGACGAGCCGCCCCTGACCGTCCCGCGTGATCCCGCGCGGGAGGCGGCCCGGCGCGAGCTGTCCAAGCGCATGTACCACGAGAACGACCCCGGCTGGTTCCAGCGGGCCCTGGACGCCTTCTGGGAGTGGGTCGACGACCTGCTGAGCACCGCCTCCACCGCGACACCCGGCGGCACACTCGGCCTGATCGTCATCATCGCGGCGGTCGTCGCCGTACTGGCCGCCCTCTGGTGGCGCCTGGGCACCCCGCGCCGCGAGCCCACCTCCGCCCCAGCCCTGTTCGACGACCGCCCCCGCAGCGCCGCCGAACACCGCGCGGCGGCCGAGGCGCACGCCGCCCAGAGGCACTGGAACCAGGCCGTGCAGGAGCGCATGCGGGCCATCGTCCGCTCCCTGGAGGAGCGCGCCCTCCTCGACATCCGCCCCGGCCGCACCGCCGACGAGGCCGCCGCCGAGGCGGGCCGCGCCCTGCCGACCCACACCGACGGGCTGCACGCCGCCGCCCGCGCCTTCGACGACGTGACATACGGCGGCCGGACGGCGACCGAGGAGTCGTACCGACGCATCGCCGCGCTCGACCGCGACCTGGAACGCACCAGACCGCAGCTGCCGACCAGCAGCACGGCCCCCAGCACCACCGACACCACGGACCCCCACGCCCGCCAGGGAGCCGCCGGATGACGACCGAGGTCACGCTCCCGTCCACCTCGGCCTCGCCCACCGCCCGCCAGGTGTGGACCCGCACGCGAGGCATCGCTCTCGCGCTGGTCGTGCTGCTCGCGGCAGCCGTGGCCATCGCCCTGGTCCGCTCGGACAGCCGGCACGGCGAACTCGACCCGCGCTCCGCCGACCCCAACGGCAGCCGAGCCGTGGCCGAACTCCTGGCCGACCGCGGGGTGGACACACGCGTGGTGACGACCCTGGACGAAGCGGGCGCGGCATCCGGGCCCGACACGACCCTCCTGATCGCCGTCCCCGACCTGCTGACCCCCAGTCAGCAGACCCGGCTGCACTCGGCGTTCGCCGACTCCGGAGGCCGCACCGTCCTGGTCGCCGCCGGCGGCGTCTCCGTGGAGCGCCTCGCCCCCGGCGTCACCGCCGACCCTGCGACCAGCCTCGACACCACCCTCTCGCCCGACTGCGCGCTGCCCGCCGCCCGCCGCGCGGGCACCGCCGACACGGGCGGCATCCGCTACAGCACCACCCACGTCACCGCCGACGAGTGCTACCCCAGCGAGCGCCTGGCCACACTGCTGCGCATCCCGGCCCCGTCCGGCGACGGCGACACCGTCCTGCTCGGCGCGCCCGACATCCTCCTCAACGACCGCCTCGACGAGCAGGGAAACGCCTCGCTCGCCCTCCAACTCCTCGGCACCCGCCCGCATCTGGTCTGGTACCTCCCCTCACTCGCCGACGCCTCCGCCGCCCCCGAGGACGAGCGCGGCTTCTTCGACCTGCTCCCCTCCGGCTGGCTCTGGGGCACACTGCAGCTCTTCATCGCGGCAGCCCTGGCCGCCCTGTGGCGGGCACGCCGACTCGGCCCTCTGGTCCCCGAAAAACTCCCCGTGGCGATCCGCGCCTCCGAAACCGTCGAAGGCCGCGCCCGCCTCTACCGCAGGGCGAACGCCCGCGACCGCGCCGCCGCCGCTCTTCGCTCCACCACCCGCACGCGCCTCGCCCCCCTCGTCGGCGTCCCCGTCACCCAGGCGCACACGCCCGAAGCCCTGCTCCCCGCACTGTCCGCCCACCTCCAGGCCGACGGACAACAGTCCTTGCAGCCCCTCCTCTTCGGCCCGCCACCCGGCGACGACGCAAGCCTGATCCAGCTCGCCGACCGACTCGACGCCCTCGAAAGTGAGGTACGCCGTCCATGATGGACCCGACCACTGACAACGCCGCGCACACCGGGGATCCGGCCGCCGCCCGGGCCTCCCTGGAAGCCCTGCGCGCCGAGATCGGCAAAGCCGTGGTCGGCCAGGACCCCGCAGTCACCGGCCTCGTCGTCGCCCTGCTCTGCCGCGGGCACGTCCTTCTCGAAGGCGTCCCCGGCGTCGCCAAGACGCTGCTGATCCGCGCCCTCGCCGCAACCCTCGAACTCGACACCAAACGCGTCCAGTTCACGCCCGACCTGATGCCGAGCGACGTCACCGGCTCCCTGGTCTACGACGCCCGCACCGCCGAGTTCTCCTTCCAGCCCGGCCCGGTCTTCACCAACCTGCTCCTCGCCGACGAGATCAACCGCACGCCCCCGAAGACCCAGTCGTCCCTCCTCGAGGCCATGGAGGAACGCCAGGTCACCGTCGACGGCACCCCCCGCCTCCTCCCCGATCCCTTCCTGGTGGCGGCGACGCAGAACCCCGTGGAGTACGAGGGCACCTACCCCCTCCCGGAAGCCCAGCTGGACCGCTTCCTCCTCAAACTCACCATCCCCCTGCCCTCCCGCCAGGACGAGATCGACGTCCTCACCCGCCACGCCGAGGGCTTCAACCCGCGCGACCTGCGCGCCGCCGGAGTACGCCCCGTAGCGGGCGCCACCGACCTGGAGGCGGCCCGCGCCGCCGTCGCCAAGACGACCGTCTCCCCCGAGATCACCGCCTACGTCGTCGACATCTGCCGAGCCACCCGTGAGTCGCCGTCCCTCACCCTCGGCGTCTCCCCCCGAGGAGCCACCGCTCTGCTGTCCACAGCCCGCGCCTGGGCCTGGCTGACCGGCCGCGACTACGTCATCCCGGACGATGTGAAGGCCCTCGCCCTGCCCACCCTCCGCCACCGCGTCCAACTCCGCCCTGAAGCCGAGATGGAAGGCGTCACGGCCGACTCGGTCATCAACGCCATCCTGGCCCACGTCCCCGTCCCCCGCTGATGGCGCTCACCGGACGCGCCGCCCTCCTCGCGGCCCTCGGCTCCCTCCCCGTCGGCATCTGGGAACCCAGCTGGACGGGCATCCTCGCCGTCAACGGCCCCCTGGCGGTGGCCTGCGCCTGCGACTACGCGCTGGCCGCCCCCGTGAGGCGCCTCGGTCTCACCCGCTCCGGCGACACCTCGGCCCGCCTGGGCGACACCGCCGACGTCACCCTGACCATCACCAACCCGTCCCGCCGCCCGCTCCGCGCCCGCATCCGCGACGCCTGGCCCCCGAGCAGCTGGCAGCCCGGTACCGAGGTGGCGGCCTCCCGCCACCGCGTGGTGATCCCCCCGGGCGAACGCCGGCGCATCACCACCCGGCTGCGCCCCACCCGCCGAGGTGACCGCCAGGCCGACCGCGTCACCGTCCGCTCCTACGGCCCTCTCGGTCTCTTCGCCCGCCAGGGCACCCACAAGGTCCCCTGGACGGTACGGGTCCTCCCCCCGTTCACAAGCCGCAAGCACCTGCCCTCCAAGCTGGCCCGCCTGCGCGAACTCGACGGCCGCACCAGCGTCCTCACACGAGGCGAGGGCACGGAGTTCGACAGCCTGCGCGACTACGTCCCCGGCGACGACACCCGCTCCATCGACTGGCGCGCCACAGCCCGCCAGTCCACCGTCGCCGTCCGCACGTGGCGCCCCGAGCGCGACCGCCACATCCTGCTGGTCCTGGACACCGGCCGCACCAGCGCCGGCCGCGTCGGCGACGTCCCCCGCCTGGACGCCTCCATGGACGCGGCCCTGCTTCTGGCGGCCCTCGCCTCACGTGCCGGCGACCGCGTCGACCTCCTCGCCTACGATCGCCGCCTCCGCACCCTGGTCCAGGGCCGCACGGCGGGCGATCTCCTGCCGTCCCTGGTCAACGCCATGGCCACCCTCGAACCCGAGCTGGTCGAAACCGACGCCCGGGGTCTCGCGGCCACAGCCCTGCGCACCGCGCCTCGCCGCTCCTTGATCGTGCTGCTCACCACGCTGGACACGGCCCCCATCGAGGAGGGCCTGCTGCCGGTGCTGGCCCAACTGACCCAGCGCCACACGGTTCTGCTGGCGTCGGTAGCGGACCCGCACGTCGCCCGCATGGCCAAGGCACGCGGCACCACGGAAGCGGTGTACGAGGCCGCGGCGGCCGCTCAGGCCCACACGGAGCGCGACCGCACGGCGGAACAACTCCGCCGCCATGGCGTCACAGTCGTGGACGCGACCCCGGACGAATTGGCCCCGGCTCTGGCAGACGCCTACCTGGCACTGAAGTCCGCCGGCCGACTCTGAGAACAGGGGCCCGACGGCCCCTGTTTGCTAATACGCCCAGAAACGCAGAAAACCCCGCACCATACGGTGCGGGGTTCCCCGGAATAATTGTTCGGCGGCGTCCTACTCTCCCACAGGGTCCCCCCTGCAGTACCATCGGCGCTGTAAGGCTTAGCTTCCGGGTTCGGAATGTAACC
>NZ_JBFAXA010000020.1:0-150476 GCF_040689265.1 Streptomyces sp. NPDC052012
GTGGGCGCGCCCCACTTCTTCTCGAGGACGACGTTGCGGCCCTTGGGGCCGAGCGTCACCTTGACGGCGTCCGCGAGCTGGTTCATGCCGCGCTCGAGGCCGCGCCGCGCCTCCTCGTCGAACGCGATGATCTTGGCCATGTGAAGTGGTCCCTCCAGGACTGGGGGTGATTCCTTCGGACCGCGCCCGCGCCCGCGACGGACGGCTCGCACGCCTCGTGGTTCCTTGCCCCACCCGGCCTGCGGGCCTCACCGACCCGGTCCTTCGCTGTCACTCTCACCTTCAGAGTGCTAACGCCAATGATTAGCACTCGGGCATGGTGAGTGCAAGCGCCCTCCGGGGTTCGGACGGGCGCTCAGCCCCGCGCGAACAGGGGCGTGCACCGGGTGCCGGCCGCGCTCCGGGCACGGCGAAGGGCCCGTACCCCGGGAGGTACGAGCCCTTCGTCAGCAGAAGTTCTTGCAGTTCTCGGCTGGTAGCGCGTTCAGGCGGTCACGCGAACCATGTCGGCCTGCGGGCCCTTCTGACCCTGCGAGATCTCGAACTCGACCCGCTGGCCCTCTTCCAGGGTGCGGTAGCCGTCCATCTGGATCGCGCTGTAGTGGACGAAAACATCCGCACCACCGTCGACCGCGATGAAGCCGTACCCCTTCTCCGCGTTGAACCACTTGACGGTGCCCTGAGCCATGCCTAACTCCCCTATTACTGGCCCTTGCACAGATCCACACTTCGCGGATCCGGGTCAGACCTCACCCCCCAACGGTTGGGGGCGTGCGCCGGAACGCGTCGACCGCGGCTGAATGTATCTGTCCAACTGCCGTCTGCAACAGGTCAATCGGACGAGAATTCTGGACGACACCGGTCCGGAATGTGGTGAGAATTCACCCGAATTCGGGGCAAGTCGGACCGCATAAATGCCGCAAATGCCGCGAAAAAGGCTCGCACTTTGGCCGTATCCAGTCGGACGTACGGCAGGAATTCAGGGTTTCCGATCAGCGGATCAGGAGCGCGTTCCCCAACTCTACCGCGCTCAATCCCATGGAATTGCCCCCTCCGCATCTCTCACGGAGGGGGCAACACGATGAACACTCGGTAATCGATGTTACCGACGGTAATGATCAGCCTCGGTCAGCCGCCCGCGACGGCCGGGATGATGGAGACGCCGGCACCGTCCGGGGTGGCCGTCTCCAGCCCCTGCTCGAAGCGCACGTCGTCGTCATTGACGTAGACGTTCACGAACCGGCGCAGCTTTCCCTGATCGTCAAGGACACGGGCAGCGATCCCGGTGTGGTTCTTCTCCAGGTCCTCGATGACCTCGGCGAGGGTGGCACCTTCGGCGGAGACCTCCGCCTGGCCACCCGTGTAGGTGCGCAGGATGGTGGGGATGCGGACAGTAACGCTCACTTCAAACCTCCGGTCAGGTGACTTACCCCAGGGGCGCGGGGCTGTATCGAATGTGCGGCTACCGCCGCGTGGGCGCGACCAGCCACATGCGGCCCGCAGACGAACGACAAGCGACTCCTACGCGAGCCCAGCCTCACGGAACGACTCAAGACTCGGCCGAATCGTCGCCGTCAGCCCCGTCCCGGCCACCGCATCCAGCGTCTTGAGACCATCCCCGGTGTTGAGCACCACGGTGGTCTTCGACGGATCCAGCACACCGTTCTCGATGAGCTTCCTGGTGACACCCACCGTCACCCCACCGGCGGTCTCCGCGAAGATCCCCTCGGTCCGCGCGAGCACCTTGATCGCATCCACGACCTGCTCGTCCGTCACATCCTCCACAGCACCGCCGGTGCGGCGCGCGATGTCCAGGACGTACGGACCGTCCGCCGGGTTGCCGATCGCCAGCGACTTGGCGATCGTGTTCGGCTTCTGCGGGCGGACGACGTCGTGCCCCGCCTTGTACGCGGTCGACACGGGCGAGCACCCCTCGGCCTGCGCACCGAAGATCTTGTACGGCTTGTCCTCGACGAGGCCCAGCTTGATCAGCTCCTGCAGACCCTTGTCGATCTTCGTGAGCTGCGAGCCGGAGGCGATCGGCACGACGATCTGGTCCGGCAGCCGCCAGCCCAGCTGCTCGCAGATCTCGTACGCGAGCGTCTTGGAGCCCTCCGCGTAGTACGGCCGCAGGTTGACGTTGACGAAGCCCCAGCCCTCGCCCGCCGGGTCGCCGATCAGCTCGGAGCAGAAGCGGTTCACGTCGTCGTAGTTGCCCTCGATGCCGACGAGGTCACCGCCGTAGACGGCGGCCATGACGACCTTGCCCTGCTCCAGGTCGTGCGGGATGAACACGCAGGAGCGGAAGCCGGCGCGGGCCGCGGCGGCGCCCACCGCGCCGGCGAGGTTGCCGGTGGAGGAGCAGGACAGGGTGGTGAAGCCGAAGGCACGGGCGGCCTCGAGGGCCTGGGCGACGACACGGTCCTTGAAGGAGTGCGTCGGGTTGCCGGAGTCGTCCTTCACATACAGGCCGCCGGTGACGCCGAGTTCGCGGGCGAGGTTGTCGGCCTTGACGAGCTTGGTCCAGCCGGGGTTGAGGTTCGGCTTGGTCGCCACGTCCGCGGGGACGGGCAGCAGCGGCGCGTAGCGCCAGATGTTCGCGGGGCCCGCCTCGATGCGCCGCCGGAGTTCCTCGGTGTCATAGGCCGAGAAGTCGTATGCGATCTCCAGCGGGCCGAAACACTCCTCGCACGCGAAGACCGGGCCGAGGGGCACGCGGTGGCCGCATTCGCGACAGCTCAGCGCGGCGGCGGGACCGAGATCGACGGTGGACTCGGTGGTGCTTGCAACAGTCTGCACAGCCATGTGAGGCGAGGCCCTTTCTCCTCATCTTCCTCACGACGCATCTCGCCGTGAGACGGATTTGGCACCTTCCCTAGCCGGGAGCCTCGCCACGTCTGTGTGACAAGAACCGACTGGAGGGTTGCCGGGGCTTCATCGGGCCGTATCCCTCTGCCCCTCTGGATGAGCGGTTTTCAGTTGTGTTCTTCAGTTGTCGCGGAACGTCGTCCGCGCGGCGACCCCGGCATGCGATGGTCACGCGCGTTGTTCAAGACTGTAACCGACGGCCAGGACACTTGAGATAGCCGTCCGTACCGCGAGATGGATCACAGACCAGTGAGGAGCCGCCGATCGTGCTGGAAGAAGTCGAGCGCTGGCTGATCGACCGCTCCTGGTCCGTGTCCGACCGTCCGCTGCACCGGATCCTGGCCGCCAAGCGGGCCACCGGGCAGTCGGTGAGTGTGGTGCTGCCCGCGCTGAACGAGGAGGAGACGGTCGGCGACATCGTGTCCGTCATCCGTCACGACCTGGTGCTCCAGACCCCTCTCGTGGACGAGATCGTGGTCGTGGACTCCGGCTCGACGGACCGTACGGCCGAGGTGGCGGCCGCGGCGGGCGCGACCGTGGTGCACCGGGACGAGATCCTGCCCCGGCTGCCCGCCGTGCCCGGCAAGGGCGAGGTGCTGTGGCGTTCGCTGCTGGTCACGCGCGGCGACATCGTCTGCTTCGTCGACGCCGACCTGAAGGACTTCTCCTCCGACTTCGTCTCCGGCATCGTCGGCCCGCTGCTCACCGAGCCGGACGTGCAGCTGGTGAAGGCCATGTACGACCGGCCGCTGGGCGCCGCCGCCGGTCAGGGCGGCCGGGTGACGGAGCTGATGGCCCGGCCGCTGCTGAACATGCACTGGCCGCAGCTGGCCGGCTTCGTGCAGCCGCTGGGCGGCGAGTACGCGGCCCGCCGCTCCCTGCTGGAGCAGCTGCCCTTCCCCGTCGGCTACGGCGTCGAGCTGGGCATGCTGGTCGACGCCCTGCACCTGGTGGGTCTGGACGCGCTCGCGCAGGTGGACGTGGGCGCGCGCAAGCACCGTCACCAGGACGGTCAGGCGCTCGGCCGGATGTCCGCCGCGATCTACCGCACCGCCCAGCTGCGCCTGGCCCGCGGCCATCTGATCCGCCCCGCGCTGACACAGTTCGAGCGCTCCGGGGACAACTTCGAGCCGCGCACGTACTCGGTGGACACGGAGGAACGGCCGCCCATGACGGAGATCGCGGAGTACCAGGCGCGCAGGGTGGCCTGAGGTTCGTATACGGCCGATGCGTACGTTTGAGCGGTTGTGGGCCGGGCTAGGTTGAGGCTTATGGCTTCGACGTTCGGTGCAGCTCAGGTGCTGGTGGCCTCGAATCGGGGGCCCGTTTCGTACGTGGTGGACGACGACGGTTCGTTGCGGGCCAAGCGGGGCGGCGGCGGGCTGGTGTCCGGGCTGTCGGCGATCGGGCCGGACGCGGGGGCGCTGTGGGTGTGCTCGGCGCTGTCCGACGGCGACCGGGAGGCCGTGCGGCGCGGGGTCGGCGAGGACGGCGTGCGGATGCTGGACATCCCGGCCGAGGTGCACGCGGACGCGTACAACGGGATCGCCAACTCGGTGCTGTGGTTCGTGCACCACATGCTGTACCAGACTCCTCTGGAGCCGGTCTTCGACGCGGAGTTCCGGCGGCAGTGGGCGTCGTACGAGACCTACAACCGGGCCTTCGCGGACGCGCTGGCCCAGGAGGCGGCGCAGGGCGCGGCGGTGGTGGTGCAGGACTACCACCTGACCCTCGTCCCCGGCATGCTCCGCGAGCTGCGCCCCGATCTGCGCATCGGGCACTTCTCGCACACGCCGTGGGCGCCGCCCGAGTACTTCCGGATGCTGCCCGACGACATCGCGGGCCAGGTGCTGCGCGGCATGCTGGGCGCCGACCGGCTGGGCTTCCTCACCCGGCGCTGGGCGGACGCGTTCACGGCGTGCTGCGAGCGCTTCGTGGGCGGTGTCGGGGACACCCGGATCGGTGTGCACGGCCTGGGCGCCGACGCCGACTTCCTGCGGGCCCGCGCCCACGAGGCGGACGTCGAGGAGCGCATGGCCGGTCTGCGGCGCGAGATCGGGGAGGGCCGCCGCACGATCGTCCGGGTGGACCGCACCGAGCTGTCGAAGAACATCGTGCGCGGGCTGCTGGCCTACCGGCAGCTCCTGGCGGACCGCCCCGAGTGGCACGAACGCGTCGTGCACGTCGCCTTCGCCTACCCCTCCCGGCAGGATCTCGCCGTGTACCGCGACTACACCGCCGAGGTGCAGCGGCTCGCCGAGGAGATCAACGAGCAGTACGGCACCGAGGGCTGGCGCCCCGTCGTGCTGCACGTCAAGGACGACTTCGCCCGCTCGCTGGCCGCGTACCGCATGGCGGACGTGGCGCTGGTCAACCCGATCCGCGACGGCATGAACCTGGTCGCCAAGGAGATCCCGGTGGTCTCCGACCACGGCTGCGCCCTGGTCCTGTCCCGCGAGGCGGGCGCCCACGAGGAGCTCGGCGAGTACGCGATCACGGTCAACCCCTACGACATCTCCGCCACCTCCCAGGCCCTCCACGAGGCCCTGACGATGCCTCCGGAGGAGCGGGCGGAACGCTGCAAGCACCTCACCGCAGCAGCCACCGCCCTCCCCCCGGCCCAGTGGTTCCTGGACCAGCTGAACGCCTTGCGGGCCTGACCCTGTGTGGCCGATCAGGCATGCGTGCCGGGGCGGGGGCGTGGATAGGTTGGGCGTATGGGCAGTCATGGGGATTCCGCGGGAGCGATCGACTCGCTGGTGAGGTCCGTCGGCCGGGCCGGACGGGAAGGGCTGGAGGGGCTTCTCGCGCGGCCCGGGAAGGCCTTGGTCGGGCTTGACTTCGACGGGACACTCGCGCCGATCGTGGCCGATCCCGAGCAGGCGCGGGCGCATCCCGGGGCCGTGCCGGCGCTGGCCGCGCTGGCGCCGAAGGTGGCCTCCGTGGCCGTGATCACCGGGCGGGCGCCCGGGGTCGCGGTGCGGTACGGGGGCTTCGCCGGGGTGAGCGGACTGGAACACCTGGTCGTCCTCGGGCATTACGGTGCCGAACGCTGGGACGCCCGCACCGGCAGTGTCACCGCGCCCGCCCCGCATCCCGGGGTGGCCGCCGCCCGTGAGGAGCTGCCGGGGCTGCTGGACCGGGTGGGTGCCTGGCAGGGGACCTGGATCGAGGAGAAGGGGCGGGCGGTGGCCGTGCACACGCGGCGGGCCGCCGATCCGCAGGCCGCGTTCGAGGCGCTGCGGGACCCACTGAGCGAGCTGGCCTCGCGGCACGGGCTGATCGTCGAGCCCGGCCGGATGGTGCTCGAACTGCGCCCGCCGGGCATGGACAAGGGCGTCGCCCTGCTGGAGTACGCCCGCGAGATCGGCGCCGAGTCCGTCCTCTACGCCGGTGACGACCTGGGCGACCTGTCCGCCTTCGCCGCCGTCGAAAAACTCCGCTCCGACGGCGTCCCCGGTCTGCTGGTGTGCAGCGGCAGCGACGAGGTGACGGAACTCAGGGAACGCGCGGACGTCGTGGTCGACGGCCCCGAGGGGGTCGTCGGACTGCTGCGGGGGCTGGCGGAGCGGATCGGCTGAACCCCGGGTCAGCGCTCCGCGCGGCGTCTGTCCCGGACACGGCGCAGGCGGTTCACGGTCACCGGGTCGTGGGCCAGGGCGCGGGGATCGTCGAGGAGGGCGTTGAGGAGCTGGTAGTAGCGGACGGGGGGCAGGCCCAGCTCCTCGCGTATCGCGCGTTCCTTCGCGCCGGGGCCGGGGAAGACGCGGCGTTCCAGCGCGAGGATGTTCCGCTCGCGGCTGCCCAGGCCCTGCCGCTCGGCCGACGGTTCCTCGTCCATGCTCTGCACCGTAGCCCCTGCCACTGACAACGCCCCGGCCGTGCCCGCGAGCGCTACTGGGCGCTCTCCGCCCGGGTCGCCGTCGTCTGGAGCCGGGTCAGGACGTCCGTGGGGCTGCCGTCGGGGGTGACCGCCTTGCCGATCTGCTCCTTGACGGCCGCGTTGACCGCCGCCCAGGAGGTGTTGCCGACCGGGTAGAGCTCGGACGTCACCAGCTGGTCGAGGAACGGCCGCAGGTGCTTGTCCCGCTCGGCGCCGGCCATCGTCCGGGACGCGGACGTGGTGACCGGCAGCAGGTTGTAGTCGCGGGAGAAGTCGAGCACCTGCTTCTCGCCGTAGACGAAGTCGAGGAAGTCACCGATCTCGTCGCGGTGGCCGTGCTTCTTGAAGGCCATCATCCAGTCGGCGACGCCGAGCGTGGCGGGGCTCTCGCCGTCCACCCCGGGCGTCGGCACCATGCCGTACTTCACGCCCTTCTTCCCGGCCATCGCCATCAGGGAGGGATGGCCGTTGAGCATGCCGACGTCACCCGCGGCGAACGCCGCGAAGGCGTCGGCCCGGTTCAGCTTCCCCGGGGCGACGGGACCGGTCAGGCCCTTGCCGACCAGCTCGTCCTTCAGCCAGGTGAAGGTCTTCACGTTCGGCGCGGAGTCGATGGCGTAGGTGCCCATGCTGTCGGTGTAGCCGCCCTTGCCGCTGAGCAGCCACTGCATGGTCTCGGCCTGTGCCTCCTCGGGCCCGAGAGGCAGGGCGTAGGGGTACTTCACGCCGTCGGCCTTGAGCGCCTCGGCGTCGGCCGCGAGCTCCTCCCAGGTCTGCGGCGGGGTGATGCCCGCGTCCGCGAAGAGCTCCTTGTTGTAGAACAGCACGCGCGTGGAGGAGGCGAACGGCATCCCGTACTGCACGCCGTTGACCCGGCCGGCCTCGGCCAGCTGGGAGACGAAGTCGGCCTGGACGGGGATGGAGAGCAGTTCGTCCGCCTTGTAGAGGAGGCCGTCGGCGGCGTAGTCGGCGTACGCGCCGATCTGGGCCATGTCCGGCGGGTCGCCCGCGTCGACCATCTCCTTGACCTTGCGGTCGACGTCGTTCCACGAGTACACGCTGACGTCGATCTTCACGCCGGGGTGGCCGGCCTCGTACTCGTCGACCAGCTCGGCCCAGTACTTCCTGGAGCTGTTGGCGGCCGACGTGCCGTAGTCGGCCGCGACCAGCCGCAGGGTGACGTCGGAGGAGCCGGCGCCGGCGCCGCATCCGCCGAGGACCCCCGTCAGTCCCAGTGCGGACACCACCGCGATCGTCCTCGTCCTGACCCGCCGCTGCACTGCTGTCGCCCCAAACCTGGCGCCCCGCGCCATCCGAAACTTTTCGATAGTCGGATTATGGTCTACACCACGTGAGTGGACTAGACCTCTCCCGGGTCCCCGGGCCACACTGTTTCCCGTGAAACATGTCATCGCCCTCGACGTGGGCGGCACCGGGATGAAGGCCGCTCTGGTCGGGGCGGGCGGCGAGCTGCTGCACCAGGCCCGCCGGGCCACCGGGCGCGAACGCGGCCCGGAAGCGGTCGTCGCGGACATCCTCGGCTTCGCCGCCGATCTGCGCGCGCACGGTATCGACCGCTACGGCGTGCCCGCGTCCGCCGCCGGCGTCGCCGTCCCCGGCATCGTGGACGACGCGCTCGGCATCGCGGTCTACTCCGCCAACCTCGGCTGGCGCGACGTGCCGCTGCGCGCGCTGCTCGCCGAGCGGCTCGGCGGCGTGCCCGTCGCCCTCGGCCACGACGTGCGGACCGGCGGGCTCGCCGAGGGCCGGGTCGGGGCGGGGCGGGGCGCGGACCGGTACCTGTTCGTGCCGCTGGGCACCGGCATCGCCGGCGCCATCGGCATCGACGGCCGGATCGAGGCGGGCGCGCACGGCTTCGCGGGCGAGATCGGACACATCGTCGTACGACCCGCGGGGGCCGCCTGTCCCTGCGGGCAGCGCGGCTGCCTGGAGCGGTACGCCTCCGCCGGTGCCGTGAGCGAGGCATGGGCGGCGGCCTGCGGGGACCCGGACGCGGACGCGGCCGACTGCGCCAAGGCCGTCGAGTCCGGGGACGAACGCGCCCGTGAGGTGTGGCGGGAGGCGGTCGAGGCCCTCGCCGACGGGCTGGTCACCGCCCTCACCCTGCTGGACCCGCGCACCCTGATCATCGGTGGCGGGCTCGCCGAAGCAGGAGAAACCTTGTTCACACCGCTGCGGGACGCCGTCCGGCGGCGGGTCACCTTCCAGAAGCTGCCGTCCCTGGTCCCCGCGGCCCTCGGGGACACCGCCGGATGCCTGGGCGCGGGACTCCTCGCCTGGGATCTCCTCACCACCACTGACCCCTCGGAGGTAACCACCTGATGGCCCCCACCAAGGTTCTCACCGGTGCCCGGGTGGTCCTGCCCACCGGGACCGTGGACGACGGCCGCGTGATCGTCGAGGGCACGCGGATCGCGGACACGGCCCCCGAGAACGCCGAGACGATCGATCTGTCCGGCCACTGGCTCGTCCCCGGGTTCGTGGACATCCACAACCACGGGGGCGGCGGCGCGTCCTTCGCCGGCGGCACCCCCGAGGACGTCCTCAAGGGCGTGCACACCCACCGCGGGCACGGCACCACCACGGTGGTCGCCTCCGCCGTCACCGGTGACCTGGACTTCCTCGCCCGGCACGCCGGGATGCTGGCGGAGCTGGCCCAGCAGGGGGACATCGCCGGCATCCACTTCGAGGGGCCGTTCATCTCCCCGTGCCGCAAGGGCGCGCACGACGAGGAACTGCTGCGGGATCCCGACCCGGCCGAGGTCCGCAAGCTGATCGACGCGGCACACGGCCACGCCCGCATGATGACGCTGGCCACCGAACTGCCGGGCGGCCTGGACTCCGTACGGCTGCTCGCCGACCACGGGGTGATCGCGGCCGTCGGGCATACGGACGCCACGTACGAGCAGACCGTCGAGGCCATCGAGGCGGGCGCGACCGTGGCCACCCACCTGTTCAACGCCATGCCGCCGGTAGGCCACCGCGCCCCGGGCCCGATCACCGCGCTGCTGGAGGACGAGCGGGTCACGGTCGAGCTGATCAACGACGGCACCCATCTGCATCCGGCCGCCCTCCAGCTGGCCTTCCACCACGCGGGCGCCGCCCGGGTCGCCTTCATCACCGACGCGATGGACGCGGCCGGCTTCGGTGACGGCCGCTACATGCTGGGTTCGATGGAGGTCGAGGTCGCGGACGGTGTGGCCCGGCTGGTGGAGGGCGGCTCGATCGCGGGCTCCACCCTCACCCTGGACCGTGCCTTCCAGCGAGCGGTGACCGTGGACCGGCTGCCCGTCGAGGACGTCGTCACGGCGATCTCCGCCACCCCGGCCCGGCTGCTCGGCCTGGACGACCGGATCGGTTCCCTCGAGCCCGGGAAGGACGCGGACCTGGTGGTCCTGGACGCGGAGTTCGCACTGAAGGGCGTGATGCGCCGGGGTGAATGGGTGGTCGATCCCCAACTGGGCTGATCAGTCCCGAGGACCGGGCGGGACGGTGGCCGGTCCGAGGGGTGGGCCGACCGCTCTCTCTTTGGCATGATCGTGTCTCCGGGGCCCACGGCAGGCGCAGCAACAGGGGGAGGTCGTCCCGGTGATCCTCACGGTCACGCTGAACACGGCGCTCGACATCACCTATCGCGTACCGTCCCTTCGGCCGCACCACTCCCACCGCGTCTCCGAGGTGACGGAACGTCCGGGCGGCAAGGGCATCAACGTGGCACGGGTGCTGGCGGCGCTCGGGCACGAGGTGACGGTGACCGGTTTCGCGGGCGGTACGACGGGACAGGTCCTGCGCGACCACCTGCTGCGTGTCCCGACCCTGACGGACGCGCTGGTCCCGATCTCCGGCACGACGCGCCGTACGACGGCCGTGGTCGACGAGACCTCGGGCGGCACGACCCAGCTGAACGAACCGGGACCGACCATCACGGCGGCCGAGTGGTCGGCCTTCCAGGAGGCGTACGAGACCCTCCTCCCCTCCGCCTCGGCGGTCGCCCTGTGCGGCAGCCTGCCGCCGGGGGTCCCGGTGGGCGCGTACGCGGGCCTGATCCGCACGGCCCGCGCGGCCGGGGTTCCGTCCCTGCTGGACACCAGCGGAGCGGCGCTGCGCCGTGGGGTGGCCGGGCGGCCCGACATCCTGAAGCCCAACGCCGAGGAACTGGCCGAACTCACCGGCTCCCACGAGCCGTTGCGCGCCACCCAGGACGCCCGCAGGAGGGGCGCGGGCACGGTGGTCGCGTCCCTGGGCCCGCAGGGCCTGCTGGCGGTGACCCCGGACGGCCACTGGCGCGCGGCACCCCCCGCACACCTCCACGGCAACCCGACCGGCGCCGGCGACTCGGCGGTCGCGGGCCTGCTCTCGGGCCTGGTCGAACACCTCCCGTGGCCGACCCGCCTGGCCCGTGCGGTCGCCCTCTCGGCGGCGACGGTCGTGTCCCCGGTGGCGGGCGAGTTCGACCAGGAGGTCTACGAGGACCTGTTGGAGAGGGTGGCGGTGACCAGGGAGGCGAGCGCGGCCTGAGAACGGCCGACGCCTGCGGTGAGGCGTCCGGTATCCAGCTTGCCCTTCCACGGCAAGATCGAAAGGATGACCGACGACCGCATCACACCCCGCCGCGGCCAAGTGCGCGAGCGGCGGCTTGATGTCGAAGTGACTGCCGTAGCAGGAAGCGTCCTTGTAGAGCGTGATGAGCTTGTTGCTCTGGTTGGAGACCCGTCCGGCCGCTGCGCGGGTAGCAGCCGTTGTCCTTGCCGGCCACTACGCGGTCCTTGGCCCGTGAAGAGCATGGCCGTCCGGGGATGACGTACCCCGGGCGATGACTCCGCAGGAAACACAGCAGCCGTGGCCGCACGCTCCTCGCGGCCACGGCTGCTTCGTCGGATCAGCTCGGCGGTTCCTCCGTGAGCCAGAACTGGTCGAGGTTGGCGTTGCACTGGTTGCCCTCGTTGCAGACGAGCTCGATGGTGTTCGTGCCCTCGGTCAGGTTCACGTTGGCCCAGGTGGTCTGCCAGCCCTTTTCCCAGTCGCCTTCGGGCTGCTTGCCGAAGTTCTGCATGTTCAGCGGCCGGGACTGCGCCTTGCCGTTGACCACCACGGTCGCGTTGGCGTCCACTCCGGGGATGCCGTAGCGGACGTAGAAGCGGTATGTGCCGGCCTTCTCGATACCGCTGACGGTCCAGACGACCTTGGCGCCCACCTTGTTGAAGCCCGCGACGTAGACGCCGCCGTCAGCCTTCGACCCCTTGATGTCCGAGGCCGTGACGGGGCCGCCCTCCAGGCGGAGGGCCTTCGCGTCGATCTCGGGCAGGTCGGCCTCGGTCTTGCCGCTCTCGCTCGCCGAAGGGCTCGGTTCCGAGCTCTGGGACTGGGTCGGGGTGGCGTCGGCCTGGTTGCCGCCCTTGTCCTCGTCGCCGCCGATCATGGCGACCCCGATGCCGATGACGACCGCCGCGACCACCGCGATCGCGCCGATCAGCAGGCCCTTGGTGTTGGGGCCGCGGCCGCGGCCGCCGCCGTGGGCGGGCTGCGGGGAGTGCACCGTGGGGGCGGCGCCGCCCGGCAGGGTCTCCGGGGCCGCGTAGTGCGGGTTGGGCTGGCCGTAGGTGCCCTGCTGTTGCGGTATCTGCGCGGCGGGGCCGCCGCCCTGCTGGCCGTACTGGCGTGTGCCGACCGCCCGCACGCGGTTGACCGAGTTCGGGTAGCCGTAGCCACCGGACGGCGGCTGGGCCCCGTTGGCCTGGCCGTCGGCGTAGAGGTAGCCGAACGGGTCGTCGTCCTCGGGCGTGCTCGCGCCGCTGTTGCCGGGCGTCATCCCTTGGTGCTCCTAGCTGCGGATCGGGTGCGGATGCGGGTGGTGAGGATGGCGAGCCTACCCGTTTCCCCGCGCCCAAACGGGTGACTCAGACCGCATCAACCCACTGACCTGCGGTTCATCCCGCGCGCCGGTGCTGTTTGGGACGAGATCGTTTCTCGACGTACATCCGTTCGTCAGCGGACTTCAGCACTTCGTCGGCCGTCATGCCGCAGTGCGCCCAGCCGATGCCGAAGCTGGCCCCGACCCGGACGGCCCGGCCCTCGGCCCGGATGGGCTGGATGATCTCGTTGCGCAGCCGCACCGCGAGGTCCTGGGCGTCGGCCCGGCCGAGCCCGTCGGCGAGGATCACGAACTCGTCGCCGCCGAGCCGGGCCACGGTGTCGCCGTCCCGGACGCCGTTGCTGAGCCGGCGGGCGACCTCGATGAGCACGGCGTCGCCGGCGTTGTGCCCGAACCGGTCGTTGATCGACTTGAAGCCGTCGAGGTCGCAGAACAGCACCGCGAGCCCCTTGGTGCCGTCGTCGCGGTCCCCGGCGGGGGCGACGGTGTGCACATGGTGGTCGTAGCCGTCGTACTCGTCCGCGCCGGGCGGGAAGTCGAAGTCGTGGCCCCGGTCGAAGTCGGGCGGGCCGTAGGCGGCGTCCAGCGAGGAGTCCAGCGAGTCGAAGGACTCGTAGGGGGCCATGGCGGAGCCGACCGCGGCGGGCAGCGTCGGCTGCGGGCGCTGCCGGCACAGGCGCGCGGAGAGCCGGGCGCGCAGCTCGGCGGAGTTCGGCAGGCCGGTGAGGGAGTCGTGGGAGGCGCGGTGGGCGAGCTGGAGCTCCCGGCGCTTGCGCTCCTCGATGTCCTCGACGTGGGTGAGCAGGAAGCGGGGGCCGTCGGCGGCGTCGGCGACGACGGAGTTGCGCAGGGAGACCCAGACGTACGTGCCGTCGCGGCGGCCGAGGCGCAGCTCGGCGCGACCGCCCTCGGCGGAGGTGCGGAGCAGGGTGCCTATGTCCTCGGGGTGCACGAGGTCGGAGAAGGAGTAGCGGCGCATCGCGGAGGCGGGGCGGCCCAGCAGGCGGCACAGCGCGTCGTTGGTCCTGAGGATCCGCCCGTGCTGGTCGCCGCCCATCTCGGCGATGGCCATGCCGGAGGGGGCGTACTCGAAGGCCTGCCGGAAGCTCTCCTCACTGGCGCGCAGGGCCTGCTGCTCGCGCTCGAGGCGGACCAGGGCGCGCTGCATGTTGGCCCGCAGACGCGCGTTGCTGATCGCGATGGCGGCCTGGAAGGCGTACATCTGGAGCGCCTCGCGGCCCCAGGCGCCGGGCCGGCGGCCGTTGCGCGGGCGGTCCACGGAGAGCACGCCGACCAGCTCGCCGGAGGCGCCGGCGCCCTGCGGGCCGGGCGCGTACATCGGGGCGAAGAGGCGGTCGGAGGGGTGCCACTCGTCCTCGAAGCGGGGCGCGGGCCCGTCGGTGTACCACTGGGGGACGTCGTCGTCGTCGAGGACCCAGCCCTCGGTGTGCGGTATGAAGATCAGGTCGCCCCAGCGTTCGCCCATGGACAGGCGGCGGTCCCAGGACGCGCGGGAGCCGACCCGGCCGGTGATGAGCGCCTCGGCCGCCGGGTTGCCGGAGAAGGCGGCGACCACGAGATCGCCGTCGGGGCGTACGAGATTGACGCAGGCCAGCTCGTACCCGAGGGCGTTCACGACGCCGTCGGCGACGGTCTGCAACGTGTCCGCCAGGCTGCGGGCCGTGTTCATGTCGGCCATGACCTGGTGCAGTTGTCGCAGGGACGCAAGGCGGACGTAGGGCTCCGACTCGGTCTCCATGCTCGCCCTCCCCCCGAGACCTCGTGGCGAATCAAGGGTGCTCATCGGCGTATCGTCCTGGCAGCTTCCCCGCCACTGAATCACAGCGCGCTGCCCACTCGGTACACAGGGTCAACAATTCCTCCCCCTTGTGACTCAAGTCACAGCTAAACATGAACAATTGCGGGGTCTTTCCGCGTTTCCGCGTGCGTTTACCGAGGGTGGATTTTGTGGCGGTTGTGGGTGTCCGGTGCCGGACGGCGGGCCGGACGGGGGGCTGTCCGGCGGTCCCGCTCGGCCGCTGGTCCTAGGTCCCCGCTCGGGCAGAGGTCCGATGCGGTGGCCATGGAGCGGAGACTAGCGTTTCCGGCGTGCCCGACACTCCCTCCGTGCAGTCCACGATCACCGCTCCGCCCGCCGCCCGGCATGCTGAGGGGGTGAGCAACGACGAGTTCCGCGCCGCCATGTCCCGGCTGGCCTCCGGCGTGGTCCTGGTGACCGCGAAGGAGCCGCCGCTGGATCCCGACGACCCGCGGGCACCGGCCGGCGAGGACGTCGGCATGACGGCGACCGCGTTCCTGTCGGTGTCCCTGGACCCGCCCCTGGTGCTGGTCAGCCTGCGCGAGGGGTCCCGCATGGACGAGCTGCTCGAGGAGCAGCCGCTGTGGGCGGTCTCCGTGCTCTCCGAGAGCCAGCGGCACATCGCCGGCCGCTTCGCGATGAAGGGCCGCATCAGCGACCGGCTGCTCTTCGAGGACATCCCGTACGTACGGGGCGAGTACACCGGGGCGCCTCTGGTGGGCGGCGCCCTGGCGACCCTGGAGTGCCGCACCGAGCAGCGGGTGACCGCCGGGGACCACACGCTGGTGATCGGGCGGGTGCTGGCGGCGGACGTGCCGAGCGCGGAGGGCGGGCCGCTGACGTATTTCCGGGGCCGTTACCGGCAGTTGGGCTGAGATCCGTCCGCGCTTTTCCGTTCCCGGTCGCGAAATTCCTTTTACCGCCGGGTTTTTCGCACCTACCCTGCCCGGCGTGACGACCACCTCGCCCCGCCTCGAACAGATCACCCCGAAGAACCTGGACGCCGCGCTCGGCATACGCGTCCGGCCCGAGCAGGAATTCGCGGTCGCCCCGGTGGTGAAGTCCCTCGCCGAGGCGTACGTCCACCCGGACGCGGCCTGGCCCCGCCTGATCATGGACGGCGACCGCGCGGTCGGCTTCCTGATGGCCTTCCTCGACATCGACTGGTACGAGGACGGTGGCAGTGTCATCCGCTCGGGCCTGTGGCGGCTGAACATCGCGGCCGGGGAGCAGGGCAAGGGATACGGCCGTTTCGCCGTCGAATCGGTCGCCGCGGAACTCCGCCGCCGCGGCACCAAGGAGTTCTACGTCACCTGGCACCCCGAGGAGCACGGGCCCGAGGACTTCTACCTGGGCCTCGGTTTCCGCCCGAACGGGGAGGTCGTGGAGGGGGAGACGGTGGGGGTACTGGACCTGGGCTGAGCGAGCCCGGCCCGCGGGACCGGGCTCGCGGGGTCGCGCTCGCGGGGCCGGGCTCGCGGAGCCAGGCTCACGGGGCCCGCTCCAGCCGCGCGCTGGGCTGAGCGTGCCCGGCCCGCGGGACTGGGCTGGCGGGGTCACGCTCGCGAGGTCACGCTCGCGGAAGCAGGCTCGCGGGGTCACTCCAGCCGCGCGCTGGGCTGAACGTGCCCGGCCCGCGGACCGGGCTGGCGGGAGCGGGCTCGCAGGACCCGGGCTCGCAGGACCGGGCTCGCGGGGTCAGGTCCAGTCGCGTGCCGAGCGGCCCCGCTTGGTCTCCGCGCGCTGTTTCTTCTCCCGCAGCCGCCGTTCGTTGATGCCGCGCGGGATGCGGGTCGGCTTGCGGGGCTTGGGCGGAGGGGCGGTGGCCTCGGCGAGCAGCGCCGCGAGGCGCACCGCGGCCGTCTCGCGGTTGCGCCACTGGGAGCGGTGCTCGGAGGCCCGGACGGTGAGGACACCGCCGGTCAGCCGGCCGGCCAGCCGCTCCAGCGCACGCTGCTTCCACACCTCGGGTAGCGCCTCGGTGCGGGCGAGGTCGAAGCGCAGCTCGACCTGCGAGTCGCTGGTGTTCACGTGCTGTCCCCCGGGCCCCGACGACCGCGAGAAACGCCACAGGAGCTCCGCCTCGGGCAGACAGACGGAGCCACGGATGACATACGGACCGGACATGCCGTCCATGGTCCCGCCCGTGACCGGTCCACGTCACTCGAATATCGCAGGTAAAGAAAGTAAAGGAGCTGGAACCTCGCGTACCCCTCTCCGCGTTCAAGGAGGTAGCTGTAGCTTCTAGCCGTACGCAAACGAGGGAAGGAACTCCCAACAATGGCTGTAAGCCTGTCCAAGGGTGGCAACGTCTCGCTCACCAAGGAGGCACCGGGCCTGACGGCCGTCACCGTGGGCCTCGGCTGGGACGTCCGTACCACCACCGGCACGGACTTCGACCTCGACGCGTCGGCGATCGCGGTCAACCCTCAGGGGAAGGTCTACTCGGACGCCCACTTCGTCTTCTTCAACAACAAGCAGACGCCGGACAACACCATCGTCCACACCGGTGACAACCGCACGGGTGAGGGCGCCGGCGACGACGAGGCGATCAACGTCAATCTCGCCGCCCTCCCGGCCGACGTCGAGAAGGTCGTCTTCCCGGTCTCGATCTACGACGCCGAGAACCGCAACCAGAACTTCGGCCAGGTGCGCAACGCCTACATCCGCATCATCAACCAGGCCGGCGGCACCGAGATCGCCCGCTACGACCTGTCGGAGGACGCCGCGACCGAGACCGCCATGGTCTTCGGCGAGCTCTACCGCAACGGCGCCGAGTGGAAGTTCCGCGCCGTCGGCCAGGGCTACGCCTCGGGCCTGGTCGGCATCGCCCAGGACTTCGGCGTGAACGTCTGACGCACGCCCGCACCAGGACGTGCCCGACCGGAGCCCCCTGCCCTTCCCGGCCGGGGGCTCCGGCGCGTCCGGCCCCGCTCCTCGCCGAGCTCACCGCCCTCTACTCCTCCGACCGCGCCTTCCAGGAGCTCAGCGGCGACTTCCCGGACCCCGGGGACATCCGCCCGGAGCAGGTGGCGTCCGCGCCGGCCGAGGAGCCGGCGCACCCGGACGCGGAGTGCTGCTCGCGCGGGACGCCGGGCGGCCGGCCGGCATCGCGATCACCCTCGCCCACCACCCCGACCCGGCCGACCCGGACGCCTCGCCGTCCTCGAGAACAACCCGAGGGCCCTGGCCTTCTGGACGGCCCCCGGCTACGAGATCGTCGACCACCGCGAGGACCGCCGACTGGGCCGCCCCTGCGCCGTGTTGCGCAAGGTGCTCGCGGACCGCCGAACGGGCACCATGTCCGCGTGGACTGGATGACCTTGGCCGGTACGGGACTTGGCGCGGTGGTCGGTGTCGGGGCGACGCTGCTCGCCGACCGCGCGCGCTGGCGCCGGGAACTGACCGAGCGGAACCGGCAGGAGCGCCGGGAGATCTACGTGACCTGCCTGACGAAGTACCGGCAGGCCTACGAGGACATGTACACGGTCGCCGTGCGCCACCGGGGCGATCCGGAGGCGCGCGACGCCGCCGTACGCGAGGCGTTCCGGGCGTCGGGCTGCGACGAGGTGCGCGAGTCGGCGCTGCTGTGCGCCCCGCAGGAGATGTCGGACGTGATCGAGCGCGTCTACGAGGGCCTGCGTGACCTGCTGGAGGTGTTCGCCTCCGGGCAGCCCTCGCTCGACTCCCCGGAGCTCCAGGAACACCGTCTCCGGTACGGGAAGGCGGTGTGGGCGGCCCGCGCGTCGATACGCCAGGACCTCGAACGCCGCGCGTGACGTGAGCGGCTCAGGGGTGCGGCGGCTTCCCGTCGCCGTGCAGCCACTGCGACCAGATCGCGGTGAAGTCGTGGTCCGGGGCCCGGCGCTCGACGTAGGCGGTGAAGTCGGCGGTGTCCGCGGTGCCGTGCCGGTGAGTGGCGGCCCAGCCGCGGAGCAGCCCGAAGAACGCGGCGTCGCCCACTGTCTGCCGGACCTTGTGCAACACCATCGCGCCGCGCCAGTAGACGGGCAGGTCGGAGATGTGGGCCGCGTCGGGCGGGTCGGCGGGCGGGAAGGACCACAGGGCCTCGTCCGACTCGGCGTCGGCGAAGTGCTCGCCCGCGTACAGCGCGTCGAAGGTCTGCTGGGCGGTGTCGCCGCCGTGGTCCTCCCGCCACAGCCACTCCGCGTAGGTGGCGAAGCCCTCGTTCAGCCACATGTCCCGCCAGGACCTCGGGGTGACGGAGTTGCCGTACCACTGGTGGGCGAGCTCGTGGACGAGGAGGCCGGTGTCCGGGGCGCCGGGGAAGACGGGGCGGGTCTGGGTCTCCAGCGCGTACCCGGAATCCTCCGGCCGCTCGACGATCGCGCCCGCCGTGGAGAACGGATACGGGCCGAACCTCCGCTCGGCCCAGTCCAGTACGCGCGGCAGCTCGGCCAGGGCGCCCCGGCTCACCTCCCGCTGCTCCAGGTCGACGGCCGTGAGGACGGGCAGCCCGTCGGCGGTCCTGGTGCGGGCGATGTCGTACCTGCCGATCGCGACGGTGGCGAGATAGCTCGCCATCGGCTCGCCGGCACGCCACCTCCACGTCGTACGGCCGCTCCTGGTCTCCTGCCCGGCGGGCTCCCCGTTGGACACCGCCCGCAGCCCCTCCGGCACGGTCACGGAGACGGCGTACGTCGCCTTGTCGGAGGGGTGGTGGCTGCCGGGGAACCACGCCATGGACCCGACCGGCTCCCCCAGCGCCAGCGCCCCGTCCGCCGTGGGCAGCCAGCCCTCCTCGGCGCCGTCCGGGTCGGTGAGGGTGAGCGGGGTGCCGGAGTAACGGACGGTCAGCCGGAAGGTCCGGTCCCGCTCCACCTCGTCCCGCGGACGCACGGTCAGCTCCTGCCCGGCACGGTTCCAGCGGGCCTCGGCCCCGTCGACCGTGACGCGCCCGACGTCCAGTCCCTCGAGGTCGAGGTTCAGCGCGGAGAGGTCCTGCGTGGCGCGGGCGGTGAGGGTCGCGGTGCCGGAGAGGTGACGGGTGCGCGGCTCGTAGGCCAGGTCGAGGTCGTAGTGCGCGACGTCGTAGCCACCGTTGCCGGCTTTGGGGAAGTACGGGTCGCGTACACCTGCCGCACCGGGTGTGCCGTCGACCCCGCCGCCACATGCGGCGAGCAGGACAAGTACGGCGACAAGGGACCGGTGAGCACGCACTCCGTGATCCTATGAAGGCTCCGTGATCCTATGAAGGACGCGGCAGGACAGCGCCCCTTCAGGGGCGCCGCTCAGCTCAGCGCCGCGCCACGGCCTCGGCCCCGGCCTGCGCGAACTTCTCGTCCAGCGCCCCGGACGGCGCCCCCGCCACACCGATCCCGGCGATCGGCGCGTTCCCCGCGGTCACCGGCACACCGCCGCCCAGGAACAGCGTGCCCGGGATGTCCTTCAGATTCGGCGCCTGCTCCAGCCGCTTCGCCAGCTCCGACGTCGGCGCGTTCCAGGACACCGCCGTGTACGCCTTGCGCTCCGCGGACGCGTACGACTGCGGGCCGGCGCCGTCACCGCGCAGGGTGACGACGGTGTTGCCGTATCGGTCGACCACGGCGACCGTCACCCGCTGGTTCTCCTTCTCCGCAGCGTCGAGCGCCGCCTGCGCGGCACGCGTCGCGGCGTCGATGGTCAGGTGGGTGGAGGTGGTGGTGGCCCGGTCCGGCACGGAGGCCGAAGCGGCCGAAGCCGCCGCTGCGGCCTTGGGGGACGCGTCCGGCGCCGACGCGTTGGCGGACACCGCACCGAACCCTCCGAGGGCGACGGCGGCGAGCACGGCGCCCCCGGTGGCGATGCGGGCGCGGCGGGACGACTTCTTGTGGGCGGGCTTCTCGGCAGCCATGCGGGGACTCCTCGGATGATCGGCGGGCGGCCCGGTGCCGCCCCGTTCTGTCCGCTGTCCACCCTCCGCCCGGACCGGGGCCTTCACCGTCGGCGTTCCGGCTGCGCCCCCGCCCCTCGACGGACGACACGGCGGTCATCCGATCGGTTGACCCTCCCGTTCCCTCGCACGGCGACAATGGAGGTGTTTGCCCAGTTCAGCGCCCCCGCACCGAGCGCCGCGCCGCTGGACCGGCCCTGAAGGGAGGCGCACCCGGCATGCGAGACCGGTCGTACGAGCCGGCCGCCGTGGACACCCGGTGGCTCGGTGCCGTGATGCACGCGGCGTTCTTCCTGCTGCTCGGCGGGGCGCTCGCCCGCTTCCTGCTGCGCCATCCCGGCGAGCCCCGCACCCCGTGGATCATCGCCCTGTGCGTCGTCCTCGCGGCGCTGCATCTGCTCGGCCCGGGGACGGCCGCCGCCGGGTCGCGGACCGCCCCGCGACGCGCCGCCTGGCTCGCCCTGGTCGTCGTCGTGTGGATGGTGCTGGTCGTGCTGGCGCCCAGCTTCGCCTGGTGCGCGGTGCCCCTGTTCTACACCGGGCTGCGGACCCTCCCGGCCCGCGCCGCCCTCGTCCTGGTGGCCGTGCTGACGGCGTTCGTGGTGGCCGCGCAGGTGCAGCTCGCCGGGCGTTTCGACCCCAATCTGGTGCTGGCGCCGCCCGCCGTCGCCGCGCTCGCCACCGCCGTGTTCCTGCAGATGGAACGGCACACCGCCCGCCAGCGTCTGCTCATCGACGACCTGATCCGCACCCGCCGGGAACTCGCCGCCTCCGAGCGTCGCGAGGGCACCCTCGCCGAACGCCAGCGGCTGTCCATGGAGATCCACGACACCCTCGCCCAGGGCCTGTCCAGCCAGCGCATGCTGCTCCAGGCCGCGGACCGGGTGTGGGACACCGAGCCGGACAAGGCCCGCGCGCATGTCCGCACCGCCGCCTCGGTCGCCGAGCACAACCTCGCCGAGGCCCGGCGCTTCGTGCACGACCTGGCGCCCGCCGACCTCGCCCGCGGCGGCGGCCTCGAGGAAGCGCTGCGCGCGCTGGCCGCGCGGGAGTCCGGCACGGACCTGACCGTACGGGTGCACGTCGACGGCGACGGACGGCTGCCCCTGCTGCCGGACCGTGTCCAGTCCGCGCTGCTGCGCATCGCCCAGGGCGCCCTGGCCAACGTCCGCGAACACGCCGCCGCGCACAGCGCCACCCTCACCCTCACCGTCCTCGACGACGAGGTCGTCCTGGACGTCGCCGACGACGGCCACGGCTTCGACCCCGCCGCCCTGCCCGACGCCCCGGGCGGCTCCCGCGGCCACGGGCTGCCCGCCATGCGGGCGCGGCTGCGCGCGCTCGGTGGCACCCTGACCGTCGAGTCCGCGCCCGGCGAGGGCACCGTCCTGTCCGCGGCCGTCCCCCTGGAGGCGCACCCATGACCCCCGACCGCTCGGCCTCCGGCCGCCGCACGACCGCGGTGCGCATCCTGGTCTGTGACGACCACGCCGTCGTACGCGCCGGGCTGCTCGCCCTGCTCGACAGCGCCCCGGACATCGAGGTGGTCGGCGAGGCCGGCACCGGCGAGGAGGCGCTCGCGCTCGCGGCGAAGCTCACGCCGGACGTGGTCCTGATGGATCTCCAGCTGGGCGAGGGCATCGACGGCGTGGAGACCACCCGCCGTCTCACCTCGGCCGAACACACCCCTTCCGGCGCCTCCCCGCACGTCCTGGTGCTGACCACCTACGACACCGACGCCGACATCACCCGTGCCATCGAGGCCGGCGCCACCGGTTATCTCCTCAAGGCCGAGCGGCCCGACGAGCTGTTCGCCGCCATCCACGCCGCCGCCGAAGGCCGCACCGCCCTGTCCGCTCCGGTCGCCGGCCGGGTGATGGCGAACCTGCGCCGCCCCCGGCCCACCCTCACCGACCGGGAACGCGACATCCTGGCCCAGCTCGCCCGTGGCCTCGGCAACCGGGACATCGCCCGCGCCCTGTTCATCAGCGAGGCCACGGTGAAGACGCACCTGCGCCGCATCTACGACAAGCTCGGCGTGGACACGCGGGCGGGAGCGGTGGCGGTCGCGAAGGAGCGCCGCCTGCTGCCGTGAGCGGGCTCTCCCGCTGCCGTGACACCATCACCCCCGTGCTCGACATCGGCTACGCGCTCTCCAACCGTTTCCCCGACCCCCCGCAGACCGACTACCGCCGCGCGGACGTCCACGCCCTGCGCCACGACCTGTTCTGCGGTGACGTCTACCTCGCCGACACGGAGTCGGACCGGGAGATCTCCACAGCCTGGGGATGGGTGCCGGTGCTCGACTTCGCGTGGGCGCTGTGCGACATCGTGGAGCGCGTCGACCGGGACCCGGCCGGCTCCCGCGCCTCCCGCCCGCAGCACGCGGAGCTGGACTTCACCGAGTCGACCGACCGCCTGCTCTTCGAGCGCCGCTTCGGCTGGGTGGACATCGAGGCGGAATGGCTGCCCGCCGCCGAGCCCCCGCTGACCTTCTCCCACGCCGAACTCCGCCGCGAGGCCCGGGACTTCCTGCACGATCTGATCGCCGACCTGGTCGACCTGCACGACGACCTCGGTGAGAACCCGGCGATCTGGACCCTCCAGGCCCGCTATCCCCGCGTCACCTGACCGGTCTCCACGGCACCGCGCCCCTCACCCCTCCACCCTGATCCCCAGCTGACCGGCCAGCACCGGTGCCAGATCCAGCAGTTGCCCCGTGCTGATCACCGCCCCCGCCAGCCGGTCCACACCCCCCGCGATCTCCAGCGACGCCGCCCCCCGCAGATCGACGTCCGTCAGCGTGGCCCCGGTGAGATCCACGCCCTTCAGCGCGCAGTCCACGAACTCCACCCGCTCCAGCCGGGCCCCGCCGAAGTCCGGCTCGACCAGCACACAGCCCTCGAAGACGACGTCTCTGAGCCGGGCCGCGCGCAGATTCAGGAAGTCGATCTTCCCGCCCCGGATCAGCACCCGCTCCAGCACCGCCCCGTGCAGCTGCGTGCCGCCGAGCCGCGCGTCGGTCAGCTCGACGTCGCGCAGTGTCGCCTCCGCGAGCCCGGTGCCCACCCCCCGGACACCGGCGAGCACCGAGTCCAGGATCCGTGCCCGGGACAGCCGCGTCTCGTCCAGCGCGCACCCGGTCAGCGCACAGTCCATGAACCGGGCACCGCCCCCGTCCTGCCCGGACAGGTCCGCCTCCCGGAAGTCCAGTCCGTCGTAGTCCCCGTCCGGCTCCAGCCCGCCCCCCTCGAACCGCTCCAGCGCGGGCAGCCGCAGCTCGGGCCGCCGCGCCCCCTTCACTCCCGTACCGCCCGCCGCTCTCCTCGCCATGCCCCCCATGCTGCACCCCGCCACTGACAACGGCCGTGACCTGCGAAGACACCGCCCATGTCACATTCCGGGGCGCTCGAGCGGTCCTAGCGGGAGAACACGTCATCAGGCGACCCGAGCAAGGGAGACCCCCAGCCATGCATCGCATCACCGTCATCGGTGGCGGCTTCGCCGGACTGACCGCGGCCATCACCGCCGCCGAGGCGGGCGCCAAGGTCACCGTTCACGAGGCCCACCACACCCTCGGCGGCCGGGCCCGCACCGCCGACGGCCCGTACCGGACGAACGAGGGACCGCACGCCCTCTACAACGGCGGCCCGCACTGGGCCTGGCTCCGGCAGCGCAACCTCATCGGCCCGCTCGCCCCGCTCCCGCCCCTGGAGGCGGCCCGGCTGCGTCTGCGGCACCGGGGCGTGCTGCGCCGCACACCGCCGTTCGCCATGCTGAAGCTGCTGCGCCGCAGCGGCGCCGACGCCCCCGTCGACACCGACTTCCTCACCTGGGCCACCCGCGTCGCCGGCGAGGAGGCCGCGCGGGCCGCCGCCCACTACTCCGCGGTCGCCCTCTTCCACCACGACCCGGGCTCGCTGTCCGCCGCCTTCGTGCAGGAGCGGCTGCGCCGCGCGACCAAGCTGCCGCCCGAGGCGCACTACCCGCGCGGCGGCTGGGGCTCGCTCATCGACCGGATGGCCGCCCGCGCCTGGAACCTGGGCGTCCGCATGGAGACGCTGTCCCGGGTCGACACCCTCCCCACCGACACCCCGGTCGTCGTCGCCACCTCCCTGGACTCCGCCCGCCGGCTCCTCGGCGACTCCTCGCTGACCTGGCCGAGCGGCCGTACCGTCCTCGTCGACCTCGCCGTACGCACCCGCCGCGGTGACGCGTTCGTGGTGTCCGACCTGGACGCGCCGGGCTGGCTGGAACGCTTCACCGCCCAGGACCGCACGCTCGCTCCCGCCGGCGAGCAGCTGATCCAGGGTCAGATCCCCATCGGCCCCGGGGAGACGAAGGCCGACGGTATCCGGCGCGCCGAGGAGCTGCTGGATCTCGGCTTCGGCGGCTGGCGCGACCGGCTCACCTGGCGGCAGGACGCGATCGCCCAGGGCCGGACCGGAGCCGTCGACCTGCCCGGCACCAGCTGGCGCGACCGGCCCGCCGTCGACCGGGGCGACGGCGTCTACCTCGCCGGTGACCAGGTCGCCGCCCCCGGCGTGCTCTCGGAGGTCTCCTTCAACAGCGCCCTGACCGCGGTCTCCCTTGCTCTCGGCCGGCACGAACTTGACCTCAAGCATGCTTGAGGTTGAACAGTGGGGACAGCAGCGGCGCCGGCCACGAGACCCGCCGGCGCCCGGACACCCACAGGGGGGACCCTCATGCACGCCATCCGCCTGCACGCCTTCGGCCCGGCCGAGAACCTCACCTACGAAGAGGTCGAGGACCCCCGGCCGGGCCCCGGACAGGTCCGTATCGCCGTACGGGCCGCCGGCGTCCACCTCCTGGACACCGCCCTCCGCCAAGGGCAGCGGGGCCCCGCGCCCGCACCGGCCACCCTGCCGACCGTCCCAGGCCGCGAGGTCGCCGGCACCGTCGACGCGCTCGGCGACGGCACGCCCGGACACTGGCTCGGCAAGCGTGTCGTCGCCCATCTCGGATTCGCCCCCGGCGGCTACGCCGAGCTCGCCGTCAGCGACGCCGAACGCCTCCACGAGATCCCCGAGGGCCTCGACTTCGCGGAGGCCGTCGCCATGATCGGCACCGGCCGCACCGCCATGGGCATCGTGCAGTTCGCCGAACCCGGCCCCGGCGACGTGGTGCTCGTCCCCGCCGCGGCCGGCGGCCTCGGCACCCTCCTCGTGCAGTACGCCAAGAACGCCGGCGCCACCGTCATCGGCCTGGCCGGCGGCCCCGCGAAGACCGCCCGCGTCAGCGCCAACGGCGCCGACCTCGCCGTCGACTACACGGACCCCGACTGGCCCGCACGACTCGCCGCCCACGACGGCAAGGTGACCATCGTCTACGACGGCGTCGGCGGCGACGTCGCCCGCGAGGCCGTCGCCCTCCTGGCCCCCGGCGGCAGGCACATCGTCTTCGGCTGGTCCGCCGAGGGCCTCGACAGCGACCGCCCCTACCTCGTCGACGGCGTCTCCGTGAACGTCCTCGGCCCGGAGATGATGCGCAGGGCGGGCGGCGCCGACCCCGTCCGCACCCTCGAACTCCGCGCCCTCGGCCAGGCCGCCGCCGGCCACCTCACCCCCGCCGTCCACCGCTTCCCCCTCGCCGACGCCGCGAAGGCCCACAGGGCCCTGGAGAACAGGGGGACGACGGGGAAGGTCGTACTGGAGCCGTGAAACACGCGGGCGGGTGGCGGCTAGCGCCCCGCCACCTTGTCCGCCACCCGCGCCAGGCGTGACGAGTCCGCCGCGTACGTCGACTGCTCCCGCCGGTCCGCCGCGCGGTACGCCGCGTACAGCCCCCGCACGCCCAGCCAGCGCAGCGGCTCCGGCTCCCAGCGGCGGACCTTGTGGCCCACCCACGGAAGCTCCGTCAGCTCCGTGCGTCCGCCCTGCCCCGAGTCCAGCGCCACCAGGTCGCACAGCGTGCGCGCCGCCAGATTCGCCGTGGCCACCCCCGAGCCGACGTACCCGCCCGCCCAGCCGAGCCCCGACGACCGGTCCAGCGTCACCGACGCGCACCAGTCACGCGGCACCCCCAGCACCCCCGACCAGGCATGCTCGATCCGCACCCCGGCCAGCGACGGGAAGAAACCGACCAGCACCTCGCGCAGCGCCTCCACCGTCGCCGCCTGCGTCGTACCGTCGTTGTCCGTCCGCGAACCGAAGCGGTACGGCACACCCCGGCCGCCCAGCGCGATCCGCCCGTCCGGCGTCCGCTGCGCGTACATGTACGCGTGCGCCATGTCGCCCAGCGTCTCCCGACCCGCCCAGCCGACCGCCTCCCACTGCTCCTCGCTCAACGGCTCGGTCACCACCATCGAGGAGTTCATCGGCAGCCACGTCCGCCGCTGCCCCTTCAGCCCCGCCGTGAACCCCTCCGTGCAGCGCAGCACGTACGGCGCCCGCACCGTCCCGTACGGCGTCACCGCGTGCTTCTTGCGGATCTCCGTCACCGGCGTCGACTCGTGGATCGTCACGCCCAGCGCCTCCACCGCGGCCGCCAGGCCCTTCACCAGCCGCACGGGGTGCAGCCGGGCCCCGTGCGGCGTCCACGACGACCCCACCGCGTCCGCCACCCGCACCCGCCGGGCGGTCTCCTCCGCCCCGTACAGCTCCCGGTCCTTCTCCCCGAACGCCAGCTCCCGCTCATGGAACGCCTTCAGCCGCGCGAACTGGGCGGGTGTACGCGCCACTTCCAGCACGCCGCCCCGGTGGATCCCGGCGTCGATCCCCTCCGCCTGCGCCACCCGGATCACCTCGTCCACGGTCGCGTTCATCGCCCGCTGCAAGCGCACCGCCGCCTCATGACCGTGCAGCCGCGCATACCGGTCCCGGCCCGCGATCCCGTTGTACAGCCAGCCGCCGTTGCGCCCCGAGGCGCCGTAGCCACAGAACTTCCGCTCCAGAACGGTGACCCGGAGGAACGGAACGGCCTTCTTCAGGTAGTACGCCGTCCACAACCCGGTGTACCCGCCGCCCACGATCACCACATCCGCCGTCGCGTCGCCCGCGAGCGGCGCCCGAACCGCCGGAAGTCCGTCGTCCGCGAACCAGAAAGACACGCCGCCGTTCACAACACCGCTGGTCATGCTGCTCATGGCCCCGGACGTTAACCCCTGCCGACACCCGCTGTCTCCTGCGGAATCCGCAGCCCGCGTTATTCACCCGCCCCGCGCGGCGCGCCCGGCTAGCGTGCCCGGGGTGACCGACATTCCCGAGGAACTCGCCCGCGCCCAAGAGAAGTTCAACGGAGAGGAAGGCCGCGCCTTCATCGCCCGACTGCCCGATCTGACCGCCGCGTTCCTGCACCGCTGGGAGCTGCGCATCACCGGCACGCCCATGCACGGCGTCAGTGCCCTCGTCCTCCCCGTGGTCCGCTCCGACGACACCCCTGCGGTCCTCAAGCTCCAGCTCCTCGACGAGGAGAGCGAAGGCGAACCGGTCGCCCTGCGCACCTGGGACGGCGACGGAGCGGTCCGCCTCCTGGACCACGACCCGGCCACCGGCACCATGCTCCTCGAACGCCTCGACCCCACCCGCACGCTCGCGCACGTCGCCGACGTCCACGCGTCGGTCCAGGAGATCGCCCGCCTCCTCAGCCACCTCAACAGGACACCCGCCCCGCCCGGGATACGCCGCCTCGGCGACATCGCGCGGCGGATGCTGGAGCGCACCCCCTGGGCCCTGACCCGCATCCCCGACCCCAGGGCGCGCCGCATCACCGCCGACTGCGCGGCAGCCCTGCGCGAAGTCGCCGGCGAACCCGGCGACCGCCTCCTCCACTGGGACCTGCACGACGAGAACGTCCTCGCCTCCGACCGGGCCCCCTGGCTCGCCATCGACCCCAAGCCCCTCGCCGGCGACCCCGGCTACGAACTCTGGCCCGCCCTCGCCAACCGCTTCGACCCCGAGGACATCCGCTGGCGCTTCGACGCCATGACGGAGGTGATGGGCCTGGACCGCGAACGGGCCCGCGCCTGGACGTACGCCCGTCTGCTGGAGAACATCCTGTGGAACGTCGAGGACGACGACCCGGTGGAGGAACAGCACTTGGAGATCGCGCGCCGCCTGCGCGCCGGGGCGGCATGAGAAATCCCAGGTCAGATGGTCCTGACCTGGGATCGTTCAGAGCCCCCTGTCGGATTCGAACCGACGACCTGCTGTTTACAAGACAGCTGCTCTGACCATCTGAGCTAAGGAGGCACCGCGCGGCGCGCGAAGGCTGGTCCACTGTACACAGAGCCGGTTTCGCCGAGCCACGCACTTACCGGGGTGCCCCCGGTCCGCTCACCCCACCGTGTACTCGAAGCTGTACGGCACCTTCGTCTCCCCCTGCCGGTGGGTGAACTCGCCCCTCCCCCGCAGTCCGGTCAGTTCGCCGGTGGCCGAGTCCTCGACGACCTCGAAGGCGCAGTGGACGGTGCCGTCGGGGGCGAAGTGGCCGCGCTCCTCGAGCACGAAGGTGCCCGTACGGCCGTCGACGCGGCCGGAGACGAGTTCCATGCCGGCGAAGGTGCCGGTGGTCTGCGTGCGGTAGGCGATCGTGTAGTCGCAGGTCGTGGCCTCGGCCTCGATGCCGCCGGAGAAGGCGTTGACGACCGTGGCGTGGGCGAGGCGCGGCTGGGTGTCCTCCGGGCCGAGGGAGTTCTCCTTCCAGTCGGTGAAGGTGAAGTGGCCGGTGGTGCGGGTGGTGGTGGGCATGCGGCTCCCTGTGTCGTGGCCGGGCTGTCGGGGGACCACTCTTCCGGCCGTACCTGACACCTCCTGTCAGGTACGGCGGGCAGCGGCGCGACAATCTCCCGCATGCGTGCCGACCGGCTTCTCTCCCTGCTCCTGCTGCTGCAGAACCGCGGCCGGATGACCGCCCCCCAGCTCGCGGCCGAGCTGGAGGTCTCGGTCCGCACGGTGTACCGCGACATCGAGGCGCTGGGCGCGGCGGGGGTGCCGGTGCGGGCGGAGCGGGGGCCGGAGGGCGGCTACCGGCTGATGGAGGGGTACCGGACGCGGCTGACCGGGCTCACGGACGCGGAGGCCGGTTCGCTGTTCCTGGCGGGGCTGCCGGGGCCGGCCAAGGACCTGGGGCTGGGGGCCGTCCTGGCGAGCGCCCGGCTGAAGGTGGAGGCGGCGCTGCCGGACGAGCCGGCGGGTCAGGCGCGGCGGGTGCAGGAACGGTTCCACCTGGACGCGCCGGCGTGGTTCCGGGACGCCGACCCCGTACCGCACCTGCGGCGGATCGCGCGGGCGGTGTGGGAGGGGCGGGTGCTGCGCACCCACTACCGGCGCTGGCGGGGTGAGGTGCACCGGGAGGTGTGCCCGCTGGGGCTCGTACTGAAGGGCGGCATCTGGTACCTGGTGGCGCTCGCCGAGGACGCCGTACGCACCTACCGGGTGTCGCGCTTTGTGACGGTGGAGGAGACGGGCGGGACGTTCGCGCGGCCCGCAGGATTCGACCTGGGCGCGTACTGGGCCCGGTCCTCGCAGCGGATGGAGGCGGCGCTGCGGCAGCAGACCGCGCTCCTGCGGCTGTCGCCGCGCGGGCAGAAGCTGCTGCCGATGCAGTTCGGGGCGGCGGGCAGGCAGGCGCTCGACGGGGCGGGCCCGCCGGACGCCGAGGGATGGGTGGAGGTGGAACTGCCGGTGGAGTCGGAGGCGGTCGCGGTCGGCGATCTGCTGCGGCTGGGCCCGGAGGCGGAGGTGCTCGGTCCGGCGGGGCTGCGGCAGGCGGTCGCGCATGTGGTCGGGGTGCTCGCCGAGCGCTACGCGGGCACCTCTTGATCGGGTCGCTCACCGCCCGGTCGTCCCCGCGCTCGAAAGTTTCCGCGAAATTCACAGCCCCGGAGGTACTGACAGACCAGGTGAACGCCAGGTACCGTCCTGAGCCAGTTCACCCTCGTGGACTACACCACACGGAACCACAACGGAATAAGCGCCGCCCACCGCGGAACAGACCGTCGTGGCACCACCTTCCTACTCGGATCGTCCGGCACGTTCCTGCCGGTAGAAGGGGGCCCATTCACCATGGCCACAGTTACGTTCGACAAGGCGACCCGGATCTACCCGGGTTCCGACAAGCCCGCCGTCGACGCACTCGACATCGCGATCGAGGACGGGGAGTTCCTCGTTCTGGTCGGCCCGTCCGGCTGCGGCAAGTCCACCTCGCTCCGCATGCTCGCGGGGCTCGAGGACGTGAACGCCGGCGCCATCCGCATCGGTGACCGTGACGTCACGCACCTGCCGCCGAAGGACCGGGACATCGCCATGGTGTTCCAGAACTACGCGCTGTACCCGCACATGACCGTCGCCGACAACATGGGCTTCGCCCTGAAGATCGCAGGCGTGAACAAGGCGGAGATCCGGCAGAAGGTCGAGGAGGCCGCGAAGATCCTCGACCTGACCGAGTACCTGGACCGCAAGCCGAAGGCGCTCTCCGGTGGTCAGCGTCAGCGTGTCGCGATGGGCCGCGCGATCGTGCGTGAGCCGCAGGTGTTCCTCATGGACGAGCCGCTGTCCAACCTGGACGCCAAGCTGCGTGTGTCGACGCGTACGCAGATCGCCAGCCTCCAGCGCCGTCTGGGCATCACCACCGTCTACGTCACCCACGACCAGGTCGAGGCCATGACGATGGGCGACCGTGTGGCGGTCCTCAAGGACGGTCTGCTCCAGCAGATCGACACCCCGCGCAACATGTACGACAAGCCCGCGAACCTGTTCGTGGCCGGCTTCATCGGCTCCCCGGCGATGAACCTGGTCGAGGTGCCGGTCACCGACGGCGGCGTGAAGTTCGGCAACTCGGTCGTGCCGGTGGACCGCGACGCGCTCTCCGCGACCACCGACAAGACGGTCACCGTGGGTGTGCGTCCCGAGCACTTCGACGTGGCCGGCGCCGAGTCGGACCAGGGCCTCGCGGTGACGGTGAACGTCGTAGAGGAGCTGGGCGCCGACGCCTACGTGTACGGCACGGCGAAGGTCGGCACCGAGTCCAAGGACCTGGTGGTCCGCGTCAACGGCCGTGACGTCCCGGAGAAGGGCAGCCAGCTGCACGTCGTGCCGCGCTCCGGCGAGACCCACGTGTTCTCGACCTCCACCGGCGCGCGTCTGTCCGACTGACGCCCGGAGAAGCACGGCGAAGGGCCCCGCGGCACTGCTGCGGGGCCCTTCGCGTTGTCGACAAATACCCCGGCACACCGGACGTTTCGAGCAGTGTGCGTCAACGCGATACCCAGAATTCGGGCGTCTCACATCCCCCGAACCGGTGACTCAATGTCTCCAAATCATCACTTGACGCTACCCTCACTCGCGTGAAGCACTCCACTACCCCTCAGACGCGACGCGGCCGGGGCCCCGCCCGCCGGGTCGGCCGCACCCTCGCCCTCGTCCTGCCCGTCGTCCTGGTGCTCTCCGGGACCCTCGCGGTCGCGCGAGTCAACTGGTCGGGCGACTCCACGAGCCCGGTGCTCACCGCCGCCGACACCTCCGCGTCCGGCACCTCCTCGCGTGCCGCGCGCGCCCCGCATGAGGTGCTCCGCGACAAGCTGCTGGTGGAACTCCAGGAGAAGGACCCGGGCGTGGCGCTCACGCACCTCCAGCAGGCCGTGAACGACCGCCCGTCGCTGGCGAAGCACTGCGCGTCGATCGCCCGCGCCCTCGGCAAGGCCGCGGTCCGGGTGTACGGCCCGACGAAGGCCCAGTCGTACGCCCGCCCGGTCTGCGACACGTCCTTCGCGTCGGGGGTGCTCGCGGCTCACCACTGAGCGCCGCCCGCCACGGTGCGGCCGGCGGGGCGCCACGTACAGTTCGGTCATGACCGATCCGAGTGCCGCGTCCCGCCCCACTCAAGCCGTCGTCCTCGCCGGTGGCCAGGGCTCCCGCCTGCGCCCGTACACCGACGACCGGCCCAAGCCGATGGTCGAGATCCCCGGCACGGGGACGCCGATCATCGGCCATCAGCTGTCCTGGCTCGCCGAGGAGGGCGTCACGGACGTGGTGGTCTCCTGCGGCCACCTCGCCGAGGTCCTGCAGAAGTGGCTGGAGACCGCCGAACTGCCTCTCTCCGTCACCACCGTCGTCGAGACGGAGCCCCTCGGCCGCGGCGGCGGCCTGAAGTACGCCGCCGCCCGCCTCCCGCACCCGGACCGCCCCTGGTACGCCACCAACGGCGACATCTGGACCCGTTTCTCGCTGCGCGACATGGCGGACTTCCACACCGAGCGGGACGCCGTCGCCACCCTCGCCCTCGCCCGCCCGCGCCTGCCGTGGGGCGCGGTGAAGACCGACGGGTTCGGACACATCACCGACTTCATCGAGGCCCCGCCGTCGACGTTCGAGATCAACGCGGGTGTCTACGTCTTCTCCCCCGGCTTCGCCGACCTGCTCCCTGAGCGCGGCGACCACGAGCGCACCACGTTCCCGCATCTGGCCCGCGAGCGCCGGCTGGCCGGCTTCCCGATCCCGCAGGGCTCCTACTGGCGCGCCATCGACACGGCGAAGGACCTGACGGAGGCCGCGAAGGAACTGGCGGCCCAGGGCCGCTGACCCGCCGTACACACGCCAGTGGGGTCCCGCACACGTCTCTGCGTGCGGGACCCCACTGGCGTACGGCGGTGAGGCGGGCCGCGGTCTAACCCAGCAGGCCTCCCACGAGTCCCGGCCGGTCGTCGGACGAGCCGTCGCCTCCGCCCGGGGTGCCGCTGCCGCCGCCGCCCGAGCCGCCACCGGAGGTGGGTCCGGCGCTGGTGCTCGGAGCCTGCTCGGCCGGGGAGGACTGCTGCGGCGGGGCCTGCCCCGCGCTGCCCTGGGTCTGGCTGGGGGCGCCGGTGACGGCACCGGTGTCCCGGGTCGCGTCGGGGGTGCCGGCGTCCGCGGACGGGCTCGCCGCGCCGGACGTGGCGCCCTGGGAGGGCGAGGTGGAGGCCGAGGGCGTGCGCTTCTTGCGCTCTCCGGGCTCCTTCGGCAGCGGGGAGCCGGGCAGTTCGTTGCGCGGGGACTCGCCGGGCCCGGGGACGACCACCCGGTCGGAGTCGCGGACGGCGCCGCCGAGGATCGAGCCGACCAGCAGCGTCAGCCCGCACACCACGCCGGTGACGAGGGCGCCGCGGCGCAGCACGTACCGGCGCAGGTGCCAGATGTCCGCGCGGGGACCGAGGCGCCGCCAGGCACTGCCGGCGAGGCGGCCGTCGACGGAGTAGACCGGGGCACCGGCGATGACCAGCGCGGACCAGGCGGCGAGGTAGAGGATGTCGGTCGTGTCGTAGACGGGCACGTCCTTCCAGCTGACGGCGACCAGCAGCCCGGCCGACAGCAGCGCGCCGATGACGGCGGCGACACGCTGCCAGCAGCCCAGGACGGTCAGGACGCCGACGACGACCTGGAGGAAGGCGATGCCCAGCCCGGTGCCGATGGGGTGCTGGAGGGCGAACTGCCGCAGGGGCTCGGCGACTTCCCAGGGGTGGAGGCTGTTCAGCCACGTCACCAGGGAGCCGCGCTTGCCGCCGTCGAAGTAGGCGGGGTCGCAGAGCTTGCCCATGCCCGCGTAGACGGAGACGAAGCCGAGGGCGACCCGCAGCGGGAGCAGGACGACGCCGAGGTTCATCCGGCGGCCGGGGTAATAGGCGTGCCGCGCGGGGTCGTCGCCGTGGCGCCGGGAGCGCCGCTCGGTGCCCCGGGCACCCGAGTCCCGGTGCAGGTCGTCGGCGCTGTCGTACGCACCGGTGTCGTACGCGCCGGTGTCGTAAGCGCCGGTGTCGTCGAACTGCGGGCCCGCGTAGGCGGGTTCGTCGTAGGCGCTGCCGACGGTGCGCATGGGCGGCAGCAGGGGTCCGTCCTGGGTGCGCTGGGCGCCGATGACGGGCGTCTCGAGGGTCCGTTCGGCCGGGTCCTCGTCGTAGTCGTAGCCGCGGCCGGTACCGACGCGGGGGATGACCTGGGTGGCTCCGGGGTCGGCGAGCGGCTCCTCGGGGTACCGGACGCCGCCGTGCCGCACGGCCTGGAGCAGTCGGTGGGCGCCGGTGTCGTCGGGGGCCGAACGGCCGCTCCAGACGACGGGACGGCGGCGGGCGGCGGTCGGGCCCGCGGCGCCCATGGTGGTGACGACGGGGATGCGGGCGGCGGTGTCCTCGGCGGCGCTCGAATACCGTGCGATCCGCGGCGAGGCCGCGCGTCGCGCCGAAGCGCCCAGCTGCACGCGGAAGCTGGCGTGATTGACGATGATCTGCGCCGGATCGCTCGGCACCTTCACCATGCTCAGCGCGGGAGCGTCGTCGAGTCCCGACGAGCGGTCCCCCGTGGGTGTGCGGGGTGTTCTGGTGTCCACACTCATCTAACCGAGTGATGTGGCGTTAGGACACTGCCTTGACCGGCCGGAAGTGTCCGGGCCGCGTCAAGCCAGCCCGGACCCCCCGGAATCCACCATGTGGGTGAGGAAGCCGAACGCTCGTTCAGCCGCGGCGGCGCGCCGTCTCGTAGAGCACGATGCCCGCGGCCACACCGGCGTTGAGCGATTCCGCGCCACCCGGCATCGGGATCCGCACGCGGAAGTCACAGGTCTCCCCGACCAGCCGGGACAGCCCCTTGCCCTCGCTGCCGACGACGATGACGACGGGACCCTCCAGCGCCTCCAGCTCCCCGATCTCGGCCTCCCCGTCGGCGGCGAGACCGACGACGACGATCCCGGCCTTCTTGTACGCCTCCAGAGCGCGCGTCAGATTGGTGGCGCGGGCGACCGGCGTACGGGCGGCCGTACCGGCGGACGTCTTCCACGCGCCGGCGGTCATCCCGGCGGCCCGCCGCTCGGGCACGACGACGCCGTGGCCGCCGAAGGCGGAGACGGAGCGGACGACGGCGCCGAGATTGCGCGGGTCGGTGACACCGTCGAGGGCCACGATCAGCGGGTCCTCGCCCTCGTCGTGGGCGTTCGCGACCAGGTCCTCGGGGTGCGCGTACTCGTACGGCGGGACCTGCAGGACCAGGCCCTGGTGGTTCAGGCCGTTGGTCATCCGGTCCAGCTCGGGGCGGGGCGCCTCCATGAGGTTGATCCCGCCGCGCTCGGCCGCGAGCTGCAGCGCCTCGCGGACCCGCTCGTCGCTGTCGATGAACTGCTGCACGTACAGCGTGGAGGCGGGCACGCCCTCGCGCAGCGCCTCGACGACGGGGTTGCGCCCGACGACGAGTTCGGAGGCGGAGCGTCCGCCGCCGCGCCGGCCCTGCGTCCGGCCCTGGGCGCGGCGCGCCTTGGCCTGCGCGGCGCGCTGCTTGGCGTGGCCCTTGCGCATCTCGGCGGGAGGCGTGGGCCCCTTGCCTTCCAGGCCCCGGCGCCGCTTGCCGCCACTGCCGACCTGCGCGCCCTTCTTGCCGGACATGCGGCGGTTGTTCGCGGCCATGAGGTTTCCGTCTTTCGTGAAGTGGTGGGTGCGTACGGGGTGCGTGCGGGTCAGCGCGGGCCGAGGCTCCAGCGCGGACCCTGCGGGCTGTCCTCGATGACCAGGCCGGACTGGTTCAGCTGGTCGCGGATGGCGTCCGCGGTGGGCCAGTCCTTGCGGGCGCGGGCGGCCTCGCGCTGGTCGAGGACCATACGGACGAGCGTGTCGACCACGCCGTGCAGGTCCTCGCCGCGGTCGGTCTCGCCGGCCCAGTGCGCATCGAGCGGGTCCAGGCCGAGGACGCCGAGCATGGCGCGGACCTCGGCGAGGCGGGCGACGGCCGCTTCCTTGTCGTCGGCAGCCAGCGCGCTGTTGCCCTGCCGGACGGTGGTGTGCACCACCGCCAGCGCCTGCGGCACGCCCAGGTCGTCGTCCATCGCCTCGGCGAAGGCGGGCGGCACCTGGGCGGACGGCTCGACGACTCCCCCGGCCAGCTCGGTGACGCGCTGCACGAAGCCCTCGATCCGCGCGAACGCGGACTCCGCCTCGCGCAGGGCCTCCTCGCTGTACTCGATCATCGAGCGGTAGTGGGGCGTGCCGAGGTAGTAGCGCAGCACGATGGGCCGCCAGCGCTTGACCATCTCGGAGACGAGCACCGAGTTGCCGAGCGACTTGGACATCTTCTCGCCGCTCATGGTGACCCAGGCGTTGTGCACCCAGAACCGGGCGAACTCGTCGCCGTAGGCCCTGGCCTGGGCGATCTCGTTCTCGTGGTGCGGGAAGATCAGGTCCAGGCCGCCGCCGTGGATGTCGAAGGCGCTGCCGAGGTACTTGTGCGCCATCGCCGAGCACTCCAGGTGCCAGCCGGGCCGTCCGCGTCCCCACGGGGTCTCCCAGCTGGGCTCGCCGGGCTTGGCGGCCTTCCACATGGCGAAGTCGCGGGGGTCGCGCTTGCCGGTCTCGCCCTCGCCGGAGGGCTGGAGGAGGTTGTCCAGCTCCTGGTTGGACAGCTCCAGGTACTCCGGGAAGGAGGTGACGGCGAAGTACACGTTGCCGTCGGCCTCGTAGGCGTGGCCGCGCTCGATGAGGCCGCGCATCATCTCGACCATCTCGGTGATGTGGCCGGTGGCACGCGGTTCGTAGGTCGGGGGCAGGCAGCCGAGGGCGTGGTAGCCGTCGCCGAAGGCGCGCTCGTTCTCGTAGCCGATGGCCCACCAGGGGCGGTTCTGCTCGGCCGACTTGGCGATGATCTTGTCGTCGATGTCCGTGACGTTGCGGATGAACGTCACGTCGTAGCCGCGGTAGGTGAACCAGCGGCGCATGATGTCGAAGTTCAGGCCCGAACGGATGTGGCCGATGTGGGGTGCCGCCTGCACGGTGGCACCGCAGAGGTAGATCGAGACACAGCCCGGCTTGAGCGGGGTGAAGTCACGGATCTGCCGGGCGCTGGTGTCGTACAGGCGAATAGTCACGGGACCAAGGGTAGTGGGCGTGGGGGTGTGTATGTGTCTTCGTCGGGTGCGGGCCGCGTGGGGGCTGGTCGCGCCCACGCGGCGCTGCCGCACAGTGACACAGCCCCGCGCCCCTGGAGGTGAGTACGCTCACGCCTCTCGCACGACCAGCGCTGTCGCCACTGCCATCAGGCCCTCTTCCCTCCCCGGGAAGCCCAGGCCGTCCGTGGTGGCACCCGAGACCGACACCGGTGCTCCCGCCGCCTCCGACAGGATCTTCTGCGCCTCGTCCCTCCGCCTGCCGATCTTCGGGCGGGGCCCCACCACCTGTACGGCGATGTTGCCGATACGGAAACCGGCCTCCCGGACGATCCGTGCGGCCTCCGTCAGCAGGGTCACCCCCGACGCGCCCGACCACTCCGGGCGGCCCGTACCGAAGTGCCGGCCCAGGTCGCCGAGGCCCGCGGCGGAGAAGAGGGCGTTGCAGGCGGCGTGGGCCACGACGTCCGCGTCGGAGTGGCCGGCCAGGCCGGGGCCCTCGCCCTCCCACTTCAGGCCGGCGCACCACAGGTCGCGGCCCTCCTCGAAGGCGTGGATGTCGGTGCCGATGCCGACCTGGGGCAGCGGGTACGGCTCAGAAGCCATCGTTGAGCCTCCTGCGGGCGAGGACGGCCTCCGCGAGGACCAGGTCGAGGGGGCGGGTGACCTTGAAGGCCTCCTCGTGGCCGGGGACGGTGACCACGGTCAGGCCGAGCTGCTCGACCATGCTCGCGTCGTCGGTGACGTTGTCGGTGACCGTCTCGTGGGCACGGACCAGGGTGGCCCGGTCGAAGCCCTGCGGGGTCTGCACGGCGCGCAGGCGGGAGCGGTCCGGGGTGGCGATCACGGGCTCCGGGTCACCCGGGGTCGCGGCCGGTTCGACCTGCTTGACCGTGTCGGCGAGCGGCAGCGCGGGGACGACGGCGACGGCTCCGTCGCGGACCGCCTCGATCACGGCGTCGACGGTGTCCACGGGGACGAGCGGGCGGGCCGCGTCGTGGACCAGGACGATGTCGTAGCCGGGCGGGAGCGCGTCGAGGCCGAGCCTGACCGATTCCTGGCGGGTGTCGCCGCCGGGGACGACGAGGAAGTCGGTGCGGTCGGGCAGCGCGTGGGCGTCGAGGAGGGTCTTGACCTCGGCGGCGCCGTCGGGCGGGGCCACCACGACGACCAGGGAGACGGCGCGGGAGTCGGCCATCGCGCGGATCGCGTGGATCAGCATGGGCGTGCCACCGAGGGCGCGCAGTGCCTTCGGGGCGCCGGGTCCGAGGCGCACGCCCCGGCCGGCGGCCGGGATCACGGCTGCCGTTCGGGCCGTCGTACGGCCGGGCGCGGGGCTCGGCGAGGGCGCGGGGAGCGGATCGTCAGACATCGGTTCCTGTCAGGTTTGTGTGCTCGGCCTACGTGGGTATGGCCTGGGCGTAGCCCTCGCTGTGTAGCGAGGGGAGTGCCGGGCGTGACGCCTTGACCAGCCCCTTCCGTGACTCTGGTCGAGCCGGCCCGCCCGGGCCCGGCACGCCAGGGGCGGGGCGTGAGTGATGACACATTCCCCGGCGCGGCGCAAGTGCAGCGTACGGACGCGGCGGCCGGGAGCGAACATGCCGCAGCGCCCGGCGACAGTGTGTGTCATCGGGCACCGCGGCATGATGATGCGCTGTGTGGCGAGCGCGGCGCTGAGCGAACGGGCTCCGCCTCGGGTCAGGAGGCGAGAACCTCGTCGAGCAGGGCCTCTGCCTTGTCCTCGTTGGTGTTCTCCGCGAGAGCGAGCTCGCTGACCAGGATCTGGCGCGCCTTGGCGAGCATGCGCTTCTCGCCGGCGGACAGTCCGCGCTCGCGCTCACGACGCCACAGGTCACGTACGACTTCCGCGACCTTGATGACATCGCCCGAGGCGAGCTTCTCCAGGTTTGCCTTGTAGCGACGCGACCAGTTCGTGGGCTCCTCGGCATACGGCGCGCGCAGCACCTCGAAGACCCGGTCCAGCCCGTCCTGACCGACCACATCACGCACGCCGACGAACTCCGCATTGTCCGCTGGCACACGTACCGTCAGGTCACCCTGGGCGACCTTCAGCACCAAGTAGGTCTTGTCCACGCCTTTGATCTGGCGAGTTTCGATGGCCTCGATCAGCGCGGCCCCGTGATGGGGATAGACCACGGTGTCGCCAACCTTGAACGTCATGTGACAGGTACCCCTTCCGTGGCTATCCAGGGTAACACGGATACGCCGTCTTCTGAATGGCGTTTTCGCAGGTCAGGGCCATTCTCGGGGCTTGACAAGCGCAACATGAACGTGCTGCGCAGGCGGAGCGGAAGCAGGTATTCGCAGGTCGGAGCGGCTCTCCGGGGCGAGTGAAACGCGCACGTTACACGCATCCGGAGGCTCGCACGAGCGGCCGAACATCCCCATATGTCCGGTTCCATGTGCTCGAGTTCCGCTACTCCGTTCGGTGGCCCGAGCCGCGTTCCGGCCGAATCCGGAATTGATCACAGAGCGGATCACGGGCGGATCACAGGACGGATCACACTGCGGATCACGGGGCGCGTCGAGCAGCCGCCGGTGATCCGCAGTGTGATCAATTCCGGGATCCATCCGCGCATTCTTCGGGGAAATGCGCGCGGGTTATGTGAATGCCGCAGGAGTGAGCGGGAGACGTTCGAATGACCGGGGGACATCGGTGAGGGGGGTGGGGCTTCTCGGGGGAACGCCCGGGGCTCCGGGGAGGGTCGGGTGCGGGCGCGTGGGAACGGCTCGGTAACCTAAGGCCGCTGACAGACGCTTACCGACCCTCCAGGCGGCTTCACCGGTCGCCACGCTCGAGTCAAGGAGTTGCCGCCGCCGTGAGCAGCAGCCTTCGACGCGGCGCCCTCGCCGCCGCCGCCATCGCAATCTCGATCGCCTCGCTCTCCGCGTGCGCGGCCGGCAACAACGCACAGACGCTTCAGGTCAAGCCGGACAACGCGGCCACGACCGTCGGCAACATCAAGGTCCAGAACGCCACGGTCATCACGCCGGCCGAGCGTGAGTCGACCGGCCCGGCCGTCGTCTCCGCGACGCTGTTCAACGAGGGCGACTCCCCCGAGACGCTGGAGTCGATCACCGTCGCCGGCACCGGCAAGAGCGCCGAGCTGACCCCCGCCGAGGGCGGCAGCCTGACCATCCCGCCGGGCGGCCGGCTGATCCTGGGCGGCGAGGGCAACGCCTCCGCCGTCCTGCCCGCCAGCCGTGAGGCCATCCAGGACGGCAACGCCCAGCGGGTCACCTTCACGTTCAGCAGGACCGGCGACGTGAGCCTGCGCGCGTTCGTCTTCCCGGCCGAGAACTTCTACGAGGAGTGGGGCCCGAGCGAGGAGCCGGCCGCGCCGGGCGCCTCGGCGGAGCCGTCGGCGGGAGAGTCCGAGGAGGCCGCGCAGAACCCGGGCGCCGAGGAGTCGGCCGGTGCGGGCGAGTCCGGCGGCGCCCACGAGTCCGGCGCTCCGGCGGACGGCAGCACCGACGCCCCGTCGGGCACCCCGTCCGACGCCGCGTCCGCGAGCGAGCAGGCCGCCGGCCACTGATCGTTCGTACGGCACAGCAAGAAGGGCGGGACCCCTGCACGGGGTCCCGCCCTTCCCTGTGGGCGCGTGCGCCCGGCGCTTCCTACGGCTCGAACTTGTAGCCCAGCCCCCGGACCGTCACCAGGTACCGCGGCGCGCCCGGGTCCGGTTCGATCTTCGCGCGCAGGCGCTTGACGTGGACGTCGAGGGTCTTGGTGTCGCCCACGTAGTCGGCGCCCCAGACGCGGTCGATCAGCTGCATGCGGGTGAGGACGCGGCCGGCGTTGCGCAGCAGCATCTCCAGCAGGTCGAACTCCTTCAGCGGCAGGTCGACCTTGGTGCCACCGACGGTCACCACGTGCCGGTCGACGTCCATGCGGACCGGGCCGGCCTCCAGCGCTGCGGGGGCGACCTCCTCCGGACCGTCGCCGCGGCGGCGCAGCACGGCGCGGATCCGGGCGACCAGTTCGCGGGAGGAGAAGGGCTTGGTGACGTAGTCGTCGGCCCCTATCTCCAGGCCCACCACCTTGTCGATCTCGCTGTCCTTGGCGGTCACCATGATGACGGGGACGTTGGAACGGCCGCGCAGCTGACGGCACACCTCGGTGCCCGGCAGCCCGGGCAGCATCAGGTCGAGAAGGACGAGGTCGGCGCCGTTGCGCTCGAACTCGTCGAGTCCGTCGGGCCCGGTGGTCGCGACGGCGACCTCGAAGCCCTCCTTGCGGAGCATGTACGACAGGGCGTCGGAGAAGGACTCCTCGTCCTCGACGACGAGCACTCGGGTCACGGAAGGACCTCCGGGGAGGGAAGCGTTTCGTACGCGGATGTGTCGGATGGAGGGGCAGCGTGGGGGGAAGCAGAGGAAGCGGGGGACGCGGGGGAAGAGGTAGCGGGGGGATGCGACCGGCCGGCCTCGCCGTCGAAGCCGTCGGAGGTGTCCCGGTCGGACTGCTGGTGGGTGGCGCGGTCACGCACCGCACCGGCCTCCGGCAGCCTGAGGGTGAAGGTGGAGCCCTGGCCCTCGGCGCTCCACACCGTGACCTCCCCGCCGTGCGAGGCGGCCACGTGCTTCACGATCGCGAGGCCGAGTCCCGTACCGCCGGTGGCACGGGAGCGGGCCGGGTCGACGCGGTAGAAGCGCTCGAAGATGCGCTCCTTGTCCCTGTCGGAGATACCGATGCCCTGGTCGGTCACCGCTATCTCGATCAGGTCCCCGCCCGGCTGGCTGACCCTGCGGGCCGCTATGCCGACGCGGGTGCGGGCGGGTGAGTAGTTGACGGCGTTCTCGACGAGATTGCCGAGCGCGGCGGCGAGCTGGCCGCGGTGTCCCCACACGGCCAGGTCGTCGGTGCCTCCGGAGACCATGGTGATCTGCTTGGTGCCGGCCGCGTGCCGGCAGCGGTCGACGGCCTCGGCGACCAGTTCGTCCACCCGGACCGGCTCGGCGTCCTCGAGGGGATCGTCGTTCTGCACCCGGGAGAGGTCGATGAGCTCCTGCACCAGGTTGGTGAGCCGGGTCGCCTCGATCTGCATCCGGCCGGCGAAACGCTGCACCGCCTCGGGGTCGTCGGCGGCGTCCATGACCGCCTCGGACAGCAGGGAGAGGGCACCGACGGGGGTCTTGAGCTCATGGCTGACGTTGGCGACGAAGTCCCGCCGGACCGCCTCGATCCGGCGGGCCTCGGTGAGGTCCTCGACCAGCAGCAGCACGAGCCGGGAGCCGAGCGGGGCCACCCGCGCGGAGACGGCGAGGGCCTCGCCGCGCCCGGTGCCGCGCCGCGGCAGATCCAGCTCTACCTGGCGTATCTCGCCGTCGCGCCGGGTGTCGCGGGCCATCTGCAGCATCGGCTCCACGGCGAGCTTGCCGCCGCGGACCAGCCCGAGGGCGTACGCGGCGGAGCTGGCCTTGACCACGCCGTCGGCCTCGTCGAGGACGACGGCGGAGGAGCGCAGCACGGACAGGACGGTGTCCACGCCCGGCGGAAGCACCGGGTCGGTGTGCAGAGAGCTGCGCGTGGGGCGCTTCTGCTCGCGCTCGCTGAAACGGACCGCGAGCATGGCGATGACGCCGGTGAGCACTCCGGCGATCGCTGCCGCTGCGGCGACCGCCGCGTTCACGTCCATGCATCCAGGTTAGGCACGGCTCAGGCGGTGACCACAGCCGCCGGGGGTCGTGCTCGAACACTCGTCGCCCAGAGTTCACCTTGGAGCCAGGGATGGTTCATTTGGGGTGACGGAAACGGACGCGTAAGGGACGGACCGTGGGAGCGTGGGGTTCGGGGAGTCCCCGGCAGCGAGTGAGCCCTGGCCCCTGATCCCCGAAGAGACGCACGAGAGGAAGCCTGATGCGGGACGCGTACCACGAGGAACTGGATTCGATCGGCGACGGTCTGGTGGAGATGGCCCGGCTGGTCGGGTCGGCGATCGGGCGCGCCACGACCGCCATCCTCGACTCCGATCTGAAGCTGGCCGAGAGCGTGATCGAGGCCGACCAGAAGGTCGACGAGCTCCAGCACGACCTGGAGGCCCGTGCGATAGCCCTGCTGGCCCGGCAGCAGCCGGTGGCGACCGACCTGCGGATCGTCGTCACCTCGCTGCGGATGTCGGCGGACCTGGAGCGCTCCGGCGACCTCGCCCAGCACGTGGCGAAGCTCGCCCGGCTGCGCTATCCGTCGCACGCGGTGCCGAGCGATCTGCACGCGACGATCCTGGAGATGGGCCAGCTCGCCCAGCGTCTGATGGCGAAGGCCGCGGAGGTGATCATCACCAAGGACGTCGACCTGGCGCTCCAGCTGGAGCAGGACGACGACGCGATGGACCTGCTGCACCGCACGCTGTTCCAGCACCTGATGGACGACCGCTGGAAGCACGGCATCGAGACGGCCGTCGACGTCACGCTGCTGGGCCGCTACTACGAGCGCTTCGCCGACCACGCGGTGTCGGTCGCCAAGCGCGTGGTGTACCTGGTGACGGGTGAGCACGCGGACGAGATCCAGGCGGAGATGCAGCAGGAGATCCAGGCGTAGGGCTTCCCCGGGCCTGCGGCGGGGCGGGCGTGTGGGGAGCCGGGCGGGGCGTGCGTGAGCCTCAGTGCGCCGTTGATGCGCCCGGCGGGGCGGGCGTCCAATGGGCACAGGCACCGGCCTCGAGGAGGGACCCATGTCCGATTCCCCCAGTTCCCCCAGCACGACGCCCGACCCCACCCAGGAGCGCGAGACCGAGCAGCCCGCCGAGATCAGGAACCTCACGCTGATCGCCGCCTGCGGCTGCGGCTCGGGCTGCGGCTGCGGCTGCCAGTCGGGCAACCCCTGCCAGTGCGGCTGACGGGGCAGGGCTCTCGGTACGGAGTCGGAGGACCCCGGCGGCATGAGCGCCGGGGTCCTCCGGCATGCCGGGGGCCGCGGCGAGGCCCACCATGGAGGTACGGGACGCCACGGGACGAGGAGGTGCGAGGCGATGACGCAGTTCATGGACGTCCACCACGGAATGCAGGGCATCACGGAGGAGCAGCTGAGGCAGGCGCACGCTGCCGACGTCGAGATACAGGAAGAGGAGGGAGTCCACTTCCGGCAGGCCTGGGCGGACCCGGAGTCCGGGACGATCTACTGCCTGTCCGAGGCCCCCTCCGCCGAAGCGGTCCAGCGCATCCACGAGCGGACCGGCCACAAGGCCGACGAGATCCACGCGGTGCCGCTGTCGGTGTGAGCGGGCCTGCCGAGGAACTCAGGACGCGCTGACCTCGGGTCGTACCGGCTCCTCCTTGGAGACGCCTGCCGTCGGTTCCTCCGCCGGCAGGCGCCGCATGAGCAGCCCGTACCCGAGACCGGCGATCGTGCCGATGACGGCGCACGCCGCCCACAGCCACTCGGCCCCGAAACGGTCGATGACGAAGCCCGACATCAGCGGGGCGACGAGCGCGGCGACGGACCAGGACATCGTGTACATGCCCTGGTAGCGGCCGCGTCCGTGCACCGGGGAGAGCCGTACGACGAGTCCCGTCTGGGTCGGCGCGTTGACGATCTCGGCGAGGGTCCACACGCACACGGTGAGGGCGAACACCGCGACCGATCCGGCGAAGGCGGTGAGGCCGAAGCCGTACCCGGCGAGCACCGAGGAGATCACGAGCAGCCGCCCGGGGTCGCGGTGCTGGATGAACCGGGTCACCGGGATCTGCAGGGCGACGATGAGCACACCGTTGACGGCGACGGCCATCCCGTAGTCGGCCGGGGTGAACCCGGCCTCGCCCATCGCGACCGGCAGGCCCACCGAGGCCTGCTGGAAGATCAGCGCGATGAGGAACGACAGCCCGACGACGCTCATGAACCGGCCGTCGCGCAGCACGGTGCCGAGCGAGACGGAGTTCTCCCGGGCCACGGTCTCGGCGCTGCGCACGGGCCGCGACTCGGGCAGCTTCACGAAGACGACCACGGCGCACACGAGCGTCATCGCGGCCTCGATGAGGAAGCCGGCGAGGTAGCTGTACTCGGCGATGAAGCCGGCCGCCATGGAGGAGACGGCGAAGCCGAGGTTGATGGCCCAGTAGTTGAGGGAGAAGGCGCGGATACGGTCCTCGGGCCGCACGATGTCGGCCATCATCGCCTGCACGGCGGGCCGGGAGGCGTTGGAGGCCATGCCGACGAGGAAGGCGACGGCGGCGATGGCGACGGGGTGGTGCACGAATCCGAGCGCCGCCACCGACAGGGCGGTGGCGACCTGCGCGACGAGCAGCGTCGGCCGCCGTCCGAGCCGGTCGGTCATCACGCCGGCACCGAGGGAGGAGATCACGCCGCCCAGTCCGTGCAGTGCGGCGACGAGACCGGCGTAGGTGGCGGAGTAGCCGCGGTCGAGGGTGAGGTACAGCGCCATGAAGGTGGCGACGAAGGCGCCGAGCCGGTTGACGAGGGTGCTGGTCCACAGCCACCAGAACGCCGGGGGCAGCCCCGAGACGGTCTCGCGGACCGCCCGTCTCGCACGGACGACGGCAGACATGGGACCCCCCGGATGTAAGCGGCTTCAGCGGCAGGCACAACTTACAAACCCGTCGTCCGGGCGGACCACTCAATTAGCAGATCCCGTCAACCGTCCGCCCACCGGGCAGGGCGCGCGGGCCGTGCAGGGCTTCGATTACGCTCGGCCCCATGGCCGACGCACCGTACAAGCTGATCCTCCTCCGCCACGGCGAGAGCGAGTGGAACGAGAAGAACCTGTTCACCGGCTGGGTGGACGTCAACCTCACCCCGAAGGGCGAGAAGGAGGCGACGCGCGGCGGCGAGCTGCTGAAGGACGCCGGCCTGCTCCCCGACGTGGTCCACACGTCCCTCCAGAAGCGTGCGATCCGCACCGCGCAGCTCGCCCTCGAGTCCGCCGACCGCCTCTGGATCCCGGTCCACCGCTCGTGGCGCCTGAACGAGCGTCACTACGGCGCGCTGCAGGGCAAGGACAAGGCGCAGACGCTCGCGGAGTTCGGCGAGGAGCAGTTCATGCTGTGGCGCCGCTCCTACGACACCCCGCCGCCGCCGCTCGCCCGTGACGCCGAGTACTCCCAGTTCTCCGACCCGCGCTACGCGACCCTCCCGCCGGAGCTGCGCCCGCAGACGGAGTGCCTGAAGGACGTCGTCGTCCGCATGCTCCCCTACTGGTTCGACGCCATCGTCCCCGACCTCCTCACCGGCCGCACGGTCCTGGTCGCCGCCCACGGCAACAGCCTGCGCGCCCTGGTCAAGCACCTGGACGGCATCTCGGACGCCGACATCGCGGGCCTGAACATCCCGACGGGCATCCCGCTCTCCTACGACCTGGACGCCGACTTCAAGCCCCTGAACCCCGGCGGCACCTACCTCGACCCGGAGGCGGCAGCCGCGGCGATCGAGGCCGTGAAGAACCAGGGCAAGAAGAAGTAAGGGGTATTGATCAGCCCCCTGCCTGCGGCGTGTGGCAGGCAGGGGGCTTGTCGCTGTCGCCGCAGCGACAAGCCCATGGGCCTCAAGGGCGGGGTGCGGGAAACCGCAGTGGGCTGGGGGGTGAACCTCATACCGGGGTTGAGCTGGGGTTTCTAGGCTGAAGAGGCCCGGGGCGGTTGCCCGGGGGACTGGATCGCCTCGTCTGCTTGGAGACTTCCGTGCCTCTCATCTCCTTGGCCCTGCCGCAGGAACCCGCCGACGGGATCGCGGGGTGGGCCGCCGATCTCGTCGACGCGATGGGCGGGCCCGGAGCCGGTCTGGCCGTCGCGCTGGAGAATCTGTTCCCCCCGCTGCCGAGCGAGGTGATCCTGCCGCTGACCGGGTTCGCCGCCGGGCAGGGGGTGCTCACCCTGGCCTCCGCGCTGTTCTGGACCACGCTCGGCTCGGTCGCGGGAGCGGTGCTCCTGTACTGGATCGGCATGCTCTTCGGCCGTGAACGGATGCATGCGATCTGGGCGAAGCTGCCCCTGGTGAAGGCATCCGACCTGGAGCGCACGGAGCAATGGTTCGTTAAGCACGGCACCAAGGCGGTCCTCCTCGGCCGTATGGTGCCGATCTTCCGCAGTCTGATCTCGGTCCCCGCCGGGGTGGAGCGGATGCCGCTGCCCGTGTTCGTCCTGCTGACCGGGCTCGGCAGCCTGGTCTGGAACTCCGTGCTGGTGATGGCCGGTTACTGGCTGGGGGACCAGTGGGAGACGGTGGGGGACTATGTCGGCGTGCTCTCCAAGGCGGTGCTGGCCCTGGTGGCCGCCGCCATCGTGGCGTACGTGACCGTACGGCTGCGCGGCCGCGACCGCACCGGCGCCCGGCACCGCCGTACGTCATGACCCGCCCCGCCTCCTCCCACGAGAGGGTTCCGCCTCCCCCGGCACCCGGCCGATCTTGCTCGCGGCATGGGCCCGCCCTAGGCTCGGCCCTCGTGCAGGGGGACGCCGGTGAGGACGACGCGACGACCCGGCCCCCTTCCTGGCCGCGGCGAAGTGCCGGTGTGCTCCTCGGCTGCGCGACGGCCCTGATCGGCCTCCTCTACTTCCTGCTCGCCGGCACCGCCCTCGGCCCCTTCCTGCTGTGGCCCCGCACCCGGCCCGGCGCGCTCGGCCTCCTCATGACCGGGATCCGCCGGCTGACGGTGCTGGAGCGCGCCCGGCGGTCCGCCTTCTTCGGCGACCGCTTCCCCGAGCAGTACGAGGTGTCCGACCGGAAGCTCCTGCGCTACCTGGCGGTTCGCACGGTCGCGGGGCTGGTGTGCAGTGTCGTCGTCGCCCTGCTGGCCTTCGGTGCCGTACTGGCGGTCGTACTGCTGTGGGCGATGCTCCGGGGAAGTCTGCCCTGGCACAACGTGGTGGGCCAGGTGGTCCTCGGCGGGGTCCTGCTCTTCCTCGACCTCCAGGGACTGCACGCGCTCGCCGAGCTGGACGCGCGGATCGCCCGTGAGTGCTTCGGCCCCTCCGAGCGGGAGCTGCTGCGGCGACGCGTCCTCGAACTGGCCGCCAGCCGGGCCGCGGTCGTCCAGGCCGTGGACGCCGAACGCCGGCGCATCGAACGGGACCTGCACGACGGGATCCAGCAACGGATCGTGGCGCTCGCCATGCTGCTCGGCCGCGCCCGCCGCGCGCACGGCGACACCGCACGGGCTGAGGCCCTGCTGCGCCAGGCGCACCAGGAGTCACAGGACGTCCTCGCCGAACTGCGCGAGGTGGCCTGGCGGGTCTATCCCTCGGCGCTGGACAGCCTGGGGCTCGAGGAGGCACTGAGCGGGGTGTCCGAGCGGTGCGGCATCCCCGTCCGTACGGAGTTCGACGTCGTCGGCGAACTGCCGCAACCGGTGGAGACCGCGGCGTACTTCGTGGTGTCGGAGGCCGTGACCAACGCGGCCAAGCACTCCCGGGCCACGGCCGTCGTGGTGCGGGTGGCGCTGCGTGACAGGGTGCTCGCGGTGCAGGTCCGGGACAACGGCAGGGGCGGCGCGGATCCGTCGGGCAGCGGACTGAGCGGACTGCGCAGCCGGGTGGCCGCGCTGGACGGCATCCTGCACGTCGACAGCCCCGAGGGGGGACCCACCATCGTGACCGCGGAGCTGCCATGCGCCTGATGATCGCCGAGGACTCGACCCTGCTGCGCGAGGGCGTGGTCCGGCTGCTCGTGGAGGAGGGCCACGAGGTGCTGGGCGCGTTCGGCGAGGCCGGGCCCCTGCTGGAGGAGATGGCCGCCCGGCGCCCCGATGTCGTCGTCCTCGACATCCGGATGCCTCCGACCCACACCAACGAGGGACTGCGCGCGGCCCTGGAGATCCGGGAACGGTGGCCGGAGGTCGGCGTGCTGGTGCTGTCCCAGCACATCGAGCGCAACTACGCGGCGCAGTTGCTGGCCTCCAGCGCGGAGCGGGTGGGATACCTCCTCAAGGACCGGGTCGCCCAGGTCGAGGAGTTCCTGGACGCGCTGGAACGCATCCAGGCGGGCGGCGCCGCCATCGATCCCGAGGTGGTACGGCAGTTGGTCATCCGCACGACCCACGCAGACCCCCTGGCCCGCCTCACCCCCCGCGAGCGCAGCGTCCTCGAGGTCCTGGCCCAGGGCCACACGAACACGGCGATCGCGCAGAAGCTGCACATCTCCCTGAGCGCGGTGGAGAAGAACCTCAACGCGATCTTCGACAAACTGGAGCTGTCCCACACGACGGGCTACAACCGGCGCATCCTGGCGGTGTTGAGATACCTGGAGACGTGAGGCGCCAGGCGCACGGAGAGGCGGAGCGAGGGCGAGGCAGTAGGCGATCCGTCTGGGCGTACGGCATTCATGGACACCATCAGGACTGACCGGCACCGCTTCCGAGCCCACCGGGCCCCGGTCCCCGTCCGTCCTCCCGGCCCGCCGGTTCCTCGTCCGCGAGGAGGCGGTGGACGGCTCAACTCCCAAAGAACCGGGGAAAGAACTACCCGCCCACCCACCCTCCCGACCGCATCACCCGTCCGAGTGACCGGCTTGCGGCGCTGGGATACGGACGGTTACGTTCGCCGCGACAACCGCAAACAGATACGGCCCCCGGCCGGGACTGGCATCCCGAACGAGGGCCTCACCGATCAGGAAGTAGCCCCTTCCCGATGGCTGACCCGCAGTCTAACGCGCGCCTGCGCGCCGACGCCGGAGCTCCGACCTCCGGTGTGATTCATGTACGCACCCGGCTCACCGCCGACTTCACCGTGATCTCCAACGCCCTCGCGCAACGGCGCGGCAGTGCGGTCACGATCGGCGTGGCGACGTACATCCTGTCTCTCCCGGACGGTTCGCCCGTCACCATCGCCGCCCTGTGTGAGCACTTCACCGAGGGCGAGATCCTGATCTCGCGCGCTCTCAGGGAGCTGGAGCAGGCCGGTCACCTGAAGCGCCGCCGCGAGCGGACGGCCTCAGGGCAGATCCGTACGCGCACGTTCTTCTACGACGTTCCGGCCGCGGACGCTGCCCCGGACCCGGACCCCGCGGCCGGTCGTGTGGCGTCGATGCCCGAGCCCACTGCGGAGCCTCTCCCGCCCAGGCCGGTGAGCCCGGCCCGCGCTCACCGACACCGACCCGCAAGCGGTCGCCGTGCTCGCCGCTCTGCGTCGAGTCGATCCGCGGCTCGTCCTCTCCACGGAGGAGGCCGCACGGCTGGCACCTGCCGTGGCGGAGTGGCTGGCAGCGGGTCTCGGGGCCGTCGAGATCACCGAGCGGCTCACCGCGAGGCTCCCCGACCGGCTCCGCGCTCGTTCGGCAGGCATCCTCGCCTTCCGGCTGCGTCAGACACCACTGCCCGACCCCGCCAGGTCAGCGCCCGACGAACGTCGCCCTGCCACCGTCCTGCCCTTTCAGACCTGCGACGGCTGCGACCGCGCCTTCCGCGCACGGGAACCAGGGCGTTGCCGTGACTGCCGCTGCCAGGAACCCTTCCTTGCGGCCGGCTGAAACCCGGACCGGGTGTGCGGGGGACCCTTGGGTGGGAGGCTTGATGTGCCACGATGCGAGGTCCGGCGCGAGGAGGAGGTGGGGCATGGTCGACAGGTTCAAGGACGGGCTTCTGACACCCACGGAGACCGCCTCCTACCTGGAGATTCCGCAGTCGACCCTCACCTCCTGGCTGAAGGGCACAGCTGCTGGAGCTCCGTTGGTCCACCAGGTGGAGCCCGTGCGGAAGGGGCAGCCCTCCGTGCCGTTCATCGCGGTGGCAGAGGCGCACGTCCTGCGTTCTCTGCGCTCTCTCGGCCTGCGCATGAGCGAGATCAGAGAGGCGGCCGCCGCCGTACGGGACGCCTTCGACACGCCCTACGGTCTCGTCTCGAAGCGCATCGCCACGGACGGTGTGGACATCTTCATCGAGCACGGTTGGGGAGATCTCCGCAGGGCCCGCGACGGCCAGGTACCCATCAGGGAAGTGGTCTCCGACTATCTCCGCTTCCTCACCTGGGAGCCGGGCGACGATTTCCCTTCAAGTCTGCGGCTACGGCAGTACCCGGACGCGGTTCCCGTGGTGATCGACCCACGATTCGGTCACGGTCTGCCCGTGGTCGCCGCCAACCGGGTCCCGGTCAAGGCCATCACCGATCTGTGGGAAGCCGGGGAGACCGTCGAGGACATCGCCTACGACTACGACATGACGCCTGAGCAAGTGGACGCGCTCTGCCGGGCAGTGGTGCACCTTGCCGCATGAGTTCTTCCTGGACCGGAATCTGGGGCGACGTGTCGCCGAGGGGCTGAGAGCCTGTGGGTGGACGGTCCATCGCATCGGAGACGTCTTCCCCGAAGACGGGCAGGACGTCCCCGACGAGGAATGGATCACGCACGGTCTCGATCGGTCCTGGGTCCCGCTCTCCAAAGACGGACGGATCAAGACCCGGGATGTAGAGATCCGGCCCGTTCTGGAGCGGGAGGCAGTGCTGTTCTACCTCGACAACCAGCAGCTTCGCAGTGCCGAGATGGTCGAAAGGCTCGTCGCCCGGCGTGATGCCATTCACCGGGCTGTCGAGAAGGGTGGGCCCGCGGCTTATGCCGTGCGGCATGACCGTATCGAGTGCACCTGGCCCTGACGCACAGCCTGAGGGGTCGTCCTGCGTCGATACCATCGCCCGTCATGGACTGGGTCAGGCGTGCGGCGGAGTTGAGGCAGTGGAGCCGGAGTGGGGTTCGGGCTCCACACAAACCGTTGCTTCTCCTGTATGCCCTGGGGCGGTTTCAGCGGGACGGCGAAGGCGCGTTGGTGTACAGCGCGGTGGAGGACGATCTCAAGCGGTTGCTGGCCGAGTACGGTCCGAGCGGGCCCACTACGCCCGCCTATCCGTTCCACCACCTGGTCAGTGACGGGGTGTGGGAAGTGCGGAGCGATCGCGGCCCCGGTAGTCCGGGTACCGGGATACGGGAGTTGCGCGCGACCCGTGCAGCCGGGCGGCTCGCGCCGGATCTGCGGGCGGCGTTGCGGAGGGAACCGGATCTGCTCGGACGTATGGCACGTGCCGTGCTCGACGCGAACTTCCCGCCTTCGCTCCACCCCGACCTGTGCGAAGCCGTCGGGCTGGCTTTGGAGCCGTTGGAGGTCGAGCAGTTCTCGGGCACTCGGCGGCAGCAGCGGGACCGTCGGATGCGTGAGCTGGTGCTCACCGCCTACGAGTACCGGTGCGCCTTCTGTGGCTACGACGGACGGATCGGCGCGGTGCCCGTCGGGCTGGAGGCGGCGCATGTGCGCTGGTGGGCGTTCGGCGGACCGGACGAGGTCGACAACGGGCTGTGCCTCTGCTCACTGCACCACAAGCTGTTCGACAAGGGCGTCCTCGGTGTCGGCGAAGGTCACCGCATAGTCGTCTCGCAGCAGTTCGTCGGGCACAGTGATGCCGCCCGGGCGCATGTGCTCTCGCTCTCCGGGCGTCCGATCGTCGGGCCTCAGCCGGGTGCCCGGCCCGTCGCCGCGGCTCACCGCACCTGGCATGCCACGCAGGTCTTCCACGGCGAGCCTCGCCCGGCCGGCACGGGCCCGTCATCGGCAGCCGTGTAGGCGCAGCCACTCCCCCATCGTTGCGAAGTCCTCCTCCGTCACACCGCGCGCCGGGTCCACCCGCAGCAGCAGGGTCGGGGCCGGGTGGGCCGCGGTCGTCCAGGTGCGGTCCGTCTCGGTGATCTCGTCGTCCAGCCAGATGAACGGGCGGTGGCCCGCCCACTCCGACAGCGAGTGGGTCTTCCAGTGCACGCCGCGGGGGACGGGGGCCGTTGCCTCCGGGAAGTCGATCACCGGGAGGGGCGGGAGGCCCAGCAGCGGGGCGATGGTGGTGTTCGCCTCGTCGGACCAGGTCGTCGCCCAGACCAGGACGCAGTCCAGGGCGAGGAGGCGGGGGCCGAGGGCCGGGTCGAGGCGGTGGAGGAGGGGGTTGTCCCCGCCGGCTCGGGTGCCGCCGTTGGCCAGGGGGTTGTCCCCGCCGGCTCGGGTGCCGCCGTTGGCCAGGAGTTTGCCCCCGTCGGCTCGGTTGCCGCCGTTGGCCGGGGGTTTGGCCCCGTCGGCTCGGTTGCCGCTGTTGTCTCCGTTGGCCCCGTCGCCCGCGTCCGCAGCGTCCCGCGTCGGCTCGCCGAAGGGCAGGAGCGGGCCGTCCACGTCCAGGAAGAGGAGGGGGCGGGGCATGGCCTCAGGGTCTCACGGGTGCATGCGGGCGCCCTTGAGGATCTTGTCCACCGCGTTCCTCGGGCCGTAGACCGCGAGGCCCACCAGGTCCAGGTCCGCCGTCCCCACCGCCCGTACCGCCGCGCGGTTGTCGGTGTCGTTGCCCGTCGCGAACAGGTCGCTCGTGAAGACCGCCCGGGGCAGGGCGCGGGACAGGGCCTTGCCGTGGGCCGCCGTCAGGGTCTCCTTCGGGCCCTCGAAGACCAGCACCGGCTGGCGGAACATCGGCAGGTAGGGGACGCCGTCCGCGTCCTCGTACGGTTCGCCGATCACCTCGGGGAGCTGGGTGCCGAGGCCGCTGACCAGGAACGCGGTGACGTTCAGACGCTGCCAGGTCTCCAGGTCCTCGCGCAGCAGGACGGCGATCTTCGTGTCGAAGCGTGTGCTCATGGCAGCGAGACTGCCGGTCCGGTCCCGCGCGCGTCTTGTACGTTCTTTGCATGGCTCCGCAGCCAGCCACCGAGCAGCAGGTCTCCGCCTGGCGGCCCGGCGTGCCCGGCGTCGTCGAGGTGTTCCACGCCCGCTTCACCGAGTACGCCTACCCGATGCACGTCCACGACGCCTGGACGCTGCTGATCGTCGACGACGGCGCCGTGCGGTACGACCTCGACCGGCACGAGCACGGCACGCCGCACGACACGGTGACCCTGCTGCCGCCGCACGTTCCGCACAACGGCGCCGCGGCCACCGCGGACGGCTTCCGCAAGCGTGTCCTGTACCTGGACGGCACCCACCTGGAGGACCGGCTCATCGGCGCCGCCGTCGACCGGCCCGATCTGCGCGACCCGCTGCTGCGGCGCCGGGTCGGGCAGGTGCATGCCGCGCTGCTGCGGCCCGGTGACGAGCTGGAGGCCGAGAGCCGGCTGACGCTCGTCGGGCAGCGGCTGCGCGAGCATCTGCGGTCCCGGAACGCCGGGCAGCCGCCCCGGCCCGATCCCGTTCTCGCGCGGCAGCTACGGGAATTGCTCGACGAGCACGTCGTGGAAGGGCTGAGCCTGAAGGACGCCGCCGCCCTGCTCGACGCCCATCCCGCCCATCTCGTACGGGCGTTCAGCGGCGCCTACGGCATCGCCCCGCACCAGTACCTGATGTCCCGCCGGGTCGGCCGGGCCCGCCGGCTGCTGCTGGCGGGCGGCTCCCCGAGCCAGGTCGCCCTGGACACCGGCTTCTACGACCAGGCCCATCTCACCCGGCACTTCCGGAAGCTGGTCGGGGTCACCCCGGGGCGTTACCGCGGTGGGCAAGGCCCCGGGGCGGCACGTCACTTCACGTCGACGTAGTCGCCCTTCGCCGTCGCGCCGCCCGTCGTGGACGTCTCGGAGAAGGTCCAGCGCCAGTAGCCGTCGGCGGCGGCCGTGACCGTCGTCCGCAGGGCGCCCGTGGAGCTCGCCTGCACCGTCTTCACCGTGGTGTACGTGCTGGTGCCCGCCTTGCGGAACTGGAGCTTGGCAAGCTTGCCGCCGTACCCCACGTAGGCGTGCTTCACCCAGTCCGCGCGTGTGGCGCTGCCCGTCACGGTGATCGTCCTGCCCTTGGCGACCGGCTCGGGCGAGGCGTTGACGGAGACCCGGGCCGCGCGCTTGACCTGCACGGAGCCGAGGCCGGTCAGACGCTCCTCGGCCTTGATCTTCGTGTCCGTCTTGTCCCACAGCCGCGCGGTGACGGCGATCTTCCAGGTCGTGGCGTCGTTGTGGGAGTCCAGGGTGTAGCGCGGATCGATGTACAGGTCGCCCTCGACGTCCGCGGAGGTCGGGCTGTCCTCGTACAGGATGGTGCCGGCCATGTAGATGCCGCCGTCCTCGGCGCCCGCGGCGGCGGTGGTGCCGTGGTACAGGTACGGGAACGCGTCGATGGTGTGGGGCGTGTAACCCGAGGGCCAGGTCACGCGGAAGCTGACGCTGGGGAACTTCTCCTCGCTGACGCCCACGACGATGGGCTTGCCGTCGTTGACGACCATGCCGGTCACCGTGATGCCGGTGTCCGCCGCCTGAGCGGCCGGTGCGCCGAACGCCACGAGGGCGAGCGCCCCCGCGAGCGCGGCCACGGTGCCGGTTCTGCCAGTGCGCATGCACAACCTCTTAGCTGGTAGGGCTTGACCAGCGTCACAGACCGCCCGGACCCCCCTGAGGTTGTACGGCGGTCATTCCTTCGTACGCCGGGTGAGATGCGCGAACGCCTCCAGGTTCCGCGTCGACTCCCCCCGCGAGACCCGCCACTCGTACTCCTTGCGGATCGCGGAGGCGAACCCCAGCTCCAGCAGGGTGTTGAAGGCGCCGTCCGCCGCTTCCAGCACCTGGCCGAGCAGGCGGTCGATCTCGTCGGGGGTGACGGCGGCCAGCGACAGCTTGGCGGTGACGTACACGTCGCCGAGCTGGTCCACCGCGTAACTCACGCCGTACAGCTTGAGGTTGCGCTCGAGGAGCCAGCGGTGGACGCCGGCCTCGTTCTCGTCGGGGTGGCGGACGACGAAGGCGTTCAGCGACAGCGAGTGGCGGCCGACGATGAGGGAGACCGTCGTCGACAGCTTGCGGGTGCCGGGGAGTTTCACGACGTAGGTGCCGGGTGTCGTGCTCTCCCATGCGAGGTCGGCGTCCTTCAGGGCCGCCTCGATCACCTGCGCCGCCTTCTCTGCGTCAGCCATGGTGCGAGCGTACGTGACGGCGGTGGGCCTGGGTCGCGGCCGTGTAGACGTCGGCCGTGGCGGCCGCGGCCGTGTCCCAGCCGAAGGACTGGGCGTGCCGGGCGGCGGCGGCGCCCATGCGGGACGACAGCTCCGCGTTGTCGGCGAACTCGCGCAGCACGCGCGCGTAGGCGGCGGGGTCGTGGCCCTGCACCAGGAAGCCGGTGCGGCCGTCCCGTACGGCCACCGGCAGGCCGCCGACGGCCGCCGCGAGCACCGGGGTGCCGGCTGCCTGCGCCTCTATGGCGACCAGGCCGAAGGACTCGCTGTAGGACGGCATGACGAGGACGGAGGCGGCGCGGAACCAGTCCGCGAGCTGTTCCTGCCCGACGGGCGGGTGGAAGCGCACGACGTCGGCGATGCCCAGACGCGCGGCCAGCTTCTGCAGCCCCTCCGGCTTGGCGAGGCCACTGCCGCTGGGGCCGCCGACCACGGGGACGCAGAGCCGCGAGCGCAGTTCGGGGCGCTCGGCGAGCAGGACGGCGACCGCGCGGAGCAGCACGTCGGGCGCCTTGAGGGGCTGGATGCGGCCCGCGAAGAGGGGGATCACCGCGTCCTGGGGGAGACCGAGGCGGGCGCGGGCGGCGGCGCGGCCGTCGGCGGGGCGGAAGCGGGCGAGATTCACACCGGGGTGGACGACGGCGACCTTGGCGGGATCGGCCGCGTAGTGCCGCACGAGTTCGTCGGCCTCTTCGGCGGTGTTGGCGATCAGCCGGTCGGCGGCGGCGACGATCTGGGTCTCGCCGATGACGCGGGCGGCGGGCTCGGGGGTGTCGCCGTCGGCCAGGTTGGCGTTCTTGACCTTGGCCATGGTGTGCATGGCGTGCACCAGGGGGACGCCCCAGCGCTGGGCGGCGAGCCAGCCGACGTGGCCGGAGAGCCAGTAGTGGGAGTGGACCAGGTCGTAGTGGCCGGGGCGGTGACCCGCCCACGCCTGCATCACGCCGTGCGTGAAGGCGCACAGCTGGGCCGGGAGGTCCTCCTTGGCGAGACCCTCGTAGGGGCCGGCGTCGACGTGCCGGACGAGGACGCCGGGGGCCAGTTCCACGGCGGGCGGGAGGGCGGCGGCGGTGGCCCGCGTGAAGATCTCGACCTCGATGTTGATCGCGGCGAGGCGCTGCGCGAGTTCGACGATGTAGACGTTCATGCCGCCGGCGTCGCCGGTGCCCGGCTGGTGCAGCGGGGAGGTGTGCACGGAGAGCATCGCCACCCGGCGTGGCCTGCGGTGCAGCCGCAGGCGCGGAGGGGTGGACGGGGAGCGCCGACCGAGCCTCGCGATGTACTGGCTCACGTGGCGTTCCTCCTCGCTGCGGGCAGGCATGGCTGCGGAGGGGATGCGGCTCCTCCGGTGGGTGAACAGCGGAAGGGCACGTTCCCATTTCCGTGCAGCAGCCACGGAACGCTTCTTTGCCGAATCATTACCGGACATCGCTCAACCGTTCGAGACCGGGGTGCGTAGCACCGAAAGGACGGGCGCACGGCCCCGTCCGCGTACCCGCATACCCTCGTACGTATGACAGCCCGCGCCCTCCCGCTCCCCCACGCCCGGCTGCGCTCGCGCGCGGGGACGCCCGTCGTGGGCTCGGTGACGCGCGGGACCACCCACCCCAACCGGCTGCGCCGGATGGACCGCTGGATCGCCGCCACGCACGGCGCCGAACTGCGCCGCGCCGCCGATCCCGTCGCCGTCGACCTCGGCTACGGCGCCTCCCCCTGGACGGCGGTCGAACTGCTGCACCGGCTGCGCGGAGCTGCGCCACGCACGCGCGTGGTGGGCGTCGAGATCGAACCGGCCCGGGTCGCGGCGGCCCGCCCCTACGAGCGCGAGGGCCTGCGCTTCCGGCACGGCGGCTTCGAGATCCCGGTCGACGGACGGCCCCTCCTTGTCCGTGCGGCGAACGTGCTGCGCCAGTACGACGAGGCCGAGGTCGCCGGCGCCTGGCAGCGGCTGTGCGCGCGGCTGGCGCCCGCCGATCCGGCGACGGGTTCGCGCGGCGGGCTGCTCGTCGAGGGCACCTGCGACGAGATCGGTCGCCGGCACGTGTGGGTCGCCCTCGGCCCGGAGGGACCGCGCACGGTCACCTTCGCGACCCGGCTCGGCTCCCTCGACCGCCCCTCCGACCTCGCGGAACGGCTGCCGAAGGCGCTCATCCACCGCAATGTCCCGGGCGAGCCGGTGCACGCCTTCCTGCGCGACTTCGACCGCGCCTGGGCGGCCGCCGCGCCCTACGCCTCCTACGGCGCCCGCCAGCGCTGGATCCGCGCGGTGCGCGACCTCACGGCCGACTGGCCGGTGACCGACCGGCCGGCGCGGTGGCGGCAGGGGGAAGTGACCGTGCGATGGGAGGCGTTGGCGCCGCGCGCCTGAGGTTTCGCCGCGTCTGAGGTCCCCCCGCGTCTGAGGTCCTGCCGCGTCTGAGGTCGCGCCGCTTCTGCGTCCCCACGGACGGTGGATCGGCGGGAACGATCTCCGTGAGTCGTTCGTCACATCGGCGGGGCGATCGTCGTGCCGGGTGTGCAACGGAAGGAGGGACGGGCAGTACTCCCTCTGTACGGTGCGCGCACCGGCGTGGCAGCATCCCCCGGACGACCGAATGTTACTGACGGTAAATCAGTTTGGGGGACCGGTTCATGAGGACGGGCAAGGGCGGTCTGCTCACGGCGGCCGTGACCGTGGTCTGCGCGGTCACCGTACTGGCGGCACCGGGAACGGCGTTCGCGAACCCGACCCCCACACCGTCCCCGAGCGCGAGCACATCCGCGGGCACCCCCGCCACCACCGCCGAACTCGAAGCCGTACGCAAGAAACTCGCCGGCCTCTACCGCGCCGCGGCCGTGGCCACCGAGGAGTACAACGCGGCGGAGGAGAAGGCGAAGAAGCAGTCCGCCGAGATCATCCGACTGGCCAAGAAGATCGTCAAGGGCAAGGCGAGGCTGGAGGAGTTGGAGGACCGCGCGGGCGCCGCTGCCGCCGCCCAGTACCGCGGCGGCGGGCTGCCGCCCGAGGCGCACCTGATGCTCAGCGACGATCCGCAGGAATTCCTCGACGGGGCCGGCCGGGCGCGCCAGGGCCAGCACGCGGCCAAGGGGTTGCTCGCCGAAATGACCCGCACCCAGGAGGACTTGGAGCAGTACGCCAAGGACGCCGAGGGACAGTGGCGCAAGCTGGAGGCTGGCCGCAAAGCCAAGGCCAAGGCGCAGAAGAAGATCGAGAAGCAGATCAAGGCGGCCGAGAAGCTCGAGGCCACGCTGGAGGAAGAGGAGCGGGAGCGCCTGGCCCGGCTGGAGGAGGAGGCCGCCGAGCAGGCGCAGAGCGCCTGGCTGAGCTCCGGCATCCTCGACGACATCAAGGGCGAGGCCACCGCACAGGGCAGGAAGGCCATCGCCTACGCCACCGCGCAGATCGGCAAGCCGTACCAGTGGGGCGCCGAGGGCCCGAAGGCGTACGACTGCTCCGGGCTCACCTCACAGGCCTGGCTGTCGGCCGGGACGGGCATCCCGCGCACCTCGCAGGAGCAGTGGAAGCAGCTGAAGCGCGTGGACATCCGGGACATGCGGCCCGGTGACCTCATCATCTACTTCGACGACGCGAGCCACGTCGGCATGTACGTCGGGGACGGCGCCGTCGTGCACGCCCCGCGGCCGGGGCGGACGGTGACGATCGCGGGGGCGGGGTCGATGCCGATCCTCGGGGTGGTCCGGCCCGACGCCGGCTGACCGGTCCCACCGCGCCCCGCACCCCGCCAACACGCAGGTGACATGGGCCACGTGACCCAGGGCACGGTGATCACGCCCCCAAACCAGGCGTGGACGTGACGTTCGTCATCCCTGGGGCATCTCCGGCCTGTCCAACTGCGGTACTAAACGCGGCATATGACAGTGGCCGATGGCCGAGCGGCGTGCCTCACACCATTCCGCTGCGGCGGCGACACCCGCTATGGTCCCCGTTCGAAGGGGCATCCCCCGCTCGCACGACGCACAGTCGCGACGTGCGGTCCGGGGAAGGGCCGCGATCCCTCGCCCCCGCCATGCCCTCGGGGGGAGGGAAGGAACCCGGAACAATGCCCGTACCCGTACCGCGGCAGAGAGCGATCCCGGCCGCGGAAGGCGGTCAGGCGCACGCCGCGTCCCACAACGGCGGCACCACCAAGGTCTCCACGGAGGCCCTGGCAGGCGCCCCGCGCACGGCAGGCCAGGCCGAGAACGTCACGGACCAGGCCAGGACCGCGCCGGGGAGGGCCGAGACGACCGCCCACACCAACCTCACCCTGCTGCTGATCGAGGACGACCCGGCAGGGTCGCCGATCGTGCCGGACCTGCTCGACCAGGCCGGCAAGCCGATCCGTGTCCGCACCGCCCGCAACCTCACCGAGGCCGAGCGGCTGCTGACCGACGACGTCCACTGCATCCTGCTGGACCTCGCGCTGCCCGCGCCGGGCCGGACGAGGAGCGGTGACAACGCTGCCGACGGCAGTGGCGGCGGCGATGACCACGACGAGCTCGCGGTGCTCAAGCACGTACTGGAGCTCGCGCCCCGGCACGCCGTGCTCGCGCTGACCGCGTCCGGCGACGCCGAGCGCGGCGCGGAGGCGGTGCGCGTGGGCGCCCAGGACTACCTCTTCCGCGACGAGCTGGACGGCCGGCTGCTGAGCCGCGCGATCCGGTACGCGGTGGAGCGGAAACGTTCCGACTCCGCGGAGCGGAGGCTCGCCGAGGGCCGGGTGCGCGCCCAGGAGAACCGCCGGCTGGAGCGCGGCCTGCTGCCGACGCCGCTGCTGGAGGGCTCCTCGCTGCGCTTCGCCGCCCGCTACCGCCCGGGCCGGTCGCGCGCACTGCTCGGCGGCGACTTCTACGACGTCGTCCGCACCTCGGACGGCACCGTGCACGCCATGATCGGCGATGTCTGCGGGCACGGCCCGGACGAGGCCGCGCTCGGCGTGGAGCTGCGGATCGCCTGGCGCGCGCTGACCCTGGCGGGTCTGTGCGGCGACCAGCTGCTGGGCACGCTGCAGCAGGTGCTGGAGCACGAGCGGGCGGACGACGAGATCTTCGCGACGCTGTGCACGGTGGACATCGCGCCGGACGGGCGCCGGGCGGGGCTGTGCCTGGCCGGTCACCCGTCGCCGCTGCTGGCCCGGCCCGGGTTTCCCGCGCGCCTGCTGCCGTACGACAACAACGGTCCGGCGCTCGGGCTGCTGCCGGGTGCTCGGTGGCCGCGGATGCAGGTGGAGCTGGGTGCCGAGTGGAGCCTGATGCTCTACACCGACGGGCTGATCGAGGGCAGGGTCGGCGAGAGCGGGGAGCGGCTCGGGCAGGACGGGATGGTCGAGATGGTGCGGAGGCAGCTGGCGCTGGGCCTGCGGGGGGAGGAGCTGCTGCAGGCCGCGGTGAACGAGGTCAGGGAGCTCAACGGGGGCGAGCTGACCGATGACGTGGCTGTGCTTCTGCTGGACCGGGGCGGGGTGAGCGGGGACGCGCCGTAGGGGTGCGCTCGCGTTCCCGGGTGCGCGTCCGTTGTGGCTGGTCGCGCGGTTCCCGCGCCCCTGTGGGGCGCGTCCGCTCGCGTCTCTGTCTAGCGGCCGCCGTTGTACGGGCCGTAGGGGCCGTCGCTGCTGGAGCCTCTGGTCCTGCGGCCGCCGCCGGGGAGGCCGCGGAGGGCCGGGCGGACGTCGACCATGTACACGATGATGGCGATCAGGCCGATGATCGGCAGGAACGACAGGATCGGGAAGATCAGGTTCACCACGAAGGCGATCCCGAGGATGATCAGCCAGAACGGCTTGGTCTGCTTGTCCGCCGCGCGGTAGGCGTCCTCACGGCGCGTGGCCGCGTCGATCAGTGCGAAGCCGCTGAAAACGATCAGTGCCATGCTCAGCAGCCACATGAGATTCGCGAAGCCCTGCATCAGCACAACGTCCACCACCCGAGTCGGCTCGTCCCTTACGCGGTCACCGTACCCGCAACCGCCGGCCGGCTACCCGTAGAACGGGCCGGACACCGCGAGAGTGCCCGGCCCGTGATCCTTACTTCGCGGGCGGGGTCGTCTTCTTGGCGGCCGGCGTGGTCTTGCGCGCCGGGGCCTTCTTGGCGGCGGGCTTCTTGGAGTCGTCCGTGACCTCGACGGCGGCCGGCTTCGCCTCGGCCTTGGGCTCGGCCTTCGCCTCGGTGGCGGGCTCGGCCTTGGGCTCGACGGCCACGGCGATGTCCTCGATGTTCTCCGCGGCCTCGCCGCGCCAGGTCTTCACGGTCTGCTCGCCGTGCTCGGCGACCTTCTCGTAGGCCTCCCGGGCCTTGACCGCGTACTCGGCGGCCACGCCCACCCCGCGCAGGGCGAGGTCCTGGGCGGTCTCACCGAGCTTCTTCAGGTCGGCGTCGAGCGAGCCGAGGAGCTCGTTGACCTTGGCCTGGAGGCTCTCCTGCGTCTCCTTGACCCGGGAGGTCGCCTTCTCCTGGACGGCCTTCGGGTCGGTCTTGCGGACGGCCTCGATCCGGGCCGGTGCCTCGGTGCGCAGCTGCTCCACCAGGGCCGGCACCTTCTTGGCCTGCTGCAGCGCGAGGTCGGCGGTACCGGCGGCGAAGTAGAGCGGAGTCGGGTCGCTGAAAGTCTTGCGCAGGTCGTCGGTGATGGCCATGGTGAGGGTCCTCCCGGATGTCGTTTCGGCTGAGGGTTGGGTGATCCGCGGCGGGCGGCCGGTGCCCTGGTCCGGCTCAGCCGGCCGTCTGCTGCGGATCGCTGTCACTGCCGCCGCTCTTGCGGCTACTGCCACCGCTGCGGCCGCGGCGTTCGGCGGACGTGCCGCCCTTGCTCGTGGAGGCATCGCTCCCGGCGACCCGTATCGAGGCGCCGTCCTCCTCGACGGGCTCCTGCGCCGTCTCGGACACCTCACCGTCCTCGGTGCCCCCGAATCCGTTCTCCTTGCGGAACGACTCGTAGATCTGCAGGAGCACCTGCTTCTGACGCTCGGTCAGGGTCGGATCGGCGAGGATCACGGCACGCGTCTCGACCTCGTCCCGGTCCCGCTCGGCGTCCAGGATCCCGGCGCGGACGTACAGCGTCTCGGCGGAGATCCGCAGCGCCTTGGCGACCTGCTGCAACACCTCCGCGCTCGGCTTGCGCAGCCCGCGCTCGATCTGGCTCAGATACGGATTGGACACCCCGGCGGCATCGGCGAGCTGCCGCAGCGACAACTGCGCGCTGCGCCGCTGCTCGCGCAGATACTCACCGAGATTGCCGACGTTGAGCGATGCCATGCCCCCACCTTGCCGCACAGCGCTAACTATTGCAAGCACCTGCTTGCAAGAGTGAGCCAAGGCGCCTCACCGCGGCGCTGTGACTTCCGGCGTGGCCCGGATGGCTCACCGCCCGCTGATGGCCCGGCGGCCCGGCCTCACTTCAGGTGCCGGGTGAAGAACCGGGCCACGGCGTCCCCCGCGTACTGCGGGACGCCGGTGTGTCCGCCCATGGTGGCGTGCAGCGTCTTCTCCTTGGAGCCGAAGGCGTCGAACAGGTCCAGGGCCGCCTGCCGGTCGTTCCCCTCGTCGTCCCACTGCAGCAGGACGTGCAGCGGAACGGTGACCTGGCGGGCCTCCTCGAACATGGCGCGAGGCACGAAACTCCCGGCGAAGAGACCGGCGGCCACGATGCGCGGCTCGACCACCGCAAGGCGAACGCCGATGGAGATCACTCCCCCCGAGTACCCGACCGGGCCGCCGATCTCCGGCAGCGGCAGGAGGGCGTCGAGGGCGGCCCGCCATTCCGGGACCGCCTTGTCGACGAGCGGGAGGACGAGCGCGTCGACGATCTCGTCGCTGACCGGCTCGCCGGCCTGCACAGCCCGGCGCAGGTCGGCGCGGGCCTGCTCGGCGGCGGTCCAACGGGGCCGGTCCCCGCTGCCGGGAAGCTCGATGGTGGCCGCGGCGAAGCCATCCGCCGCGGCCTGCCGGGCCCGCGCCACCAGCCGGGGGTACATCGCGTGCAGGCCGAGCGGGGGGTGGCCGAGCAGGATCAGCGGCGCGGGTGCGGATGCGGATGCGGGCGTCCACAGGATGCCGGGGATCTCGCCGAGGGTGAATCCGCGCTCGAGGACGCCGTCGTCGAGGCGCTGTTCGGACGTGAAGTGAAGGGCCATGGTCGTGCCTTTCGGGAGTGCGCTTGAACGGCGCTCCCGGACGACCTATCGCCCGACCGTGACTCCGAAGGAGAGCACCCATGTCGATCCGTTCACGGGTACCACCTCCTCGTTCTCTCGCACGGCCTCCGCGAAAGTAGCAGCGGCCGCCGTGGTCCGCCTATGGGTTGTCGCGCGGGCTCGGATAGAGCTGGAATCACCGGCGAACGTCCTGGAAGGTGAAGCGGGTGTGGCTGAACACCCGGCCGTCGTGCCCGAAGCTGTACGCCGTGGCGGGTGCCACCGCGAACAGCAGGTCGTCCCCGCCCCGGATGTGGTCGCCGAAACCGAAGAACGTCCCCTCCGGCGAGGTGATGTGGTCGGCGTACTGCTCCTCGAACGCGGCGATGACCTCCTCCTGCCGCGCCGGGTCCGTCACCCGCTCCGCGGTGCCCTCGATCACGATGTCGAGGCCCTCGGAGAGTGAGTTGTGCCCCGTGGTCAGGGCGCAGCGGGGATTCCCGGCCAGGTTCTTCGCCTTCTGCTCACCCCGCCCCGTGCTGAAGTGCAGCGCCCCGTCGTGCCAGGCGGCGATCAGCGGCGTGACATGCAGGCGGCCGTCCGGCCGGACCGTGGTGATCCAGAAGACCTCGGCGTCCCGCATCCGGCGCTGCGCTTCGGCCCAGTCGGTGGCGGTGACGTCCTGGGCGCCGGGGCGCGGGTTGAGCGCGGAGCTGTAGCGGGCGTCGAGTTCGGTCCTGGGTTGCTGAGGAGTCATGCGGAACTCCTTTCCCTGTTCCTGCCACGAAGGCTACGCAGCGGGGCCCGGTGTCGCCCTTCCACGCACGGAAAAGACTCGTCAGCCATGGGGCCGACGGCAGGAGAAGAACAGTCAGGAACGGTCAGGAATCGAGAAGCGCCGCCCCCGGGCCCTGCCTAGCCTGATCGACATGGACATCACGATTCACACCACCGCTCTCCCGCACGACGACCCGGAGGCCTCCGTCGCCTTCTACCGGGACGTCCTCGGCTTCGAGGTCCGCAGCGACGTAGGCAAGGGCACGATGCGCTGGATCACCGTCGGCCCGCCCAACCAGCCCGGCACCTCCATCCTGCTGGCGCCGCCGGCCGTCGACCCCGGGATCACCGAGGACGAGCGCCGCACCATCCGCGAGATGATGGCCAAGGGCACCTACGGCTGGATCCTGCTGGCCACCCCGAACCTCGACGAGACGTTCGAGAAGGTGCAGGCCCGCGACGTCGAGGTCGTCCAGGAGCCGACCGAGCAGCCCTACGGCATCCGCGACTGCGCGTTCCGCGACCCCGCGGGCAACCTGGTCCGCATCCAGGAGCTGCGCTGAGCCCTTCCGGGCCATCGCCCCTCGCCCCCATCACACCCCTCGCACGCCGCCCGCCCGCAAGGGCGGCGGCGTCCTTCATTCACGCACTCGTTCACGCACTCGTTTCACGCTCTCAGTCACCCACTCAGTCGCGCTGAGGAGTCACACATGTGCCAGCCCGAATGGGGACGCGCCCGCACCGCGGCCCTCGCCGAGACCGGCCAGGACGAGACCGGTCAGGACGAGACCGGTCAGGAATCGAGAAGCACCACTCACCCCACCGCACCTAGCGTGAAGGACATGGCAACCATCGAATCCCTCACCCTCGAAGTGGCCGACACCGAGGCCGCCCACCGCTTCTACACCACCGCCTTCGGCCTGGACACGCAGCTGCGCCTGCGGCCCTCTCAGGCCCCCAGCACCGGCTTCCGCGGCTTCACGCTCTCGCTCGTGGTGTCCCAGCCGGCCGACGTCAACGCCTTCGTCGACGCCGCGGTCGCCGCCGGCGCCACGACGCTGAAGCCCGCCGCGAAGTCGCTGTGGGGCTACGGCGGCGTCGTACAGGCCCCGGACGGGACGATCTGGCAGCTCGCGTCGTCGTCCAAGAAGGACACCGGCCCGGCGACCCGGAAGTTCGACGAGCTGGTGCTCCTGCTGGGCGTCGCGGACGTGACCGCGAGCAAGCGCTTCTACGTCGACCGCGGGCTCACCGTCGCCAAGGGCTTCGGCAGCAAGTACGTCGAGTTCGCCACCGGCTCGGGCCCCGTCAAGCTGGCGCTGTACAAGCGCCGCGGCCTCGCCAAGGTCGCCGGCGTCTCCCCCGAGGGGACCGGCTCGCACTGCCTCGCCGTCGGCGGCGACATCGGCTCTTTCACGGACCCGGACGGCTTCGTGTGGGAGGACGCCCCCTCGGCGCCGACGCTCGCGCAGCTCGCGGAAGGGATCGAGACGCAGTGACCGCACCGGACCCGACGATCGCGCCGCCGCGCTCCCTGGCGGAGCGCCTGCGGGACACCCGCGCGAAGCTGGAGAGCGAGATCGATCTCTGGGTCGCGACGGCCGGCTCCCCGGGCGGTGCCCACCTCGTCCCGCTCTCCTACCACTGGGACGGCGCCACGTTCCTCATCTCCACCCCCCGCGCCTCGATCACCGCCCGCAATCTCCTCGGCGACCCCCGGGTACGCCTCAGCCTCGGCCCCACCCGCGACGTCGTCACCGTCGACGGCACCGCCGAGCCGGTGGACCTCGCCGAGCTGGGCGCCGAGACGGCGGAGGCGTTCGCGACCAGGACCGGCTTCGACCCGCGCACACTCGACGAGCCCTACCAGTACTTCCGCATCCGTCCCCACCGCGTCCAGGCCTGGCGCGAGGCCGACGAACTCCCGGGTCGCACCCTGATGCGCAACGGCCACTGGCTCGGCTGACGCCGGATGTCGACGGTCCCCTCACACCAGGGCACGGGCAAGATACGGGTTGGCGGTGAAGCGGACGGGCAGGCCCAGTGACCCGGTGGCGGCCGCGAGGGTGAGCGCGTAGGAACTCACCGCCCGCTGGACGTTCGGTGCGTCCAGGCCTTCGCCGTTCACCATGCGATCGAGGTCGACATAGGCGGAGCGGACGATCTCCAGCCAGCGGTAGACCTGCCAGTCCTTGCGCCAGTCGCGGGTGTACTCGGGCGGCAGGCTGCGCTCCCAGCGGCGGAACATGCGGTCGCGGATCTCGGGACGCGTCGGTGTGAGGTGCATGTGCCTCACGAGGTCGTACAGCGGGTCGCCGACCAGCGCCATCTCCCAGTCGATGATCGTGAGCGCCAGGGCGTCGTCCCGTCGGACCAGGTTCCAGGGGTTGAGGTCGCCGTGGAGGAGAGACGGCTTGCGGTGGCTCACCTCATGGCGGGACAGAATCTGGTACAGACGTGGGGCGTCCGGCAGTCCGAGGTGCCGTGCCAGTTGCTGGGACTTCTTGGGCAGGTCGCCGACGAGCGCGACGAGCTGGTCGCGCAGCCAGCGGTAGAACCCCCGCTCCCCGGCCAGCGGGTCGAGCTGCTTGTAGTCCACCTTCGTCAGAGCGCACAACTGGTCGACGAGACCGTCCGCCTCGTGCGGCAGCAGGCCGTTCACCGGGTGGTTCGGCGGGCGGCCGGTGTCGCACGGGCCCACGTAGGTGTGGATGGCGAAATGGTCGTTCGGGTAGCTCACGCCGAGGGCCAGGGCTCTCGGCGCCGCCACGGCGACCGGTGTCTCTTCGATGGCCCGCAGGATCGCGTGTTCGCTGAGGAAGCTGCGCTCCCGACGACACGCCTCGGTGAGTCTTCGGCGTACGACCACCAGTGCTCCGGTGCTCGGCAGCCGGACCACGGTGTTGAGATGCGCGGTCCCCTTGAAGACACGGCCCGCCGGCGCGGCACCCTCCACCGCGAGAGCCTCTCGCACGGCGGACTCGGGGAAGTCGGCGGGAAGGGGCAGACGCCGGTCCGGCTGCCAGTCGAAGGCCTGGGCGACCAGGCCACGGTGATCGTGACGACCGCTGCGGGAAGCCAGCCAGCGGAACAGGGCTCGCTCGATCTCCCTCTCGCCCGGCACGTTCCGCAGCCGCAGCGGCCGGGCCGCCGCTTCGAGCGCCCTGCTCACCTCGACCGTGGCCTCGTCGAGGCTCTTCTGGGTGAAGGAGCACTCCAGGGAACGGGCGGCTCTCATCACGTCGGGGAAGACGGACTGCGCTCGCTCGAAGTCCAGGTAGTGCCGCAGATCCTTGCCCAGGCCGTTGACCGCGGCAGGACGGACCCGCTGCATGGCCTCCGCCCATGCATCGACCACCTCGGGGCGCTGATGGACGGGATACTGCATGCGCACCAGATGGGTGGCCAGATCGTGCAGCGGATCGCCGTAGGTGGCCAGTTCCCAGTCGACGCAGATCAGCGGCGGCTCCCCGGCGTACGACACGATCAGGTTGTCGCGGTGCAGATCGGCGTGGAGCAGGCTGTACGGCCGCCGGGCCATGGCGGGAACCCGGTCGGCAAACCCGATCAGGACGTCCTCGGGGATGCCGAGGGCCGCGAACAGGCCGCCGAAGGCAGCCCAATTGGGCTGCCTGATCTGCCGGTCCGCGAGGTGCGCCAGCGTGCGCAGGAAGCCCTGACTGTCCGTGTCGTTGCTGGGCCACAGACGCGGCAAGGGCGGCAGGGCACCCCGCCGCACCTGGGTCATCTGGGTCAGCAACCGGGCGAGCGCCTTGATGAGCAGCGTGTCGACGGGCTTGCCGTTCCCGCACACACTCGACAGGGGGACGCCTTCGACGTAGCTGTTGATCGCGAAGCCGTCACCCTTGACCAGACATTCCGGTACGTGCGGCAGGACTCCCTTGATCGCGCGCAGGATCTCGGCCTCGTCGGGCCAGGTTCTGATCACCACGGGCAGGGCATCGGTACGGCGAACCCGCACCGTCACGGACGTCCCGGTCTCGTGGCCGACGAGCCTCGCCATGGGCTCGGTCAGCGGCAGTATGTAGTTCTGATTGTGATGACCGTTGATCGCCAGCCCGTGCTCAATGGCTCGGTGCACGAAAGCGCGACAGGAGGCGCCGGATGCGGCGCGCTCCCCGACGAGGGGTCGGGGAAGAGGTGGTGCGCCCACGGGCCGCTCCGGAAGGTGCGAAAGGAGTCACGACTGACGGTATGCATGCACGGGTAGGTCGCGCCTGTCGGCGTAGTCGCCTCGGGCGGTTTGTCACCCGTTTGCCTGAGACTGCGCGAGCCCGTTCGAGTCCGGCTGGTGAGCCTCTATACGAACAGAGGCGAGCAATCGCTCATCGGTGCGCAGATGCTACAGCACGCGACTCGCATCTCCGGCGTCCCTTGGGTGTCTCAGTCCCCCTATTCAGCGGCGAGCAGGCTCCACACCGAGTCGAACCACTGGCGCATGCTGTCCACGAACACGGACCCGGAGGAGTACGGGTCGTCGTCCTTCACGTGGTGCGTGAGAGTGGCGCCGAGACCCAGGACGTCCAGGGCGGTGATGACCTCGCCCGCCTCCAGTTCCATGGGCCGCTCCACCACCTCGTACATACCGTGCAGCGCTTCCACCGCGTTGAAGAGGTACAGCTTGAAGGCGGGGGGCAGGGGGGTGTGCCGGATCCGTACGTCGACCGACGGCACGAGCTTCTCCGTCTGGAGATCTCTCAGCGCTGTCTGGAGTGAGGTGGTGTGCAGCTCCGTGATACCGCGCAGGCGCTCCAGCGGGCGGGTGTCCGTGCGGTCGTCCTTGACCCGGGGATACGGCAGCGGCAGCGAGGCGTCCGGCAGCAGCATCCGCAGGGTGATGCGCTGCGGAGAGATGGAACCGCGCCGGATACGCTGGGCCTGGAGGCCGATGTGGGCGCTGAGCGACTCGGACGTCAACGTGTAGACGTCCAGCTCGACTTCGGGCGCCTCGAAGGCCTCGCTGATGAACAGCTCCAGCGTCACGTCCCGGCTCAGCCGGGTGGCCTTGGGCATCGTCGACTGGATGTGCTGGACCTTGATCACCCGCGAGCCGCTGCCCTGCCGCGACTCGATCCAGCCCTCGTCGGCCAGCTCCCGCAGCGCCCGCTGCACGGTGTCGCGGGAGACACCCAGTTCCTCGGCGAGATCACGCTGGGACGGCAGAAAGGACCGCAGGGGATACCGCCCGTCGGCTATCCGCCCGCGCAGATCGTCGGCGATCGCCCGGAATCCCTTGCCGGCACCCTCGCCGGCCTGCTGTCCGTCCACGTCGGGAAGGTACCGCTCACCGGCGACCGGCAAACAGGTTTCCCGTCAACTGGCCGCGCTAATTGGCAGGTTGGTTAAGCGATCAGGCCGACCGGGCAGACCCCCTTCACAACAACCAGTCCAATTGGACGGCCAGTTGGGCGCCTCACCTGAAGTGGAGGGGAGTTGGTGGACGTGCCCCTGCTCCATATGCTCGCCCGCATCGGCGAACTGTGCGTGAGTGCGCTCGCGCAGACGCGGCTCGGCGCGGTCGGTGTGGTGCTCCTGTTCCTGATCGGCGTGTGGATCCGGATGCGGCGGGAGAGGCTCGCCGTCGGCGCGGCCGTGGTGTTCACGCTGCTGATGATCCAGGCGTGAGCTCCCACGGGCGTCAGCCCGCCGCCCGCCGCCCGCCGCCCGCCGCCCGCACCGGCCCGGCACAGGCCTCAGCCCGCCGCGCGGACCATCTTCAGCACCGGCTCCAGCGATCCCACGACCGCCTCGGCGCCCGCGTCCCGCAGCAGCTTCCCCTTGCGCTCGTTGCGGGCGTAGCCGAGGAAGGGGACTCCGGCGGAGCGGGCGGCGTGGAGGTCGGAGGGGGTGTCGCCGATCATCAGGGCGGACGCGGGAGCGGCGCCCATGGCGCTCAGGGCGCGGTTGATGCAGTGGGGGTCGGGTTTGAGGTGGTGGAGTTCCTGGGTGCGGCCGTAGATGTGGGGGGTGAAGCAGGGGACGAGGCCGCGGCTGTCGAGGTATCTGCGCACCACGCGGGGGGAGTTGTTGGTGGCGATCGCCAGCCGGGAGCCCACCGCGGTCCAGGTGCGGATGAGGGGGTCGGCCCAGGCGGTGGGCATCGCCGAGGCGGCGGCCCGCATCTCCTCCTTGGTGAGACGTTCCTCCAGCTCCGCGACCAGATCACTGCCGGGGTGGCGGCGGTCGACGGCACGGAGGACGACGTGCGGGTCCAGGGACTCGCGTTCCTTCTCCGTGAGCAGGCCGTGCAGACCGCGGCCCTCCAGCCATTCGACGAGTTCCCTCGCCACCCGCTCCGCCGAGTGGCCCGCGAACAGGCGGCAGATCGGCCCGTCGAAGTCCCACAGCACGACACGGGCGGGTGCGATCAGGTTCTGCACTGCGTTCGGATCCATCTCGGTCTCGGCCGTCACCGGATCAGTCTGTGTCGTCTCAGAAGTCACTAGGAGAGTGTCAGGTCCGTCGTGATGGTTTCCCAGAGGGCGTCGAACCACTTCTGGGATTCCTCCACGAACGCCGCGTCCCGCTGGCCGGCCTGCTTGACGAAGGAGAACAGGAGGGACTGGGAGCCGAGGACGTCGTACATGTCGAGGGTCTGGCTGCCCCACTCCTCCGCGCGGCGGACCAGCATGTAGTAGCCGAGCAGCGCCTCCTCGCCGTTGAGCATGTAGAGCTTCATGGGCGGGGTGAAGGGCAGGGCGCGGAAGCGTACGTGGACGTCGATGCCGTGCGTGGAGCGGAAGGCGCGCAGGTTGTGGTCCAGCACCTGGGCCTGCGCGTTGCGCATCTGCAGCCAGCGGTCGTGCACCGGGTCGCGCCCCTCGGCGTCCTGACCGACCAGCACCGGGAAGGCGAGGTTGATGTCACGGGAGGGCAGCAGGATGCGGAAGTCGATCGACTCCGGGCGGATGCGGCCCTCGTGGATCAGGCGGACCGGTTCGCCGAGGGCGAGCATGAGGGTCTCGGAGGTGTGGCACACCACGTCGACGTGGACGTGCGGCGCGGAGAACGCCTCGGTCAGCCGGGGCGCCAGCGCGACCATGGTGGGCTGCGGCTCCTCCCGGGCGGGAGGCGGTTCGGCGATCCGCGGGGGGCTGCCCTTGCTGACGTTGCTGAGCAGGCCGTCCTGCTGGAGGGCGCGCAGGGCCTGCCGGACGGTGCCGCGCTCCACGCCGAACTCCTCGGCGAGCTCGGCCTGGGTGGGCAGGCGGTCACCGGCCTTCAGCTCGCCGGCGCGGATGCGTTCGCGCAGGATGTCGGCGATTTCCTGGGGCGTGAGCCTTCTGCTGCCGTTCACTGCGACGTTCTCCTGGGTCACGACCAAACGCTACAACTCTGATCCATCTATGGGGAGTTGTTTGCGAGTTGTTTATGAGTAGTAGCCAAGTGGGGACAACCTAATCAAAGTTGGCAGCCAACTTGGTCGAGTTGGCGGAAGTTCTGCTTCCGAAGGAGGAACCTCGTGCCCGTCCTCGCCATCATCTCCGCCGTCCTCGTCATCACCGTCGAAGAGCTCGTCCAGTGGAAGTTCGGCGTCGCCGGCATCGTCGGCCTGCTGCTGCTCACCATAGGCATCAAGGCCAACAGCCCAGGCGTCAGCTCCGCCGGGGCGGTCCTGCTCGCCCTGCTGCTGGCGAGGCCGGCCCTGTGAGACAAGGATCCACCGCACGTCCCACCGCACGTCCCACCGCACATACGCACCGCCCGGAACCCGTGGGAGACGTCAGCTCGTGAGCACCAGCTCCGAACTGATCGTCTCCCACAGCGCGTTGAACCACAGATGGGACTGCTCCACGAACGTGGTGTCCCGCAGACCGGCGCCCTGCGCGAAGGCGAAGAGCATGGACCGGATGCCCTCCGCGTCGTACATCTCCAGGCTCTCGTGGTCGATCTGCGCCTCGCGGCGCGACAGCGTGTAGTACGCGAACAGCGCCTCCGTGCCGTTGAGCAGGTACAGCTTCACCGGCGGGGTGAAGGGCAGGGCGCGGAAGGAGACCCGGACGTCGATGCCGTGCGTGGCCCGCAGCGCGAGGAGGTTGTGCTGGAGCACCTGCCCCTGGGCGTTGCGCTGGAGCAGCCACCGCTCGTGCACCGTGTCGTCGTCGTGGCGGCTTCCGTCCACCGGGACCGGGAAGGCGAGGTCGATGTCCCGGCTGGGCAGGAGGATCCGGACGTCGACCTTGGCCGGTTTCAGTCGCCCGGCGTGGATCTGGCGCAGCGGCTCACCGAGGGCGAGGTTGAGCGAGATGGAGGTCAGACAGACGGCGTCGATCTCCACGTGCTCGGCCGCGAAGGCGGCGGCGATGCGCGGGGCCAGGGCCACCGTGGTGGGCAGGGGCGGGGCAGCGGGGCCGGTCAGCGCCCTGACGGGGTCGGCGGCGACCTTCGCGGGCGCCCCCTTGGAGACGTTGGTGAGCAACTGCTCGGCGTGCAGGATGCGCAGCGCCTGGCGGACCACGCCGCGCTCGACACCGAACTCGTCCGCGAGCTGGGCCTGGGTGGGCATGCGCTGGCCCGGGCGCAGCACTCCGGACCTGATCCGGGCGCGCAGCTCGTCGGCCACCTCGCGGTGTGTCCGCTGTGGCCGCTGTGGCCTCTTCCGTCCATTGACGGAGGCGTGTTCCGGGTCCACAACCAAACCCTACAACTTCCCGCCATCTTTGGGCAGTTCAGGGGAAGGTGGTTATGAGCCGCTTCCAAGTGGAGATAACCAAGGAGAAGTTGGTCACCAACTTGAGCGACATGGTCAGACCTTCGGGGCGTTGGCCATCAGGGTGACGGTTGGGGATCACCGAGTCCAAGGGGGACCGCCATGCCGCTCATCGCCATCGTCCTCGCCGCCCTGGCCATCGGATTCGAGCAGTTCGTCCAGTGGAAGTACGGGCCGATGGGCATCATCGCCTTCGTCGCCCTCGCGGTGGGTCTGAAGGCCCGCAACACCATGATCAGCGGCATCGGCGCGGTCATCCTCGTGATGCTGCTCGCCCAGTCCGGCTGACAGCACACCTCCACCAGCGTCTGGCCGGGCTCCCTTCCGGAGGGGAGCCGGGAGACCGGCCAGTCAGCACCACCCGCACCACCGCACCACCCGCACAACAACCACAACCACAACTGAACAGCTCGCTACGGATGAGCGCCCACCCGCAGCCGTCGGAAGGAGGCAGGCACCCCGAGCGCACGGACAGCGCTCAGAACAGGTCCGGGCACCACGGTCGCCTGGACGTACGCAGCAGGGCGTCGGCCTGACGGGCGGCGCCCGCTCGTTCTTCCCGCACCCGGCCCGCGGCCACCAGCCGCACCGCCGACTCGTCGCCCAGCCACAATGCCGCCAACTCGCCCACGTCCAGGCTGAGATCGGCGCCGGCGTCGGTGGGCGTACACGATCCTTCGCCGCCCTCGGACGCCTCCAGCCGGTACCGGCCCCCGGTCAGCCCACCGCGGTCGGTCACCTCCAGCACCAGCGAGCCGGCCGCCTCGTACGTCCGCGCCTCGAGCGCCCGTACGACGTCCAGGATCCGCACCCACAGCCAGTCCGCCTGGGTGGTGACGGCGGCGGCGCGCGGGTCCGGCAGGAAGAGCGGGAGCAGGTCGTCGGGGGCCCGGTAGCCGCTCTTCACCTTCACGATCCAGTCGACCGAGCACAGATACCGCCACAGCGCGCGCTCGGCTGCGGGGCTCACCGCGAGCAGCCAGTTCACGCTCGCCGTGTTCAGCGGCTGCTTGCCGTCGCCCCAGTGGTCGTCCGCCGTGTAGGAGACCATTCCCTCGACCTCGCCGGACGCCGAGCGGTACACGGCGAAGTACGGTTCCGTCCACGAGCTGTGGAAGCGCACGGCCCCGGTGTTGAGCTTCCACCACAGCTCGTCCCGGCTGACCGCACCCGGCTGGCTGCGGCGCAGCCGGTCGTGCAGGTCGGGGCCCAGCTTGCGGACGTCCTCGCCGTCCACGAGGTCGATCCGGCCGCCGTCCCCGGGGTCCGACCAGCGCGGGTCGAGTCCGGTCCGCGGCACGTCGACCGTCCACTCGGTGGTGGAGGTGGCGGGACCGAAGCCGTAGCGGCCGTAGATCGGGTACTCGGCGGCGATCAGGGTCGCCACGACGTCCCCGCGCTCCTTCGCCGCGGCGAGGTCCCGCTCCATCATGCGGCTGAGCAGTCCGCGGCGGCGGTGGGTGGCGGTGACGGTGACGTTCGAGATGGCGTCGGCGGGTACGGCGGCCCCGCCGACCGCGGTGAGCTCCTGCGCGAAGGAACGGAACGTCGCGACACACCGGCCGCTGTCGAACGCCCCCAGCGACCGCCCGGGTACGAACTGCGCCCGCCGCGCCTCGACCACTTCCTCGCTCGAGTGCGGCTCCCGCAGGAACCCGGTGTTCAGGGCCCGGTTCCAGTCGGCGAACTCGGTCTCGTCGATCGGACGTACGTCGATGTCGGCGCGCGAGGTCATGGGCCCACGGTAGGCGGCGGCACGCGGAGGTGTCGCGCGTTTTTTCCCGCACGGGCACCACAGCGAGGCGGTGTTCCGGGCGCGGGCGGTGCCGGCTCCCTAGAACACCGCCCGGATCTCCCCCACCACGCTCCCGCCGCCCGTCAGCGGTGCCCTGCCGATCTCGTCGAGCACCGGGGAGTCCACGCCCAGCAGGCGCAGTGCCCGGGCCAGGACCGGGCCCAGGGTGCGCACCGCGCCGTCCTCCACCTTGAAGGCCAGGGCGCGGCCGTCCGGCAGGGCGACCGCCTGGACCGCCTCCGCGCCCATCTTCGACAGGGCGCCCGGGACGCCCCGCATCAGCCGGGTGTCGGCGCGACGGGTGCCGGCGACGTACTCGGGGTGGGCGCGCATCGCGTCGGCGACGCGGCGCTCGGGCGTGCCCGGCTCGGCGAGCACGAAGGAGCGGTAGGCACGGGCGAGCCCGGTGAGGCTGATCGCCATGAGCGGGGCGCCGCAGCCGTCCGTGCCGACGGCGGCCACTCGCTCTCCCGCCGCGTCCTCCACACCCCTGTGGACGATCCGCTGGAGCGGGTGATCCGGGTCGAGGTAGCTCTCCAGCGGCCAGTCGCGCAGCACACACGCCGCCAGCATCGCGGTGTGCTTGCCGGAGCAGTTCATGGCGACCCGGTCCCGCGCCCCGCCGGCCGCGAGGTAGGTCTCCCGCTCCTCGGCGTCCAGCGGCAGGTCGGGCGGGCAGCCCAGCTGTTCCTCGCTCAGCCCGTGGTCGGCCAGCATCTTGCGGACCAGGTCACGGTGGAAGACCTCCCCCGAGTGACTCGCGGCGGCCAGCGCCAGCCGCTCCCCGGACAGGTCGAGCCCCGCCCGCAGCACCGCCGCCGCCTGCATGGGCTTGTTGCTGGAGCGCGGGAACACCGGCGCCGTCACATCACCGAGCGCCAGCTCCACCGCCCCGTCCGCGCCGAGCAGCACCAGGCTCCCCCGGTGCCGCCCCTCGACGAAGCCGGAGCGGACGACCTCCGCGAGCACCGGCGGTGGCGCGGAGGAGGCCGATATGTGCGGCTGGGACGGTACGGACGCGGGTGCGGACATCGGCGGTGGCCCTCCGGACGACGGAACGACCCGCCCGCCCCGTACGGCCCGGGGTCACCGGGCCGTATCGGTGTCATACGAGCAGGTCGTCGACTTGCGCTTCCCCCTCACGGTACCTGCGGGCGATCTCGGCACTGCAGTCGTCGGCCGTCCGCTGAAGCCCCTGGCGCCTGCGGGACACCTGCTGCTCGTACCGCACGAGCCGCCCCATCGCGGCGTTCAGTTCGCCGTCGGTGCGGGCGCCCAGGTCCGACAGCTCGACCTCGGCGAGCATGTCGGCGGCCAGCCGCCGGTACTCCTCGCTGTGCGGCGTGCCGAGCGTGACGTGCCGCGCTGAGGAACGGTGCCGGGCCGGGGTGTCCCGCAGGATCTCCGGCAGCCGCTCGACGACGGACGCCTCGGCCGGCGCGGCCACCGACGCCGTCCCCACCGGTGTGCGCCGGGTCAGTTCGGCGCGCAGAATGTCGATCCGCCCCTGGAGCAGCCGTCGTACATAGCTGAGGTCCGCCTCGTCGCGCTGCGCCTCGCGGCGCAGGGTGCGCAGCTCGGCCAGGCTGAGGATGCTCAGATCGTGCTCCGGCGGCTCCTTAGGGAGTGCGGGACTGTCCGTGCGCTGTGTGGGCGGCCGGTGGAACTCCCGTTCCCCGGCCGCCGCGTGGGTCAACGAGACAGCCCCAGGCGGCTGCCCGGTACCTGGTGTGCTCATGTGCCTCTACCGTCCCCTCGACCGGCGTGTGCAAAGCATCGTGCCACCCCATGTGGCCGCTATGTGACCGAGTGCCCCCGATCGGCCCCAGATGGGGGTTAAGGAGTAAAAATAGCCCGACCGGGGCGGTCCGCGGACCTCGTTCAAGCGTCTGTTCGCCGACCGGCATGATGGTCGTATGCGAGCAGTGGTGCAGAGGGTGGACGGCGCGAGCGTCGTCGTGGACGGCGAGACGGTCGGGGCGATCGAGGGCGAGGGTCTGTGCGTCCTCGTCGGCGTGACCCACGAGGACACCAAGGAGAAGGCGGCGCAGCTCGCGCGCAAGCTCTGGTCGATCCGGATGCTCCAGGACGAGCGGTCGTGCAGCGACGTCGACGCGCCGCTGCTGGTCATCAGCCAGTTCACCCTTTACGGCGACGCCCGCAAGGGCCGCCGCCCCACCTGGAACGCCGCCGCCCCCGGCGACATCGCCGAGCCGCTGGTCGACGAGGTGGTCGCCCAGCTGAGGTCCCTGGGCGCGACGGTGGCGACGGGCCGCTTCGGCGCGCAGATGCGGGTGTCGCTGACGAACGACGGCCCGTTCACCGTCCTTCTGGAGATCTGAGGCCTGTCCGGCGGATCAGGTCCTGGGGGCTCAGGGCTCGACGACCGTCTCCTGGGCCGCGGCCGTCTCCCCCGCGATCAGCCGGGCGTCCACGGGCACGTTCCGCTTGACCAGCGCGAGGGCGACCGGCCCCAGCTCGTGGTGGCGTACGGACGTGGTGACGAAGCCGATCCTGCGGCCGTCGGGGCCTTCGTCCGCGAGCCGGATCTCGGTGCCGGGCGCCGGCAGATGGACCTCGCTGCCGTCCAGGTGCAGGAAGACCAGCCGGCGGGGCGGCTTGCCCAGGTTCTGGACCCGCGCGACGGTCTCCTGCCCGCGGTAGCAGCCCTTCTGCAGGTGCACCGCGGTGCCGATCCAGCCCAGCTCGTGCGGGATGGTGCGGTGGTCGGTCTCGAAGCCGAGCCGCGGCCGGTGCTGCTCCACCCGCAGCGCCTCGTGGGCGAGGATCCCGGCGGGCGGCCCCGCCTGCTCGGCGAACGACTCCAGGTCCTGGCGGGGCAGGAACAGATCACGCCCGTACGGCGTCTCGCGTACGACGACGCCCTCGGGGGCCTCGGTGATGGACCCGGCGGGCAGGTGCACCACCGCGATGTCGGCGGTGCGGTCGGCGACCTCGACCCGGTAGAAGAACTTCATCGACTCCAGGTACGCGATCAGCGCGTCCTGGGTGCCGGGCTCGACATGCGCCCAGACCGTCTCGCCGTCGTCGACGAGGTACAGCGCGTGCTCGATGTGGCCGTTCGCGGAGAGGATCAGCGCCTCGGTGGCCTGGTGGGCGGGGAGCTCGCTGACGTGCTGGGTGAGCAGCAGATGCAGCCAGCCGAGCCGCTCCGGACCGGAGACGGTGACGACCCCGCGGTGGGACAGGTCGACGAAACCGGTGCCGTCGGCGAGGGCGCGCTGCTCGCGGAACAGGTCGCCGTAGTGGGCGGCCACGCCTTCGTCCACGCCCTCGGCGGGGACGGCGCCGGGCAGGGTCAGCAGGGGGCTCTTCATATCCCTAAGCCTACGACTCGGTAGTTGAACTCTTGAGCGAGCAGTCCTCGCAGCGGCCGAAGATCGCGAAGTGCTTCATGTCCGTGTCGAAACCGAACTCACGCCGGAGCTTCGCGGTGAACTCGGCGGCCACCGACACGTCCGCCTCGATGACGTTGGTGCAGTCCCGGCAGACGAGGTGGATGTGGTGGTGGCGGTCGGCCAGGTGGTACGTCGGAGCGCCGTGTCCCAGGTGCGCGTGACTGACCAGGCCCAGCTCCTCCAGGAGCTCCAGGGTCCGGTAGACCGTGGAAATGTTGACCCCCGACGCCGTCTTCCTCACTTCCACGAGGATGTCGTCGGGGGTCGCGTGCTCCAGGGTGTCCACTGCTTCGAGGACAAGCTGGCGCTGCGGCGTCAGCCGGTAGCCGCGCTGCCTGAGGTCGCTCTTCCAGTCGGTGCTCACCACACCGGCCAGTCTAGGCGGTGGGCGGCGAGGACCTACTTGAAGAAGGCGATCCCGTCGTCCGGGAGATCGTCGGGCAGGGCCTTGGCCCAGCGCTCGACCTCCTCCGGGGTGACGGCCTTCTTCAGGTGCGCCGACATGTAGGGGCGCAGCTCGACCTCGGGGGTCTGCTTCTCGCCGACCCACATGAGGTCGCTCTTGACGTAGCCGTACAGCCGCTTGCCGCCGCTGTAGGGGCGGGAGCCGGCGGTGCGCGCCACGGCGTCCGTGACCAGGTCGATCTGCGGCTTCTTGTCGGCGAGCTCGCCGTACCAGATCTCGATGACGCCGTCGTCGCGGGTCATCGTCACCTCGACCTTGCGCTCGGCGTCGATCCGCCAGAAGCCGTGCTCGGACTCCAGCGGCCTGACCTTGTTGCCGTCGTTGTCGAGCACCCAGGTGTGCGAGCGGTACTCCAGGAAGTCCCGGCCGTCGTGGGTGAAGGCGACCTCCTGCCCGAAGTTGCACTTCTCGGAGCCGGGGAAGTCGTGCACGCCGGCGCCGGCCCAGTTGCCGAGCAGGAAGGCGAGCGGGACGAGGTCCTTGTGCAGGTCGGACGGGATCTCGATCATGAGCAGTAGTTCCTAGCGTCGTGTCAGCGCTGGCCCTGGTACAGCTTCTTCACGGTCAGCCCGGCGAAGGCGAGGACGCCGACGGCAACCAGGACCAACAGAATTTCGAAGAAGAGTTCCACGGGGTGCTCCTTGAGCGGGGGTGCGGAAGTGTGCACAGGGCCGGACCCCAGCTTACGCGTCCGGGATCCGGCCCTCCCTGTGAGGTACGTCAGCCACGTCAGGCCAGCAGCTGCCCCTGCAGGGTCACCGTCTGCCAGAACGGCACGGCCTTCGCGCCGCCCTTGCGGGACTGCACGACGAGGGCGAGGGTGTCGCCGGACGCGAGGTAGGCGTGGCGGACGTGCTCGGCGCCGTCCGCCCCGCTCTCCACATAGGGGAACCGGCGGACCTCGTCGACCTGCGCCCGCGTCGGGAAGTCCTCGTCCCACAGCGTCACCTCGGCGCCGCGCAGCCGGTACTTGGGGCTGCTGACCGGGACGAGGCCGTCCTCGATCAGGGTGTCGACGACGGCAGCGGTGTTGAACCGCAGCAGGTAGATCCGCGTCCGGGTGCCGTCCGGCATGGTCCAGCCGCGGGCGGCGATGTGCCGCAGGGCGTGCGAGGCGAGCGTGTCCCCGAACTCCTCGCGGTCCTCCTCCTCCGCGTACTCCTTCAGGAAGACGTCCGTCTTCAGCCAGCCCCGCGTGCCGCGCAGCGCCGGGTCCTCCTCGGCGCCGTCGGGCGCGGGCAGGACCAGCTCGCGCAGGTCGGCGTAGTGCGCCCCGGCCTTGTTCGACTCGGCGAGCGGTCCCGGACTGCCGGACGGCAGCGGCGGCTTCGTCAGCGTCGGGTAGTCCGAGCGCCCGTCGGACTCGGTGGCGAGCCCCGGTACGTCGGTGCGCTCCATCCGGGTGATCCCGTACGCGGTGGTCGCGCCGACCGCGGCGAACACGGCGACGGCGGCGGTCCAGCGCAGGACGGCACGCAGGACACGGCGGTCCTTTCGTGCCGGGGGTGCCACCAGGGGGTCGGCCGGGGGTTCCACCGGGAGGTCGGCCGGGGGTGCCACCGGGGGTTCGACCGGGTGCGGAAGCGTGGGGCCGGCCGGGGGCGGGCCGGGGTGGTCCGGAGTCGTGACGGCGTCCGGCTCGCCGAGGATCTGGTGCTCGCTCATACTGCCTTCCCCGGCTCGTCGATCCGGTCGAGCTGCTCGGTCAGCAGCATCGCGGCCCCCTTCGTGTTGAGCGGTACGGCACCGGCGGCGGTGGCGGTGACCAGCACATTGCCGACGTAGGCGGTGCAGAACATGCGGTCCAGGTCCACCTCGTCGATCTTCGGCTGCAGATAGCACCGGGCGTTCTCGTGCCCCTTGATCGCCGGACCCTTGCGGAAGATGTCCATGGCCTCGAGGAACCGGCTCTGCGTGCGTGCCCGGTCCCGTACGGCCGCGGGGCTCTCCATCCGGGCCAGCTCGATGCTCATGGTGAAGGTGTGGCCCTTGACGCTCCACGCGGCCTCACCGGTGCTCTGGTAGCTGCGCATCGCCAGGCCCGTGAGGCGCTGCCGGTCGATCTCCTTCTCCATCTGCCTGCGCAGCGTGCGCGGCAGCCCGCGCAGCCGCTCCTTGCGCAGGGCCGTGGCCCGTTCGCCGCTGAGCTCGACGTCGGGGCCGAACTCCCCGAGGTCGGGCCCACGGCTCCAGCCGCCGGCCTCGTACGGCACGAGCAGACCGGCGAGCCCGGTGTCCTCGTCCGCCTTCGCGGCACGGTCCTCGGCCTTCTCGGGGAACTCCCAGACGGGGGCGCCGGCATCCCGATCGGCGCCGTTCACGGTCACGACGGTGTACGTGGCACCACCGAGCACGGCAAGAGCCACCAACACCCCGCCGACGACAGACGCGATACGCCCACGCCGCCGGGGCTTCCCCGCCGACTCGGGGGCCGGGTCGGCCGGGAGGGGATCGACCGGAGGCACCGTGACCGGGGCCGTATCAACCGGGAACGCGTCGACCGAAGACGCCGTCACCTGAGACGGATCGGTCGGGAGCTCCAGAGCCGGGGTCCGGTCAGCCGGGAGCGGGTCGGCCGGGGTCCGGTCGGTCGGGAGCGGGTCGGCCGGGGTCCGGTCAGCCGGGAGCGGGTCGGCCGGGATCCCCGTCGGCGGGGTCGGGTCGGTCGGGTTGGTGGTCACAGTCGCTCCATCTGCCGCTCGGCCAGGTCGAGGATGGTCGACTTGCTGATCGGCTTCGTGTCCGACAGCCAGATCTCCATCGAGATGTCACCACGCCAGGCGTGCGCCTCGGCGGTGTAGTACGGCAGATAGCCGGGCTCCTCGGTCGGCCCGTGGACGTAGGCCTCACCGGTGAGGGCACCCGGGATGTCCCAGCTGTCGGTGACGTCCTCCTGGCCCGCCCAGTAGTGGTTGTTCGAGGCGTAGTCGCCGGCCGCGACGCCCTCCTCCTGCCGGAACTGCACCAGCCGGATCTCGACGGTCAGGTCGCCCTTCTCCCAGCCGGTCACGGCGACACGGCGGAGGTCGTCGGCGACGAGGTCGGCGAACATGGCGTCCGAGTTGGTGTAGGACGCGGCGTACTCGTCGATGCTCCACCAGCCGTCGTCCGACAGGAAGTCGCTCTCCTTCGCCCCGCGCGGCTTCTTCAGCAGCAGCTTGCGCAGGTCGCCGTCGGTCCTCACACGCCGGTCCTGCGCCGCCGGCAGCGGCCCGGGCGCCTCGCCCTCGGCCTGCCGCAGCACCGGCTGGGACAGCGAGGGCAGCTCGGTGGGCTCGCGGTCGGCCTGGATGAGGTATCCGGTGCACGTGCCGGCGACAAGACCGAGCACCGCGCCGGCGGCGATCAGCGCGGCGGTACGCCCTCGCCGCCGCTTCCCGCCCGCGGGCCGCTCGACCGCGCCGACGGCCTCGGGCACATCGGAAGATCTCGCCGCATCCGGGTCGTGGACCATCTCTTCGGGTTGTTCCAAGACGTCCCCCCACAGAAGGTGAAGCGCGCATTCCGCTGCGCGCGCACAGGAGACCCCCATGCCACGGGGCAGGTTGTAGCGGCCCTGATTACGATTCGGGCATGGCGAAGAAGCTCGTGATCAAGGTGACCGCGGGGGCCGATGCCCCCGAACGCTGCTCGCAGGCGTTCACGGTGGCGGCGGTGGCCGCGGCCAGCGGCGTGGACGTCTCCCTGTGGCTCACCGGCGAGTCCTCGTGGTTCGCCCTGCCGGGCCGTGCCGCCGAGTTCGAGCTGCCGCACGCGGCCCCGCTCCCGGACCTGCTGGAGTCGGTCCTCGCGGCCGGCCGCATCACCCTGTGCACGCAGTGCGCGGCCCGCCGCGACATCACGGAGAAGGACGTCATCGAGGGCGTACGGATCGCGGGCGCGCAGGTCTTCGTGCAGGAGGCGCTGGGGGACGAGACGCAGGCGCTCGTCTACTGAGACGGGCCCCCGGGCCGCTTCTTGCCGTCGAGCTCGTCCCACCACTCGTCCGACTGCGGGTCGCCGGACGGATCGTCCCACCAGCGGTCCTCCGGCCCCCGCCGGTTGGCGATCATCGCCGCGACCGGCGGGATGACCATGGCCACCACGCACATGCCGACGGCCACCGGCACGGACCAGAGCCGCACGACGCCCCAGGCCAGGACGAACAGCGCGATGCACGTGCCCATCAGGGCGAAGTAGATGCGGCGCCTGCGCGCGTACATACAGCCAGCGTAGGTCCGTCGCACACCGAAGGGCCGTACCCCGGGCGTCCAACCCGTGGGGTACGGCCCTTCAGCCGTCACCAGCCCTCGTCAGGGCCCTCAGACCGCGATCGCGACCTCGGCGAGACCGCCCTGCTGGGCGACGACCGTGCGGTCGGCGGTGGCGCCGGGCACCAGCGCGCGGACGGTCCACGTGCCCTCGGCCGCGTAGAAGCGGAACTGTCCGGTCGCGGAGGTCGGGACCTCCGCGGTGAACTCGCCGGTCGAGTCCAGCAGACGGACGTAGCCCGTCACCGGCTCGCCGTCGCGGGTCACCTGACCCTGGATGGTGGTCTCACCGGGCTTGATCGTCGAGGCGTCCGGGCCGCCGGCCTTCGCACCGCACATGTCTTACTCCTGAAGGTCTGGAAAGGTCGGTCGGGAGGGCTTACTTGCCGGAGCCGAGCTCGATCGGCACGCCGACGAGCGAGCCGTACTCGGTCCAGGAGCCGTCGTAGTTCTTGACGTTCTCGACGCCGAGCAGCTCGTGCAGGACGAACCAGGTCAGCGCGGAACGCTCACCGATGCGGCAGTAGGCGATGGTGTCCTTGGCGAGGTCGACGTTCTCCTCGGCGTAGAGCTCCTTGAGCTCCTCGTCCGACTTGAAGGTGCCGTCGTCGTTGGCGTTCTTCGACCACGGGATGTTCTTCGCGCTCGGCACGTGACCGGGGCGCTGCGACTGCTCCTGCGGCAGGTGGGCCGGGGCGAGCAGCTTGCCGGAGAACTCGTCGGGCGAGCGCACGTCGACCAGGTTCTGCGCGCCGATGGCGGCGACGACGTCGTCCCGGAAGGCACGGATCGAGGTGTCCTGCGGCTTGGCCTTGTAGTCCGTCTTCGGCCGCTCCGGCACCTCGTCGCCGGGCACCAGCTCGCGGGCGTCGAGCTCCCACTTCTTGCGGCCGCCGTCGAGGAGCTTGACGTTCTCGTGGCCGTACAGCTTGAAGTACCAGTAGGCGTACGAGGCGAACCAGTTGTTGTTGCCGCCGTAGAGGACGACGGTGTGGTCGTTCGCGATGCCCTTGTCCGACAGGAGCTTCTCGAAGCCGGCCTGGTCGACGAAGTCACGGCGGACCGGGTCCTGCAGGTCCTTGGTCCAGTCGATCCGGATGGCGTTCCTGATGTGGTTCTTCTCGTAGGCGGACGTGTCCTCGTCCACCTCGACGATGGCGATGGTCGGGTCGTCCAGGTGCTCCTGGAGCCAATCGGCGTCGACCAGGACGTCGCTGCGGCTCATGCTCTTTCTCCTCCGGGGCAGTTGCGGCGGGGCGTGCAAGTCAGAGGTGCGCGCGGCCGTACGGGACCGGCACACGGGTGGCCCTGAATCCGGGCAGGGGGAATGCGGGCGTCGACGCGTCCGCTCAGAAGGTGCGACAGAGCATGGCGGCGACACGGCACAGGTCTACTGCCCGCCGCTTCGTGAGATCCGCCTGTCGCTTCATGTGCCCGATCGTAGGGACGCCGGGGTGGGCGTGTCACCGGCGTGTCGTATCGTGAGACGCGATCGTCCGAATCGCGGGACGAGCGGGTCGTCGAACCGGGCCCGCGGGGAACTCCCCCGTATGTATCCGGCGTCACATCTGCCCTACGGACGTCGGAGTCTCACGTGTCGGACTACCCGGCCAGACGGACGTCCGAGCCCTTCACCGTGATGTGGACGCCCGACTTCCCCGCCTCGACCTTGTCCAGCCGGATGCCGCCGGGCAGGCCGTCGATCTTCTGCTGGAAGTCGGTGATCTTCCGCACGCGTGACTCGGGCAGCGCGATCGACCCGAACTTGGGCAGCGCGTCGGCCTGGACCCGCACCGTGTCGCCGTCCACGACCTGCACCGAGCTGAGCACGTACACCGGCTCGGGCAGCTCGGTGCCGAGCACGGTGGCCTCCACCTCGACCTTGATCTTCCCGTTGCCGCCGTCGGAGAGCCCGACGACGTTCGCGGTGACGCCCGGAGCGACCTGCGTGGGCTCGGACCTGGCGGTCTTCAGCAGCTCGTCGTAGGAGACGGTCGCGGTGCCGGTGGCGCTGTCCGCCGTGGCGGAGCTGTAGTCGCCGGAGAACTCGACGCCCTTCATGTCGGCGTGCAGATCGTCGATGCGGATCTTCCGGGCGCCGTCGCCGGCGGTGGCCTCGTAGTCCTGGATCCCCACCTCGACCTCGTCGAGGCTGCCGCCGGCGACCTGGGTGAGGAACGGGAAGCCCTTGATGGACACGTCGGGAGTGGCTGCGAGGTTCTCGGTCGCCTTCAGCCGGTCGGCGGCCTCGCCCTCGGCGAAGTTGACCGCCACACGGTCCACGATCACGAAGAGCCCGCCCAGTATCACGACGACGACGAGCAGTATTCGCAGTGCACGCATGCGGTGTGTCCCCCACCCAGGCTGGTCCCGACGACCGGCCGGCCGCCCAGCGCGAGGGTAACTCCGGACGGAAGGGCCGACGCGAAATTGTCGATCACCTGTGACACCGGACGAGCCTCACGAGGCGTGACGGGTCTCAGGCGACGACCCGGCCCAGCAGGTACACGGCCGGAGCCGCCGCGGCCAGCGGAAGGGCCACGCCCGCGGTGAAGTGCACGAAGCGGGACGGGTAGTCGTAGCTCGCCACCCGGTGGCCGATCAGGGCGCAGACCGCCGCTCCCGCGCCGAGCAGCGCGCCCGATGCGCCGCCCAGGTCCGTCAGCGCACCGGCCAGCGCGCCCGCACCCCCGGCGGAGGCCGGCGCGGCCACCACACTCGCCGCCGTCGGCAGCGGCACCGCCCGCGCCACGGCGGCCACCGCCACCGCGAGCGCCCCGACCGTCACGGCCTCGGCGTCCGCCGCCAGATAGCCGCCGGCCACGATCGCGAGCGCCGCCGCCGCGACCGTCGCCATCAGGCCGTACATCCGCTCGTCCGGGTCCGCGTGCGACCGCAGCTGCGACACGAGCGACAGCAGGACCCACACGCCCAGCGTCCCCAGGATCGCCGCCGGCGACCTGTCCGACGCCAGCAGCGCCACGTCGGCCACCAGCGCGCCCAGGAACCCGAGCGCGATGCCCTGCCTGGCCGGCCACATCCCGTTCAGCCGGAACCAGCCCGCCGCCGTGACCCCCTGGAGGATCACCAGCGGCACGAGCAGCGCGTACGTCCCCAGCGCCGCTCCCGCGGCCAGCAGCAGCCCCAGCAGGGCGGTCAGCAGCGCCGGCTGCATCCCGGGTTCGATGATCGGCGACCGCCCCTCCGCCCGGGCCCGCTGCGCATCCGTGATGCGGGCGTTCCCGGCGAGCGTGGCGGGACCGTACTCGGGGACATCACCGCCGCCGGTCCCAGCCCCGGTCCCGGTCCCAGCAGGGGCAGGGGCGGCTCCGGCAGGGGCGAAGGGCGCGTCAGCGGCCGCGGGCATCGGCCCGGCCGTCGCCCCGTAGCCGGGAGCCGGCTCGCCGTACCCGGCGTACACCGCGTCACCCTGCGGCGGCTGCGGCGGCAGATACGCCGTCTCCTCCGCCGCCGGCACCGGCGACACCGGCGGCTGCACCGACGTCTCCCACGTCTGTCCCTGCCACTGCTGCGTCTGCTGCTGCGCGGCGTACGGATCGTCGTACCCCTGCCACGCCCCGTTCCCGTCGTACGGCTGCGCCTGGCCGGGCTGTCCCGGGTACGACTGCCCCGGGCCCGGCTGACCCGGGTACGGCTGTCCCTCGTACGGCTGGTTCGTCATCGCTCCGCTCACCCTCCCGCGAACGGCGGAAGCACCTCGACCGTGCCGCCGTCGGCCAGCCGTACCGTCTCATGCGGGCGCTTCCCCGCGGGGTCACCGTCGACGAGGAACGAGCATCGCCGCAGTACGCGGGCGAGCTCGCCGGGGTGCCGCTCGCGCACCGCGTCGAGCGCCTCCGCGAGCGTGGCCGCCTCGTACGGCTCCTCGGCCACTCCGGCCGCGGCCTTGGCGGCGGCCCAGTACCGCACCGTGACCTTTGCCATCTGCTGGTTCCTCAATCCCTTGACGGTGAACACCGTCAGGCTAGCCCGCCCGGCCGGCCACCCAGTCCCCGATCCGGTGCAGCAGCTCCTCCGGCGCCGCGTTCTCCGCGTGCCCCATGTCCGGCTCGACCCACAGCTCCCCGTGCTCCCCGGCCGCCGCGGCCAGCATCCGCGGATGGTCGAGCGGGAAGTAACCGTCGCGCTCCCCGTGCACGATCAGCAACGGCGTCGGGGCGATCCTCGGCACGGCCTCGACGGGGGACACCGGCACGGGGTCCCACTGCCGGCGATGGATCCGCGTCCGCAGCCCGTACCGCCCCACCAGCCGCCCCGCGGGCCGCGTCACCAGCCAGTGCAGCCGCCGCATCGGAGCGGTCCCCCGATAGAACCACCGCGCGGGCGCGCTCACCGAGACCACGGCGTCCGTGCCCCCGTCGAGCCCCAGCCCCGCGTGCCGCAGCACCACCGAGCCCCCCATGGAGAACCCGACCGTCGCCACGCGCGTGTGCCCCAGTTCCCGGGCCCACGCCACCACCGCCGCCAGGTCCAGCACCTCCCGGTCCCCCACGGTCGACAGCCCGCCCGACGCCCCGTGCCCCCGGAAGGAGAACGTCACCACGGCCCCGTGGCGCGAGAACGCCCGCGCCACCCTGCGCACGTGCGGCCGGTCCGCGTCCCCCGTAAATCCGTGCGCGACCACGAACACCGGCTCACCCGGAGCACCGGCGCCGGGCCCGGGTTCGTATACGGAGTCGATCGGCACTCCGTCCGCCGTACGAAGGAACGTCCGAACGGGAGCCGTCGGCGGCCCGCCACCCGTCTCGCCATTCGGACGATGGGTGGAACGTGCCACATGACCTGCCGGACCGGTGCTCATGTCGGCTATTCTGCTGCGAAGAGGACTCGGGCAGCGAAGCCCCCGGGTCCTTTTGTGCTTTCGGAGCGTTGTATACGACGTGTACGCCGTGCAGGCCGCGCGCCTCGATCGCACGCAGCAGTGCCGTAAACGTCCTCGAAGGGACCGAGGAGGAACCAGACGTTATGGGCGAGCGAACCGTGCACGAACGCAGGACGATCCAGGCAGGTGGGACGCGATGAGCTCTCTCCTGCTCCTGACCAACGCCCTTCAGCCGTCGACGGAGGTGCTCCCCGCCCTCGGCCTGCTGCTGCACAACGTGCGCGTGGCGCCCGCGGAGGGCCCGGCCCTCGTCGACACCCCCGGCGCCGACGTCATCCTCGTCGACGGCCGGCGCGACCTCCCCCAGGTCCGCAGCCTGTGCCAGCTGCTGCGCTCCACCGGTCCCGGCTGTCCCCTCGTCCTCGTCGTGACCGAGGGCGGTCTCGCCGCCGTCACCGCGGACTGGGGCATCGACGACGTCCTCCTCGACACCGCCGGTCCCGCCGAGGTGGAGGCCCGTCTGCGTCTCGCCATGGGCCGCCAGCAGATCGTCAACGACGACTCCCCGATGGAGATCCGCAACGGTGATCTCTCGGTCGACGAGGCCACCTACTCCGCCAAGCTCAAGGGCCGGGTCCTCGACCTGACCTTCAAGGAGTTCGAGCTGCTGAAGTACCTCGCGCAGCACCCCGGCCGGGTCTTCACCCGCGCCCAGCTCCTGCAGGAGGTGTGGGGCTACGACTACTTCGGCGGCACCCGCACCGTCGACGTGCACGTGCGGCGGCTGCGCGCCAAGCTCGGTCCCGAGCACGAGTCGCTGATCGGCACCGTCCGCAACGTCGGCTACCGATTCGTCACGCCGGAGAAGGTCGAGCGCGCCGCCGAGGAGGCCAAGGCCAAGAGCGAGCGCACGAAGCCGGAGACGGCGGACCCGGCCGCGGCGTCCGACGCCACCCCGGTGCGCACGAAGGCGTGAGCGCGAGAGCGTGCCGTACATAACCTCCCGTACGCCCTGCCCGTACCGGGTATATCCGCGTAGACTCCGCGCGTGGCCAAGGTGACTAGGGATGATGTGGCGCGGCTGGCGGGGACTTCCACCGCCGTCGTCAGCTATGTCATCAACAACGGACCCCGGCCGGTCGCCCCGGCCACGCGCGAGCGGGTGCTCGCCGCGATCAAGGAGCTGGGGTACCGGCCCGACCGCGTCGCCCAGGCGATGGCGTCGCGGCGCACGGACCTCATAGGCCTGATCATCCCCGACGCCCGCCAGCCCTTCTTCGGGGAGATGGCGCACGCGGTGGAGCAGGCCGCGTCCGAGCGCGGAAAGATGGTCCTCGTCGGCAACACCGACTACATCGGCGAGCGTGAGGTCCACTACCTGCGGGCGTTCCTGGGGATGCGCGTCTCCGGCCTGATCCTGGTCAGCCATGCGCTCAACGACCTGGCCGCCGCGGAGATCGACGCCTGGGACGCCCGGGTCGTCCTGCTGCACGAGCGCCCCGAGGCCATCGACGACGTCGCCGTCGTCACCGACGACCTCGGCGGCGCCCAGCTCGCCGTACGCCACCTGCTGGAGCACGGCTACGAGTACGTCGCCTGTGTCGGCGGCACCGCCGAGACCCCCGCCGTCGGCGACCCGGTCTCCGACCACGTCGAGGGCTGGCGGCGCGCGATGGACGAGGCCGGCGTCCCGACCGAGGGCCGCCTCTTCGAGGCCCCCTACAACCGGTACGACGCCTACCGCGTCGGCCTGGACATCCTCTCCGGGCCGCACCGCCCGCCCGCGATCTTCTGCTCCACCGACGACCAGGCGATCGGCCTGCTGCGCGCGGCACGCGAGCTGCGCATCGACGTGCCCGGCGAGCTCGCCGTCGTCGGCTTCGACGACATCAAGGAGGCGGCGCTCGCCGATCCGCCGATGACCACGGTGGCCTCCGACCGTTCGGCGATGGCCCGCGCGGCCGTGGACCTGGTCCTCGACGACGGCCTGCGGGTGGCGGGCTCGCGGCGCGAGCGGCTGAAGGTGTTCCCGTCGCGGCTGGTGGTACGGCGGTCCTGCGGCTGCGCGTAACGCGGGCGGACGGCGGACCTTTATATCGGGCATACGCGCTTCTGTCGGGCTTCTCAGACCGTCCTCAGGATGCTCTCATCGTCGGGCGCGAGTCTCATTGCCATGACGGACTACTCCTCTCCTGTGAACCCCGGCAGTCCCGTGAACCCCGAGTGGCCGCCCCCGCCGGCGTTTCCGCCCGAGCAGGCCGCGCACGCCGCGCAGTCCGGGCAGTCCGACCAGCAGCCCGAGCGGCCGCGCGGGAAGCGCAACCGCGGCCCGGTCGCCCTGCTCGCCGCCGTCGCCATCGTCGCGGCGGCCGTCGGCGGCGGCACCGCCTACGGCGTCCAGGAGCTGACCGGTCACGACACGGTGGCCTCCAGCTCCACCAGCACGAACGTGGTGCCGGCCGGCCAGAAGGGCACCGTGGCCGGAGTCGCCGAGGCGGTCAGCCCGAGCATCGTGGAGATCAAGGCCGCCACCGACGCCGGTTCCTCCACCGGCTCCGGCGTGATCATCACGAGCGACGGTGAGATCGTCACCAACAACCACGTCGTCGCCGGTGCCTCGTCGGTCAAGGTGCGGACCAGCGACGGGAAGACGTACACCGCGAAGGTCGTCGGCACCGACAGCTCCAAGGACCTCGCGCTGATCAAGCTGGAGGACGCCTCCGGGCTGCGGGCGGCCACGCTCGGCGACTCCGAGGGCGTGCAGGTCGGCGACCAGGTCGTGGCGATCGGCTCCCCCGAGGGCCTGACCGGCACCGTGACCAGCGGCATCGTCTCGGCGCTCGACCGTGACGTGACCGTCTCGACGGACGAGAGCCAGGGCCGGCAGCAGTGGCAGCAGGGCGACGGCTGGCCGTTCGAGTTCGGCGGCCGGGAGTTCAACGGCGACACCGGCGGGTCGACGACGACGTACAAGGCGATCCAGACCGACGCGTCCCTGAACCCCGGCAACTCCGGCGGCGCGCTGATCGACATGAACGGCAACATCATCGGCATCAACTCGGCGATGTACTCGGCGAGCGGCGCGGACTCCTCCGACGCGGGCAGCGTGGGCCTCGGCTTCGCCATCCCGATCAACACGGTGAAGGCGGACCTGGCGAAGCTGCGGGCGGGCGCGACGGACTGAGGGCCACGGCCACGGCCGCGCGGTCGCCGCGCGTGCGAGGCTGAAACCTGAGTCCTTCAACGCAGCCAGTCCCACAGACGAGGAACCCGAGCCCATGAGCCCCGTCCCGTCCGCTCCGTCCCCTTCGGCAGAGGGCGGCCCTGCCGCCCAGCGCATCCTGATCGTCGACGACGAGCCGGCGGTCCGCGAAGCGCTCCAGCGCAGCCTGGCCTTCGAGGGATACGACACTCAGGTCGCCGTGGACGGGGCGGACGCGCTGGAGAAGGCGGCGGCCTACCGGCCGGACCTCGTGGTCCTCGACATCCAGATGCCCCGCATGGACGGCCTGACCGCCGCGCGGCGGATCCGCGGCACCGGCGACACCACGCCCATCCTCATGCTGACCGCCCGGGACACGGTCGGTGACCGGGTGACGGGGCTGGACGCGGGCGCCGACGACTACCTGGTCAAGCCGTTCGAGCTGGACGAGCTGTTCGCCCGGATCCGCGCGCTGCTGCGCCGCAGCTCCTATGCGGCGGCGGTGGCGGCGTCGGCCGATTCCGGCGACGTCCTGACCTTCGCCGACCTGCGCATGGACCTGGCGACGCGGGAGGTGACGCGGGGCGGGCGGCCGGTGGAGCTGACCCGCACCGAGTTCACCCTGCTGGAGATGTTCATGGCACACCCGCGCCAGGTCCTCACGCGTGAGCAGATCCTGAAGGCGGTCTGGGGCTTCGACTTCGAGCCGTCGTCCAACTCGCTGGACGTGTACGTGATGTACCTGCGCCGCAAGACGGAGGCGGGAGGCGAGCCGCGCCTGGTGCACACCGTGCGGGGCGTGGGGTACGTACTGCGGCAGGGCGGCGCGGAGTGAGCAGAGTCGTACGCGGGTTCCGCGCACTGCCGATCCGGGCGCGGCTGGCGCTGCTGGTGGCGGCGGCGGTGGCGTTCGCGGTGGCGGCGGTGTCGGTGACGTGCTGGTTCATCGTGCAGGGGAAGCTGTACGCCGAGCTCGACGACGATCTGCAGTCCTCGGTCGTCGTCTTCGACCGGGGCCAGCTCGAGAGTGTCGCGGCCACCTGCGGGCAGACCCCGGAGACGGACGGCATCGGCCCGCGCAGTGGGACATACGGGCAACTGGTACGCACTGACGGCACGGTCTGCCTGCTGCCCTTCGCCTCCGCGGCGGTCAAGGTCACCGGCCAGGACCGGGACGTGGCCAAGGACCCGGACCCGGAGGTGCTGAGGTACCGCAACGGCACCGACAGCAACGGCGACCCGGTACGCGTGCTCACCACCGCGGTCACCGTGAAGACTCCCGTCGGCCGGGGAGTGGCCGAGAACTACGCCTACGTGGCGGCCGTCCCCCTCGACAGCACCCGCTCCACCCTCAACGAGCTGGCCCTGCTCCTGCTCCTCGTCTCCGGGGTCGGCGTGCTCGGCGCGTCCGCCGCCGGTCTCGCCGTGGCCCGCGCAGGGCTCCGCCCCGTGGACAAGCTCACCGAGGCCGTGGAGCACGTGGCCCGCACGGAGGACCTGGACATCCGCATCCCCGTGGAGGAGGAGTCGGAGGACGAGGTGGCCCGCCTGTCCCGCTCCTTCAACTCGATGACCTCCGCCCTCGCCAGCTCCCGCGACCTGCAACAGCAGCTGATCGCCGACGCCGGCCACGAACTGCGCACCCCCCTGACCTCTCTCCGTACGAACATCGAACTCCTCACCCGCAGCGAGGAGACGGGCCGCCCGATCCCGCCGGCCGACCGCAAGGCGCTGCTCGCGTCGGTGAAGGCGCAGATGACGGAACTGGCCGCGCTGATCGGCGACTTGCAAGAGCTGTCCCGCCCGGACGTGGGCCAGCACTCGGCCCGCGCCCAGATCGTCGCCTGGCAGGACGTCGTCGACTCGGCCCTGCGCCGCGCCCGGCTGCGCGGCCCGGAGCTGACGATCACGGCGGACGTCCAGCCCTGGTACGTACGCGCCGAACCGTCCGCGCTGGAACGGGCCGTGGTCAACATCCTGGACAACGCGGTGAAGTTCAGCCCCGAGGGCGGCACGATCGAGGTCCGCCTGGCCGACGGCGTCCTGACCGTCCGCGACCACGGCCCCGGCATCCCCGCCGACGAACTCCCGCACGTCTTCGACCGCTTCTGGCGCTCCCCCGGCGCCCGCGCCCTGCCCGGCTCCGGCCTCGGCCTGTCCATCGTGGCCCGCACGGTCCGCCAGGCGGGGGGCGAGGTCACCCTGACCCCGGCGGAGGGAGGCGGCACCACCGCCACGATCCGTCTGCCGGGCGCCCCGACACCGCCGCCGGCCGAGGCGCCGTGACAGCTCGACGCGTTGTCGGTGGCGGCGCCTACGGTGGGTCGCATGAGTTCCTCCTTGAGCGTCTACCTCCTCGATGTCGCCGCCACCCGCGCCCTTGTCGGTTCCCGTGACGATCAGTTGCTCGAGGTGATTCGCACCAGCTTCGGTGACGACCTCGCCCGCGACGACGACTACTTCGGTCACGAGATAGCCGACGGCGCTCCCACGGCGTACGAGGCGCTGCGCGCGGTCGTGCACGGCGGGCCGTTCAGCGACGACAAGGACCACGCCTTCCAGTACGGCTACGCCTACAAGCGGCTGTGCTCGCTCACCGGGTCCTTCCTGGACAACTCCTGCTTCACACCGCACCGCGGCGCGTGGCTGTCGGTCGTCGACGAGGGACTGAGGGCGCTGGGCATCACCGCCGTGTCGGTGGAGAGTTTCGGCTACGGCGACCTGCCCGCACCGCTGCCGTACACCCACACCCCGGGGTGTGGTGAGTGGACGCCGGATCGGATCGCGCTGGCGCTGGAGCAGTTCGAGGCGACCAAGCGGGCCGTCGACGCGTCGGGGGAGGCACCGCCGCTCGAGCGGGAGGTCGTGGAAGCCGTCATGCAGTGCCTGAGCTGGATGCGCCACGCGGCGGACCGCCCCGGCTTCGGCGTCATCGGGTTCCGCTCCTGACAGCGTCGCCGCTGTCCGATTCCCTCAACTCCCTTGCGCAGCATGCCGGTTGGCGGAATCGAGGCTGGCACGGAGACACAGGCTCTCCCTAGCGTGGCCCCCGACCACGGTCATACCGACCGATACGAGCAAGGGGGAACAAACCGTATGAAACTGTCAGCGAGGAATCTGCTGAGGACCTCGACGGTCCTCGCCGGTGCTGCGCTCCTGGCCGTCACCACCGCCACCTCGGCCTCGGCCGCCACCGCCAGCCACGGATCCGACCGCGCACAGGCGACGAGCTACTCGATGCGCGCCTTCGACGGTGAGCGCGACGGCAACGGCGTCTACGCCGACGCCTACCTGGCCAACGGCGCCCACGTCTCCCAGTGGGACGGCAACGGCGCCAAGGGCGATTGGGGCCCGTGGGCCACCTACGACTCCCAGATCAAGCAGTTCCGCGTCTGCGAGGACCACGTCGGCTGCTCCGGCTGGATCTACTGGCCCAGCTGACCCGAACCACACGAACACCAAAGAAACGGCGGTGCCGAGAAACCTCCCCGGCACCGCCGCCCTTCTCACTACCGGCTTCCCTCACGGAATTCGCCCAGTTGTACTGGGAGATCGAGGATCCTCGGCTCAGTGGCCCGTCGTCAGGTGCTCGCCCGTTACCCGGACCCTGATTCCCTCCTTCTCCACCCGCACGTCGCGCAGGCGCAGGTCGCCGTGGGTCGGGGCCGGGAGGTCGAAGGCGAGGGAGAGGCGGTCGGCGAGGGCCGGGCGGGTGAGGTGGGTGAGGGTGTCGAGGAGCTTGGGGTCGAGGCCGAGGCGGCGGAGGGCCTCGGGATGGTCCAGGGCCAGGTCGACGAGGTTGAGGCGGACCGCCTGGCGGGCGAAGCGCGGGGAACCGGTCAGCTCGGCGAGCTTGCCGTCGTCGCTCAGGGCCTCGCGGATCACCCCATCCGGCACTCCGAGACGTCGCGCCATCGCCGGCAGCGAGAGCAGGGCCTTCGCCTTGCGGGACTCCCGGGCCACGTCGGCCGCGGCGGCCGGTGTGAGGTGCAGGCCCTGGGAGGCGCGGGTGCCGGGGCGGTACGTCGCCAGCTCGCCTATGTCCAGGCGCATGCCGTCGATGCTGGTCGAGATGCCCCGCTCGCCGTCACGCTGGATGCGCGCCTGAGCACTCACCCGCAGTTCATGACCGGCGACGGGCAGCGTGCCGCGGGCGCGCACCCGGTCGCCGCCCACACCGGTGAACGTCACCTGGGAGGCACCGAGTTCGCGGTTGAGGTCGGCGAAGGACAGCAGGACCTCGCCGTCGAGGCGCGGGGCGTGGGCACCGCGTATCGAGACCGGTCCGTCGGTGTCCAGGCGTACGTCCCGTGCCGTGGCGCTGACCCGGGCCAGCGAGACGCGGTCGGCCGCCACGTCCGGGACCGTCAGCCGGACGGAATCCAGTCGGCCGTCCGCGACCTGGGTGAGAAAGGGGAATCCGCCGATCTCCACTTCCGGAGCGGCGGCGAGATGCATGCGGTCCCGCAGGACGTCGGCGGCGCGGTGTTCCGCGTAGAGCACGGCCCAGCGGTCGGCGAGCGTGAGGAAGGCGGTGAGGACCAGTACCGCCACCAGCGCCTTGGCGGCGAGCGGCAGGGTCGAGAAGCGGCGTCGGCGCCGACGGCTGCCGCGCCGGTGGACGGGCGGGGACCAGGGGTCCTCGGGGCCCTCGCCGTCCGCGGAACTCCCGGCGCCCTCGACCGGATCCTCCGGATCCCCAGGGTCCCAGGGTTCCCGGCCGAGGAAGTCCTCGAGCCGGGTCTCCTGCAGCGGGCCCTCGTCGAGGGCGCCGAGTTCTTCGTACGGGTTCGGACGGTGATGCGCGGTCATGCGGTGGGGGGTACGCATCGGTCCATCCGACCATGCGTACCGGCCCCACCCGCAACCTCTGCCCGAGGTATGCGACCTAGTTCACGACCGTGATCCGGTCCGCCTTCGGCGGCTCCAGCGGGTCCGCCGCCGACGAGTTGGCCGTCAGGTACTGCTCCAGGGCCGTCAGGTCGTCCTCGCCGACCAGGTCGCTCGTGCCCTGGCCGAGGGTCGGGAAGCCGTCGCCGCCGCCCGCGAGGAAGCTGTTCGTCGCGACACGATAGGTGGCACCCGCGTCGATCGGCCGGCCGTTCAGCTTGATGGAGTCCGTGACGACGCGGTCCGCGCCCGTCTTCGTCATGTCCAGCGTGTAGGTGAGACCGGACGAGATCTGCAGGATCTTCGGGGCCGCCTCGTTCGCGCCGCTCACCTGCTCCTTGAGCACCTGGATCAGCTGGGCGCCCGTGAAGTTCTGCAGGTTCACCGTGTTGGCGAACGGCTGCACCGTGAAGCCCTCGGCGTACGTCACCACGCCGTCGCCCTCCCCGGCCTTGGCGGCGTAGGTCAGCGGGGCCCGGATGCCGCCGGGGTTCATCAGCGCCAGGTCCGTCTCCGGGTCCAGCGTCCTGCCGTACGCCAGTTGCGCGTCGGCGATCAGGTCACCGAGCGGGGACTCGGTGCCGTCGCGGGAGATGTCGGCGGAGATGTAGCCGATGGGGCGGTTGCCGATCGGGGCGGCGAGGGTGTTCCACTGGTCGATCAGCGCCGTCATGTCGGGCGCCTTGGGAACGTCCCGCGTCACCACGTGGTTCGCGGACTTCACGGCCGTACGGGCGATGTCACCCGTGCGGCGGTCGTAGGTCAGCGTCGTGTCCGTGTAGAGACGGCCGAAGGACGCCGCAGAGGTGACCATGCGGGGCTTGCCCGCCGGGTCGGGGATCGTGCAGACGTACGCCGCGTGGGTGTGGCCGGTGACCAGCGCGTCCACGTCGGGCGTCACGTTCTTCGCGATCTCCGCGATCGGACCGGAGATGCCGTCGCCCGCGCCCGGGGAGTCGCAGTCGTAGTTGTACGACTGGGACGCCGGGAAGCCGCCCTCGTGGATGAGCGCGACGATGGACTTCACGCCCTTGCGGCGCAGCTCCTTGGCGTACTTGTCGATCGTCTCGACCTCGTCCTTGAAGACCAGGCCCTTGACGCCCTCCGCGGAGACGATGTCCGGGGTGCCCTCCAGGGTCACGCCGATGAAGCCGACCTTGACGCCGTTCTTCTTCCACACCCAGTACGGGTCGAGGATCGGCTTCCTGGTCTTCTCGTTCTGGACGTTCGCGGCCAGGTACGGGAAGTCGGCGCCCTCGAACTCCTGGTCCGTGTAGCAGCCGTCGGTCGGGTGGCAGCCGCCGTTCTGCAGGCGGGCGAGTTCGGCCGCGCCCTCGTCGAACTCGTGGTTGCCCACGGAGGTGACGTCCAGGTCGAGCTTGTTCAGCGCCTCGATCGTCGGCTCGTCGTGGAACAGGCCCGAGATGAGCGGGGACGCGCCGACCATGTCGCCGCCGGCCGCCGTGATGGAGTACCGGTTGCCCTTGCGGGCCTCACGCAGATGGGTGGCGAGGTACTCCACACCGCCCGCGTCGATGGTCTTCGTGGTGCCGTCCGGCTGGAGTTCGGTGACCCGGCCGGAGGAGCCCGCCGGGGGCTCGAGGTTGCCGTGCAGGTCGTTGAAGGACAGCAGTTGCACGTCCTGGTAGCGGCCCTGGTGGCCGTGACCGTACGACGCGCCCTTGGTCTCGGCGTTCTCCCCCGCGCTCGCCGACCCGGGCAGGGCCGCCGCGGCCAGCGCGCCGACGGTGAGGACGCCGGCTGCGGTCGCGAGGAGACGGTTCGTACGGCGTCTGCGGCGCGGGTGGTGCGCCGGGGATGTGGCTGGCATACGCCCCCCTGTGGGTCTGGTGTGGTCCGGGCGCAGCCTAGAGTCAACGCGCGTAGCGCAACAGGGCTTTCGGGGTTACATCCTGGTTTATTCTTCCGATCCGGCCGCGTCACCCGGTTCCGTGACCGCCGTGGCCGTCCGATTCGCCGCCCGCTCCCCTACCCTCGTACGCATGACCAGCGACGACATCGCAACTCCGGGCCGGCCCCGCTCGCTCCAGACCTATGCCGCGCTCTCCCCGGAACAGATCGAGGCGGTGCTCGCCCTGCTCGCGGAGGCCGCCCGGACCGACGGGCAGCAGGCGGTGTCCGAGCAGGGGCGGCTGCAGTTGCGCGGCCGGGAGCGGGAGGGCGTGTCCCATCTGCTGCTGTCCGTCGACGGTGAACTCGTGGGCTACGCCCAGCTGGAGGACACCGACCCCGTGGAGCCGCCGGCCGCGGAGCTGGTCGTGCATCCCTCGCACCGCGGGCAGGGGCACGGGCGGGCGCTGGGTGCCGCGCTGCTCGCCGCCTCCGGCAAGCGGCTGCGGGTGTGGGCGCACGGCGGCCACTCCGCCGCCCGGCATCTCGCGCAGGTCCTCGGACTCACGCTGTTCCGTGAACTCCGCCAGATGCGGCGGCCGTTGGCGGGCCTGGACCTGCCCGATCCGGTGCTCCCGGAGGGCGTGACCGTCCGCACCTTCGTCCCCGGACAGGACGACGCGGCCTGGCTCGCGGTGAACGCCGCCGCCTTCGCCCACCACCCCGAGCAGGGCTCCCTCACCCAACGCGACCTCGACGACCGCAAGGCCGAGCCCTGGTTCGACCCCGAGGGCTTCTTCCTCGCCGAACGCGAGGGCCGCATCGTCGGCTTCCACTGGACGAAGGTGCACGCGCAGGAGGGGCTCGGCGAGGTGTACGTGCTGGGCGTGAGCCCCGACGCTCAGGGCGGCGGCCTCGGCAAGTCCCTCACCACGATCGGGCTGCGCCACCTGGCGGAGCGGGGTCTGCCGACGGCCATGCTGTACGTAGACGCCGACAACAAGGCGGCGGTGTCGGTGTACGAGCGGCTGGGCTTCGTGACGCATGAGACGGACCTGATGTACCGCACGGAGACGTGAGCGGGTTCCTCCCTGCTTCCCCCGGTGCGGCAAGGCCCCTCCGGCCGGGAGGGGCCCTTGTCACACGGCTGTCATACGGCGTCCGAGCCGTCCGGTGCGCCCTCGGTACCGGAGGCCCCGGGCTCCGCCGTGCCGCCGCCGGGATCCCCGACACCGCCGACGGCTCCCGCACCTCCCGTGGTGTCCCCCGTGGTGTCCTCCGTCGTCTCGCCCACGGGCTCCCCCGAGGCAGACGGATCGGCCGTCGGGCTCGTGGCGGTCGCCACGGTCAGTGTCACCACGCCGTCCCCCGGGGCCTCCTCGCCCGCTGCCGGGCTCTGCGCGAGGACCGTGCCGGCCGCGGCCGGGTCGAAGACCTCCTGCACGGGGCCCACCGTGAGGCCCGCCTCTTCCAGGATCCGCCGTGCCTCTTCCGCGGAGGCGCCCACCACATCGGGAACCCCGGTGCCCGCCGTCGGCGAGGAGGAGGACGACGACTCGACCGGTGCCTCCTCCAGCACCGTGTCGCTGGTGCCGTCCGAGCCGGCGGGCCGGGCCAGCCCGTCGTCCGGTTCCTCGACGTCGACGAGTGCGTAGACCTCGACCGGCTTGTCCTTCGGCGCCGGCTCGACCTTGCTCACCTTCTTCGAGTCGTACGACGCCCACTTCTTGTTGCGGCGGTCGAACTCCACGTCGGCGGCGCCGATGTCGTGGTCGAACGCGCTCAGCGGGTTGCCGCAGCTGCACTGGACGGCCGGTCTGCCGAGGTGGTCGACCAGGATGGCGATGCCCGCCTCCAGCAGAGCCTCGAAGGGCACCGCCTTGCCCTTCTTGAACTCGTGGTTCTTGACCAGGGTGTCGCCGCGCAGCAGCACGGGCGTCAGCTTCTTCACGTACCCGGCGATCTCGCCGGGCCCGTCGAGCCCTGAGACCCTGGCCCACTCCTCGGCCTTGCGGCGGTTCTCCGGCTTGCCGAGGAATGCGACCAGCCTGTCCTTGTCGCAGTGGGCGGCGTCCCGGGTGCCGCCGTACAGGCCGGGCTGGTTGCCCTTCTTCTCACCGCCGAAACGGGAGAGCGCCTCGCCCACGGCGATGTCACCGCCGAGGCGGAGCGCCTGCGAGAAGAAGGGAGCCGCCGCCGGGGCACCCCGGGCGACGGCCCGGACGGCGACCTTGTTGACGACGAATCCGCAGGCCGTGGACAGCATTCCGACGATGATCAGTACCGAAGCGAGCGCGAGCGCGACCCGTCCGGTCCCCCCTGTGCGTTTCATGATCGTGTGCTGGGCTCCTTCCGGATGTGCGGCGGCTCCCGGGGGAGCGCCCTGCCACGCCAGTCTGCGGAAGGGCACCGGCCCGGTCATCAGCGTCCGCACGGGCCACGGGGAGGGCGATCACCGTGCCGGCACGGATGCCTGCGAGCCGGGCGACGTCGAGCATGGGGCCATGCCCCGCACTCCACTGCTCGCCGCTGCGCTGCTCGCCGGCGACGGCCCCGTCAGCCGTCGGACTCCAGGTGCATGAGCACCGCGCGCACCCGGCGGTCGTAGGTCTTGCCGGCCTCGGGGGGCAGCGCCAGCCGGTCGAAGATGGTGTTGACGTGGTCCTCCACCGTGCGCTTGCTGATCGAAAGCCTGGCGGCGACGGCGGAGTTCGCCAGCCCCTCCGCCATGAGCGCGAGCACCTTCAGCTGCTGGTCCGTCAGCCCGGCGAGACGCTCACGTCTGCGGGGACTGCTGTACAGGGCGCGCTGGATCTCCCCGTCGATGCGGTACTGGCCCGCCGCGACGGCCTGCACGACGTCGGTGACGAAGTCCGGTCCGGTCACCCGCCACTTGAGCTGATAGCCGATTCCGCCGGCGTCGGCCTGCGCGCCGGCTTCCAGCAACTGGCGCAGGTGGGTCAGCTCGATGTCCTTGGACAGCAGCAGGATGCCCACGGAGGGGTGTGCACGGCGGATCTCCACCGCGGCCCGGAGCCCTTCCAGGCCGTAGGCGGGCGGCATCCTGATGTCGACCACGGCCAGGTCGGGCAACGTCGCGGAGACGGCGGCCCGCAGCCCCGGCGCGTCCCCGGCCCGTCCGGCTATCTCGTGGCCCTCCTCCTCCAGAATGCCGGCCAGTCCCCGCACGTACACCGGGTCGTCGTCGGCCAGCACGATGCGCAGGGCCCGCCGTGGCGCCCGGTGGTTCCCCTCGTCGGTCATCGCGGTGCGTCGTCCTTCTCGCTGTTCCTGCTCTTCTCGGCGCTCTCGGCGTTGTCACACGGCGTCCGCAGGGCGGTCGGCAGCGTCACCGAGACGGTGGTGCCCTCCCCGGGGCGGCTGTGCACGGTCAGTTCGCCGTCGTACGCGGACACCCGGGGGCGCAGTCCGAACAGCCCCGTGCTGCCGCGGGCCGGGTCCACGCCCCCGACGCCGTCGTCGGTGATGCTGAGCCGCAGCACTCCGGTGCCGTCCCCGTCCGCGGGGCCGGGATCGAAGCGGAGGTCGACGCGGACCGTGTGCGCGTGGGCGTGCTTGAGCACATTGCTGATCGCCTCCTTCACCACGTAGAAGACCGTGATCTCGACCGGTTCGGGCAGCGGCGGCAGCGCGGGGGCATGGAGGTCGATCTGCAGGGGCAGGTCGGCGGCCAGCGCTCGCAGGGCCGCCATGAGGCCCGCTTCGGTCAGGACCGCCGGGTGGATGCCCCGGGCGGCCATCCGCAGTTCGGTGTGCCCCTGGTGCAGCGTGGTGACGGCGGCCTCCAGCATCCGGGCCAGTTCCGGGTCGCGGTCCGGTGCCGGGCGACGGTCGAGGCGCCGGCGTGCGAGTTCCAGTTGGAGGCCGAGATTGATGAACTTCTGCTGCGCACCGTCGTGCAGGGACTGCTGCACGACTTGGCGCTGCTTGTCACCGGCCTCGATGACCTCCCGGCGGGACGCGCGCAACTCGGCCACCAGGGCCTGGTTGGCGAGTTCCAGGGCGGTGGCGGAGAGGACGGCCTCCAGGACGTAACGGTCCTCCCACAGCGCGGGGTCGTGGACGAGTACGCCCACTCTGCGGCCGTCGCGCTCCAAGGCGGTGATCTGCCGTCCAGGCCGCACGACCAGTGGTCTGCCGTCGGCGTCGAGGTAGCCGGCCCCGTCGGGCGTGGGGTAGCCCACCTGCAGCGGGCGGTCGCCGAGCGCCCTGGCGAGTGCCTCGTTCAGCTCCGCCCGTGAATCGAACGGCATCTTCCGGAGCAGTTCCGCGACGGCCGTGCGGCCCAGCCGGACGCGCCACACGCCGGCGAGGAAGGCCAGCGGCAGCAGGAGGACCGACAGGTGTACGGCGGTGAGGAGCGGGGTGTGCAGCCAGTCGCCGTGCGTACCGAGCAGCGCGTCGAGCCCGGAGGCGAGGCCGCCCACCAGGCCGACGGCGAGGAGCGGGGAGAGCACCCGGCGAGCGGGCGGTGTCGCGGAGGCCCAGCGCCAGACGAGTACGGCGACGACCGCTCCGCTCATCACGAACTGCACCGCGTCGATCACCTGGTGCAGCTCCCACACCGGGTGCACCAGCAGCAGGTTGGGGACCACGCTCGGATGGAAGAACACGCTGAGCGGCACCAGGACGAACGCCACCGAGCAGCCCGCCACGACCAGGGTCCGGTCCACCACGGCGGCGGCCGTGGGGTGGTTCCGGCGGTCGCTCGCGGGCGGCCCTGCCTCGACGTCGGGGTCGCGGGGACAGCCGTGGCCGGGACCGTGGCGGGAGCGCAGCCGGCCGTCGGGGAACACCAGCAGAAGCGGGATGAGGAAGCCGCTGGACGCCGAGGTCACGAACAGGCCCACGGTGTGCACCAGCGGGTCGGCGGAGATCTGCAGGTCCTCGGCGAACCACCCGATGCCCACGAGCAGCATCAGCAGCCCGACCGCGTTGCGCGGTCTGCGCAGCCGCGCCAGCAGACCGGCCGCGAGATACAGGCCGCCGACGGCGCCGGAGAACAGCGTCGAGGTGGAGTCGGCGTGCCGGTCGGGCGCGGTGATCAGCAGGACGTACGTGCCGAATCCGGCGCCGACGACGGCGAGAACGACGGCGGTGTGCCGGGGGGACGGTCCCGTCGGCCCGACGGCAGCCGGTCGCGGCGGAGCGGACCCGGCGGACGGCAAGGCGCGGGCGGACGGTAAGACGCGGGCGGCCCGCCGAGCGCTGCCCCGCATGGGCACCACCCCTCCCCCTGTGACGGCGGCCCTCGCCTCGGGTGCGCGAAACTCCCGCGCACCTCGACGAGTCGGCTGCCTGGTCCCCCCGCGCACCCGGTGTCGTACCCCGGCCCGGTCCCCGCCACGCCGACGGCCTGGTCGCCCGAGCAGGGCTCCCCGTCACCGTACGCGACCGGGGGCATCCTGTGCGTGTCCGGCGGCAAATCCCGCCCCGGTTCCCGTCACCCCGGCCGGCGCAGGCGCGGTGTGCGGCCCCTCGGCCGTCGACGCAGCGGCTCCGCCCCGCACGCCGCCCACACCGCCAGCGCCGCCCCCAGCAGTACGGCCCACCGGTCGTGCGCCGCCGCCCAGGCCGGCTGGCCCGGTGCCACGAACAGTTCCCACCGGTCCGGCCACAGCAGCACCGCGAGGACCGCCGAGGTGAGCAGTGCGCCGGCGACGGACCGGCCCGGGCGGGTGCTGTCGCCGCGGCGGACGGCGAGGGCCGCGCCGGCCAGGGCGAGGGCGCAGGCCGCCGACGCCTCCAGGGTGATGCCGGCGGCCGGGGGCCGTACGTCCGAGGGGACGAGCAGCAGCGCGGCGGTCCACCACAGGGCGGCGACCGGCGCGACGAGGGCTGCGCGCAGCAGGTGGCGGACGGCTCGCCGGTTCGGTACGGCGGCGGTGGTGTGCCGCGCCGGGTCGTCCAGCAGGAACGCCAGCCCCATCGCGAAGGCGAGGGCGCAGGCCCGCAGCACGTTCACCGCCTGCCACTCGGTCGTCCGATCTCCCATCAGCCGGGCCACACCGGCGAGCATCAGGCCGAGACACCCCGCGGCCGCGATCGCCCGCCACGGCAGCGCCCGCGCCACCGGCCGGACCAACGCGAGCCCCACGACGGTGCCTGCCGCTCCCGCGCTCATGGACATCCCTCGCTTCCCCGTCCCTCCCTCACAGGCACTCGTCCGGCTCGGCCGGCGCCGGCAGCCCCAGCAGTTCCGCCACTCGTCCCGTCGTCACCTTCGGCGTCGTCAGCTCGGCCCAGTTCGCCCTCACCTTCGCGGCCACCGCGTCCCGAGGCCGTTCCAGCAGCTCGCGCACGAGTTCGGTGTGCGCCCCGGTCATGCTGAGCGGCTCCGTCCGGGAGACGACCACGGCCGCGCCGCTGGTGCTGTCGTCCAGACGTACGCCGCGCAGGTCGCCCAGCGGGTCGGGCCGCCCGGCGAGGCCCAGCCACATGACGGTGACCATCCGGCCGTCGCAGAGGGCGCCCACCTCCGATTCCCTGCCCGCGACCAGCACGCCGGCCACCGCGACGGAGAACTCCGGCACCCGGTTGCCGCCCCAGGCCGTGCCCACCGTCACCTCGCCGGGCCGGGTGAGCGGCCGGATCGCCGCGTCGCCGGACAGGCCGTAGCGCGCCTCGACGCGTTGCCGTACGAGCAGCGGACGGTCCGCGGCCGTGGCGCCCGCGAGGGACCGCACCCGGTCCACCACCGGGGCCCAGTGACGGACTCTCGGCCCCCACTCCGGGTAGACGCAGTACGTCGTGCCGTCCCGCTCGGTGCAGTCCTGCACCTTCTCCGGGCTGACCGACGCCCGCGTGCGCGCCGCGCTCGTCTCCGCCGGCACCTCTCCCGACTGGGCCACCGCCCCGACCATCGTCAGCGCCACCGCACCGGCGAGGCCCGCCTGGACCGTCCGCAGCCGCAGGCCGCCGGACAGCAGCACCGCGACCAGGGCCAGGGACAGCGCGAGCCCGGTCAGGTAGAGGGCGTGCCAGGCGGCGGGGCGGCCCAGCAGGTCGGACGGCAGGGTGGCGGTGCTGTTCTCGCCCACCACGGGCGCCAGCCATCGGGTCCGGCCCTCGCCGCCGAATCCGGTGCCGAGCACGGCGAAGGACAGGGCGAGGACGATCAGCAGCGGCGCCGCGAGCGCCCCGGGCACGACGCGCGCCAGCAGCACCCCCGCCGCCCCGAACAGCAGCACCGCCAGGGGCCCGACGAGCAGCTCCCCCGGCGACCCGTGGCCGACCGCCCCAGGCTTGAGCGCCTCCCAGGTGAACTGCCCTCCGACGCACACCGCGGTGAGCAGCGCCGCCGGTACGACGGACAGCAGATGCGCGACCGTACGCCGCCACGGCGGCAGCACGCACACGGCGAAGTGCCGTTCGGTGTCGTGCCGCCGCGACCGCAGCACCGCCTGGTTGGCGCACAGCAGCACCGCGAGGCCGATGAGCAGGGCACCGCTCTGGGTGGCGCGGTCGGCGTCCTGCAGTGCGGGGTAGCCGTTCCAGGAGGAGGGGGTCCGCCACAGCGTCCAGCCGGTGTACACGGCGAAGGCGACGAGGACGGGCAGCCGCAGCAGCAGTCCGCGGGCCTCGAAGCGGGCCAGGGCGAGCACGGCGGCCCATGTCGTGTGCGGTCGCGCCGCCGGGACGGTCGTCGCCGGGGCCGGGGGTCGCGTCACGGCGGTCATGCGGCCGTCACCTCCGCGCCCGTGCCGTCGAGGGTGAGCAGGTAGCCGTCCTCCAGGGTGGGTTCGAGGAGGTCGGCGCCGGGGGGCGGATCGCCCAGGTTGCGGAAGGTGCCGAGTCCGGTGCGCCAGCCCGCCTTCGCGCCGGGGTCGCGTTCCGTACTGCTCCACACCCTTCCCTGCGCCCGCGCGGTCAGCTCGGCGGGGGTGCCGTCGAAGCGGACGGCACCGCCGGCCAGGACGACGACCCGGTGGCAGAGCATCGCCACGTCCTCGGTCTGGTGGGTGGACAGCAGCACGGTGCGGCCCTCACCGGCCCGCGCGATCAACTCGCGGAAGCGCATGCGCTGTTCCGGGTCGAGTCCGACGGTCGGCTCGTCCAGCACCAGGAAGGCGGGGTCCCCGGCGAGGGCCGCCGCCAGCGCGACCCGCTGCCGCATGCCGCCGGACAGCTTCCTGATGCGCTTGCCGCGTACGTCGGTGAGGCCGACCTCGTCCAGCACGCGCCGCACCTCGCGGTGCCGGGCGGTGCGGTCGGTGAGCTCCTTGAGGATCGCCACGTAGTCGACGAACTCGAAGGGCGTGAAGTCGGGGTGGAACCCCGGATTCTGCGGCAGATAGCCGAGGCTGCGGCGGACCTCCTGGCGGCCGCGCGAGGTACCGGGGTCGTGGCCGAGCACGGTGAACGCGCCGCGGTCGGCGGGTACGGCGGTGGCGAGCACCCTGAGCAGCGTGGTCTTGCCCGCGCCGTTGGGCCCGAGCAGCCCGGTGACTCCGGCGGACAGCCGCAGCGACACGTCGTCGAGGGCGCGGGTGGCGCCGTAGCGGAGGCTGAGCCCGGAGGCGGAGACGGTGGGGGTCATACGGCACTCCCGGGGAAGTCGCAGAAGGGATCGAGGAGGTCGGCGGTGGTCATGCGGGGCTGCCCTCACCGAGGTCGAAGCGGTCGCGCAGCAGGAGGATCAGCCCGGCGGCCAGGACGGCGACCAGCGCCGCCACGCCCTGCCCGGCCGCGGTGAACGGGGCCAGCGGTTCGTCGGCGCTCGCGCGGACCACGTCCGCCGCGAGCAGCAGCGCGACCCAGCCGCCGCCGGCGAGGGACGGCGCGAGCACCGGGCCCAGACGGGCCGTCAGCGCCAGCCCGGTCGCGGTGAGCGCGAGGGCGGGCAGCAGCCAGGCCAGCGCGCGCAGTCCGTAGCCGGGCAGGGCGAGCGTCGCCAGCCCGTTGAGTCCGAGGACGGCGACGAGCACCGCCACCGTGCGGATCATCAGCAGCCGGAAGCCGTGCATCGGGGCGACGACCGCCATCTCGTACGTCGGGTCCAGCGCGGGCCCGTACGACAGGGCGACGCCGGCGAGTGGCAGCAGCGGCGCGAGGGCGAGGAACAGGGTGGGCGAGCCGGCGCCGCCGGCCGCGTGCCCCACGGTCACGGTCAGCAGGAGCACGGCGACGACCGCGGCGAGCCACGACCGCCGCAGCACCGGCGTGGCCGCGAGCAGCCGCACGGTGTGGTCGGCGACGCCGAGCCGCAGCAGCAGGGACTCCAGCAACCCGGGCCGGGGTGCGTCGAGTTCGGCGTCCAGCCGCTGCCATCCGGCGTCGAGGGCCGCGGGATCGCTCAGTTCGGCGAGCGCCCCGCGGCAGCGGGCGCACGCGGTGAGATGGGAGTCGGCCGACCACAGCGCGGGCGCCGCCAACTCGCCCCGCAGGTAGGCCCGCAGGTCGTCCTCGCGGACGTGCCACTGCGAGCCGTTGTTCGTTCGGTCCGTCATGCCAGCGCCTCCCGGAGTTGCCTGCGGGCGCGCATCGCCCGGGTCTTGACCGTGCCCGGCGGGATGCCGAGCAGGACGGCGGCCTCGCGGGTGGTCAGTCCGTCGATCACCGTGGCCTGGAGGACCGCGCGCAGCTCCGGGGAGAGCCGGACCAGCGCGCCGGCCAGGTCCCCGTGCTCCACCCCGGCCAGCACCCGCTCCTCCGCCGACGCCTCGTCGCGGTGCCGCAGCCGGGCCAGCGTCTGGCGCAGCCGTCCCCGGGCCCCGGCGCCGCGCAGCGCGTCGATCAGGCGCCGCGAGGCGATCCGCCACAGCCAGCCGGCGGCGTCGCCGGAGGCACCGGCCGCCTCGGGCCGGTAGCGGGCGGTGCCGCGCCACACCGCGAGGAAGGTGTCCTGGACGACGTCGTCGACGATCGCCGCGTCGGCGCACCGGCTGCGCATCCGCGCGGTCAGCCACGGCGCGTACCGCCGGTACAGCTCCTCGAAGGCGCGCCGGTCCCGGTCCGCCGCGATGGCGCGCAGCAGCTCCCCGTCGCTTCTCGTTTCGCTCACGTCTCCTCATCGGACGAGCCCGGCCGGTCGGTTCACACGATCGCAGTTGACTTTCCGGCACCCCGTGCACCACCCTTTCACTACTCAATTAGTGAAAGGGTGGTTGTCCGAGTGGTCGACTACCGGATCGACCGGCACAGTGGCGTGGCCACCTACGTCCAGATCGTCCAGCAGACCAAACAGGCCCTGCGCCTGGGCCTGCTCGTGCCCGGCGACAAGCTGCCCACGGCCCGGGAGGTCGTCGAGGCCACCGCCGTCAATCCCAACACCGTGCTGAAGGCCTACCGCGAACTGGAGCGCGAGGGCCTGGTCGAGGCCCGGCGCGGCCTCGGCACCTTCGTACGGCGCTCGCTGGGCGCCGCCCCGGCCGACTCCCCGCTGCGCGCGGAACTCGAGGACTGGGCGGCACGGGCCCGCGCGGCCGGTCTGGAGCGCGAGGACGTGGCAGCCCTGTTCAGCGCCGTACTCGACACACACTTCCCGGCACCCCAGCCCACCTCTCAGGGAGACCCGTCATGACCGACCCGGCCCTCGAGGCAGCCGCGCTCGGCAAGCGCTTCGGCCGACGAGGACGGCGCTCAGCGTCCTGGGCGCTGCGCGACTGTTCGTTCCGGCTGCCGGCCGGCCGCGTCTGCGCCGTCGTCGGCCCCAACGGCGCGGGCAAGTCCACGCTGCTCGCGCTCGCCGCCGGGCTGCTGGCCCCCACCGAGGGCACGGTCGCCGTCCTCGGCACCGACCCGGCGTCCGCCCGGCCCCGGGTCGGCTTCGTCGACCAGGCCAAGCCGCTGTACCCGCAGCTCACGGTCGCCGAGACGCTGCGCATGGGCGCGGATCTCAACCCCGGCCGCTGGGACGCGGACACCGCGCGGCGGGTCGTGGCCGGCGGCGACCTGGACCCGTCCCGGCGGATCCGGGCGCTCTCCGGCGGTCAGCGCACCCGGGTGGCGCTCGCGCTCGCCCTCGGCAAGCGGCCCGAGCTGCTGCTCCTGGACGAGCCGATGGCCGACCTCGATCCCCTGGCGCGGCACGAGCTGATGGGCGTGCTGATGGGGCAGGCGGCCGCGCACGGCACGACGATCGTGCTGTCCTCGCACGTCGTCGCCGAGCTGGAGGACTCCTGCGACCATCTGCTGCTGATCGGCGGCGGCCGGGTCCGCCTCGCGGGCGAGATCGACGAGCTGCTCGCCGCCCACACCCACGTGACCGCCCCGGCGGCGACGGAGCTCGGCCCGCACCAGGTCGTCGAGTCCCGCACCACCGGCCGCCAGCTCAGCGCGCTGATCCGCCCCGCGGGCCCGCTGCCCGCGCAGTGGCGCACGGGCGCGCCCTCCCTGGAGGAGCTCGTCCTGTCCTATCTGCGCAGCCCCGAAGCGCCCGCCCTCGTCCCGGACGCCCACGACACCACCACGGAGACCGCCGCGTGACCGCCGCACCCGCCCCCGGGCACCCCTCACCCCGTCAACTGCGCTGGCTGCTGCGACTGCACCGCCCGGCCGCGCTCGCCTGGACGCTGCTCGTGATCGCCACCGGCACGGCCCTGCTGTGGCTCGGGGGCCCGCTCACCGACGCGGCGGCGACGGCGTGGAAGGAGTACAACGCCTGCGCCTTCGCACCGCGCTGCTCCTACGACCAGGACGCGATCCTGCTCTACAAGGACCTGTACACGTACACGACGGCCGCCGTGCTCGCCGTGCCGTTCCTGGTCGCCGCGTGGGCGGGCGCGTCACTGACCGGCCGCGAGCTGGAGTCCGGCACCGCCCGGCTGGCCTGGACCCAGGCCGTCTCCCCGGCCCGCTGGCTCGCCGCCCGGCTCGCGTTCCCGGCGCTGCTGATCACCGTCTCGACGGGCCTGCTGGCCTGGCTGCACCGCCTGGCGTGGACGGCGGGCGAGGGCCGCGTCGACGCCGCCAAGCCCTGGTACGACATGCCCACGTTCTACTCGGGCGGCGTCCTCCCGGTCGCGCTGGCTCTCGCCGGGCTCGCCGCCGGAGGGCTCGCGGGCCTGCTGCTGCGCCGGTCGCTCGCCGCGCTCGCCACGGCGGTCGTCGCCGTCGCCGGGCTGTGGACCGCCGTCCATCTCGCGCTGCCGCACCTGTGGCCCACCGTGACCAGGCTCAGCAGCCTGCGCGACGGCCCGTCGGGCGCCGGCATCGCCGCGGGCGAGGGCGTGCTCACCGCCTCCGGCGACCGCGTCCCCGCCCCCTGCGGCAGCAGCCTCGTCCCCGGCTGCCGAGCCGAACTGGCCGACCTGAACGCCGTGTCCTTCTACCGCGACGTCCACCCGGCGGCCCACTTCTGGCCCCTCCACCTGACGGCCTCCGCCGCCCTGCTCCTGCTGGCCGCGCTCCTGACGTACGCGGCCTTCCGCCTGGTACGCCGCCACACCGCGGCCCCCCTCGCACCGCCGACCCCGCTCCCCGCACCGACCACCCCGGCACCGGCCGAGCGAGCCGCCGCATGAGCATCGTCCCCGCCGCCACGCTCGCCACCGCCGCCGGGGACGTGCCCCGCCGCCCCGCTCTCCTGCGGACCGTGCCGACCACCCCGGCACCGGCCGAGCGAGCCGCCGCATGAGCATCGTCCCCGCCGCCGCGCTCGCCACCGCCGCCGGGGACGTGCCCCGCCGCCCCGCTCTCCTGCGGACCGTGCGGCGACCGCACCGCACGCCCTGATGACCAGGGCCGGTGCGCTGACCGGCATCGTCCCCACCGCCGCCACGCTCGCCACCGCCGCCGCGTTCGCCCTGGTCCGGTGCCGTACCGCCGGAAACGCGGACCCGTACGCCCCGGGGTGTCCGGGTTCGCGGGCGGCGGGGCGCGTCCGTGCGGAACCCCGCGAGCCGCCCCCCGCTATCCCGCACGTCATGTCTCCGTAACCATCGATTCAGACTGGCTTGCGACGCTCGCCCAATGAATCCCGCCGCGCCAGAGCCTTCGCCGCCCAGAAGGGGCACCGGGGGGAACGGGGACGCCTCAGGGGCACCACCGCTCCCGCCCGCGCTTTCCGACGCGCCCGTGACGCCGCTGGCGCGGAAGAATGGGTCCATGAGCCAGCCGAATGCCCAGGCACAGGTACAGCACGCGCAGCCCTCCGTGGGCTCCATAGCCGCGCACCGCCCGCACACCGTCGCCGCGGTGGTCTCCGATCTCGAACCCGACATCGACGCGGACCTCGACGGTTACGAGGAGTCGCCGTACGACGGCGCCCCGCTGCCGCAGGGGCGTTTCCTGGACCGGGAGCGCAGCTGGCTGGCGTTCAACGAGCGCGTCCTGGAGCTCGCCGAGGACCCCGCCACGCCCCTGCTGGAGCGCGCCAACTTCCTTGCGATCTTCGCCAGCAACCTGGACGAGTTCTTCATGGTCCGGGTGGCCGGCCTGAAGCGCCGTATCGCGACCGGCGTCGCCACCCGCTCGGCCTCCGGCCTCCAGCCGCGCGAGGTGCTGGAGATGATCTGGGCCCGCTCGCGCGAGCTGATGGCCCGGCACGCCGCCTGCTACCACGAGGACATCGCCCCCGCCCTCGCGGAGGAGGGCATCCACCTGGTCCGCTGGAGCGAGCTGACCGAGAAGGAACAGGCCCGCCTGTTCACCCTCTTCCGGCACCAGATCTTCCCGGTCCTCACGCCCCTCGCGGTCGACCCGGCGCACCCCTTCCCGTACATCTCGGGCCTGTCGCTGAACCTGGCCGTGGTCGTCCGCAACCCGGTCACCGGCCACAAGCACTTCGCCCGCGTGAAGGTGCCGCCGCTGCTGTCCCGCTTCCTGGAGAGCTCCCCGGGCCGCTACGTCCCCATCGAGGACGTCATCGCCGCCCACCTGGAGGAGCTGTTCCCGGGCATGGAGGTGCTGGAGCACCACGCCTTCCGGCTCACCCGCAACGAGGACCTCGAAGTGGAGGAGGACGACGCCGAGAACCTCCTCCAGGCGCTGGAGAAGGAGCTCATGCGGCGCCGCTTCGGCCCGCCGGTGCGCCTGGAGGTCGAGGAGTCCATCGACCGCGAGGTGCTGGACCTGCTCGTGCGCGAGCTGAAGATCAGCGAGGCCGAGGTGTACCCGCTGCCGGGGCCCCTCGATCTGACCGGCCTCTTCCGCATCCACAGCCTGGACCGGCCCGAGCTGAAGTACCCCAAGTTCGTCGCCGGCACCCACCGCGACCTGGCCGAGGTGGAGTCGGCGTCGGCGCCGGACATCTTCGCCGCCCTGCGCAGCCGGGACGTGCTGCTGCACCACCCGTACGACTCGTTCTCCACCTCCGTCCAGGCCTTCCTCGAGCAGGCGGCGGGCGACCCGGACGTGCTCGCCATCAAGCAGACGCTGTACCGCACCTCGGGCGACTCGCCGATAGTGGACGCGCTCATCGACGCCGCCGAGTCGGGCAAGCAGGTGCTCGTCCTGGTCGAGATCAAGGCCCGCTTCGACGAGCACGCCAACATCAAGTGGGCGCGCAAGCTGGAGGAGGCGGGCTGCCATGTCGTCTACGGCCTGGTCGGTCTGAAGACCCACTGCAAGCTGTCCCTGGTGGTCCGTCAGGAGGGCGAGACGCTCCGGCGCTACAGCCACGTCGGCACCGGCAACTACCACCCGAAGACCGCCCGCCTCTACGAGGACCTGGGCCTGCTCACCGCCGACCCGCAGGTGGGCGCGGACCTCTCCGACCTGTTCAACCGCCTCTCCGGCTACTCCCGCCGGGAGACCTACCGGCGGCTGCTCGTCGCCCCCAAGTCCCTGCGGGACGGCCTGATCTCACGGATCGAGAAGGAGGCCCAGCACCATCGCGCCGGGCGTCCCGCGTACGTCCGCATCAAGGTCAACTCGATGGTCGACGAGGCGGTCATCGACGCCTGCTACCGGGCGTCGCAGGCCGGTGTGCCGGTCGACATCTGGGTGCGCGGCATCTGCGCGATCCGGCCGGGCGTCGAGGGGCTGTCGGAGAACATACGGGTCCGCTCCGTCCTCGGCCGCTTCCTCGAACACTCGCGCGTGTTCGCCTTCGGCAACGGGGGCGAGCCCGAGGTGTGGATCGGCAGCGCCGACATGATGCACCGCAATCTCGACCGGCGTATCGAGGCGCTGGTCCGCGTCACCGACCCGGCTCACCGTGCGGCGCTGAACCGCCTGCTGGAGACGGGCATGTCGGACACCACCGCGTCCTGGCACCTCGGCCCGGACGGCGAGTGGATGCGGCAGGCGACGGACGGGGACGGCCAGCCCCTGCGCAACATCCAGGAGATGCTCATAGACGCCCGGAGGCGCCGGCGTGGCACAGCAACACCTTGACCCGACGGACCCCTCGGCCCAGCAGGTCCCGGCGGACGCCCTCGTGCGCTATCTGCGGGCCCAGGCCACCGAGTTCCTCCGCGCGCTGCGCCTGCACCGGGAGACCGGCGCGGGTGCGGCCGGCTCGGAGAGCTCCGTCGAGGCGGCCCGGGCGTTGCGCCGCTCGGCCCGCCGCATCAGCGGCACCCTGCACACCTTCCAGCCCCTGCTGGATCCCGACTGGTCCGAGTCCATGCGCCCGGAACTGGCCTGGGTCTCCGGCACCCTGGCCCTGGAACACGCGTACGCGTCCCGCCTGGACCGCCTGCTCCAGGCCCTCCAGCGCCTGTCGGGAGCCCCGGTGTTGCCGCCGCAGGGGGTCGGTGCGGTGCGCGTGAGGCCCGTGTCCGACGGAACGGCGACGCCGGCGGGCGCCACGAGCGGCCGCGCCGGCACGGCGGACGCCCGCATCGACACGGTCACCGGCAGCGACAGCCCGGGGCGCACCACCGGCACCGGCAGGACGAGCGGCCGACCCGGCCCGGGCACCGACGGTTTCCTGGGCGCCGAGACAGCGGACGACCGTCTCGGCACCGCCGCCGGCACGGCGAGCCGCCGCACCGGCGGACCCGCCGACCGTTCCCCCCGCGCCGCCGATCCAGCGGCCGCGGGCGGCGCGCCGGGCGCGTCCGACGGCGTGGCGCCGGCCGATGGTGTCCCGGGCGGGGACGCCCCGGCCGCCGCCACCGCGTCCCAGTCCGCCGCCCGCCGGGCGGTCGGCGCCCCGGACGGCCCGGTGCGCGGGGCCCGGACGGCCTCCGCCCTCCGGACCCACCGACCCGACGAAGCCACGTCCCGCACAGAGCCGGCGCCGGACCCCACCGCCGGGACCACCCGCCCCACCGCCGGAACCACCCGCCCCGCCACCGGAACCGCCCGCTCGGCCGCCGGAGCCCCCCGCACGGCCACCGCCCCCACCGGCGGCGCCAACCTCACCGTGGGCGCGGCCAAGGCCGGTGCCCTGCTGGACCGGCAGCTGACGCTCGCCCGCACCCGGGCGCACTCCACCGCGCTCCAGGCCCTCGGCTCGTCCCGGTTCCACGCGATCGCCGACAAGGTGGCCGTCCTGGCCAGCGAGGTCCCGCTCGCCCCGGCCGCGGGCGGCGCCGATCTGCGGCCGTTGGCGCAGGCCGCGCGGGAGCGTCTCGCGGACGCGATCGCCGCGCTGCCGCTGGTCACCGCCGGCAGCCCGTACAACGCGGAGGCGCTGATCCACGGGCTGTCCCCGGACCCGGCGCCGCACCCGCAGGACGCCCCCTGGCACCAGGTCCGCCTGCTGCTGCGCCTGCACCGCTACGCCCGTGAGGTGCTGTACGCCGCCCACGACCGGACCGACGGGGAACCGCCCGTCGACCTCCGTCTGCTCGCCGCGGGCGAGGCCCTCGACCGGCACCGCGACGCCTCGGAGGCGGCGGCAGCGGCGGCGCAGGCCGCCCGCACCCCGCGGATCGCCCCGGCGACGGCGTACGCGCTCGGAGTGCTGCACGCCGACCAGCGGCATGAGGTGGAGGCGGCGCGGTACGCGTTCCAGCGCAGCTGGCAGAAGGAGCAGAAGGAAGCGATCGGCACGTTATAGCAGGCTTCGGGACAGCGACGTACAGACAGCGACGTCCGGTCAGCGACGTTCCAGAAAGGCGGGCACCCCGTGGGCACCACCGGCAGCCTCGTCGTCCACGCCGCCGGCTGCGTCCTGTGGCGTCGCTCCCCCGTGACCGGCGAGATCGAGCTCTGCCTCGTCCACCGGCCCAAGTACGACGACTGGTCCTGGCCCAAGGGCAAGCTCAAGCGCGGCGAGGACCCGCTCGCCGGCGCGCTGCGCGAGGTCGCCGAGGAGACCGGCCACACCGCGGTACCGGCCGCCGAGCTGCCCACCGTGCGCTACCTGGCGAACGGCCGCCCCAAGCAGGTCCGCTACTGGGCGGCCGAAGCCGTATCCGGCACCTTCACCCCCACCTCCGAGGTCGACCGCGTCCTCTGGCTCCCACCGTCGCAGGCCCAGCCCCACCTCACCGAACCGAGGGACGCCGCCCTCGTCCCCGCCCTCCTGGCGACCCTGCGCCGGATACGCGACGCACCCGTGTCCTCGACGTAAGCGTTCCGTGACCTCACCGCACCGTCCACAGGGGTTCACCCCCCGTTCATTTACGCCCATCGGCGCCTTCACCTGTTCTGCCTAATTTCGGCCTTACGCGATGCGGATCGCCCGAAGAAAGAAGCATCCGCGTCACTCAGACTTCGCACGCCGCCGAATTCAGGACGGCGGCTCCTGGAAGGAACTCAAGTGAAGCTTCAGCGCATGAACCGGCGGGCCCTCGCTCTCGGTGCTCTCGCCGTCTCCGGCGCCCTGGCCCTCACGGCGTGCGGCTCCGACGACACCGGCAACGGGGGCAGCGGCGACGCCTCCGCCACCGCGCAGGCCGGCAACATCGACTGCGGCGACGCCAAGGGCCAGCTCCAGGCCTCCGGCTCCTCCGCGCAGAAGAACGCCATCGACGCCTGGGTCAAGCAGTACACCGCCGCCTGCAAGAACGTGCAGATCAACTACCGCCCGGACGGCTCCGGCGCCGGTATCACCGCGTTCACCCAGGGCCAGACCGCCTTCGCCGGTTCGGACTCCGCGCTGAAGCCCGACGAGGTCGAGGCGTCGAAGAAGGTCTGCTCCGGCGGCCAGGGCATCGACCTGCCGATGGTCGGCGGCCCCATCGCCGTCGGCTTCAACGTCCCGGGCGTGGACACCCTCACCCTGGACGCCGCCACCCTCGCCCAGATCTTCGACAGCAAGATCACCAACTGGAACGACGAGGCGATCAAGAAGCTCAACCCCGAGGCCAAGCTTCCCGACCTCAAGATCCAGGCCTTCCACCGCTCGGACGAGTCCGGCACCACGGACAACTTCACCAAGTACCTCAAGGCCGCCGCGCCCAAGGACTGGAAGTACGAGCCCGGCAAGGCCTGGGAGGCCAAGGGCGGCCAGTCCGCTCAGGGCTCCTCCGGTGTCGCCCAGCAGGTCAAGCAGACCTCGGGCGCCATCTCGTACTTCGAGCTCTCCTACGCCAAGGACGGCATCAAGACGGTCGACGTCAAGACCGAGGCCGCCGAGCCGGTCAAGGCCTCCGTCGAGAACGCCACCGCCGCCATCGGCGCCGCCAAGGTCGTCGGCACCGGCAAGGACCTCGCGCTGGAGCTGGACTACACCCCGTCCGCCGAGGGCGCCTACCCGATCGTCCTGGTGACGTACGAGATCGTCTGCGACAAGGGCAACAAGGCGGAGACCCTGCCGGCCACCAAGTCCTTCCTGAACTACATCGCCTCCGAGGACGGTCAGAGCCTGCTCGCCGAGGCGGGCTACGCCCCGATGCCCGAGGAGATCATCACCAAGGTCCGCGAGACCATCTCGAGCCTCAGCTGACCCGAGAGTGCGGACCGACCCCGGTGACGGGGCCGGTCCGCACCGTCCGGTGCACCGCCACCTGGAGCCCCCGGCCACCGGGCGGCTCCGACCGAGCCGCCCACCCCGGCGGCTCCGCAGACCGGAGACCCCGATGGACATAACGACACAGCAGACAGCTCCTCCCCCGCTCCCCCAGCCCACGCCGACCGAGCAGAAGCGCGCCGCCCGCGGCGCCACCCGCCCCGGCGACCGGATCTTCCTCGGGCTCTCCCGCGGGTCCGGCATCCTGGTCCTGGTGATCATGGCCGCCATCGCGGCCTTCCTCACCTACCGGGCCGTCCTCGCGATCAGCAAGGACGAGGCCAACTTCTTCACCGCCTTCGAGTGGAACCCCAGCGGCATCCCGCCGCAGTTCGGCATCGCGGTCCTGGCCTTCGGCACCGTCGTGTCGTCGATCATCGCCATGATCATCGCGGTCCCGGTCGCCGTCGGCATCGCCCTGTTCATCACGCACTACGCCCCGCGCCGCCTGGCCGGCCCCATCGCGTACGTGATCGACCTGCTCGCCGCCGTCCCGTCCATCATCTACGGCCTGTGGGGCGCCCTCGTCCTGGTGCCGCACCTGGACGGCCTCTACGGCTGGCTCGACGAGTACCTCGGCTGGACCGGCATCCTCGAGTGGAACGACGGCGCCCCGCGCTCGCTGTTCACCGTCGGCATCCTGCTGGCCATCATGATCCTGCCGATCATCACCAGCGTCAGCCGCGAGGTCTTCGGCCAGGTCCCGCGGATGCACCAGGAGGCGGCCCTCGCCCTCGGCGCCACGCGCTGGGAGGTCATCCGGATGTCGGTGCTGCCCTTCGGCCGCTCCGGCGTCATCTCCGCCTCGATGCTCGGCCTCGGCCGCGCGCTCGGCGAGACGATGGCCGTCGCCATGGTGCTCTCCCCGAGCTTCGACATCAACGCCAGCCTGCTCGACCCGGGCGGCGGCACCTTCGCCCAGAACATCGCCAGCAAGTTCAACGAGGCGACCGAGATGGGCCGTGACGCGCTGATCGCCTCCGGTCTGGTCCTGTTCGTCATCACCCTGCTGGTCAACGGCGCGGCCCGACTGATCATCGCCCGCCGCAAGGAGTACTCGGGGGCCAACGCATGAGCCACACACAGCACGACAAGCCTCCGGTCAGCTCCCTGCGCGGCGCGACCCTGCCGAAGTGGTTCGCGTGGGCGGTCGCCGCCGGATCGGTCGCCGCCGGCCTCGGCATCAGCACCGCGGCCGGCCTGAACAGCGACATCCAGTGGGCGCTGATCGCCGCCCTGCTGTTCGTCCTCGGCTCCTACGCCATCTCCGCCAAGGTCGAGGGCAGCCGGCAGGCCAAGGACCGCACCGCGACCAGCCTGGTCTGGGTCGCCTTCATCCTGGCCGTCGTCCCGCTCGCCTCCCTGACCTGGGAGACCGTCAAGCAGGGCGTGAAGGTCCTCGACGGCTACTTCCTGACCCACTCGATGGGCGTCGTCGCCGACAGCGAGCCCGGCGGCGGCATCTACCACGCCATCCTCGGCACCCTGGAGCAGGTCGGCCTCGCCACCCTGATCTCCGTGCCGGTCGGTGTGCTCACCGCCATCTACCTGGTCGAGTACGGCCGCGGCCGGCTCGCCAAGGCCGTCACCTTCTTCGTCGACGTCATGACGGGCATCCCGTCGATCGTCGCGGGCCTGTTCATCCTCAGCCTGTGGATCCTCATCCTCGGCATGGGCTACTCCGGCTTCGCCGGCTCGATGGCCCTGTCCATCCTGATGATCCCGGTGGTCGTCCGCTCCACGGAGGAGATGCTCAAGCTCGTCCCGAACGAGCTGCGCGAGGCGTCCCTCGCCCTGGGCGTCCCGAAGTGGCGCACGATCCTGAAGGTGGTCCTGCCGACGTCCATCGGCGGCATCACCACGGGCGTGATGCTCGCGATCGCCCGTATCACCGGTGAGACCGCCCCCGTGCTGCTGCTGGTCTGGGGTACGAACTTCATCAACTCCAACCCCTTCTCCGACCCGCAGGCCTCGCTGCCGATGTACATCTACCTGCAGTACACCAACGGCTCCGACGCGGCCTACGACCGCGCCTGGGCGGCGGCCCTGACGCTCATCGCGTTCATCATGATCCTCAACCTGGTGGCCCGCGGCATAGCCCGCTGGAAGGCACCGAAGACCGGTCGCTGACGCGCGGCCACGAGTCAGTACCGTCAGCGACCCGAAAGAAGCAGTGATTCACATGGCCAAGCGCATCGATGTCAGCGGCCTCAACGCCTACTACGGCTCCTTCCTGGCCATCGAGGACATCTCGATGACCATCGAACCCCGCTCGGTGACGGCCTTCATCGGCCCCTCCGGCTGCGGCAAGTCCACGTTCCTGCGCACCCTCAACCGCATGCACGAGGTCACGCCCGGCGGCCGGGTCGAGGGCAAGGTCATGCTCGACACCGAGAACCTGTACGGCAGCGGGATCGACCCGGTCGCCGTGCGCCGCGAGGTCGGCATGGTCTTCCAGCGCCCGAACCCGTTCCCCACGATGTCCGTGTACGACAACGTGGCGGCGGGCCTGCGGCTCAACGGCAAGTACAAGAAGTCCGAGCTGGACGACGTCGTCGAGAAGTCCCTCAGGGGCGCGAACCTCTGGAACGAGGTCAAGGACCGCCTCAACAAGCCCGGCTCGGGCCTGTCCGGCGGTCAGCAGCAGCGTCTGTGCATCGCGCGGGCGATCGCCGTCGAGCCGAACGTGCTGCTGATGGACGAGCCCTGCTCCGCCCTGGACCCGATCTCCACCCTCGCCATCGAGGACCTGATCGGGGAGCTGAAGGAGCGCTTCACGATCGTCATCGTCACGCACAACATGCAGCAGGCGGCCCGCGTCTCCGACCGCACCGCCTTCTTCAACCTGGCGGCGGTCGGCCAGCCCGGCAAGCTGATCGAGATCGACGACACGGAGCGCATCTTCTCCAACCCGTCGGTCCAGGCCACCGAGGACTACATCTCCGGCCGCTTCGGCTGAGCCGGCCCCCTCGAGCCCCTCGCGGTGCTGCATGGCGGTGCCACCGCGAGGCACCAAAGAGCCCGCCCCCCGGAATCCGGGGGGCGGGCTCGTGCGTGGTGCGGGTGGGTCCGGGTTTACGGAACGCCGTCCGCGTAGCCCTTCTCCCAGGAGCTGCAGGTGCTCTCCTTGACGTCACCGTTGTCCGAGATGCAGACCTTGATGTACACGGTGGCCGACTCGGCGAGGTCCTGGTCGGACGTCCGGCAGGTGCCGAATCCACCGCCGTTGTAGAGCGAGTGGACCGTGCCGGTGCTGCCGACCTTCCAGTAGCCGATGACACCGGCGCCGTCCGACCAGTTGTCGCAGGCGTTGAAGTTGTCGCCGTTGGTGTCGAACCGCATGGTGCCGGCCTGCGACAGATACCCGCTGGCCGCCACGGTGTCGGCGTAGTAGCTGCTGATCCCCGCCGAGGCCGGTGTGGCCCCGAGGACGACGGCGGCCACACCGGCCGCCGCCACACCCGTCACGGACAACAGGCGCCTGGTGATCGTCACGCTGCTCCCCCTCCTTCTCTCGAACACATGTTCGCGAAACGGCCCCACTATGGCACGGAAGAGGCTGCTGAGACAGCTGTTTTTGGCCAACCGCCTTACAGGAAGGCCAGATTGACGAGCCAGAAGGAGACCGCGGCGACGGTCGCGGCCGCCGGCATGGTGATGAACCAGCCGAGAACGATGTTCTTGGCCACCCCCCACCGCACGGCGTTGATCCGCTTCGTGGCCCCCACACCCATGATCGCCGACGTGATCACATGCGTGGTCGAGATCGGCGCGTGGAACAGGAACGCCGAGCCGAACATGATCGTCGCGCCCGTGCTCTCCGCCGCGAACCCCTGCGGCGGGTCCAGCTCGATGATCTTCCGCCCCAGCGTCCGCATGATCCGCCAGCCACCCGCGTACGTCCCCGCGGACAGCATCACGGCACACGCGATCTTCACCCACACCGGGATCGGGTCGCCGTAGTCCTCGACATCGGCGATGACCAGTGCCATCACCACGATGCCCATCGTCTTCTGCGCGTCCTGCAGACCGTGTCCCAGCGCCATCCCCGCCGCGGACACCGTCTGCGCGATCCTGAAGCCCCGCTTGGCCTTGTGCGGATTGGACCGCCGGAAGATCCACATGATCGCCGTCATCACCAGATAACCGGCGAGCAGACCCACCACCGGCGACACGAACATCGGGATGACGATCTTCTCCAGCACCCCGTCCCAGTACACGGTCGTACCACCGGCCAGCGCCGCGCCGACCATGCCGCCGAACAGTGCGTGCGAGGACGACGACGGCAGCCCGAAGTACCAGGTGATGAGGTTCCAGACGATCGCGCCCACGAGCGCGGCGAAGAGGATGCCCATCCCCGTCGACCCCTCGGGCGTCTGGATCAGCCCCTCACTGACCGTCTTGGCGACCCCGGACCCGAGGAACGCGCCGGCGAGGTTCATCACGGCCGCCATCGCGAGCGCCACCCGGGGCGTGAGCGCACGCGTCGACACGGACGTCGCGATCGCGTTGGCCGAGTCGTGGAAGCCGTTGGTGTACGTGAAGAAGAGCGCGACCCCGATGGTCACGACCAGAGCGAAGGTGTCCATGGACGGGTCAGGACTCCTTGACGGCGATGGTCTCCACCGTGTTCGCCACATGCTCGAAGGCGTCGGCCGCCTCCTCGAGTACATCCACGATCTGCTTCAGCTTGAGCACCTCGATGGCGTCGTACTTGCCGTTGAAGAGGTGGGCCAGCAGCTTGCGGTGGATCTGGTCGGCCTGGTTCTCCAGGCGGTTGACCTCGATCCAGTACTCGGTGAGGTTGTCCATCGTGCGCAGATGCGGCATGGCCTCCGCGGTCAGCTCCGCGGCCCGCGCCAGCACCTCGATCTGCTGCTCGACGCCCTTGGGCAGTTCCTCGACGTTGTAGAGGACGACCAGGTCGACGGCCTCCTCCATGAAGTCCATGATGTCGTCGAGGGACGACGCGAGGGAGTAGATGTCCTCGCGGTCGAAGGGCGTGATGAACGAGGAGTTCAGCTGGTGGAAGATCGCATGCGTGGCATCGTCACCTGCGTGTTCCGCGGCCCGCATACGCTCTGCGATCTCGGCCCGGGCGGAGGAGTCCGCCCCGAGCAGTTCCATCAGGAGTTTCGAGCCCGTGACGATGTTGTCCGCGGACGCGGCGAACATGTCGTAGAAGCTCGTCTCCCTGGGGGTCAGACGAAAGCGCACGTGGGGTCCTCTATGTGCATCGGTTTCGGTCAGGCTGATGCTAGGCGCATCATCCGGCCACGACTAACGGGCCGTCCCCCAGTGTCGCCCATCAGGCACAGTGATGAGCACGGGGGCGGTCGGCCAAGGGGCCTATACCCAGCAAAGTTCGGTACCATATACCCACCAGGGGTATATCTCGGCCAGAACATCAGGAGGACGCCATGACGACCACCGAGGCCGGCGCCGGTGCGCCCTCCGCCCCGGACGTGACGGACGCGGCGACGGACACCGCCACGGACACCGCGGCGGAGATCGTCACCGACCACGACCGCGGCATCCACGGCTACCACAAGCAGAAGCAGGAGCACCTCAAGCGTCTGCGCCGGATCGAGGGCCAGATCCGCGGCCTGCAGCGCATGGTCGACGAGGACGTCTACTGCATCGACATACTCACCCAGGTGTCCGCCTCCACCAAGGCCCTGCAGTCCTTCGCCCTGCAACTGCTCGAGGAGCACCTGCGCCACTGCGTCGCGGACGCGGCCGTCAAGGGCGGCGACGAGATCGACGCGAAGGTCAAGGAGGCGACGCAGGCGATCGCCCGCATGATGCGCACATGACGTGGGCCTTCAGCGCGCGCACGTGACTGGGCCTTGAGCGCGCGCAGGTGACTGGGCCTTGAGCGCGCGCAGGTGACGTGGGCCCTCAGCGGCCGGACTTCACGGGCCCCAGGTCGGAACCCTCACGCTCCTCGGCCACCCTCAGCACCTGGTCGATGCTCTCCAGACTGAGCCGGTCCTCGGCGGCGGAGGCGGCGATCATCAGCTCGCCGGTGAGCTCGATCTCGGCGAGGGCCACGTGGTCCTGAACCGTCCCACCGCCGAGCGGAGCCACGCGCGTCACCTCATCTCTGCCGTCACCGGCTTCCTAGAGTAGGGAGCGCGACACAGACCGCGCATGGCACGTAAGGGCTAGTTCACGCCGGTCACTCCTCGGCGATCCGGCCCGCGTAGATGTCCCCCGCCTCGGGAAGCCGTACGTCCGCGGGGACCCCGAAGTCGTACAGCAGGGTCGTCGACGCCACGGCGACGGGCCGCTCCTGCTGCCCGTTCACAAAGCTGAACCGGTGCCGGATCTTGCGGATCCGCCCCTGGTCGTCGAGGTAGACGTCGAACGGAACCTCGGCCGTGGCGAACCCTTTCGCCGCCGTACGCAACGCCGCCCGGTCGGCTTCCGTGGCCCGCCGCGCGGCCACGGCGAGATCCGCAGTCCCCCGGTAGTGCCGCACCGCCGCCCCGGCCACTTCCGTCCTGCCCACGAACGTCGCCGTCCGCGTCCCGCGCAGCACCTCGGCGGCGGTGAGCGGATCGGTGACACCGCCGGTGACGAGATTGCCGTCGGACAGCGTCGCGGTGTCCACCCGCACCCATTTGTCGGCGGGCACGCCGGCTCCTCGGTTCTTCATGTAGAGCGCACCGGGCGCGAGCAGCTCGGTGATGGGCCGCCGGGCGCTGTCCCCCGCCGGATCCTCCGGCAGCACGACCTTCAGCCGGCCCATCCGCTGCGCGAAGTCGTAGACGCCCTCCCCGCGAATGGTCACCCGGGTCCCGCCGGTGGCCATCTCCATGGAGGTACGCGCCTTGGAACTCCGGGCGTCGACCAGCGCGTCGGCGGCCCGCTCCACCACCTCGACCGGGTCCCCGGCGGGCGGCCCCCCGGTCACGGCCCCGCTGGGGGAACACCCGGAGCCAGCGACCCAGAGACATCCGACCACCCCGATCGCAACGCCCCCGACACCGGCCTGCCTGCCCCGCAGCTGCCGTCGCGATCCAGCCATCGCCTTGCCTACCCCCGCTACGTCCGACACGGGCCGCCTGTCGTTCCGGTTAACGACGAGTAGGTGCCCCCGTCACGCGCGCGGCCGCCGCCGCTACGGTTGTCCCGTGTCGAACGAGGACGCCGAACCGACCCCCGTGCACCACACCACGACCACCACGGAGCAGGGCCCCTTCTGCATAGCCACGTGCACCTGCGGTTGGCGAGGCCCCGCAAGAAGAGCCAGAAGCCAGGCCAGAACAGACGCCAAAAACCACACCCTGGAGTGACACACCCCCGCCCGCCACCCCGCGCAGCCGCGGCCAGCCGTCCCCGCCTAGCAGCGGGCAGTCGACGCACCTGCACTCACGCAGCTGCGGCCAGCCGTCCCCGCCTAGCTGCGGGCAGTCGTGCCCCCCAGTGCCTTTAAGAGCCTGGGAGGTGCCCCCAGGGCGGCACGGGTGGACACGGCACCCCGTCAGCGCCGGGCCGCGCCCCCCACCCCCACCCAGCCGCGGGCGCCCCCGCGTAGCTGCGGGCAGTCGTGCCGCTGGGGCGGCACGGGTGGGCGATGGGGGTCCCCCCGCTCGAGCGAAGCCGAGAGTGGGGGAGGCACCCCGCAAGCGCGGGCAAGCGACACCCACCCCCGCCCAGCCCCCACCCACCCGCACCATGGAACCCCCACGCCCGCCACCCCGTCTCGTCCCACGACACCAACGGGAGGCGTACATGGAACGGCGGACCTTCATCGCAGCCGGCACGGCAACCCTCATAACCGCCTGCACAAACACAAGCCCCGGCACCGACACCGGCACCCGCCCCACGCACACGCCCACCCCCCACCGCACCACCACCACAGCAACAAAAACCGCAACCACCAAGGCCCCCGCCAACTGGACCGCCCTCGCCCGAGACCTCGACGGCCCCCTCATCCGCCCCGGCGACGCCACCTGGCCAACAGCCCACCGCCTCTACAACACCCGCTTCGACACCCTCAAACCCGCCGCCGTCGCCTACGTCCAGCACGCCGACGACATCCGCACCGCCCTCACCTACGCCCGCCGCCACGCCACCCCCCTCACCATCCGCAACGGCGGCCACTCCTACACAGGCGCATCCTCCGCCGACAACGCCCTGATCATCGACGTATCGAAACTCAGCACCATCCGCGCCGCCCGAACCACCGCAGTGATCGGCGCCGGCGCCAAGCTCATCGACGTCTACCGCGCCCTCACGGCCAAGGGCACCACCATCCCCGGCGGCTCGTGCCCCACCGTCGGCATCTCCGGCCTCACCCTCGGCGGCGGCCACGGCGTAGTCTCCCGCGCCTACGGCCTGACCTGCGACAACCTCACCGCCGCCACGCTGATCACCGCCGACGGCAAGCAACTCACCGCCACCCCCACCGACCACAAGGACCTCTTCTGGGCCCTCCGCGGCGCCGGCAACGGCAACTTCGGCATCGTCACGGAGCTGCACTTCAAGACCCACCCCGCCCCGCAGGGCGTCACCGCCTACCTCACCTGGCCGTGGCCGAAAGCCGCCGCGGTCGTCAAGGCCTGGCAGGACTGGGCCCCCACCCAGCCCGACGAGATCTGGTCGTCACTCCACCTCGCCGCAACCCCCTCCCGCACACCCACCCTCTCGATCGCGGCCTTCTCCCTCGGCACCTACACCGACCTCCAGAACGCCGTCGACCGCCTCGCCGCCCGCATCGGCACCCCCGCCGCCTCCGTCTCGCTCCGCCGCCGCTCGTACGAGGACGCGATGGAGCTGTACGCCGGCTGCTCCTCCTTCTCCGAGGACGCCCAGTGCCATCTCCCCGGCACCACCCCCGGCCGCTCCCCGAAGGGCGCCCTGCGCCGCGAGACCTACGCGGCCCGCTCCGACTTCTTCGACCGCGCACTCGGCGAGGACGCCATCCGCACCCTGCTCTCCCAGCTCCCCACCGTCCGGGGCGGCTCGGCCAGCATCGCGCTCACCGCTCTCGGCGGCGCCGTCAACCGGGTCTCCCCCACGGCCACGGCCTTCGTGCACCGCCGCTCCCGCATGCTGGCGCAGTACCTCGCGTCCTGGAGCGAGACCGCCTCCGGCACCCCGGCCCAGTCGTGGCTGACGTCGGCCCACAAGGCGATGCGCCCGTACGCGTCCGGCGCCGCGTACCAGAACTACCCGGACCCGACCCTGAAGAACTGGCGCAAGGCGTACTACGGCCAGGCGGCCCCCCGCCTGGCAGCACTGAAGAAGCAGTACGACCCGACCCGCCTCTTCACCCACCCCCAGGCGCTCTGAGAAGCCGGGGAGCATAGACGACGGGGCGGACGAGATGACGAGGGATCAAGGGGCGACGGGGGATCACGAGACGACGGGGCTCACGCAGCCAGATCCCGCTCCTCAGAAGCGGCAGCAGCCCCCGACGCCTCACTCCGAGCCCCCGGCATCACACCGTCCCGCCGCAGCGCGTCTGCCCGTGCCCCCTTCGCGGCGATCAGCCACCCCACCCGGGGCGACCGCTCGATCGCCCGCATGACCGGCGTCAGCAGCGCCATGGCCACGGGCGAGAGCAGCAGGGCGACGGCCGTACCGAGCGCGAGTCCGCCCACGACGTCGGTCGGGTAGTGCACGCCCATGTAGACACGGCAGAACCCTTCGAGCAGCGCGATCCCGATTCCGACGATCCCGAACTTCCGGTTGGCGACGAACAGCCCCACCGCCAGCGCCATGGTGATCGTCGCGTGGTCGCTCACGAACGAGAAGTCGTTCTTGCCGGAGACGAGGACCTCGAGCCCCTGGTGATCCTTGAACGGCCGGGGCCGCTCGACGAACCCCCGTATCGGCACGTTGACGAGCACCGCGACCCCGGCCGCGAGCGGCGCCCAGACCAACGCGGCGACGGACGACGCCGCGTCCTCACCACCTCGCCGACGCACACCCCACCAGCACCACACCACAAGCAGCACCATGGCGAGGAGCAGCCCGTACTCGCCGACGTACTCCATGATCCGGTCGAACCACGGCGGCGCGTCCTTGGCGAGGCCATTGATGTCGTAGAGCAGGTCGACGTCGGGGTTCGACCCGGATTCGGCGAGTCCAGCCATGGTGCTGCGGCCCCTTCGTCTTCTCTCCCGGCGCACCGTGCGTACGCCGCGACTTGCCACCCCCGTGGTCTGTAGATCCGCTCGTCAGATCCGTACGTCTGCCCGGGCTACGACAACAGGAACGCACGGCCCCCGTTGATACGTTCCACACTCCACTGAATGATCACTCAGACGTTATCGAAGAGAGACTCATCGCCGCAGCTCAGGGGGCTGCTTCACGCTCCGCTCACACCGTCGTGGGGAGTGCTTTCGCGCCATCTTCGGTGACGCGGGTGGCACCAAAGTAGTCAGGCGTGTCGATCGGGTCGAATCGGATCACAGCCCCCGGACGCGGCGCATCGATCATGTACCCACCCCCGACATAAATCCCCACATGCCGGATGGCCCGAGAATCGGTCAGATCATCCGAGAAGAACACCAGATCCCCCGGCAGCAACTCGTCCCGCTTCGGATGCGGCCCGGCGTTGTACTGATCGTTCGCCACACGCGGCAGCTCGATCCCCACACTCTCGTACGCGGCCTTGGTCAGCCCGGAGCAGTCGAACCGTCCGCCCTGCTCAGGCGTCCCGTTCCCACCCCACAGATACGGCGTCCCCAACTTCTTCTGCGCGTACGCGATGGCCCCGGCAGCCTGCCGCGAGGGATCCACCCGCCCCACGGGCGCAGCAAAGCTGTCCTCCAACGCCCGGATCCGCTTCACGTAGTTCTGCGTCTCCTTGTACGGCGGCACACCCCGGTACTTGATCACCGCGTAGGCCCCGGCGTTGTACGAGGCCAGCATGTTTTCGGTCAGATTCCCGGGCACGTCCTTCACATAGGACGCGAGCGTGCAGTCGTACTGCGCCGCCGACGGAATCGCGTCCGCGGGATCCCACACATCGCGGTCCCCGTCCCCGTCCCCGTCGATCCCGTGCGTGGCCCAGGTCCCCGGAATGAACTGAGCGATCCCCTGCGCGGCGGCCGGACTCTTCGCGTTCGGATTGAACCCGCTCTCCTGATACAGCTGCGCGGCGAGCAACGCGGGATTGATGGCGGGACAGAGCTTCCCCCACTTGGCCACGAGCCCCTGATAAGCCGCCGGCACAGCCCCCTTGGCCAACGCCTTGGCGGCCCCGCCCCCCACCCCGTTGACCAGATTCCCGGCAACGACGTACACCCCGATGACGAGCACCATCACAAAGGCAAGCCCAGAACCGACGGCCAAGGTCCCCCACACCCAAACCTTACGCACCGTCAACCCTCCAGCACAGCCCGCGAGTCCACCGCCGCGGCCAGTGTAGAGCGGCCTCCTGACCACTGGAACGAGCTCGGCCCACCACCGAACCCGCGCCGCCCCGGCACACCCCCATCACCTCACGTCCGCCGCGCCGCCCTCCTCCGGCTCCCCGTCCCAGATGCGGATCAGAATCTCGCGCGTCAACTGCTCGATGTCCTTGGCGGCCCGAAGGACCTGGGCGATGTCGTCCGTGGCCGTCCACAGGACGGTGTCGGTCCCGATGTCTTCATTGCGCCAGGCATAACTCAATCCGGCCAGCACTTCCCGGGCGTCGTCCTGGCGCACGTAACGCAGTGCGCGCAAGCCTTCGCCCAGGTCTTCGCTCGGAAAGGCCTCGACGACCGGAGGCTCGACCGCGTCCGGATCATCTGCCCGGACCAAAGCACGCAGTGTCGCCTCACGGTCCCCCACTGCGGGGCGCACCGCGGTGAAGACGGGCAGAGGCATGCTCGTAGGCGAACTGATATGCAGCAGGACCCGTGTGTCGAACCGTTCCGGGGAAAAGGCTTCGGCACAGCGACTCAGAGTGCCCGCCAGAAACGGAATCCCACCCTCTCCTGGGTCTGCGCCGTGTGACTGCCACAGAAGCCGTGCGGAGTCACTTGCCCATGCGCCGATGTCCTCCCACGACTCGTCGTCCCACCGCGGCGGGATCTCGAGCCACAGGCTCGGGTCGTAGTCGACCACGAGATCGAACTCGTGTTCCGGATCCGCCCAGTCCTCGATCACGTCCAGCTCCACCGGAAGGTCCCCATCAACGCGTCAAACCACTCAACGAGCGCGTCAGCCAGCTCGTCGTGCGGATCACCGGCTCCCACGGTGGAGAAGGCGGCCAGGAACCACTGGCGGGGATTGCCGGGCACCGACACCATGTAGTCCACTCTCCGGCTGGCCAACTCAGCTCCGCGGCCGGCGTCGGCGGACACCACGCACTCCCGCCTTACCGCCAGAGCGCCGTCGATCTCTCCACTCGCGAGATCCAGCCCCATACCCTCGCCCCTGGACATCAACCGCACGGCGATGTCCACAGGATCGGATGCCGGCACGGAAGAGCCGTCGGGAGCGAACTGCTGGGGCAGCCTGACCTCTGAGACGACGATCGAGGCGCCGAGATTCACTTCGCCGTCCAGCCGCATCGGCAGATACAGGTCCAGCGCCTTGGCCTTCTGGGCGTCGGCGATTGCGGCGCGGAGTCGGCCCTCGAGTTCGAGCCGAAGCGGTGTCAGCTTGTCACGCGGGACGTCGGCAGGTACCCGTCCCATCGCCTCGGTGGCGATCCTGCGCGCGGCCTCCTCTGCCTCGATGTGACGCAGCGGAATCTGTACCCAGTCCGAGGGCAGGAGCAGACGATAGCCGTTGGGCGGAGAAACGATCTCAGCCATGATCGGCATTCCGCCTGTTCGTGTACCAGATGCCGACGAACACCGAGACGCTGAAGACTACTGCAGGCCACAGCACCCAGCGTTGGTCCAGCACAGCGAAGGGCAGCGCGTAAAAGAGATAGAAGCCGCTGAAAAAGCGCAGATGGGAGTCCAGCTGGAAGACCCTCCTTCGTCGAGCCGGATCTCGGTATCGGAACAGCACCAGCAAGGGAGTCAGCGCGGCCACGTCCCACTCCCAGGTCGGCAGCGGCAGCAGGGCCTCCCCCTGGATCCTCTCCGTGGCCATCGACAGCCCCACCCGCACGAACGCCAGCAAGCACACAGCAAGGAGCGCGTATCGGTAGCGGTCACCCCGCATTTCCTCGCCGTCACCGATTGTGGAGACGTCCGCCTGGGCCCCATACAGTGCGGCCTCCTGCCGGAAAGCTGCTTCTTGCGCGGCTCGAGCGGCTCGAACTGCTTTGGGGGAGAGGCGTCCACGCCTATGAGCAGAGGGCAGGGTCCTGCCTTCGCCCACCTTTCGCGGCCGACGCTGCGGCGCCGTATCCGATTCGTCCCTCACCAGCCTGGACCTCACCATTGCGAACCGACAGGTGCGGAGATCCGCGCCTTCATTCGATCGTATTCGTCGGAAGTGGAATCAACCGCGCCCGCCAGCTTGTCACCAGCGTCCAGGCCCGTCCCCACGATCCACGAGCCCTGATAGGCGCTGAGCTGCTTGCTCGCCGCCTCGGCGCTCTCGGTCAGTTTCGGACTGCCGGGGAACTGATCGCGCCAAAGCCGAATGTCCTTCACCTGCTTGATGATGGCCTTGTCACCGAACACGCTGGCTGATTCACGCAGACTCGGCCGAGGCAGTTCCGTCTCCCTGACCTGGCGTGCAGCGCGCTTGCCCTTCTGGAAGTCCGCAGCCCGATGAATCCGACCCGCCCTTCCACCTGCGCGTCGCGCGCCCATGCTCGCGCGTTGAGCCGCCTGCTTCGCCTGTTTGTTGGCCAGCCCTTGCGCGACCTCACGAGCGCCTTGTTGCAGCCCTTTAATGGCTTTCGCCGCTTTAATCCCGTTACGCGCCATCTTCAGCGCACCGATGTCCATGATGACGTCGAACCACGAACCGTTTCCGGTGAGCGCCTGGACGAGATGGATCAAAGCCACCACACCAGTCAGCGCCAGGGCCACGACACCCAGAGCCGGGAAAAAGATCGCCAGGGCAGAGAAGCCCGTTGCGATCCAGCTCAACGCCTCTGCCCAGTCACCCAGCCAGTCGGCGTCTCCTACGGCGGCCTTGAAGTCGTTCCACCAACTATCTTCCATGTCGTCGTCGATCGACGACCGGATCTTGCCCGCGTAGTGCTCTGCGCGCTCATCGTAGAAGGTCACCGCCGCGTTCAGCCTTCGGCGCGCCTCCTCGAGGTCCTCCTCGGCACGTTTGACTGCTGGATCCTCGGATGCCTCTTCCTTGCCGGAGTCCTTTTGTTTCACATCCGGCTTGTTAGCGTCCAGCACCCGCTGAGCTTCCTGTGCCTGCCGCAGGGCCTGACCGGCCTTCTTCTGGGCGGTCTCCATGTCGTCCGCCCAGCCGTCGAGGTGGCCCTTGACCTCCCGGTAACGGTCTTCGGCGAGATCGAGCCTCTTGGACAGTCCCCGTGCCTTCTCACCGAGCTCGTCGGCGTACTTGCCCTTCAAGCCGTCACTGTCAGCGATCGCCAGCATGGCTGCAGCTTGCTCACGGAGTTTCTTGGCGACCCCTTTCATATGGGTCACTTCCTCGCGAGTCCCCGCCGGGTCACCGGGAACAGGGTCCGCTGCGGCCAGCGGTGACCAATCAGCGGGCCGTGCCATGCAACGTTCCCCCAGGTGGAGTTATGGGTACCATCAGTCGCTCGCCTCCAAAGCGCTACCTTTTCTTGCCTTCGGTGGCCTTGGCCAGGTCGTCATCGAGCTTCTGGAAGGCGTCTCGCGTCGTCTCGACCATCTTCCCCACTTCCTCGATCTCTTCGATCAGCCGCTTACGGTTCTTGTCCCAGTTGTCCACGAAGTCCCCCATGGCCTTGCGGACTCGCGCATCGCCGACGACGGCCCTGACGTCCTTCTTCCACTCTCCTAGACGTTTGAATTCCGTCTGGATCTCATTGAGTTGCTTGGCGCTCTTGTTCAACAGACTGAAGTCGACCTGCAGGTCGGGTCCCTTGGACACCTTCGCTCCCCTCTGTGTCAGCGATTGACGGCTTGGACCTCCTGGACCGTGACGTCCTGCTCCGCACCGAACGTGCCGTCCGGGAGGTCTCCGCCCTCACCAGTCGTGCTCGTCCAGTTGATCTTCCAGGTGACCGTGGCCTTGAGCATGTACGCACCGTCGCCCGATGAGCGCAGATACTTCACGCCGCAGGGCGGGGTCTCGTCGGCCTTGCCCTTGGCGTAGGGCTCGCCGATCTGCCCGTCTCGGATCGCACACTCACCGGATGCGGGATACGTGATCGCATCGTTCGTACCCGGCGTGATCTTCAAGGAGACCGGCTCTGCGGTGGTGGTCGCGCTCAGGCCGAGAAGTGGGACGGAAGCAGTAACGGACACCGGCTTGAACTGAGTGGTGTCCAGCCACGCCCACGTCGGCAGGTTCACCTTGGTCGCCCCCGCCGGCGCGAGGCTCACCTCGGTCGAAGGGACACGGATCTCGGAGTAGGCGAGCTGAGCGAGCACCTCGGAGGTGATCGCCTGCGGGACATCCGCCGGCGGTGCGTCACCCTTGTCGACCCAGAACGGCAACGCGTCACAGTCTTGAGCCGCCGGGTCCGCCTCACGCCCCTCGGTGATGTACGCGTCCCACCAGTAGCCCTCCCCTTCCTTCTCCTCATTGAAGTCCTTGTAGGGCTTGCCGTTGACGAAGTAGTCCTGTGTCTTCCTGGACCACTCGGGGCTCGGGGAACTGCCCATCCAGATCTGCCGCATCCGCGAGCTGATCTCCTTGGGCGTGTAACTGGGCGCGTAGTAGCAGGCGGGCGGGGTCCAGGTTGTGGTGGACGTCACTCCACCGGTTGACGTGCCGGTGCCGTTCTTGGAGCGGTCAAAGACGATCACGCCTGTGACCGATGAGGAGAGCTTGTCGCCTTGGGCACCCGCGGATGCGCTGGTGTCCGCCGCCTTCGGACCAGGGCCATCGCCGAGGGAGGCGCCAGGAGGGTCTTGCGTCGCGAGGGCGTTCGAGGCCGAACCCAGGCAAGCCACGGCTACGGCAACGGCGATAAGAGCTGTCCGGAGCGGGTTGATCACGGCTGGCACCCTGCCGCACCGCGAGTCGAGGCGATCTTCACGAGCTCCCAGACACCCTGCTTGTTCTTGGCAACCTGAGCGCTGTAGGCGACATAGCTGTCCTTGGTCACTTGGGTGCCCTTGAGCTCGCCGGTCTTGATGACCTTGCTGTAGCCCTTGCTCTCGTCTCCGCAGTAGCCAATGGCCGCGCTGGACTCGGACTTCACCTTCACGGCGCGGTCGAAGTACCGAGTAGTGCCCGTCACCGTCCAGCCCGCGTCCATGAACTGCTGCACCCACTGCTGTGCGGCTGCCGCGCCTTCTCCTTCCGTGTAGTACTCCAGGACAGGCAGTCGCGGATTCTGGGCAACGATGGCCGCGTTGAGGGCACGGATGAACTCAGCATTGTCGCGGAGGATCGCGTCCTTCACTGAGTCCCCGGTCTCCTCTGGTGTGAAGGCCAGCTTGACGTCCGACGGCAGCTTGACCGTCGGACGGCGGACGGACTCCGTGGCACTCGAGCTGGGCGCTCCGGACCCGGACAAGTCGGCTCCGGCGATCCGGTCGTCCCTATGGTCGCTCTCGTCACCGCTTCCGCAGGCGGACAGCGACAGGGCCGCGACAGTGGTCAGTGACACGGCTGCGAGCAGGGTGGAACGGCGGTTCACGGACAGCTCCCGGTGGGGCGAGGATTTTCACACGTGTGCCAACGCTATCGACGGGGCGTCATCAACACCAACCTCCCCTGCGTCAAGGGCCAGTTCGCGGCCAGAATTCATACAGCGTCCGTTTCGTGAGGTAAGAGGGCGCGTCCTCACGCTCTTCACCCACTCACGACCTGCATCGTGCCGATCTCGTAACCGACAGGCCTAGGGTTATCGGGTTGGCATGTGCATCGGGTGAATCCCGAGGTGCGTCGCGGACGTACTACACCGGGCGCGGCCGTCGTCTGTCGCTCTTGCGGGCGTGGGCGTCCTCATGGGACCGCTCGCGAGGGGGCCGGAGACGGAAGCTGGTGTGGGCCGAGTGCCAGGTAGGGCCTGCAACTTGAAGTGCAGGACGGGCATCTCCTTCCAGGGTGTCGCGGGTTCGCTGCGCCGCTGGCGAGGTGAGGGAGGACACACGGTGAGGGCAGGGCACGAGCGGGGAGCGTTCGGACTGCGGCCGGAGGAAGGAAACACCGGACAGGACACCGACGTCGTCAAGGTGCCGCTGCGGCAGCTGCTCGCCCATGCCCGGCCACAGGCGCCGGCCTTGGTCGTCGCTTCGCTGCTGAGTTGTGTGGCCGCCGCAGTGGTGCTCGTGCAGCCGCTCGTCGTGAAGAAGGTGTTCACGGACCTGTCGGACTCCCGGCCGGTGACCGCAACCGTGCTGGTGATCGTCGGGCTGTTCCTCGCGGAGGCGCTGCTCGGCTCGGTGCATACCGCGTACTGCTCGACCGCTTGGACTCCCGGGCGCTCGACCCGGTGAAGTCTCGCGACGCCATCCACCAAGTCCTGCGAGACCTGTGAGAGGAACCGCGATGCCCGAGCTCACCTGGCAGAAGTCGTCCTTCTGCGGCACCGGCGACTCCTGCATACACGTCGCCGCCACCCCCCAAGCCATCCACATGACCGAATCCGCCGACCCCACCGGCGCCATCCTCACCACCACCCCCGACGCCTTCCGCTCCCTCCTCCACTCCCTCAAGGGCGCGCCCGCACCCCACCCCCGTATCCGCATCACCGCCACAGAGGACGGCACCGTACGCCTCCACACCCCCGGCGCCGCCACCGTGACCACCGACCACCACAGGTGGACCGCCTTCGTGCTCGGTGTCCGCGCCGGTGAGTTCGATCACTTCGTGAACTGAACAGCCCACTCCAGGCCACGCCTGCCACAACTTGACGCCAACTCGCCCACCGAGCCGCAAGTTGACCACCTAGCATCGCCTCACGCTCGCGATTGCGAATCAGCGTTCGAGTCGGTGCAGCTCGGGGTGGTGTGCCTGTGACGTTGGTGATGGCGGCTGCGGCCGTGTGGGGCGTACTGCAACTGTTCGCCCTCTCCTCTCCCACACGCTCAGTGCGTCTGTCGACCGTGCTGCTTGCGCTCGTCGTGGGGGTGTACGGCTGCGGCGTCGCGACCGCGCTGGTGGAGTTCGCCTACACACGCGTCTACGCGGAGCAGTCCGGGCAGTCGCTGGTGACGGTCGTGAACACCACCAGCTACACCGTGGCGCCCTGGGTGGAGGAACTGATCAAGGTCTCCCCACTGCTGCTGGTGGGGTTGAGCGCGAGGGTCCGCCGCCAGTGGGGGCTCACTGACTTCGTGGTGGTGGGCGCGGCACTGGGCGCCGGGTTCGGACTGCTGGAGGCAGTGCTGCGGTTCGGCCTCGACGCGGACCGGGCGATCGACCGGGGCGAGGGCTGGATCATCCCCGACAGCTTGTCCCCACCCTATGTACCGGGCCTCGGGCAGGTGCTGACGTCCTGGCTCCCGGCACCATTCAGCCAACTGGAGCTGGGCGGGCCGACAGGCACGGAGACGTTCACGCACCTGGTGTGGACCGCCCTGGCCGGCTTCGGGGCGGGACTGCTGTGGCGCGCACACGGCTGGGTGCGGCTGCTGTCGGTGCCGCCGATCGTTGCCGCCGCCGTCCACCACGCCGTGAACAACTATGCGGTGGAGGAACACACCGAAGAGGCCAGACAGCGCCTGGAAGCCCTGGACGGTCTGACCTGGGTGGCACCGCTCCTGTGCCTGCCCCTCGCCATGGTCGTCGACCTGCGCCGACTCCACCGCGGCAAGCGCACCGTACCCGGCGTGCTCCTCGCGTCGGAACGCGCCGAGGGTGACAGCCTGGGAGCCCTGCTGCGCTACGCGGCCTGGCGTCTGCCATGGAGCCTGCTGATCGTCCTGCGGTACGTCAGGCTGCGGCGCTCCTTGCTGTACGCCACCACGTCGGCGCCGCCCGACGACAGCAGGGAACTGCATGAAGTGGTAGCGGGGATCACCGCCCGCATGGACGCCTCCGACAACCGGAGCGCCTGGCAGGCCCTGAACATCCGCGCCTGGCTGAAGGCCGTCAGAGGAGCCCGCCGCTCGAACCGGCGGTGGCTGCTGCTGATCCCGTGCGTCCTCATGCTCCCCGCGCTGCTGTTCCTGGTGGTCGGTTCGTTCACTTCCACCGCCGGCCTCCAGGAGTTCTTCAGCACCGATGCGGGACCACACATCCTCATGGGCTTCGGCATAGCCGCCCTGGCCTGGATCGCCTACCAGCTCACGGTTCTGCTGGGCAGCTGGCGGCAGGTGTCGGCACAGCCGCTGGGAGAACTGCTGGCCGCCCACCGCTTCCGTCTGGGCATCGCGTTTGGGGCTGCAACCACCGGCGTATTCCTGCTCTGGCGCGGGCTCGGAGACGCGGGTCCCGACGGCAGAGCCGTCCGTACGCTCCATCTGCTCGACGCCCTGAACACGTTCCTGGTCTACCTCGGCTTCGCCCTCCTCCTGCTCTCCCTGCTCGCCCTGTTCCCCCCTGGCGGATTCGCCCTCGCCGGAGGCGGAGCAGTCGGCGCCGCCCTAACAACCGAAGCCGCGCTTGGTGCGGGCGTACTCGGATCCGCGGGTGTGGTTCTGATGGCGGTCGGCGCGGGGGGAGCGGGGGCGAGTGAGCCGCCTGGCGGGCATCGTGGTGACGTTCCGCAGTGGCTGCGCGACCAGTGGAATGCGGGTAGAAGATTCAACATAGAAAATTGGCCGCGATACCCGGCCAATGAGGTCTATCTCGAGAACGGGAAATGGCTTGACTCGTACTTACCTGGAAAGGAGATAGTCTCGCGCAAGCGGACACAGATATCACAGATCACGCCGGATACGTTCAAGAATTATTTGCGTGAGATCAGCCAGAAGTACAAGGCCGGCACAAAGATACCGGACACACCAAAAGCACGGGCTAAATATCCACACCTGATCGGAAAGCCCCTGAAAGGGAAATACTACCTGGAAGTCCCCGTCCAGTCCCAACCTGTGCCGGAGTGGGCGCTCAGGGAAGCAGCGAATCATGGTGTGATAATCCGGGACGTGCAAGGCTTCGTCTACCGGCTACCGAAGGGTACAGGGTGAATCGGCCATGATGTGGACCTATTGCGAGCAGTGGAACAATCTGACAGAGACCCCCATGAACCCGCTCACGCCGGAGCAGGCTCGGAACCGTCACAGCTCCGGCGAGCTCTACACCGCTGTCGCATCCCCCCGAGAAGGGGCCGCACCGGAACTGCGGGTGGAAATGCGACTCGAAACAGGCTACGCCTCGGTCATCTTCATGGACGAGTACGGTCGCGACGCGCTCGATTACACGTTCACCCTGATCAACGGGTCACTTTTCCTGGAAACGGTGAGGTCCTACAGTTACGGATCCTCTCAGGAACGCGGTGGGTACGCGGATGTAGATCGCCTGGAAACGTACGAGTTCACAGCCGACGGCGTTGTGCAACGTACGGTCGAGGCCGACGGCCAGGAATCCAGGGAGGGTCGCCATGGCATTGATGTCTCCACCAACTGGGAACCCGTCCCGGATTTTGGCGCGTATTCCTCACTGATCCGGCGCGACCGCTAGGGAGATCCCCTGCTCGTCCTCGTCTCCCCCAACCAGTGAGGAGATACGCATGACCGAGGCCGGCCCGCCGGCACAGCGCTTCCATGAGATCCATCATGTTCTGTCGGCTTACGCAAGCAGCGGCTTCACATACTCGGACGCCGCCGATGTTCCCGGTCCTGGTTTGGCGCCCTACCTCAGGCTGGTGGCCCGCGACCCGGCACGTGGCGCTACGGCCGTGCAGCAGATCGACGAGCTGCTCGCCATCGGACTGTCCGCCGAGGGGATCGCCGACGAAGTCAATGCGCTGCCGCGCATACAGCCCCCCGCGGGCATGACCGTAGAGGACTGTCTGCGCATCGCGAGGGACCAGATCCATCGGGCCCTGCAAGACCGGCGCCTGAAGCCACGGAGTCCGCAGGAATGGGAAGAGCGGTTCCCGATCTTGGATCAGCTGTTGGGAGCGTACTTCTGCCAGGACTTCCCCTGCTGGTATGCCACGTGGCAGGAGGCCATCGATGACTATGTCGGCGACATGAGTGGGGAGGAAGCAGGAGACGCTGCCGAAGAAATCACCGAGCTCCTCGCCCTCGTCGACTCGGACCAAGAACTCAAGCAGGCGACGCACATACTGGGGCTCGAACTCCTACCCCCCAGAGGCATGACGCTACGGCGGTGGCTCGAAGGCATGCGCCAACGGATCATATCCAAGACATAGGCGCCGCAGCTCGTGGCGAGGTTTCACACCTGCACCGCCCCCGGACGCCGACCCCTGTGGTGATCATCTGTCAGGCGCAGGCGACGCCAGGTAGCCTTCACCCGGGGAACAACGGCACGACCCCTCACCCGAACGACCGTCAGGGAACCGTGCACTGTACGGAGAGAGCCGGCGACAGAACCACACGCCAGGTTCCGCCCATACCTCATTGCCCAGCGTGACGCGGCGTGATACACAGAGTGACCATACGAGCTATTCGTACGAATCCCGCCCGTCAATGACGCCAAGTCGACATACGACGGCGGCATCGTCGGCGAGAATGAGGCCTGACCTCTGCGCACCGCAGGGGACTGCGGAACTACCCAACAGGGGCGGTGACTTACATGCTCTTTGCGGCCGAAAAGGGAGACATCAACACCATCATCGGCGGGATCGCTCCGGACTGGGGCCCCTTCGGCAGCCTGGGCAACGAGGCGAGGGTGATGATCGAGGTGGTGATGGCCGTCGCCATCCTGATCTGCCTCGGCATCGCCATCTGGGGCGCCGCCAAACAGCGCATCGGAGCGACCGCGCTGCGGGACACCTTCAGCGCCGAACAGGGCAAGGGCCTCATCATCGCGGGCCTGACGGGGGTCTTCATCATCGGCTCACTCGGCACGCTGTTCACCATCGTGTACGGCATGGCGGTGTAGCCCCGGCACCATCTCTTCCGACCGGGCCCGCCCGGCACCCCCTCCAACCCACCCGCCCGTCGCGCCCACCGGCTGAGGTTGCGTTTCCCTGATGTCGAGTCACCACACCGCGCCCGCGCGGGAACCAGCACGGCTACCGTCGTACGAGGAGTACACGGAGTACGAGGTGTTTCCGCACGACGTCGAGGGGGCGTACGCGGTATGAGTCTCGGTGACGGCGAATCGGGCCAGACCCGCACCCGCATGCCGGAAGGCGGCGGCGATCTGTACGGCGGTGCACGCAGAGGCGGGCGCCGGTCGTCGTCGCGCAGCCTCGTGACGGTCGTCGGCGTCGTCGTCCTCCTCATCGCCGCGATCGCCTTCGCGAACCGCGGGGGCGGGGATTCCGGTACGGAAGGGGACTCCGCCGACGCCCCCAAGGCCGCGGCGACGGCCCCCTCGGGCGAGAAGCCGGTGGACTCCAAGGCGGCCGGCATCCCGTCGGGCTTCGCCCATGACCGTCAGGGGGCGGAGAGCGCGGCGGCGAACTACTCCGTCGCCCTCGGTTCCGCCGAGATGTTCGACAAGAACCGACGGAGTGAGATCGTCAGCACCGTCTACGCCCCCGACGTCGCCGCCGCCCGGCAAGCCGACCTGGACAAGGCGTACTCGAACACCGAGTTCCTGGGAAAGATCGGCCTCGACAAGAACGGCAAGGCGCCGGCCGGTCAAACCTTCGTGTCCCGTGTGATCCCCGTGGGCACCAAGGTGACAGCCTCCGGCGCGGACAGCGCCACCGTCGAGGTCTGGTACACCTCACTGTTCGGGTTGTCCGGTGAGGGCTCGACCAGCCCGGTGACCGAGAGCTGGTACACCACTACCTACCAGCTGAAGTGGATCAACAACGACTGGAAGGTCACCGACTTCCAGCAGAAGGACGGACCAGTCCCAGTCGGGCGCGACCAGCAGGCCTCCACCGCCGACGACATGACGAAGGCTGTCGAGGAGTACGGAGGGTTCACGTATGCGCGCTAACCACCGCTTCCTCAAGCTCACGGCCGCCGTCACGGGCGTACAGACCACGGCGGTGCTGCTCGCCACCCAGGCTGTCGCCGCTCCCACGCCGACGCCCACCCCGACGAACAGCAACGACCCCTGCGACCTCATCCGCGGCCCCGCCAAGGACTACTGCGAGCAAGGCGAATCCGGCAGCACCTCCCCCGGCGGCACCGGCGGCGGCCTGACCGACCCCACCTCCACCCTCGACCCCCTCTCCTCCCTGGCAAGGGGCTGCGCCGACGCCGCCTCCTGGACCATCAAGAAGCTCAGCGCCGCCGTGGAGGACACCGCCAACGTCGACTTCACCAACCGCACCTTCCTCCAGCAGTACGCCGTCGTCTTCGCCGCCTCCACGATCCTCACCCTCCTCCTCTGGCTGCTCGCCGTAGCCAAGAGGGCCGTCCGAGGTGTCCCCCTCGCCACCGCCCTCTCCGAAGCCATCGGCTTCCTCTGGCTGACGGTCCTGGCCTCCGCCTTCACCCCGCTGATCCTCTACACCGTCGTCTCCGCCACCGACGGCATCACCGAGGTCCTCGCGAAAGCGACGGGCGATCAGACCGACACGTTCTTCGGGACGTTCGCCGGCGCGCTCGAGAAGGGCGACGACATCGGCGGCGGACCGATCATGCTGATCGTCGTCTCCTTCGTGTCGATCCTCGCCGCCGGTGTCCTCTGGCTGGAGCTCGTCATCCGCGCCGCCCTGCTCTACGTCGGCGCCCTCCTCGGCACCGTCGTCTACGCGGGCCTCGTCGACAAGAACCTGTGGGGACACGTCCGCCGCTGGGCGGGCATCATGATCGCCGTCATCCTCGTCAAGCCGGTCATCGTGATCGTCCTCGGCCTCGCCGGCGCGCTCTCCGCCGACGACGGCCCCGACGCCTTCTCCGCCGTCGTCTCCGGCCTCGCGATCATCCTGCTCGCCATCTTCGCCTCCGCGATGATCTACCGCTTCGTCCCCGGCTTCGGCGACGAGATCGCCGGCTCCCGCAACAACCGCATCATGCAGGGCGCCGAGAGCAAGGCCGCCGCCGTGATCAGCTCCCCGGCGACCCTCGTCGCCCAGGGCATCAAGACCCACAGCTCCCGAGCCCACCACAACGAGGCCCCCCGCCCCTCCAACCCCGCCTCCGGTGGCGTCGCCGCGCACAGCTCGCGCACCTCCGACGGCGGCGGCGGAACTGTCCCCTCCGCCGCACCCGCCCCCCGCTCGAGCAGCCCGGTGAACACACCGCACGCCAGCAGCACCCGCACCAGCAGTACCAACCGCACGGGAGGTGAAGGGCGTTGACGGCTGATTCCCACGCGGCCCATGTGTCCCACCCGGTCACGCCCCGCCGTACGTATCTGATCGGCCGCGCCCGGCCGAACGCGATCATCGGCCGCAACCGCGAGACCGGAGAGATCGCGCTCATCGTCGTGGGCGCGTTCCTCGGCATGATGTGCGGGCTCCTCGTCCCCGTCCTGTCCCTGCGCATCGTGCTGCTCGCGGGCCTGCCGATGCTGGCGCTGGCCGCCGTGTACGTGCCGTACAAGCACCGCACGTTCTACAAGTGGTTCGAGATCAACCGCAGCTACAAGCGCACCCTGCGCACCGGCGCCACCTACCGGTCAGGGGTCGTCGAGGCAGGCACCCGGCTCGACGGGCGCGAGGTGGAGGTCGGGCCCCCGCCCGGCATCGGGCGGATCACCTGGCTCGCCGCACCCTTCGGCCCGGACGAGATCGCCGTCCTGCTGCACGCGGACCGCAAGACCGTCACCGCCGCCATCGAGATCGAGGGCCCCGGCGTCGGCCTGCGCGACTCCGAGGACCAGGAAGCCCTCGTCGACCGCTTCGGCACCCTGCTCAAGCACGTCGCCAACGGCGACGGATTCGTCACCCGCATCCAGATGCTCGCCCGCACCCTCCCCGCCGACCCCGACGCCCACGCCAAGGACGTCGCCGTCCGCGGGGACGACCGCGCACCCGCCTGGCTGCAGGAGTCGTACGACCAGCTGCAGTCCATGGTGTCCACCAGCAGCGAGCAGCACCGCGCGTACCTCGTCGCCTGCATGCACTACAACCGCGAACTGGCCGCCGAGGCCAACGCCATGGCGCGTGCGGTGCGCACCCAGGGCGGGAAGATCGACCGCGACGCCGGGCTCGCCGTCGTCATGGCCCGCGAGCTGACCGACATCTGCTCCCGGCTCCAGGAGGCCGACATCCGCGTACGGCAGCCGCTCGGCCAGAGCAGACTGTCCTCGCTGATCCACTCCATGTACGACCCGGACCACCCCATCGACCACATCCAGGCGATGACGAAACGCAACGCCTGGCCGGCCGAACTGGACGCCACCGAGCCCACCTACCTCCAGGCCAAGACCCGCGAGTCCGCCACCCGCGCCCCCTGGTGCCACGCCACCGCCTGGGTCAAGGAGTGGCCGATGACCCCGGTCGGCGTCAACTTCCTCGCCCCGCTGCTCGTCCACACCCCGGACGTCATCCGAACGGTCGCCGTGACGATGGATCTCGAGCCCACCGAGGTAGCCATCGAACGCATGCTGACCGAGAAGACCAACGACGTCGCCGAGCAGTCCCGCGCCGCCAAGATGAACCGCACCGTCGACCCGCGCGACATCGCCGCCCACTCCCGCCTCGACCAGCGCGGCGAGGACCTCGCGAGCGGCGCCGCCGGCGTCAACCTCGTCGGCTACATCACCGTCTCCTCCCGCTCCCCCGAAGCCCTGGCCCGCGACAAGCGGACCATAAGGGCCTCGGCCGGAAAGTCGTACCTGAAGCTGGAGTGGTGCGACCGCGAGCACCACCGCGCCTTCGTGAACACACTCCCGTTCGCCACCGGCATTCGAAGGTAGGGGCTGATCTCAGATGCGGGATCCGCTGTCCGTCGTCACCGATGCCTTCACCTCCTTCCTGTTCGGGAAGGTGGAGACGACCCGGCTGCCGGTGCGCACCTCCACGGGCCAGGCCCAGGCGGTCTACCTGCCCACCGCCGCACCCGGCCTCGGCGACTCCGGCGTCATCATCGGCCGCGAGGTCTACTCCGGAAAGGGCTACATCTACGACCCCTTCCAGCTCTACGGCCAGCAACTGCCCGCCCCGCACTGGCTGGTCCTCGGCGAGTCCGGCAACGGCAAGTCGGCCCTGGAGAAGACCTACGTCCTGCGCCAGCTGCGCTTCCGCGACCGCCAGGTCGTCGTCCTGGACGCCCAGGGCGAGGACGGCGTCGGCGAATGGAACCTCATCGCGCAGGAGCTGGGGATAACTCCCATCCGCCTGGACCCGATGGCCGCCCTGGACCACGGCATCCGCCTCAACCCGCTCGACCCCGCGATCACCACCACGGGCCAGCTCGCGCTGCTCCGCACGATCATCGAGGTCGCCATGGGCCACGGCCTCGACGAGCGCTCGGGCTTCGCGCTGAAGGTCGCGCACGCCTACGTCAACGAGACCATCGTCGAACGCCAGCCGGTCCTCTCCGACATCGTCGACCAGCTCCGCCACCCCGAACCGGAGTCGGCCGAGGCGATGAACGTCGCCATAGACGACGTACGCGCCTGGGGCCTGGACGTCGCCCTCGTCCTGGACCGCCTGGTCGACGGCGACCTGCGCGGCATGTTCGACGGCCCGACCACCGTCGGCATCGACCTCGACGCGCCGCTCATCGTCTTCGACCTGTCCCACATCGACCGCAACTCCATCGCCATGCCGATCCTGATGGCGATCGTCGGCGTGTGGCTGGAGCACACCTGGATCCGCCCCGACCGCAAGAAGCGCATCTTCCTCGTCGAAGAGGCCTGGCACATCATCAACAGCCCGTTCGTGGCCCAGCTGTTCCAGCGCCTGCTGAAGTTCGGCCGCCGGCTCGGCCTGTCCTTCGTCGCCGTCGTCCACCACCTGTCCGACGTCGTCGACGGCGCCGCCGCGAAGGAGGCGGCCGCCATCCTGAAGATGGCCTCGACACGGACGATCTACGCCCAGAAGGCGGACGAGGCGAGGGCGACCGGCCGGGTCCTGGGTTTGCCCAGGTGGGCGGTGGAAATCATCCCAACGCTGACACCGGGCATCGCGGTGTGGGACGTCAACGGCAACGTCCAGGTGGTCAAACACCTGGTCACCGAGACCGAACGCCCCCTGGTCTTCACCGACCGCGCCATGACCGAGTCCTCCGCCGACCTGTCCGACGACGCCCTGCGCGCCGCCGAGCTGGAGGCGGAGGAGCGTGCGGCTGCCTTCGTGGAACAACACGTCGGCGACTCCGAATCGACGGTGGCGTAGGCGCAGGGGGAGGGCGGACAGGTGAGACCGGAGGACCACCGGGGGCGGGACGGCCAGGGCGGCATCCCCGACGGGCTGCTGATCGGCGTCCTCGCCTTCCTCCTCGGCATGACCGTGCTGGTCTGGACGGCCACGGGCCTCGCCGGCCTGTTCACCCACGGCTCCTGGCCGGCCGGCGTCACCTTCGCCCGAACCCCCCTGGCCATGCGCCACCTCATCGCCCAGCCCCACGACATCCCCGGCGCCTGGCCGGAAACCCCCTCCACCGACCTCACGGGCTACGGCCTGTTCTGGGGCCTGTTCATCGGCCAGCTGATGGTCCTCCTCGTCCTCACGGTGTTCGTCCTGGGCACGGTGGCCCGCTGGCGGGCGGGACGGGCACGCAGACGTGCGGAGCGACTGGCCGCGGCCACCACACCGGAACCGGCGCCCGTGCGCCACGAGGCACCGACTCCGGAACCGGCGCCCGTACGTCACGAGGCACCGGCACGGGAGCCGGCGCCGGACCACCACGACGTACCGACGCCGAGACCGGCACCGGAGCACATGCAGGAGGCGGCACCGCAAGAAGCCACCCCCACGCCTGTGTCCGACGGCGAACGGACGGGTGGGTGGGAAACTCGCGCGGTCCACTACGGCCCCCCGGCCACCCGCCACACCACCGCGACCCAAGCCGTCCAGGACGCGCAGGGCCCCATCCTCGTCGTCACCTCGAACCCCGCCCTCTGGGAGTCCACCAAAGACGCCCGAGCCAAACTGGGCCCCACCCACCTCTACGACCCCACCCACCTCTGCGACACGCCGTCGCGCCTCCACTGGTCCCCCACCACCGGCTGCGAGGTCAAGGACACCGCCGTATCAAGAGCAGCCGCACTCCTCACCCCCGTACGCCCCACAAGCCGCCTCGACCAAGCGGTCAGCGACACCGCGGAAACCCTCCTCCGCAGCTACCTCCACGCCGCCGCCATCGACGGCCGCACGATCCGCCACGTCCACCGCTGGTCCCAGGGCACCCAGATCCAGGACGCCGTACGCATCCTCCGCACCAGCCCCAAGGCCGCCCCCGGCGCCGCAGGCGAACTCGAAGCCGCCCTCACCGCCCACCCCGAACGCCGCGACATGGCCCAGCAGCTGACCACCCGCGCCCTCGCCGCGCTCTCCACGGTCAACGTCCGCGAGGCCTGCACTCCCAACCGAAATGATGCCCTCGCCCTGGATTCCTTCATCCACGAAGGGGGCACGCTTTATGTGGTGGGTGAATCCATCGAGGACCCCCGCACCACCCCGGGCGCGATGCCCCTCCTGACGGCCCTCGCCGCAAGCGTGGTCGAGCACGGCCGGCGCATGGCCGCACGGTCATCCTCCGGTCGGCTCGACCCACCACTCACCCTCGTCCTGGACGACGTAGCGGCCGTAGCTCCCCTCCCCCAGCTCCCGGAGCTCCTCGCCACCGGCACGGACCAGGGCATGCCCACCCTCGCCCTGCTCCGCTCCCGCGAACAGGGCCGAGCCCGCTGGCCGCACGACGAACTCCCGGTCTGACCGGTCTGACCCGGACTCAGACGCGCTCCAGCACCAGCTCCACTTCCAGCTTCCCCGACCCCTCCAACGGCACGGTCACCCCGCTCGGCTGGAACCCGACCCGCCGATAGAACCGGTACGCCCGCCCGTTCTCCTCGTGCACGAACAGCCGCACGCGCTCCACCCCGTGCGCCCACGACCAGTCGAGCACCGCGTCGAACAGCACCTCGGTCAGCCCGCTCCCCCGCTCCTCGGGCCGCACGAACACCCCCACCAGATGCCCCTGCTTGCACTCCACGGCGTGCCCGGCCCAGTCCGTCGTCCCCGGCTCCTCCACCAGCACCGTCACCGAGCCGACCCACCGCCCGTCCGGCGCCTCGGCGATGATCTGCTGCGCCCCGTCCGCTCCCTCGGCGGCCCGGGCCGTCCGCTCCCGCCAGTAGTCGTCGTCCCGCGTGACCGCCTGCTCGTACGTCTCCAGATAGGCCAGGTGCGCCACCGGATCCCGCAGCGCCGCGAGCCGCAGCTCCTTCACCGCGGGCCACTCCTCGGCACGAACAGACCTGATCACGTAGCTCATGCGGCCACCGTAGTACCCGGGTACGACGCCCTCACCCCATTAACCGCCCCCGGTCCGACGCCCCCCCACCCCCGCGCGGACGAGCATCGAAGCATGATTACGGCACAGGACCTCACCAAACGCTACGGCGACCGGACCGTCGTCACCGACCTGTCCTTCACCGTCCGCCCCGGCACCGTCACCGGCTTCCTCGGCCCCAACGGCGCCGGCAAGTCCACCACCCTGCGGATGATCCTCGGCCTGGACGCCCCCACCCGCGGCCACGCCACCGTGGGCGGCCGCTCCTACACCGCCCACCCCGCACCGCTCACCGAGGTCGGCGCCCTCCTCGAGGCCCGCTCGGTGCACCCGGGCCGCACCGCCCACCACCACCTCCGCGCCCTGGCCCTCACCCACGGCATCCCCAAGCGCCGCGTCGAACAGGTCCTCGCCCAGACCGGCCTCACCGACGTCGCCCACCGCCGGGTCAAGGGCTTCTCCCTCGGCATGGGCCAGCGCCTCGGCATCGCCGCCGCCCTGCTCGGCGACCCCGGCACCCTCATCCTCGACGAACCGGTCAACGGCCTCGACCCCGAGGGCGTCCTGTGGATCCGCACCCTCCTCAAGTCCCTGGCCACGGAGGGCCGCACGGTCCTCGTCTCCTCCCACCTGATGAGCGAGATGGCTCTCACCGCCGACCACCTGGTCGTCATCGGCCGCGGCCGGCTCCTCGCCGACACCACCGTCACCGAGTTCGTACGCCACTCCGGCGCCGGCACCGTCAAGGTCGTCACCCCCGAGGCCGCCGCCCTCGCCGACCTCCTCACCGCCCCCGGCATCACCCTCACCACCGACGCCCCCGGCACCCTCACCGTCCACGGCACCGGCCCCGAACACATCGGCCGCACCGCCGCCGCCCACGGCATCCCCCTGTTCGAACTCACCCCGAACACGGCCTCCTTGGAGGAGGCGTTCATGGACCTCACCCGCGACGCGGTCGAATACACCGCCACCCCGGAAGGAGCAGCCGCATGACCACCACGACGGTCCCCGCCCCCGGCTACCGGATCACCCCGGCCCGCGTCCTGCGCTCCGAATGGCACAAGCTGTGGACGCTCCGCTCCACCTCGATCAACCTCGCCGCCACCACCGCCCTCACCCTCGGCATGGGCGTCGGCATCAGCGCCGCCTACGACGGCACCGGCGAGGGCGGCCTCGACACGGTGGTCTTCGTCCTCCTCGGCACCCAGTTCGCCACCGTCAACCTCGCCGTCCTCGGCATCCTCGCCACCGCCGGCGAGTACTCCACCGGCCAGATCCGCGCCACGATGACCGCCGTGCCGACCCGCCTGCCGGTCCTGTGGTCCAAGGCGGCCGTCCTGGCCGCGATCACCTTCCCCCTCTGCCTGTGGACCAACCTCCTCACCTTCCCCCTGGCCCAGTCCTTCCTCACCGGCACCGACCAGTCCGCAGCCCTCGGCGACCCCGGCGTCCTGCGCGGCCTCACCGGCAACGCGGCAGCCCTCACCCTGCTCGCCGTCATGGCACTCGGCCTGGGCGCCCTCGCCCGCTCCGTCCCCATGGCCACAGGCGCCTACATCGGCCTGGTGATGATCCTCCCGGAAGTCCTCCGCATGCTCCCGTACGACATCGTCACCGACACCGTCCGCTACTTCCCCGCCAAGGCCCTGGAGTCCCTGACCGCCGCCCAGCCCCTGCCGGACCAGGCGACGCCGGCCGCGGCCCTCCTCGCCCTCACCCTGTGGGCAGCCGCCTCCCTGGCCGCCGCGGCGACTTTCCTCAGGCGCCGGGACGTATGACCCTCCCGCCCCGCACCATGGAGCCCGTGACGGAAGAACGGCGGGCCGAACCCCTCACCGAGTACGTCCAGCGCATACGACGGCGGCTGCGCGCCTTCGACCGGCGCCACCCACTGCTGTGGGACCTGCACCTGGCCGGCTTCTGGGTGACCGCCGCCCTCGTCGACTACGTGGGCAAGGGCTGGCGAAACGTAGCCCCCAACCCCGACGTCCCCGGCTGGCTGGTCCTCACCCTGAGCCTCGGCCTCTCCGTCCCGCTGCTCCGGCGCCGCGCCCACCCCGCCGCCGTCCTGCTCACCATGGCGCCCTTCGCCCTGGTCAACGCCTGGACCGGCGCGCTCCTCCAGGCCGCCCTGCTCCAGCTCCTCGTCATCTTCCACATCGCCCTGCGCCTCCCCCTGCGCCACCTGTGGTGGGCCACGGCCCTCACGATGACCCCGGTCCTCGTCTCGGCCGCCCGCTACGGCGAGGGGGAGTGGAGCCAGCAGATCGGATCGCAGGCGACGTCCGTCGTCGTGGCCGCCCTCATCGGCATCACCGTCCGCACCCGGCAGAACTACACCGAGGCCCTGGAGGACCGCGCCCGCCGCCTGGAGATCGAACGCGACCAGCAGGCCCAGCTCGCCGCTGCCGCCGAACGCTCCCGCATAGCCCGCGAGATGCACGACATCATCGGCCACAACCTCTCCGTCATCACCGGCCTGGCCGACGGCGGCAGATACGCGGCCGCCAAATCCCCGGAACGCGCAGCCCAAGCCCTCGACGCCATCGCCACCACCAGCAGGCAGGCCCTCGGCGAACTACGCCGCCTCCTGGACGTCCTGAGGGAAGACACCAACACGACCGAACCCGCCGAACTGACCCCCCAGCCCACCCTCACCGACCTCGACCAGCTGATCAACGGCGTCCGCTCGACAGGCCTCCCCGTCCACACCACGGTGAAGGGCGAGGCGACCCTCCCGCCGGGCCGCCAGCTCACCGTCTACCGCGTCATCCAGGAAGCCCTCACCAACACCCTCAAACACGCCGGCCCGAACGCCTCGTCCGACATCACCATCGCCTACGGCGACAAGGGCGCCGTCACGCTCACCGTCACCGACACGGGAACCCCCACCGCACCCCCGTCCCCCGACGGCCGCGGCCTGACCGGAATGCGCGAGCGAACGGCCCTGTACGGAGGCACACTTGAGGCCGGCCCACGCCCCCACCCCGAACAGGGCTGGCGCGTCCACCTGCACCTCCCGGAGGAAACCCCGCAGTGACCACCGTCCTCATCGCCGACGACCAGCCCCTCCAGCGCTTCGGCTTCCGGATGCTCCTGGAGAGCCAGGACGACCTGACAGTGCTGGACGAGGCGACGAACGGCAGCGAAGCCGTCCGCAAGTCGGCCGAACTCCACCCCGACGTGGTCCTGATGGACATCCGCATGCCCGGCATGGACGGCATCGAGGCCACCCGCCGCATCGTCGCCACCGGCGACCGCACCCGCGTCCTGATCCTCACCACCTTCGACCTCGACGAGTACGCCCACGCCGGCCTCCGCGCCGGCGCCTCCGGCTTCCTCATCAAGGACGCCCAGCCGGAGGAACTGCTGTCGGGCATCCGCGCGGTGGCCACGGGCGACGCGGTGGTGGCCCCCAGCCTGACCCGCCGCCTCCTGGACGCCTACGCCCACCACCTGCCCACCGGCAACAAGGCCGACGACAACACCCCGGACCCGCGCCTGGCCGCCCTCACGGAACGGGAACGCGAGATCCTCACGGTCATCGGCAAGGGCTGGACGAACACCGAGATAGCCACCCGCCTCCACCTGGCGGAGTCCACGGTCAAAACCCACGTGGGCCGCATTCTCGCCAAGACGGGTTCGAGGGACCGCATCCAAGCGGTGATCCTGGCCTACGACACGAAGCTGGTCGAACCGTCCTGAGAACCCTCCAGAAACGAACTCCCCAGAAACGCAGAAAACCCCGCACCATACGGTGCGGGGTTCCCCGGAATAATTGTTCGGCGGCGTCCTACTCTCCCACAGGGTCCCCCCTGCAG
>NZ_JBFAXA010000021.1:0-22119 GCF_040689265.1 Streptomyces sp. NPDC052012
GTCAGCGCGTCGCCGTCGGTGTTCAGCCAGGCGGCGAACTTCGCGGCGGCGTCCTCGGTCTGGCGCGGAATCGGTCGACTCGAGAAGCAGGGGTGTTGACGCGCCAGCCGCTGCGGGCGGACACCACCGCCCCGTCCCCTCCCCGCCGCGTGCGAGTGCGCCACGCCCACGCTCCGTCGCGCGTGACCCGCCGCGGGCGGCTGCGGGCCGCCAGGTTCGTGTCCATCCCGCGGGCAGTCGTGCCGCAGGGGCGATGGGGGTCCCCCCGCTCGAGCGAAGCCGAGAGTGGGGGAGGGTGGGCGCGGACGGTGCCCCGTCGGCGCCGGGCTGCGCGACCGACCCCAGGCGTCCGGTGAGCCGTGCACTCCGGGGTGGGTAATTCCGTTGTCCACAGGCACCCACAGGCACGGTTCTGGCCAGTAATCTCGGCGTTCATGGAGCAGAGGCATCTCGGCCGTACCGGCCTGCGTGTGTCCCGGATCGGGCTCGGGACTCTGACCTGGGGTCGGGACACCGACGAGCACGACGCCGCGGACCTCATGAAGACCTTCTGGGAAGCGGGCGGGACACTCGTCGACACCGCGGACGTGTACGGCGACGGCGAGGCCGAGTATCTGCTCGGGAAGCTGATAGACGGGCTGGTGCCGCGCCGGGACCTCGTCATCTCGACGAAGGCGGGGAGTGTTCCGGACCCTGACCGCCGGTTCGACGGTTCGCGCGGGCATCTGCTGTCCGCACTGGACGCCTCGTTGGCCAGGCTGGGCACCGACTACGTCGACGTGTGGCATGTGCACGCGTACGACCCGGCCACGCCGTTGGAGGAGACGCTGCAGGCACTGGACATCGCCGTCGGCAGCGGGCGGGCCCGCTATGCGGGCGTGTCCAACTTCTGCGGGTGGCAACTGGCCAAGGCCGGTACCTGGCAGCTGGCCGCGCCGGGCGCGCGGACGCGGCTGGCGAGTACGCAGATGGAGTACTCGCTGTTGCAGCGGGGGGTCGAGCGTGAGGTGCTGCCCGCCGCGATGGATCTGGGGATCGGGCTGCTTCCGTCCTCGCCGCTGGGGCGGGGTGTGCTGACCGGCAAGTACCGGGGTGAGGCGATGCCGCCGGACTCGCGGGGGGCCTCGGAGCATCTGGCTCCGTTCGTCGCGCCGTACCTCGACGAGACGGCGAGCCGGATCGTGGACGCCGTGACGACGGCGGCCGACGGGCTCGCCGTGACCGCGTTGCAGGTGGCGCTCGCCTGGGTGCGGGACCGGCCCGGTGTCACCGCCCCCATCGTCGGTGCGCGCAACGCGCAGCAGCTCACGGCGGCGTTGTCAGTGGAGGCGCTTAGTCTTCCTGACGAGATCTGCCGGGCGCTCGATGATGTGTCGGCGCCCGTGCACCGGTATCCCGATCACGACTGGAGCACGCTGTGAGCACGCCCGAGACCCCGGAGACCCCGCAGGACGCCGCGTCGGCCGACGGTGCGCAGGTGTCCGAGGCCGAGGCCGAGTTGCAGGCCCAGCGGATCGAGCGGGAGCGCATCGAGCGGCGGAAGGCGGAGAAGCAGGGACCGGTCGAGGCCGGGGGCAAGCTGAGCGGCAAGGCCGCCGAGCTGCTCGCCGCCGTGCGAGCCGTGGAGAGCGGGGAGAAGCCGCCGGCCACGGTGTTCGAGGAGGCCGCTCCCGCGCCGCGGCGGCCCGCGCCCGAACCGGTGCGGCGGGTGGCCGCGGCCCCGGCCGAGGTTGGGCCTGCCGCTCATGTCGTCGAGGGTGTGCGCGGGGTGCTCGCGGCAGGGGGCGCGCCGGAGGGGCTCGCCGCGCAGGCCGCGGCCGTGCTGGGCGAGGGGGCCGGGGAACTGCTGCGGGCGGATCCCTGGCAGTTGCTGCGGATCGGTGGGGTGCGGCCGGAGCAGGCCGACGCGTTCGCGCGGGCGCTGCTCGGGGGCGAGGCCGCGCCGGACGACGAGCGGCGGGGGCGGTCGGTCACCGTCTGGCTGCTGGAGCAGGCGGCGCCGGCCGGGCACACCGCGCTGGAGATGTCCGCGCTCGTCGCCGCGCTGGAGCGGCAGGGTGTGCCGGGCGCGGAGGAGGCCGTGCGGAGTGCCGTCGCCGAGGGGGACGTGCTGGTCTTCCAGGACGCGTTGGAGGGGGATGCCGACGCGGCGGAGGAGGAAGGCGAGCGGGACGTGCGGGTGCTCGTGGGGCTGGAGCGGTATGCGCTGGCCGAGGAGAGTCTCGCCGACGGTCTGGCCCGGCTGGTCAACTCCGTGCCCAAGGACGACGGGTCTGGTGAGTGGGAACGGGCCGCGGCCGCTGCCGAGGGGTCCGCGGGTGAGTTGGTGCGTGCCGTCGCCGGGCACGGGCTGGTGCTGCACACCGGCGGTGAGGCCGCGCTGGCGGAGCCGGCGGCGCTGCTGCGGGCGGCGCGGGGCATGGGATTGCGGGCCTGGGCGGCCGCGCACAGCCCCGTGGGGCGGGACCGGTTCGCGGCGCTGGCGGGTGAGGACGGGCCCGCGGTGGTGACCGTGGCCGGGCTGCTGGCCGGTGCCGAGGGGCCCGGGCGGGGCGGTGACGGGGCGCTGGACGTGGATCTGCTCGTGGTGCTGGACGCGCCGCAGCTGGACGTCGAGGTGGCCGCGCTGGTGACGGAGTCGCTGCCGGACGGGGCGCGGCTGGTGCTGTCCGGGGATCCGGCGGTGCTGTGGTCCGTGGGTCCGGGGCGCGTGTTCGCCGATCTGCTGGCGGCGCGGGTGTGCCCGCAGGTGGCCTCGCGGCGGCCGGATCCCGGGCCGCTGGGCGAGCTGGTCTCGGGGATCGGCGTCGGAGAGCTGAACCAGGTGGAGGCTCCCGGCAAGGAGGTCGTGATCGTGCCGGTGCGGGACGCGGGCGAGGCCGTGCACCGGACCGTGCAGCTGGTGGTCGACTCGGTGCCGCGAGCGATCGGTGTGCCGGCCGAGGAGACGCAGGTGATCACGCCGGGACACGGGGGTGCCGTGGGGACGCGGGTGCTGAACGCGGCGTTGAAGGAGCGGCTGAATCCGGGGCCGGGGCGGTTCGGCGGGTTCGATCCGGGTGACCGGGTGGCCTACTCCCCCGCCCCGGGGCGGACGCTGCCGGGGTGGGTGGTGAAGGCCGACGCCGAGGGGCTGCACCTGTCGTGCGCGGGCGAGGCCGTCGTCGTACCGAAGGAGCGGGTGGAGCAGTCCGTACGGCACGGGTGGGCGCTGACCGCGCACCAGGCGGTGGGCTGCCGGTGGCCGGCGGTCGTCGTGGTGCTGCCGGGCGACGCGGTACCTGCGCTGAGCCGCCCCTGGGTGTACACGGCGTTCAGCCGTGCCGACCGCCATCTGTCCGTGGTGCACGGCGTGGAGCAGGCCCTGTCCCGGGCCGTGGCCGAGGTGCCGGCCAGACCGCGGACCACGCGCCTGCCCCATCTGCTGGCCCCGCAGGTCACGCCGGCGGCCGGCTGAGAGGTCCGGTGGGTCGGTGGCGGTGACCACCTGGGGTCACCGCCACCGGTTCAGCGGTCGGCGTCGAGGGGCTCGAGGTCTTCGTCCTCGTCGAGGGCCGGGTCGAGCTCGTCCTCGATGTCGTCCTCGTCGTCGGTGTCGTCGGCGTCCTCGTCGAAGACCGCGCTGACGTCGAAGCGGCAGACGACCCGTTCCGGGTCCACCTGCTCGAAGGGGGCCTCCAGCCACTCCCCCGGCTCGGGGGGTTCGTCCGTGGCCGTCACCCAGAGCGTGGAGTCTCCCTCCTCCAGGCCGAACTCCTTGTGCCGGGAGGCGATCTCGTCGGGTTCGAACTCGCCGAAGAGGATGCCGAGCGCGCCGTGGACGGTGCCCGAGGTCCGGGTGGTCTCCTCCTCGTCGGCCGCCTCGATCCGCTGCGCGTGCGCCAGCAGCCGCTGCGGCTGCGCGACGGCGTAGTCGCGGCGGATCAGCACGCTGAGGGCGCTCGGCTCCTCGGGGCCGGAGTAGGGCGGCAGCGCGCCCTCCCCGCCGGGGATCTCGAAGGGAGTGACCTCGTCGTAGCGGTCGTAGAGCAGTTCGTCGTACGCCTCCGCGGCCGCGGCCAGCTGGTTGAACGCCTCGTAGACGGCCGGGTCGTCCTCCCCCGACCGGCGTTCGACCGCGGCCAGGTGGCGGTCGAGCGCGGTCTTGACCGCCTCGGCGGCGGCGCGTACCTCGGCAGCGGTGGGCTGCGCAGCATCAGACATAGTGCAGACGCTATCCGTACGAGGCCCCGGCCCGCACAATAGATGCGATGCCGGAATACGAATTTGTCGACGTGTACGTACCGCGCGGGGTCTCCCGCAAGGAGACGACGCGACTGCTGACGGAGCATGCAGAGTACGGTCACTGGGAGTTGTACCGCCTGAGCCTGTTGCGGGACGGCAGCCGCAGGGTGCGGTTGCGGCGGCGGATCATTCGCCAGGTGCGCGCGACCTGGTGAGTGCAGGGGCCCGCGGGGTGCCGTCGGGCCCCTGACGTGTGCCCGGGGTCAGGCTGCCGCCCGCGCCTTGCGGTAGAGGATCGCGCCCGCGAGCAGCGCGCCCGCGCCGACCGGCAGGGCGAGGCCCATGGGCAGGTCGCTGCCGGTGTGGGCGAGCTGGGTCTCGGCCCGGGGCCGGCTGACGGCGTGGGCGCCCGGCTGGTTGCCGTCGCGCGAGGAGCCGCCCCGCTCGGTGTCGTCCGGTGTGGAGGGGGTGTCCGGGCTGCCCGGCTGGTCGGGGCGCTCGGGCTCGACGGGGTTGCCCGGTTCGCCGGGCTGCTGGGGCGTTCCGGGGTCGCCGGAGGAGTCGTTCGCGCAGTCGTTGCCCTCGGCGGTGTTGCCGGCGCCGAGGACGTCGACGCTGTTGCCGCAGACGTTGACCGGGATGTGGACCGGCGCCTGGACCTGGTTGCCGGAGCCGACACCGGGCGAGTCGGTGGCGTGTCCGCCCGCGTGCGAGCCGCCGGGTGCGCCGGAGCCGTCGTGGCCGGACGACGAGGAGCCGCCCTGGTTCGTGCAGGAGTTGCCCACGGACGGATTGAGGACACCGACGACGTTGACGGTGTTGCCGCAGACGTTGACCGGTGCGTGCACGGGCGCCTGCACCGTGTTGCCGGAGAGGACGCCGGGCGAGCCGGACGCGGTGCCGTGCGCGCCCGAGTCGGCGTGGGCGGCCCCGCCGGCGGCGGCGATCACTCCGGTCGCGGCCGCCACGGTCATCAGTCCCTTGCGGGTGACCTGTCGCATTGCTGGATTCCCTGCTTTCGGAAAGTTCCCACGTTCTGGAAGACCGGTCGGCCCCGGAGCGCCCATGGCGGGCGTTCCGGGGCCGACGGGCTCAAACCCTTGAAAGGTCTGCCCTACAGGGCGAGGCTCGAGGTCACTGGTTGACGCAGGTGTTGCCGAAGGCGGGGTTCAGCAGCCCGATCACGGAGACCGTGTTGCCGCAGACGTTCACGGGGATGTGGATCGGGGCCTGGATCACGTTGCCGGACACGACGCCCGGGGAGTGCACGGCGGCACCCTGGGCACCGGAGTCGGCAGCGGCCATGCCCGCGCCCGCGAGAACCAGCCCACCGGTGGCAGCCGCGACAGCGACGACCTTCTTGATCATTATTCCTCCTTGTTGGCAATGCGACCCCAAGTTGCGGATCACATCACGGGTAACGAGGAGGGAGTAATGAGGCTACGAGCTTATGGTCGCATTCACTCGTAACGGTCAACTCCGCACGTCTGCCCGATTGTTGAGGGGCTTCTCGGCGATCAGGAGGCGTCCAGGAATCGGTCGAGGACACGGACCCCGAACTTGAGGCCGTCCACGGGCACCCGCTCGTCGACGCCGTGGAACATGCCGGCGAAGTCGAGCTCCGGGGGCAGCTTCAGCGGGGCGAAGCCGAAGCAGCGGATGCCGAGGTCGTCGAAGGACTTGGCGTCGGTGCCGCCGGAGAGCATGTACGGCACGGCACGGGCGATCGGGTCCTCGGCGCGCAGGGCGGTCTGCATGGCGTCGACCAGCCTGCCGTCGAAGTCGGTCTCCAGCGCCTTGTCGGCGTGCACGTCCTCCCGCTTGACCCGGGGGCCGAGGATCCGGTCGAGGTCGGCGAGGAACTCCTCCTCGTAGCCCGGCAGGAAGCGGCCGTCGACGTGCGCGGTGGCCTGGCCGGGGATGACGTTGACCTTGTAGCCGGCGCCGAGCATGGTGGGCGCCGCCGAGTTGCGCAGGGTGGTGCCGATCATGCGGGCGATGCCGCCGAGCTTGGCGAGGGTCTCGTCCATGTTCTCCGGGTCGAGCTCGGTGCCGAGCGCGTCGGACAGCTCGTCCAGGAAGGCCCGTACGGTCTTGGTCACGCGGACCGGCCAGGTGTGGCGGCCGAGGCGGGCGACGGCCTCGCACAGTTCGGTGATGGCGTTGTCGGTGTTGGTCATCGAGCCGTGCCCGGCGGTGCCCTCGACGGTGAGCCGCATCCAGTGCATGCCCTTCTCGGCGGTCTCGACGAGGTAGAGGCGCAGCTGCTCGTTGACGGTGAAGGAGAAGCCGCCGACCTCGCCGATCCCCTCGGTGACGCCCTCGAAGAGGTCCGGGTGCTCGCGGACCAGGTACTTGGCGCCGTAGGTGCCGCCGGCCTCCTCGTCGGCGAGGAAGGCGAGGACGATGTCGCGCGGGGGCTTGCGGCCGCTGCGCAGCCGGTCGCGGACGACCGCGAGGGTCATCGCGTCCATGTCCTTCATGTCGACCGCGCCGCGCCCCCACACGCACCCGTCGGCGATCTCCCCGGAGAAGGGGTGGTGGGTCCAGTCGGCGGCGTTGGCGGGGACGACGTCGGTGTGGCCGTGGATGAGCAGCGCGGGCCGGGAGGGGTCCTCGCCCTCGATCCGGGCCACCGTGGAGGCGCGCCCCGGGTGCGACTCGAAGATCTTCGGCTCCAGCCCCACCTCGGCGAGCTTCTCGGCGACGTACTCGGCCGCCTTGCGCTCGCCGGGACCCGAGTGGTCGCCGTAGTTGCTGGTGTCGATCCGGATCAGCTCGCGGCAGAGGTCCACGACCTCGTCCTCACCGGTGACGCTCCTGGCCGTGTCCGTCTCGCTCACGTGCTTCCTCCCGCTGTCACTGCTGGTGGATTGCTGCTGGTGGTCCCCCACATCCTCCCCCCGCACCGCGCGCTCCCCAAGACCCGGTCCGGCCCGTCACACGCCGTTCACGTCCGTGCCGCGGGCCGGCGGTGGCGGGCGGGGTGATCGGCCACGGTGGAACACCTGGTAATGTTTACGTCGTCGCCGCGGGGGGAAACCCGCGCGACAGACACCTTGTCCGGGTGGCGGAATGGCAGACGCGCTAGCTTGAGGTGCTAGTGCCCTTTATCGGGCGTGGGGGTTCAAGTCCCCCCTCGGACACACGAAGCGAGGGCCGCGACCGCGAGGTCGCGGCCCTCGGGCGTTGCAGCGAAGGCGATCGCGCCGCGGAGGGTGATCATGACCACGCGTTCCTGCCCGTGCGGGCTGCCGGAGGCGTACGAGGACTGCTGCGGCCGGTATCACGGCGGGATGGCGGCACCCACCGCCGAGAAGCTCATGCGGTCGCGGTACTGCGCCTTCGTGCGGCGGGACGCCGGTTATCTGCTGCGGACCTGGCATCCGCGTACGCGGCCCGAGCGGATCGACCTCGATCCCGGGATGCGGTGGACGGGGTTGGAGATCCTGGGGACGACGGACGGGTCCGCCTTCCACTCCACGGGGACCGTGACGTTCCGGGCGTCCTACCGCGGCGGCTCGCTGCACGAGCGCAGCCGGTTCGAGCGGGTCGACGGCGCGTGGGTCTATGTGGACGGTGACTTCCTGGACTAGGGCGCCAGGATGTCCAGTTCCTGGAGGGCGCCCTCGGTGATCTCACGGGTCAGGCGCTCCGCGCGTTCGGCGTCGCGTTCGCGGACGGCCTCGGCGACCTGGACGTGGAGGGTGACGGCGGCCGGGTCGGGGTCGGGGAACATCACGTCGTGATGGGTGCGGCCGGCCAGGACCTCGGCGACGACGTCGCCGAGCCGGGCGAACATCTCGTTGCCGGACGCGGTGAGGATGACGCGGTGGAAGGCCATGTCGTGGAAGAGGTAGCCCTCCAGCTTGTGGCCGCGTGAGTGCGCGACCATGCCGAGCGCCGCCTCGGTGAGTTCGGCGCACTGCTCGGCGGTGGCGTGGCGGGCGGCCAGTCCCGCCGCGACGGGCTCGACGGCCGAGCGCAGCACGGTGAGGGAGCGCAGCTGGCGGGGGCGGTCCGCGCCGGCCAGGCGCCAGCGGATGACCTGGGGATCGTAGACGTTCCACTCGCAGGCCGGCAGGACCGTCACGCCCACGCGGCGGCGGGACTCGACCAGGTGCATGGATTCCAGGACGCGCACGACCTCACGCATCACCGAGCGTGACACGTCGAAACGCTGGGCGAGTTCATCGGTACGCAGGACGCTGCCGGGCGGGTACTCGCCTGCGGTGATCTCGGGGCCGAGGGTGTCCAGTACGCGGCCGTGCAGCCCCCGGCCCGTGGTGCTCATGCACTCAGAGTACGGGGCGGATCACAGGAACAAAAAGTCAGACTTATATGTCACAGACTCTTGAATTCGTCGTACCTAATGGGTTTCAGTTGCGTCGACATCACGTGTCGACGAGGACAGCAGACAGTGAGGCAGCGGATGAACACCCCCCATGTCGTCGTGGTCATGGGCGTCGCGGGCACCGGCAAGACCACCATCGGTCCCCTGCTCGCCGCCCGGTTCGGCGTCCCGTACGCCGAGGGCGACGACTTCCACCCGCAGGCCAACATCGCCAAGATGTCGGCCGGCACCCCGCTCACCGACGAGGACCGGTGGCCGTGGCTGGACGCCATCGGCGGCTGGGCGCACGAGCGGGCGGGGCTCGGCGGGGTGGTCAGCTGCTCGGCGCTGAAGCGGTCGTACCGCGACCGGCTGCGGGCCGCCGCGCCCGGTGTGGTCTTCCTGCATCTCACGGGTGACCGCGCGCTCATCGAGGACCGGATGTCGCACCGGAAGGGCCACTTCATGCCCACGGCGCTGCTCGACTCCCAGTTCGCCACGCTCCAGCCGCTGGAGCCGGACGAGGCCGGGGTCGCCGTGGACGTGACGGGCAGCCCGGAGGAGATCACCGCGCGGGCGGTCACCGCCCTCGAGGCCCTCCCCGAGCCCACCGCCTGAGCCTCCCGGATCTCAGCAAGCCCGGAGCGCCCCCACCGCCCCGGTTCTCCCCGACTCCCCCGTAACTCGCAAGGGACTCCACCGTGACCAGACTCAGCGTCGAGATGCTGGCAGCGGACGCACCCGAGCCGATCACCTCGGCCGGTCACGCTCAGCTGGGCATCGCCGTCCTGGCGGGCATCGCCGTCATCGTCCTGCTCATCACCAAGTACAAGCTGCACGCATTCCTGGCGCTGACCATCGGGTCACTGGCGCTCGGCGCGTTCGCCGGAGCGCCGCTGGACAAGGTCATCACCAGCTTCAGCGCGGGGCTCGGCTCGACCGTCGCCGGCGTCGGCGTGCTGATCGCCCTCGGCGCGATCCTCGGCAAGATGCTCGCCGACTCGGGTGGCGCCGACGAGATCGTGGACACCATCCTCGCCAAGGCGGGCGGGCGTTCGATGCCGTGGGCGATGGTGCTGATCGCCTCGGTGATCGGTCTGCCGCTGTTCTTCGAGGTCGGCGTCGTGCTGCTGATCCCGGTCGTGCTGATGGTCGCCAAGCGCGGCAACTACTCGCTGATGCGCATCGGCATCCCGGCGCTCGCCGGTCTGTCCGTGATGCACGGACTGGTCCCGCCGCACCCCGGCCCGCTGGTCGCGATCGACGCGGTGGGTGCCAACCTCGGTGTGACGCTGGCCCTCGGTGTGCTCGTCGCGATCCCGACGGTGATCATCGCCGGTCCGGTCTTCTCGAAGTACGCCGCCCGCTGGGTGGACGTGCCGGCACCTGACCGGATGATCCCGCAGCGGGCGTCCGAGGACCTGGACAAGCGCCCCGGTTTCGGTCCGACGCTGTTCACGATCCTGCTGCCGGTCGTGCTGATGCTCGCCAAGGCGCTGGTCGACATCGTGATCGACGACCCGGAGAACACCGTCCAGCGGGTCTTCGACGTCATCGGTTCGCCGCTGATCGCGCTGCTCGCGGCCGTGCTGGTCGGTATCTTCACGCTGCTCGGGCCGGCCGGGTTCGGCAAGGAGCGCGTGTCGCCGCTGGTCGAGAAGAGCCTCGCCCCCATCGCGGGCATCCTGCTGATCGTCGGCGCGGGCGGCGGCTTCAAGCAGACGCTGATCGACACGGGCGTGGGTCAGATGGTCCTGGAGATCTCCGAGGACTGGTCGATCCCGGCGCTGCTGCTGGCCTGGCTGATCGCGGTGGCGATCCGGCTGGCGACCGGTTCGGCGACGGTGGCGACCGTCTCGGCGGCCGGTCTGGTGGCTCCGCTCGCGGCCGACATGTCGACCACCCACGCGGCCCTGCTGGTGCTCGCGATCGGCGCGGGTTCGCTGTTCTTCAGCCATGTGAACGACGCCGGGTTCTGGCTGGTGAAGGAGTACTTCGGCCTCACCGTCGGCCAGAACATCAAGACCTGGTCCGTGATGGAGACGATCATCTCGGTGGTCGCCGGTGGTCTGGTGCTGCTGTTGTCCCTGGTCATATAGCGACACCGGTCAGCCCGGCGGTACGTCGATGACGCCCGGCCGGAGAGGCGGAACCAGCGCTTCTCCGGCCGGGCGTTCTCTCATGGGCGCCACAGCGGATGCTCGCGCTCGGCCCACTCCCGGCTGACGGAGCCCGTGCGCAGGCCGCGGCGGGCCTCCGGGTCGGCCAGGGCCATGCCGATGTGACCGGCGAGGACGATCCCGATGGTCAGGGCCAGCCAGTCGTGCACGAAGGTCGCGCTGGTGCGCCACACCAGCGGGGTGAGGTGGGTGAACCACATCATCAGGCCGGTGCCCAGCATCACCAGCGTGGCGCCGGCGATCCAGGCCGCGTAGAGCTTCTGCCCGGCGTTGAACTTCCCGGCCGGCCGGGACGCGGGCCGCCTGTCGCGGCGCAGGGCGGAGCGCAGCCAGGTGCGGTCGTGCGGGCCGAAGCGGTTGAGCCGCCCCAGGTCGGCGCGGAGGGCTCGGGAGGCGAGGCCGGCCAGGACGGGCAGCGGCAGGGCGACCCCCGACCACTCGTGGACGGTGACGACGAGGGCGCGGCGGCCGACGAGTTGCGCGAGCTGCGGGACGTACAGGCAGGCGGCGGTGAGGACGCAGACGCCCATCAGGACGGCCGTGGTGCGGTGCACCCACCGCTGGGCGGGGCCGAAACGCCGGAGGGCGGTGCTGCCCGCGGCCGGGGCGGTGGGCGGGGCGTCAGCTCGTGGGCTCATCGTCGCGTCCGTTCGAGCGGCCGACCCAGGCGTCGATGTCGTAGCCGCGCTTCTCCCAGTAGCCGGGCTCGACGTCCTCGGTGACGGTGATGCCGGAGAGCCATTTGGCGGACTTGTAGAAGTACATCGGGGCCACGTAGAGGCGGACCGGGCCGCCGTGGGCGTGGTTCAGGTCCTCGTCCCGCATGCGCAGGGCGACGAGGACGTCCGCGCGGCGTGCCTGGCGGAGGGTGAGGCTCTCGGAGTAGGCGCCGTCGAAGCAGGTGAAGCGCACCGCGCCGGCCGTGGGACGCACTCCCGCGGCGTCCAGGAGCCGGGACAGGCGCACCCCCTCGAACGGCGTGTCGGGCACCCGCCAGCCGGTCACGCACTGCACGTCGCGCACCAGTCGGGTCTGCGGCAGTGCCCTGAGGTCGGCCAGCGTGTAGGTGGTGGGGCGGTCGACGAGGCCGTCGACGGTGAGGCGGTAGGAGGCAGCGCTTCTGCGGGGGACGGACGAGGTGACCGAGTAGTAGCGGAAGCCGCCGCCGTTGGGGAGCAGCCCGGTCAGACCGGTGGGGTCCTTCTCGGAGGCTCCGGCCAGGAAGGACTCCAGGCCGCGCTGGAGCGGGGGCGCGGCGACCACGCCGAGGGCGCCGAGACCCAGAGTCCCGAGCAGCACCCGGCGGCCGACGGGTTTGCCCCGGGGCTCCGGATCCTCCGGTGGGTTTCCGGTGTCCTCCAGTGCTTGTCCGGCGCCGTCCGGTGGTTGTCCGGCGCCTTCCGGTGGGTGTTCGGCGTTCACCCTCCTCATTCGAGCACCCGCGTCCCCGGGAGGCCAGGGATCGCGGGTGCTCGTCAGGATTCCGTCATCGCCGTGGGTCTACGGCGTGCGCTCGGCCGCCTTGTCCAGCTGGAACGCCTCGTTGCCGAGGCCGATGCGGGCGTGGGTCTCGGGGGCGCGGGCGCGCAGGGCGAGGCCCTGGACGAGGCCGATGACCAGGGCGAGACCGATGACGCCGGGGAGGACCCAGCTCAGGGAGGAGCCGGGGCCGGCGCCGACGAGGACGTCGAAGTCCTTGACGGTGTAGCCGGCGATCACGATCAGGGCGACGCCCGCGAGGGTGGAGGTGACCAGCCGCCAGGCCTGGGCGCGGGCGGCGCCGCGGCGGACGAAGAACGCGACCACGGACAGGGAGGCGAGGGCCATCAGCACGATCACGCCGAGCGCCCCGATGTTGCCGCCCCAGGTGAACAGGTGCAGCACGGGCGCGGTCGGGTCGCCGGTCGGCTTGTCGTCGGTGAGTGCGAAGGCGACGACGAGCGCGGCGGCGATGACGGTCTGGAGCAGGGAGCCGGTGCCGGGGGCGCCGCTCGTGCCGGTGGTGCGGCCGAAGGCGGCCGGGAGCAGGCCCTCGCGGCCCATGGCGAAGGCGTAGCGGGCGACGACGTTGTGGAAGCTGAGCATCGCCGCGAACATGCCCGTGACGAACAGGACGTGCAGGACGTCCGTGAAGGTGCCGCCGAGCCGGGACTCGGTGAGGAAGAACAGCAGTCCGGCGCTCTGCTCCCGGGAGGTGCCGACGATCTGGGACGGGCCGGTGGCGACGGTGAGCGCCCAGCTGCTGATCGCGAAGAACACGGCGACTCCGGTGACCGCGAGGAACATCACGCGCGGCACCAGGACGTGCGGCCTGTTGGTCTCCTCGGCGTAGACGGGGGCCTGCTCGAAGCCGAGGAAGGCGGCGATGCAGAAGCACAGGGCGGTGCCGACGCCCGCGCCGGTGAGGGTGTCGGGGTTGAAGGCGTGCAGCGACAGGCCCTCCTTGCCGGGGTCGGCGATGGCGGCGATGTCGAAGACGACGACCAGCAGGACCTCGATGACCAGCAGGACGCCCAGCACGCGGGCGTTGACGTCGATCTTCAGCCAGCCGAGGGCGCCGACGGCGAGCACGGCCGCGAGCGCCGGTATCCACCAGGCCACCTCGATGTCGGCGTAGGTGGCGAACAGCCCGGAGACCTCGAAGCCGAAGATGCCGTAGATACCGACCTGGAGGGCGTTGTAGGCGACGAGGGCGACCATGGCGGCGCCCGCTCCGGCGGTGCCGCCGAGGCCGCGGGAGATGTACGCGTAGAAGGCGCCGGCGTTGTGGACGTGCCGGCTCATCTCGGCGTAGCCGAGGCTGAACAGCACCAGCACGATGCCGAGCACGACGAAGAGGAGCGGCTGGCCGACGATGCCCATCACCGCGAATGTGGTGGGCATGACACCGGCGACGACCATGAGGGGGGCGGTGGCGGCGAGGACGGAGAGCAGCAGGCCCCCCGTGCCGAGGCGGTCGGCGCGCAGGGCCCGCTCCTGGCCCTTGAAGGTGCTGATGCCCTCGGCTGTGGATCTGCTCGTGCTCGAACTGTCCGTCGTCATCGGGAGTCCGTCCTTGGGTGGGTTGCGGGAGTGGGCGTGGAGGTGGGGGTCTCAGCCGGTGCCCAGGGCGGTCGCCCGGGCGGTGCGGAAGGCGGTGACGGGGTCGCGGTCGGGGTACGACCAGGGGGCCGGGGTGGCGTGGTCGCCGATGCGGTGGAAGAGGGCGGCGGCCTCGGCGCCCCGGCCCTCGCAGACCTTGGCGTGAGCGAGGAAATTGAGGTCGATCAGACGGCGGGGGTGGTCCTCGTGCTCCCACTCAAGCCACCAGTCGAAGGCGGCCTTCATCACCTGGCGGGCGCGGCGGCCGACCCAGTGGCCGGAGGCGGCCGGATCGGCGGGCTCGTGACCGGCGGCGGCCAGCGCGCGGTAGCGCTCGGCGTGGGCGATGACCGGGAGGACCGCGAGCGGTGAGTCGGCGGGGGCCTGCTCCGCGGCCCAGTTGGCGAAGTCGTAGACCTCGTGCAGGGGGTCCCGGCCCACGTCCACCCGGCGTTCGGCGAGCCAGGCGACCACCAGGTGGTGGGCGTGGTGGTGGTCCGCGTACCGGGTGCGGACCTGCTCGAAGAGCCGGACCACGTCACCGTCCGCGCCCTGGGCGCACTCCAGCAGGAGCAGACCGAGCCACGGGGTGGGGTCGGCGGGGACGAGTTCGGCGGCGCGGTGGCAGGCCTCGCGGGCGCGGGCGGGCTTCTCCTTGCCGTTCAGTGCGCGCCGGATCCGGGCGAGGGCGAGCAGCACGGACGCGTCGGCTGACTCCGGTTCGGCGAGCAGCCACTCACCGGCCCATGCGGCGCAGTACGTCTCGCGGGCGAGCACGGTGATCCGGTGGCCGCGGCGGTCCCAGTCGTCCCCCGTGCGGACCAGCAGGGAGCGGGTCTGCTGCCATCGGCCCTGGGCCAGCGCGACTCGGGCGGCGACGAGTTCGGCGTCGTCGAGGGCCTCGTCGAAGGACTGCGCCGCACGTCTGCGGGCACGGCCGAGGGGAGGCGGGGGTGGGGACACCGCGGAACTTCCTCACGCGCTCTTCTTGTGGCACGGTCCACGGCGGCGGTCGGATACGGCAGTGGTCGGCTGCCGTCCGCCATGAACTGATCACGGACAGCAAACCGGCAGCCAATGGTGGCCGTCAAGGGCGCCCAGGGCGTTACACGCGTCAACTGATGTTTCTGGTGGGGCACTTGCGCTGCACACCTGAGGAACAAAGCAGACAATCTGTGACCCAACTGACGCCTGCGGAGGGAAGCGCTCCGGTGGGGAGCACGGCTAAAGTCGGCTGCTACACGTCCGTGACCCCGCACGAATATCCGAGGTACGCAGCGTGTCGGTTCCGGTACTGGTGCTCGCCGTGAGCGCCGCGTGCTGCCTGGGCTTCGGGTTCGTGCTCCAGCAGAACGCGGCCCAGCGCGCACCGCTCGGCGATTTTCTCTCGCTCCGGCTGCTTGTCGATCTGGTGAAGGTGCCGCGCTGGCTGGGCGGTACGGCCCTGATGGTCGCCGGGATGGCACTGGGCGCCGCCGCGCTCGGCCAGGGCGAGCTGTCCCTCGTCGAGCCGCTGCTGGCGACGAACCTGCTGTTCGCGCTCGCGCTGTCGCGCCGCCAGACGCGGCAGCCGCTGGGCCGGCAGGGCTGGGCGGGCCTCGCGCTGCTGGCGGGCGGGGTGACCGCGTTCGTCGTGGCCGGCGAGCCGACCGGAGGTGACGCCGTCACCGACCCGGCCCGCCACTGGCTGATCATCGGCGGCATGACCGCTCTGGCGCTGCTGCTCACGGCCTGCGCCAGGCGCTCGCGGCTGACCCGGGGCCCGGTGCTGCTCTCGGTGGCCGCGGGGATGCTGTACGGCGTCCAGGACGCCCTGACGCGGGTGAGCGGGCAGCGCTTCGCCGACGGCGGCTTCGCGGAGCTGATGAGCGGCTGGCAGCCGTACGCGGTGCTGGCGCTGGGCGTGACCGCGCTGGTGCTCGTGCAGAGCGCGTTCGAGACCGCTCCCCTGCGCATGTCCCTCCCCGCGCTGACCGCGGCACAGCCGCTGGCCGGCATCGTCTGCGGCATCGGCATCCTCGGCGACCGGCTGCGCACCGACGCCGGGTCCCTGAGCTGGGAGGCGGGCGGTCTGGCGGCGATCGTCGCGGGCGTGCTCCTGCTGGGCATGCATCCGGCGATGCCGCAGGGGACGGTCCGCCGGCCGCGCGTCCAGGAGTTCGAGCTGCTGCGGTGAGCCGGGGGGCGGGCTGCTTGGATGGGCCCATGAGTTCCGCCGACGAGATCCTCGACATCGTGGACGAGAACGACCGGGTGACCGGGCAGGCCCCGCGCGGCGAGGCCTACGCCCGGGGGCTGCGCCACCGGTGTGTCTTCGTGTGGGTGCGGGACGCCGCGGGACGTGTCTTCGTGCACCGGCGCACGCCAGGCAAGCTGGTGTTCCCCTCGCTGTACGACATGTTCGTCGGCGGCGTCGTCGGCGCGGGCGAGAGCTACGACGAGGCGGCGCTGCGGGAGGCCGAGGAGGAGCTCGGGGTGAGCGGGCTTCCGGCACCCCGATACCTGTTCAAGTTCCTGTACGACGACGGCGCCGGGCGCACCTGGTGGTCGGCGGTGTACGAGGTGCGCTGCGACCTGCCCGTGCGGCCGCAGGCCGAGGAGGTGGCCTGGCACGACTTCCTCGCCGAGGCGGAACTCAGGCGGCGGCTGGCGGAGTGGGAGTGGGTGCCGGACGGGCTGGCGGCGTACGAGCGCCTCTTGGCCCACCGACCGGTCGGCTGACCGCGTTCGCGCAGGTAGGGTCCGGGCGTGAGCGATTTTGTGCGGAACGTGCGGCTGTGGTTCATGCCCGAGGATGTACGGACGGAGGGCGAGACGCCCGACTACCGGTTCTCGCTGGCGAACGAGCGCACGTTCCTCGCCTGGCTGCGCACCGCGCTCGCGCTGATCGGCGGTGGTTTCGCCGTGGACCAGTTCCTGCCCGACCTGCGCTGGGGCTGGCGCGTGGGGCTCGCACTGGCGCTGCTCGCCACGGGCGTGCTGTGCGCGCTGCGCGCCGTCAACCACTGGGTGCGATGTGAGCGGGCCATGCGGCGCGGCGAGGATCTGCCGGTGTCCCGGTTCCCGGCGCTGCTGAGTCTGGTCGTGGCGGTCGTGGCCGTCGCGATGGTCGTCGTCGTGCTCTTCGGGTGGGAGGCGTGAGCGGCGGCGCAGCCGCGGCGCGGGAGCGCGACCCCGGGCTGCAGCCCGAGCGGACCAGGCTCGCGTGGCGCCGTACGACGCTGTCGGGGACCGTCACTGCCGTGCTCGCGGTGAAGGCCGTGCTGCAGGGCGGGGTGTCGGCGGCCGGGATCGTCACCGGTGCGTCGTGCTGCGTCTGCTGGCTGGGGTTCCTGCTCCTCGCCCACGGCCGGATCCGTGCGCTGGCTGCCTCGGGGAGCCCGGCGGCGCTGCGCCCCCGGTACGCCACCGCGACCGTCCTGTGCACGGTGGCGATGGCGGCGTGCGCGGCGGCCCTGGTGCTGTGACGTCCGGACGGTTACGACCTCTCCGGCTCCCGGCGGCATCCGGGCGGCTACGACTCCGGCTCCCAGTCCACCGTCACGACGATCTTGCCCCGGGTGCGGCCCTCCTGGTTCAGCCGATGCGCGTCCCCCGCGCGCTCCAGCGGGAAGGTGCGCGAGACGTGCACGCCGACCGCGCCCTGTTCCGCCAGTTCGGCCAGGTGCCTGAGGTCCTGCGGGTCGGGGCGTACGAAGTAGTAGCGGCCTCCGTAGCTCACCACCTCCGGGTCGGCGATCGAGGCCAGCCGGCCCTCCGGGGCGACGAGGTTGGCCGAGACCTTCAGCGCGTCGCCGCCGACGGTGTCGAAGACCGCGTCCACGCCCTCGGGGGCGAGTCCTCGCACCCGCTCGGCCAGGCCCTCCCCGTAGGTCACCGGTTCGCCGCCCAGCTCGCGCACGAAGTCGTGGTTGTGCTCGCTCGCCGTGCCGACGACGCGTGCGCCGGCGTGGACGGCGAGCTGGACGGCGAGGGAGCCGACCCCGCCGGCCGCGGCGTGCACCAGGACCGTCTCGCCGCGCTTGACCTCGAGGACCCTGTTGAGCACCTGGTAGGCGGTGAGTCCCGCGAGGGGCAGGCCGGCCGCCTCCTCGAAGGAGAGGTTGCGCGGCTTGCGGGCCAGGGTGCGCACCGGGGCGGCCACGTACTCGGCGAAGGTGCCCCGGGACAGGAAGTCCTCACGGACGTAGCCCATGACCTCGTCTCCGACGGCGTACTCCGCCACGGCCACGCCCGGCTGGACGACGACGCCGGAGACGTCCCAGCCGGGGACCACCGGGAAGACGGCGTCGAGGACGCCGTCGAGGTAGCCCTCGCGGCACTTCCAGTCGACCGGGTTGACGGCCGCCGCGCGCACCTTCACGAGCACCGAGTCGGGGCCGACCTTGGGGTCGCGCAGCTCGCCGAGTTCCAGCACCTCGGGGCCGCCGTACCGTGCGTAGCTGATCGCCTTCATGGCTCGACCCTCCGGGCTCACCCCGGACCGCGCAAGCCGGACGGCACCCGGCGGGCCGTTCGCGTGGTGCCCGGGGAGCCGACGGAGGCCCGGAGCGCCTATCGTGGCTCCGATCACGTTTCGCTCCCCCTCTGGACGACATACCGACCGGTCGGCATCATTAGCGGGGTATCCTTCACCTGCCTCGTAGGAGCGACGATGAGCCCCGACCACCCGCCCGGACTCGATCTCGACCGGCTGCGCGGCCTGCTCGAACGTGAGCGGCCCGGCCTGGTGAACGGCCCGCTGTCCGGCCGGCTGATCGAGGGCGGCAGGTCGAACCTCACCTACGCGATCTCCGACGGCACCTCGAAGTGGGTCGTGCGGCGGCCGCCGCTCGGGCACGTGCTGGCGACCGCGCACGACATGAAGCGCGAGCACCGCGTGATCAGCGCCCTGCACCCGACCGCCGTGCCGGTGCCGCGTCCGGTGCTGCTGTGCGAGGACGAGAAGGTGCTCGGAGCGCCGTTCTACGTCATGGAGTTCGTCGAGGGCACCCCGTACCGCACGGCCGACCAGCTCGCCGCGCTCGGCCCGGAGCGCACCCGGGGCGCCGTACTGAACCTGGTGGACACGCTGGTCGAACTGCACGCGGTGGACCCCGCCGAGGTGGGCCTCGGCGACTTCGGCCGGCCGGAGGGCTTCCTGGACCGGCAGCTGCGGCGCTGGGGCAAGCAGCTGGACGCCTCCCGCAACCGGGAGCTGGCCGGCATCGACGAGCTGCACGCGGCGCTCGGCCGCGAGCTGCCCGTCTCCCCCGCGGCGACCGTGGTGCACGGCGACTACCGGCTCGACAACGTGCTGATCGGCGCCGTGAGCGATCCGCAGGGGAACGAGGCGGACCGGGGCGCCGACGAGATCAAGGCGATCCTCGACTGGGAGATGTCCACGCTCGGCGACCCGCTCACCGACCTGGGGCTGCTGGTGATGTACAGCAAGCCGCTGGGGCTGCCCGACTCGCCGGTCTCCACGACGGCCACGGCCCCGGGGCACCCGGCGCCCGAGGAGCTGATCGAGCGGTACGCGGCGCGCTCGGGGCGCGACGTCTCCGCCGTCTCCTGGTACACCGCCTTCGCCTGGTTCAAGCTCGCCGTGATCCTCGAGGGCATCCACTACCGCTACACGCTGGGCCAGACGGTCGGACGCGGCTTCGACCGCATCGGCGATCTGGTCCCCGTCTTCATCGAGCACGGTCTGACCACTCTTCAGGAAGGCTGACGGACATGGACTTCGCGTTCGACGCACGCACGGAGGAGCTGCGCGCCAAGCTGCTGGCCTTCATGGACGAGCACGTCTATCCGGCCGAGAAGGTCGCGGAGGAGCAGCGCGCCGCGCTCGACTCGCCCTGGAAGACCGTCCCGGTGGTGGAGGAGCTCAAGGCCGAGGCGCGGCGGCAGGGCCTGTGGAACCTGTTCCTGCCCGACTCCGAGTACGGCGCCGGGCTGACCAACCTCCAGTACGCCCCGCTCGCCGAGATCATGGGCCGCTCCCCGCACATCGCGCCCACCGTCACCAACTGCGCCGCGCCCGACACCGGCAACATGGAGGTGCTGACCCAGTTCGGTGACGAGCAGCAGAAGAAGCAGTGGCTCCAGCCGCTGCTGGCCGGTGAGATCCGCTCGGCGTTCGCGATGACCGAGCCGGACGTGGCCTCCTCGGACGCCACCAACATCACCACCCACATCGAGCGGGACGGCGACGAGTACGTCATCACGGGCCGCAAGTGGTACATCTCCGGGGCGATGCACCCGGACTGCGCCATCTTCATCGTGATGGGCAAGACCGACCCCGACGGGGCGGACATCCGCCGTCAGCAGTCCATGGTGCTCGTCCCCCGCGACACCCCGGGCGTCACGATCAAGCGGGCGATGCAGGTCTTCGGCTACGAGGACCACTCTCACGGCGGCCACGCCGAGGTGATCTTCGACCACGCACGCGTGCCGGTGACGAACCTGATCGGCGAGGAGGGCGGCGGCTTCGCCATCGCCCAGGCGCGGCTCGGTCCCGGCCGGATCCACCACTGCATGCGGCTGATCGGCATGGCCGAGCGGGCGATCGAGCTGATGTGCCGGCGGGCCGTGTCCCGGGACGCCTTCGGCAAGGCGCTGGCCCAGCAGGGCGTGGTGCAGAACTGGATCGCCGACGCGCGTGTGGCGGTCGAGCAGCTGCGGCTGCTGGTGCTGAAGACGGCCTGGATGATGGACACCGTCGGCAACCGGGGCGCCCACACCGAGATCCAGGCCATCAAGATCGCCACCCCGCGCACGGTCGTCGAGATCCTCGACCGGGCGATCCAGCTGTACGGGGCGGGCGGGGTCAGCCAGGACTTCCCGCTGGCCGAGCTGTACGCCGGTGCCCGCACGCTGATGATCGCCGACGGTCCGGACGAGGTGCACCAGAGGTCGCTGGCGCGGCGTGAGCTGAAGAAGTACCGCTAGCCAGGGGCCGGCGCGGTTCGGCAGCCGCCTGCGGGGATTCAGTAGCCGCCGGCCGGGGTGTGGTCCGTCAGCGCCAGTCTGCGCAGGAAGCAGCGCAGGCGCAGGAGTTGACGGGCCGCCAGGCGCAGGGCGGTGGGGCGGTCGGGGGCGTAGGCGGTGGTCCACAGGGTCGGTACGAGATCCATGTCGTCAGCATCCGCCGAGGCCCCGAGGGCGGTCCAACAGATGGTTTCGCTGCGACGGATCTCTACGATAGATGGATGGAGATCCGTCAGCTCCGCCACTTCATGGCGGTCGTCACCGAGGGCGGCTTCACCGCCGCCGCCCGTGCCGAGCTGATCGTGCAGTCGGCGCTCAGCACCTCGATCCGCAATCTGGAACGGGAGCTGGGCGCCGACCTGTTCGACCGCACCGGCCGTCGGGTCGTCCTCACGGAGGCGGGCCGTGCGCTGGTGCCGCAGGCTCGCGCGCTCCTGGCCGGGGCGGAGGCGGCTCGTCAGGTGGTGGCGGCGGTGGCCGGACTGGAGACCGGCCGGGTGGCCATCGGCACGATCCAGACCCTGACATGTGTGGATCTGCCCGCCGAACTGGCCGCCTTCCACGGCGAGTTCCCCGGCATCCAGGTGTCCGTACGGGATGCCACGGTGGACGAACTGACCGACGCGCTGCGGGCCGGGGAGCTGGATCTGGCGTATCTGGCGCCGGACGCCCGGGAGCTGCCCGAGGGGCTGACGGTCCACGCGACCTGGCACGAGGAGCTGGTGCTGATCACCGCGCCGGGGCATCGGCTGGCCGAGGCTGGCCGGGTGCGGATCAGCGAGCTGGCCGAGGAGTCCTTCGTGGACTTCCGGGCGGGGACGGGGCTGGAGACGGCGGTACGGCGGCTGGCCGCGCACTGCGGGCTGCGCCGCCGGATCACCTGTGATGTCACCCAGGCCGGCCTGCTGGTGGAACTGGTACGGGCCGGGATCGGGGTGGCGTTCGTGCCGCGGCCGATCGGCGAGCGCGCGGGGCTGCCCTGCCTGGCGATCCGGCAACCCGACCCGGGACGCACGGTGGTACTGGCCGGACGCGGACCGCGTCCGCGCAACCCGGCGGCAACGGCCTTGCTGAACCACCTCATGAGCCGCGCACACCACGAGGCCCACAACGGTCCCGCCCGCCCCACCACTTCACGGGCCGCACCCAGCGCACGGGCGGCGAGGAACGCGTAGGCGCCCGACTGACGAGCGCGCAGCAGCCTGGGCCGAGGGCCCCCGGTGGCGATAGGTCCACGGGAAGCCGGGCGCACTCGACTGACGCGCACCCAGCACACGGGCAGCCGGCAGACCAGCCCGCAGCAGCTCGGGCCAGCAGCCCACCGACCAC
>NZ_JBFAXA010000021.1:22219-141563 GCF_040689265.1 Streptomyces sp. NPDC052012
GATCCCTCCACCGGGGCCGGGCGCAATCGACCCGACGCGCACCCAGCGCACAGGCAGCGACGAACACACGGGCAGCCGACAGACCAGCCCGCAGCAGCTCAGGCCAGCAGCCCACCGACCACGATCCCTCCACCGGGGCCGGGCGCAATCGACCCGACGCGCACCCAGCGCACAGGCAGCGACGAACACACGGGCAGCCGACAGACCAGCCCGCAGCGGCTCGGGCCAGCAGCCCACCGACCGCGATCCGTCCACCGGGGCCGGGGGCAATCGACCTGGCGTGCGTTCAGCGCACAGGTGGTGGGCGGCTCACCGGGCGCGATCAGTCCGTGTGGCGGGGATGGCCCGTGGGCACACTGTGCCCGCGCGGGCGGGAACGGTCCGCAGGCGATCAGCGCACCCGCGGACGGGAACGGTCCGCAGGCGATCAGCGCACCCGCGGACGGGAACGGTCAGCGGGCGATCAGCGCACCCGCGGACGGCCCACGCCCGCGGACGGCTCAGGGGTGCGGACGGCTCAGGGGTGCGGACGGCCCACGCCCGCGGTCGGGACACGCGCCGCGGACGGCCCGCGGCCCGTGGCCGGCTCATGGGCGTAGTGCGCGGAGCAGCAGGTCGGCGAGGTGGTCGGCGACCTGCTGGGGGCTGAGCGGGCCGTCGGGGCGGTACCAGGTGGACAGATGGTGGACGGAGCCGAAGTGGTAGTCCACGACCAGGTCGGCCGGGGTGGCCTTGGAGAAGACGCCGGCCTGCTGGCCCTCCTCGATCAGCGCGCGGAAGCGTTCGTGGTACCGGCGGCGCTCCGCCCGCACCTGCTTGTTCTTCTCGGGGCTCAGATGGTGCATGGAGCGGAAGAAGATGGACGCGTCGTCCAGGTTCTCGATGGTGGTGACCACGACGTCCGCCGCCGCGTCCCGCACCCGCTTCTCGATCGGCTCGTCGGCGTCGGCGAAGTGGTCCAGCCGCTCCTGCTGGAGGCGCAGCACACGCGCGTACACCTCGTGCAGCAGATCGTCCTTGGAGCCGAAGTAGTGGTACAGCGCCCCCTTGGTGACGCCGGCGGCCTCCACGATCTCCTGCACGGAGGTCCGGTCGTAGCCCTGCTCGGCGAAGAGCCGGGTGGCGGCGGCCAGGAGCCGCTGCGGCACAGGAGTCCCGTCACTGTCCGTCGTCCTGGGCACTGCCGCCACCTGCCTTCCGTGTCGCTGCCAGTCGTCGCTGAACAGTCGTCGTCAGTTGTCGTGCGTCAGGGAACGCAGTTCCCGACGGAGGATCTTCCCACTGGCCGTCTTCGGCAAGTCGGGCAGGATCTCCACCTGACGCGGGTATTTGTAGGCGGCCAGTCTCTCCCTGCAGTACGAGGCGAGGTCATCCGGGTCCGTCTCGGCACCCGGGCGCAGGCTGATGAAGGCCTTGACGGTCTCCCCGCGGTAGCCGTCGGGAACGCCGACCACGGCCGCCTCGCGGACCGCCGGGTGGGTGTAGAGGACGTCCTCGACCTCGCGCGGCCACACCTTGAAGCCGGAGGCGTTGATCATGTCCTTCTTGCGGTCGACGACGTAGAGCCAGCCCTGTTCGTCCATGAAGCCGATGTCGCCGGTCCGCAGCTCGCCGTCCGGGAACGTCTCGGCGGTGGCGTCGGGCCGCCCCCAGTAGCCGGGCACGACCTGCGGCCCGCGGACGACGATCTCGCCCTGCTCACCGAAGGGCACCTCCTCGCCCCGCTCGTCGACGATCCGGACGACCGTGTCGGGGCCGGGCACACCCACCGCCAGCGTCCCGGACGCTTCGTCCACGGGCGCCTCGAGGTGCGGCGGGACGGACGCGCAGGGGGCGGTGCACTCGGTCAGTCCGTAGCCGTTGCGGATGTACGGCCCGAAGCCGGCGCGGAACTTCTCGACCAGGGCGGGCGGCAGCGGGGCGCCGCCGGAGGAGATCACCCGGAAGGAGGAGAAGTGGTCGCGGCCGACGTCGGGGTGGGCGGCGAGCGCCATGAAGGCGGTGGACGGGCCGACGGTGTAGTGCGGGCGGTGCTCGGCGAACGCGTCCAGCACGACGCCCGCCTCGAAGCGGTACGCCAGCACGAGCGTGCCCGCGCTGTTCAGGCAGGCGCCGAGCTGGCAGACCATGCCGGTGATGTGGAACAGCGGCGCGAGCGCGAAGTAGACGGGCGCCTCGGGCAGGCCCAGTCCGGTGCGCTGCCGTTCGGCGTTGTACATGATGTTGCGGTGGGTGTTGGTGGCACCCTTGGGCGTGCCGCTGGTGCCCGAGGTGTAGCTGATCAGGGCGGTGTCCGAGGGAGCGGGGTCGCGGTTCTCGGGGGCGCGCCGGCCCTGGCGGGCGACGGTGGTGAGGTCGTCGGCGTCGGGGGCCTTCGGGAGCCGTTCGAAGGTGAGCACCCGGGCGTCGCCGCGGGTCTGGAAGTCCAGCTCGCAGCCGGTGAGCACGATGCGCACCGGCGAGTCGGCCGCGGTGTCGCGCAGATACGACTCCCAGGCCCGGTCGGAGCAGATCAGCGCGGCCACGTCGGCGTCCCGCAGGACGTGGGTGACCTCCCCGGACTTGTACATGGGGTTGACCGGGACGACGACCGCGCCCGCCTTCCACGCGCCGAGCAGGGCGAGCACGAACAGGGGCGAGTTCTGCAGCAGGATCGCCACCCGGTCCCCGCGCTCCAGTCCGCGTTCGGCGAGGTGACCGGCGACGGAGTCGCTGAGCTCGTCGGCCTCGCGGTAGGTCAGGCGGCCGTCGAAGTAGGCGAGGAAGGTGCGGTCGGGGGTGCCGGCCACCGCCCGGCGCAGGGCGTGCACCAGGGAGTCGTCCGGGGACACGGGGGCGCGCTGGGCGTCGGTGAGCAGGGCCAGCCAGGGCTTGGCGGCGTAGCGGGAGCCGGTCATCGGGTCGCCTCCCACTGCTGCTGGATGCGGTTCATGCCGCTGAGCCAGCGGTCGGGGTCGGCGGCGCGGGCCCGGTAGTACTCGGCGACCTCGGGGTGCGGCAGGATCAGGAAGCGGTCCTCCTCGATGCCGCGGAAGAGGGCGTCGGCCACGTCGTCCGGTTCGATCGCGTTCGGCCTGAGCACGAGGTCGCCCGCGCTGCCGCTGGCGTCGAGCATGCTGGTGCGCACGCCCTGCGGGCAGATGGCGTGCACCTTCACCCCGCGGTGCCGGTACGTCAGCGACAGCCACTCGGCGAAGGCGTAGGCGCCGTGCTTGGTGACGCTGTAGGGGGCGGTGCCGATCATGGTGAGCAGTCCGGCGGCGGAGACGGTGGAGACGAAGCGGCCGCTGCCGCGCTCCAGCCAGTGCGGCAGCAGGGCGTGCGCCGCCCTGACGTGCGCCATCACGTTGACGTCCCAGGACAGCGCCCAGCCCTGCTCGTCGAGCGGCTCGCCGGGCTCGCCGCCGTCGCGGCCGACGCCGGCGTTGGCGCAGTAGACGTCGACCGTGCCGCCGAGGGCGTCGCGGGCGTCGGCGACGATCGTCGAGGCGTCGCCGGGGACGGCGATGCCGCCGATCTCCTCGGCCACGGCCTTGGCCCCGTCGGCGTCCAGGTCGTTGACGACGACCTGCGCCCCCTGCGCGGCGAAGCGGCGGGCGAGGGCCGCCCCGATGCCGCCCCCGGCCCCCGTGACGACCACCTTCGCACCCTGCACGGCTTCCACCATCGGTCTCCTTCGACGCGGCTTCCCAGCGACTTCGACGCCTGCCGCCACATTGTGGCCGCGCGCTGTCCGGCTCGGGCGCGCGGGTGCGGGGGCGGTGACGCGTGGCGTCAGACTAACCGGTCGGTATGTACCTGGGAAGAGGTGATCCGACGCGGGTCGGTCAGGTTTGTTCCCCGGCGTGCGGGCGCGCGCTAGCGTGCGTGGGCATGACACCTGCCGCGATCACGGAGGTCACCGCATGAAGCTGTCCAGACGGAACCTGCTCGCCGCCGGCACCGCAGCCGTGGCGGTGGGCGCGGCACCGGCGCACGCGGCCCCCGAGCGTGCCCCCGCGGCCGGCCGGAGGCTGCGCACCGGCTTCGAGCGGCTGGCCGCGGACGGCTACGCACTGCTCGACGGGCAGCGGGTCGGAGTGGTCACCAACCCGACGGGCATCACCCGGGACGTGCGGCACATCGTCGACGTGATGCACGCCGACGACCGGGTGGACCTGATCGCCGTCTTCGGCCCCGAGCACGGTTTCCGCGGCACCGCGCAGGCGGGCGGCTCCGAGGGCCGCTACGACGACCCCGCGACCGGGCTGCCGGTGTACGACACCTACCTCAAGAGCGGCCGGCCGCTCGCCGACATCTTCACCGCCTCCGGCGTGGACACGGTCGTGTTCGACATCCAGGACGTGGGCGCCCGCTTCTACACGTACATCTGGACGATGTTCGACTGCATGGAGGCGGCGCGGCTCGCGGGCAAGCGGTTCGTCGTCCTGGACCGGCCGAACCCGGTGACCGGGCGGGCCGCCCTCGGGCCGGTGCTGCACAAGGAGTTCGCCACGTTCGTCGGGCGGCAGCCGATCTCGCAGGCGCACGGGATGACGGTGGCGGAGCTGGCGGGGCTGTTCAACGGCGAGTTCCTGACCTCGCCGGTGCAGCTGGAGACCGTCCGCATGTCGGGCTGGAGGCGGTCGGACTTCTACGACGCCTCCGGGCTGCCCTGGGTACCGCCGAGCCCGAACATGCCCACGCCGGAGACCGCTCTCGTGTACTCAGGGACCTGTCTCTTCGAGGGCACCAACCTCTCGGAGGGGCGCGGGACGACCCGGCCGTTCGAACTGCTCGGCGCGGAGGGGATCGACGGGCGGTGGGCGGCCGCGGCGAACGAGCTGGGGCTGGCGGGCGTGCGCTTCCGTGAGGCGTACTTCACACCGACCTTCTCCAAGTTCCAGGGGAAGACCGTCGGGGGCGTGCAGCTTCATGTGCACGACCGGGAGGTGTTCGATCCCGTGCGTACGGGCATCGGGCTGCTGGTCTCGGCCAAGCGGACGTGGAGCGGATTCGCCTGGCGCGCGGACAACTGGATCGACAAGCTCACCGGCTCCACGCTGGTGCGCACCATGATCGACGCGGGCGCCGGCACGGACGAGGTGGTGGCGGGCTGGCAGGAGGAACTGGGGGCGTTCAGGAGGATGCGGCAGGAGTATCTGCTGTACCGCTGAGCGGTTTCTCGCGTCTCCCGCTGGGCGGGTCTCACGCGGTGGCGGGCCGGGATGCACCGGCCCGCCACCGCTTTTTATGCGCCGTTTCGGCGCCGGGGTGCATGCCGGTGGGGACTTTCAGGAACCCGTGGCGCGTGCCGGGAGTTCTCAGTCTGTCCGGGGCGGTGCGCACGGGGCGCCCGAGACGCGTGCCGCGCCCACAACTGGACCGCGGCGCACGGGGGTTGGCGCGTAGCCCCACGGCCCGCCGATGGGGGCCATCGAAAAAAGGATGGAGCCGATTCGGTTGTCGATACGTCTATTCGGCGACGTCCGTTCGACGACGCCGAAGTGACCGGATTACAGGTGCAGGTGTGACGGAGGTGCAGGACGATGGCCGGTTTCCGAAGTCTGGCGAGACAGGTCCGTGATCCGCGGTGCGACCTGGCACTGCGGCGCTATTCGCTGCGCAAGTGCCTCGAGCGGTTCGCGCCGTACGGGCACAGGGCGACCTGGGACCATCTGTGCGCGCGGGCCGGGTTCGACCCGGAGGACCGCTCCGTGGACCCGGCGCGGCTCGTGGCCGCACTGGAGGAGCTGGAGGAGGCGCGGGCGGTGTGGCTGGCCTATGAGGTCGAGTTCGCCGAGCGCCGCAAGAAGGAGAAGCACGACGGGCTGCGCAGGCCGGGCAGCGTGGACGACTGGCACCGGATGACCTGGGGCGGTTTCGGCGTGGCCTGGTGCGACGATCCGCGGGTGCATCCGCGCGAGCCGCTGGCCGAGGTGCTGCGGCGGCTGATCGCCGCGCTGGAGCGCGAACCGGGTTCGGCCTGTCCCGTGTGCCGGGGGGAACGGCTCATGTGGCGCTACGACCTGGATCACGAGCCGTCGGCGGGCCCGGTGTGCACGGACTGCGGCATCCTGGTGCCGCTGCCGGTCCTCACCACCGAGGCCCTGGCGAACGCCCGACGCGCAAGGCTGCTGGTGTCGGCCTGAGCAGGGGGGTGCGGGGCGTGCGCCGGGGATGCCGCACCCCCGCTGCCATCCGTCGCGGGTCCGCGACGGCGACCGTAGCAGCCGGTAAATCGGTCGCTCCAGCCCTTTCTCCTACGGACAGTTGGGGGCGAATGAAACGCCCCTGACAAGCCTAGGAGCAGCACCGATGTCGACGCTGCGCGTCACCGCAGAAGTCCTGACCGTCCATGAGCATCCGAATGCCGACGCCCTCGAACTGGCCCAGGTGGGTCTGTACCGTGCCGTGGTCGCCAAGGGCGCGTACCGCACCGGCGATGCGGCGGTGTACATCCCCGAGCAGGCCGTGCTGCCCGCCGAGCTGATCGAGGAGCTGGGCCTGACCGGCCGGCTGGCGGGCGGGAACCGCGACCGGGTCAAGGCGGTGCGGCTGCGCGGTGAGCTGTCGCAGGGCATCGTGTGCCGGCCGAAGGCGCTCGCGGGCATCGACCTGGCGCGGGCGGCGAAGGAGGGCACGGACTTCGCGGAACTGCTCGGGATCACCAAGTGGGTGCCGCCGGTGCCGCCCACGATGGACGGCGAGGTGGAGCCGGCGCCGGAGCTGCTGCCGTGGGTCGACATCGAGAACATCCAGCGCTACCCGGACATCTTCGCGCCGGGCGAGCCCGTGGTGCTCACCGAGAAGCTGCACGGTTCGGCATGTCTGCTGACGTATGTCGCGGACGAGGAGCGGGTGTACGTCTCCTCCAAGGGCTTCGGTTCGCGGTCGCTGGCGCTGAAGGAGGACCCGCGCAACCTGTACTGGCGGGCGGTGCGTGGTCACGGTGTCGCCGAGGCGGCGGCGGAGCTGGCCGGGCGGCTGGGGGCGCGCCGGGTCGGCATCTTCGGCGAGGTGTACGGCGCGGGGGTGCAGGACCTGACGTACGGCGCGGACGGGCGGCGCGACACGCTGGGGTACGCCGTGTTCGACGTGTCCGCGGAGGTCGACGGGCGCGTGCGGTGGCTGGACGCGGGCGAACTGCTGGACGGAAGGCTGCCGTTGGCGCCCCGGCTGTACGAGGGGCCGTACGACAGTGCGCGTGTCCTGGACATCGCGTCGGGCCGCGAGACGGTGTCCGGGCGGGAGCTGCATCTGCGGGAGGGCGTGGTGATCCGGCCGGCGGTCGAGCGCCACAGCCCGGTGACGGGGGGACGTGCTATCGCCAAGGCGATCAGTCCGGGGTATCTGACCCGGAAGGGCGGGACCGAGTACGAGTGAGCAGCAACGGCCGATCCCACCCCCGCCCAGCGCCGCCGCGGGTCACCCTCTGAGCGCGGACGGACGGTGTTTCGCTGCTCCGGGTTCAGCCATCAGGCGGGAGCCCGTCAGGCGTTCGCCTGTGACGTCGTCCGGGTTGGACAGGACGCAGGTGTCCAGGGAGAGGCAGCCGCAGCCGATGCAGTCGGTGAGGTGGTCGCGCAGCCGGTTGAGCTGCTTGATGCGCTCGTCCAGCTCGGTGCGCCACGCCTCGGAGAGGTGGGCCCAGTCGTCCCGGGTGGGCGTGCGCTCCTCGGGGAGCTCGGCGAGCGCCTCGCGGATCGTGGCGAGCGGGATCCCGACCCGCTGGGCGGCGCGGATGAAGGCGACCCGGCGCAGGGTGTCCCGGCTGTAGCGGCGCTGGTTGCCCGGCGTGCGGCGGCTCTTGATCAGGCCCTTGGACTCGTAGAAGTGCAGGGCGGAGACGGCGGCGCCGCTGCGCGCGGAGAGCTGGCCGACCGTGAGCTCGTGGATCTTCTCAGGAATCTGGGGCACCCCTCGAAGCCTACCCACCCCGTGCGGCGGCCGGTCCGTTGACAGGGGTGCCCGGACCCACCATGCTAAGCAGTCGCTTAGGTAGTCGCTGAGGTATGCGCAGAGAGAGGCCGGGACATGGCAGAGCCGAGGATCTTCACGTCCGTCGACGAGCTGAAGGCGGCGGTGGGCGAGCAGCTGGGGTACACCGACTGGCTGGAGATCGACCAGAAGCGGATCGATCTGTTCGCGGAGGCCACGGGTGACCACCAGTGGATCCACGTCGACCCGGAGAAGGCGAAGGCGGGCCCGTTCGGGACCACGATCGCGCACGGGTATCTGACGCTGTCGCTGCTGCCGCTGTTCGGCCCGCAGCTGATCTCCGTCGAGGGCGTGAAGATGGGCGTCAACTACGGCACCAACAAGGTGCGCTTCCCCGCCCCCGTGCCGGTCGGCTCGCGCCTGCGTGCCACGGCCACGATCACCGCGGTCGACGACGTGGCGGGCGGCGTGCAGGTGTCCACCGCCTTCACCGTGGAGCGCGAGGGCGGCGACAAGCCGGTGTGCGTGGCCGAGTCGGTGGCCCGCTACTACCTCTGACTCACGTCCGGGAACCGCCCGCGTCCCTGACCCCCACCATCCGCAGCACGAGGTCGGCGTAGAGCGCGCCGACCTCCTCGGGGGTCCGCGGGCCGTTCACGTTGAACCAGCGGGCCACGTCGATGCAGAGCGAGAGCACGGCGAGCGTGGTGCCGTGGACGTCCAGGACGTCGAACTCGCCCGAGCGCACGCCCTCCTCGATGATCCCGCGCACCTCGGCGTTGACCTGCCGGCGCAGCCCGACGATCTCGGCGCGGGCTTCGGGGCCGAGCGAGTCCAGCTCGTACTGCACGACCCGCGCGGTGGTGCGCCCGCCGGCGTGCCAGCGGACGAACGAGCTCACCGCGTCGGCGAGCCGCTCGGTCGGACTGCCCTCGCCGCGGGCCGCCGTGCGCAGGATGTCCAGGGCCTTCTCGTGCCCGATCCTGCTGATGCGGTGCAGCAGTTCTTCCTTGGTCTTGTAGTGGATGTAGAGCGCGGCGGGGCTCATCCCGGCGCGGCCCGCGATGTCACGCGTCGTCGTGGCGTGGTAACCCCGTTCCGCGAACGCCTCCACGGCGGCGAGCAGCAGCCGTCGGGCCGCGTCGGGCGTGACCTCGCCCCACGGCTGCACCTCGCCACCGGCCGTCTCCTCCGCCGTACTCATCACTCACCCCATTCGCTGGCAGGGGTAACACCATACCGGCAAGGGTGAGCGGGCGCTTAGTGAGCCGTCAGAGCTTCTGCAGCGGGTCGTGCTCGGCGAGGAGCTTCTCCAGGCGGGCCTGGTCTACCCGGTTCACGATCTGTCCGGCCTCCTGGCGGTCGCGGATGACCTTGGCCAGGGTGAAGGCGGAGGTGACCAGGTACAGGACCGCGATGGCGAGGAAGGCCCGCACCCAGGCGTCGGTCTGGAGGTTGAAGATACCGATCGCGGTGGCGCCCAGGGCGACCGCGAAGGAGGCGACGGCCTGGCCGTAGAAGGCGGCCGTACTCTGCTGCTTGACCGGTGTGTCACTCATGGGGAACAGGATCGGCGGATGTGGCGCGGCGCACATCCGCCGGAGTACTCAGACGGGTACTCAGGCGCCCCCTCGGCAGACGCGTCCTCAGAACGCCGAGACACCGGTCAGGGCGCGGCCGATGACCAGCTTCTGAATCTGGCTGGTGCCCTCGTAGAGGGTCATCACGCGGGCGTCGCGCAGCAGTTTGCCCGCCGGGTACTCGTCGATGTAGCCGTAGCCGCCGAAGACCTGGAGGGCGTTGTTCGCCGCGCGGACCGCTGCCTCGGAGGCGAACAGCTTGGCCTTGGAGGACTCGACGGCGAAGGGCTGTCCGCGGTCGATCAGGTCGGCGACCCGCCAGGTCAGCAGCCGGGCCGCGTCCACGTCGACGGCGATGTCGCTGATCAGCTCCTGCACCAGCTGGTGGTGGGCGATGGTCTTCCCGAACTGCTCGCGCTCCCCCGCGTGGCGCACGGCCGCGTCCAGGGCGGCCTGGGCGATGCCGACGCAACCGGCCGCGACCGACATCCGGCCCTTGGCGAGGGCCGACATGGCGACCGAGAAGCCCTTGCCCTCCGGCGCCAGCATCGCGGACGCGGGCACGCGCACGTCCTGAAGGACCAGCTCGGCGGTGGCCTGCCCGCGCAGACCCAGCTTGCCGTGGATGGTGCGGCGGGTCAGGCCGGGGGTGCCGGCCGGGACGAGGAAGGCGGAGACGCCCTTGTGGCCGGGGGCGTCGGTGGAGCGGGCGAAGAGCAGGACGACGTCGGCCCAGGTGCCGTTGGTGATGAACATCTTGGTGCCGTTGATGACGTAGTCGTCGCCGTCGCGGACCGCGCGGGTGGTGAGGTTCCCGGCGTCCGAGCCGGTGCCGGGCTCGGTGAGGCCGAAGCAGCCGACGTACGCGCCGGAGGTGAGGCCCGGCAGCCACTGCCGCTTCTGCTCCTCGCTCCCCCAGGCGGCGATGGTCTTGGCGACCAGGCCGAGGGAGACGGAGACGATGCCGCGCACGGAGGAGTCGCCCCGGCCCAGTTCCTCGGTGACCAGGCAGTACGCGAGGTGGTCGCCGCCGGAGCCGCCGTACTCCTCGTCGACGGTCAGGCCGAGGAACCCGAGCTCGCCGAGCTTCTTCACGATGCCGCGGTCCACCTCCTCGGCGCGGTCCCAGGCGGCGGCGTGGGGCACGACCTCGCGCTCGACGAAGTCCCGGGCGAGCCGGCGGACGGCGCTCTGCTCCTCGCTGAGCTCCAGGTTCATGGGGGTCTCTCACTCCTGGGGGAAACGTGACCGCGCAAACGTTAAATTATCACTGCTAGTTTTTCTGCGCAGCCCTACTATGTGCGCCATGGCCCGACCGCGCAAGCCCCTCCTCAGCACCGAACGGATCGTCGAGACGGCCCGTGCGCTCGTGGACGCAGAGGGCCTCGCGGCCGTCTCCACGCGCCGGCTCGCCGCGGAGCTGGGGGTCAGCGGGCCCTCGCTCTACAACCACTTCCGCACCAAGGACGAGATCCTGGAGGCGGTGGCCGACTCGGTGAGCGCGCTGGTCGACCTGTCGATGTTCGAGGACGGCCGGGACTGGCGGACCGCGCTGCACGACTGGGCCGTCTCCTACCGGAGCGCGCTGCGCGACCACCCCAACATCGTCCCGGTGCTCGCCCGCGGTCCGGGCCGGCGCCCGGCGGCGCTGCGACTGGCCGACGCGGTGTACGGGGCGATGGTCGAGGCCGGGTGGCCGCCGGCGCAGGCCACGTCCATCGGGGCGCTGATGCGGTACTTCATCATGGGCTCCGCGCTGGGGTCCTTCGCCGGGGGCTTCGTGGACGACGCGAGCGCGTACGACCCGGCCGACTATCCGCATCTGGGGCAGGCGCATCTGCTCGCCGAGAAGCAGGAGAAGATCGACGAGCGGGCGTTCGAGACGGGGCTGACGGCCCTGCTGGACGGGCTGGCCCGGCAGTACGAGCAGGTGGGCGGTACGTCGTAGGCGGCACCGGGGATCGTTCGGCGGACGCCGAAGTGTGGGTGCCGCATGCTGGGAGGCATGACCTCGAAGGATCCTCAGGCGGCGGGGCTGGCACGGCTGGCCGGGCTGGTCGCGGACGAGACGCGGGCCGCGTGCCTGCTGGCGCTGCTGGACGGGCGGGCGTGGACGGCGGGTGAGCTGGCCCGGCATGCCGGGGTCGCGGCGTCGACGCTGAGTGAGCATCTGGGCAAGCTGGTCGCGGGCGGGCTGCTCACCGAGGAGCGGCAGGGGCGGCACCGGTATGTGCGGCTGGCCGATCCGCGGGTGGCTCAGCTGGTGGAGGACCTGGCGGCGCAGGTGCCCGAGGCGGTCGGGCGGCGGCCCCGTGGACTGCGCGAGGCGAGTGCGGGGTCGGCGATGGCGCGGGGGCGTACCTGTTACGACCATCTGGCGGGGCGGCTGGGGATCGCTGTGACGGATGCGATGACCCGGCGCGGGCTGCTGCGGCAGGACACGGGGTTCGCGTTGACCGACGCGGGGGTCGAGTGGTTCGAGCGGGTCGGGATCGCGCTGGAGCGGGGTGGGCGCCGGCCGTTGGCGCGGGGGTGTCTTGACTGGACGGAACGCCGCCCTCACCTGGCCGGTGTGGCGGGGGCGGCGTTGTGCCGGCATGCGTTGGAGGCGGGGTGGTGTGTGCGGATCGGGTCGGGGCGGGCGGTGAAGGTGACTGCCGTCGGGGAGCGGGTGTTGTTCGAGGTGTTGGGTGTCGAGGCCGGGGAGTTGGTGGCGGGCGGCTGAGGGGGTGGGGGGTCGGTGCCGTTGCCGGGTGCGGGTGAGTGGGGGCTGGTCGCGCAGTTCCCCGCGCCCCTTCGGGCGCTGTCCCACCCCCTCTCGATCAGCGTGAACGGGCCCTGGTCGCCAGGATCTTGATGCTGATCAGGGCTATCACCGACAGCGCGATGATGTAGGCCGACACCGACATCGACGTGTCCGTGGCCTCCAGGAGCAGGACCATCATGAACGGGGCCAGGCCACCGCCGGCGACCGCGGCGATCTGGTAGCCGAGGGACGCTCCCGTGTAGCGCATCTCCGGGGTGAAGAGCTCGGCGAACAGGGCGGCCTGGGGGCCGTACATGATGCTCAGGAAGCAGCTGGCGACGAACGTGCCGACCGCCAGCCACAGCAGGGAGCCCGTGTCGATGAGGAGGAAGAGCGGGACGGCCCACAGGGCGATGCCGATCGCGCCGAGGGCGTAGATGCGGATGCGGCCGAGCCGGTCGGACAGGGCGGCGGACACCGGGATCAGGACCAGCTGGGTGAGGCTGACGCAGAGGGAGACCGTGAGCACCGGCCCCTTGTCCATGTCGAGTTCACGGGTGGTGTAGTCGAGGACCCCGGTGATCAGGATGTAGAACGTCGCGGTGTTCACGGCGAAGGAGCCGCCGGCCAGCAGGACGGTGCCCAGGTGGCTGCGGAGGATCGTGCGCAGGGGCGAGGCCTGCTCGCCCTTCTCCTTCTCCGCCAGCGCCCGCTCCGCCTCCCGGAACTCGGGAGTCTCCTCCACGCGCGTGTGGATGTACCAGGCGAGCGCCAGGACGAACAGGCCGACCAGGAACGGTACGCGCCAGCCCCAGGCGGTGAAGGCCGCGTCGCTGGTGAAGGCACCGGCCAGCAGGAAGACCGTGTTGGCGGTCACCACGCCGATGGGGACGCCGAGTTGGACGACGCTGCCGTAGATGCCGCGCTTGCCCTCGGGGGCGTACTCGGTGGCCAGCAGCATCGCGCCGCCCCACTGGGCGCCGACCGCGACGCCCTGGGCGATACGGAGGAGGACCAGCAGGATCGGGGCGGCGACGCCGATCGTCTCGTACGTCGGGAGCAGGCCGATGCCGGTGGTGGCCACGCCCATCAGGGTGAGCGCGAGGACCAGCATCGGCTTGCGGCCCCGCTTGTCGCCCAGCTGACCGGCGACGATGCCGCCCAGCGGGCGGGCCAGGAAGCCCACGGCGAAGGTGGCGAAGGAGGCGAGGACGCCGGCGGTGGAGCTGCCGGCCGGGAAGTACAGGTCGCCCAGGACGAGGGCGGCGGCGATACCGAAGACGAAGTAGTCGTACCACTCGACCGCCGAGGCGAGGGCGGCTGCCGTGGCGACGCGGCGGCGGTTGGGGGCCGCCGGAGTGGTGGAGGTGAGCGGCTGAGCGGAGGGTGCGGTGTCCATACGTGCTCGCTCCGAGGGGGTGCGGGGACGGAACAGAGAAACGGTGGCCCGGGTTCCGGGGAACGTACTGACCGGACGGTATGGACGTCAACGGGTCGTGCGGCAACGATTTCGCGGGCGCCTCGCAGTGGGCGCTCGGCTGCGGAGGCGTGCGGGCACGCCAGAGCCCCCGGCCTCGCACGGAGGCCGGGGTGCCAGGAGGGCCGGCCTAGAAGACCACCAGCGCGCGGCCGCCCTTGCCCGCCAGCATGTTCTCGAAGGCGGCCGGGATGCCGTCCAGGGCGATGCGCTCGGTCACCAGGGCACCGAGGTCGAGGCGGCCCGCGCGGATGTGCTCGGCGAGGACCGGGAGGTCACGGGCGGGGTCGGAGTTGCCGTAGACACAGCCGGAGAGGGTCCGGCCCCAGTGGAAGATCTCCAGGGCGTTGAAGGTGACCTGCTGGTCCTTGCCGCCGATGCCGACGACCGTGGTGCGGCCGCCGCGCCGGGTCGACTCCCAGGCGGTGCGGATGGTGACGCCCCGGCCGACGCACTCGACGGCCACGTCCACGCCCTGCTTCCCGGTGAGGGCGCGGATCTCGCGGGGGGTGGTGTCGGAGGCGATGAGGTAGTCGGTGGCGCCGGCGGCCAGCGCCAGCTCCTCCTTCTCCGGGGACACGTCGACCGCGACGATCGTCGAGGCGCCCGCGATACGGGCCGACTGGAGGGCGGCGAGGCCCACTCCCCCGACGCCGAACACGGCGACCGTCTCGCCGGGCTGCACGCGAGCGGAGTGGTGGACGGCTCCGTAGCCGGTGAGCACCGCGCAGCCGAGGAGGGCGGCGTCGGTGAGCGGGATCCCGTCGGGCGCGGGCAGGACACAGGAGGCGGGGACCACCGTCTCCTCGGCGAACGCGGCGACGTTCAGGCCGGGGTGGAGATCGGTGCCGTCGTCGGCGCGGCGGGCGTGGACCTCGGCGGCCCCGTCGAGGGCGCCCGCGCACAGCCAGACCTCGCCGCGGGCGCAGGCGGGGCAGGTGCCGCAGGAGGGCGCCCAGTTGAGGACGACGCCGTCGCCGGGCGCGACATGGGTGACGCCGTCACCGACGGCGACGACCGTGCCGGCGCCCTCGTGGCCGAGGACGGCCGGGACGGGCAGGCGCATGGTGCCGTTGGACAGGGACAGGTCGGAGTGGCAGACCCCGGCGGCGGCGAGCCGGATGCGCACCCGGCCGGGGCCGAGCTCGGGCAGCTCGATCCCGGTGATCTCCAGCGGGGCGTCGACGGCGGGCAGAACGGCGGCACGGACAGCCATGGCGGATGTGACTCCCCTAGAACTGGAGGGACTTGGTCTGGAGGTACTCGGTCAGGCCGTGGAGGCCGAGTTCGCGGCCCACGCCGGACTGCTTGTAGCCGCCGAAGGGGGCGAGCGGGTTGAAGCGGCCGCCGTTGATGTCGACCTGGCCGGTCTCCATCCGGCGGGCGAAGGCCACCGCCTCCGCCTCGTCCCCGGCCCACACGGCGCCGGCGAGGCCGTAGATGGTGCCGTTGGCGATGCGCAGGGCCTCGTCCTCGTCGTCGTAGCGCAGGATCGACAGGACGGGGCCGAAGATCTCCTCCTGGGCGATGGTCATCCCGGGCGTCACGTCGGCGAAGACGGTCGGGCTGACGAAGTAGCCCTTCTCGCGCGGGGCGTCGGGCCCGCCGGCGACCAGGCGGGCGCCCTCGGCGACACCCTTCTCGATGTAGCCCCGGACGCGCTGGTGCTGCGCCGCGTTGACCAGCGGGCCGATGCGGTCGCCGTACTTCTCGGCGGCCGTGGCCGCGAGCTCGACGGCCTCGTCGTACTGGTCGCGGTGGACCAGCATGCGGGTCCAGGCGCTGCACGTCTGGCCGGAGTTGGACATGACGTTGGCGACGCCGACGTTGACGGCGCGGGCCAGGTCGGCGCTGGGCAGGATGACGTTGGCGGACTTGCCGCCGAGTTCCAGGGCGACCTTCTTGATCATGCCGGTGGCGATGGCGCCGATGCGGCGGCCGACGGCGGTGGAGCCGGTGAAGGAGACGAGGTCGACGCCGGGGTGTTCGGCGAGGGCCTGGCCGGCGACCGGTCCGAGGCCGGTGACCAGGTTGAAGACGCCCGCCGGGATCCCGGCCTCGTGCACCGCCTCCGCGAACAGCCGGGCCACCAGCGGGGTGTCCTCGGCGGGCTTGACGACGACGGTGCAACCCGCGGCGAGGGCGGGGGCCACCTTGGCGACGATCTGGTGCAGCGGGTAGTTCCAGGGGGTGATCGCGCCGACCACGCCGACCGGCTCGTGCAGGATCGTGGAGTTGCCCGCCTTCTCCTCGAAGGCGTACGTCGCTGCCAGCTCGGCATACGAGCCGGCGACGGCGATGGGCACACCGGCGTGGACGGTCTGGGAGAGCTTCAGGGGCGCGCCGAGTTCGGCGGTCACCGTCTCGGCGATCTCCTCCCGCCGGGCCACGAGCTGGTCGCGCAGGGCGGTGAGACGGGCGGCACGCTCGGCGGGCGGGGTGGCGGCCCAGGCCGGGAGTGCGGCGCGGGCGGCCCGTACGGCGGCGTCGACGTCCTCGGCGGTACCCGCGGGGACGGTGGCGATCACCTGCTCGTCGGCCGGGTTCACGACCTCGATCACATCCGGTCCGGCGGCGGGGCGCCAGGCGCCGTCGATGTACATGCCGTCGTATGCCTTCATCGCGCTTCCTCCGGGGCGGGGGCGTCGTCGTCCGGCACATAAACTAGCGATGTTAGTTTTCATGCGCCAGAGGGGACCACGACAAGGAGGGCCCCGCCCCATCATGGGTCAGCGCCTGCCGGGGGCCCGTGCCGCCCCCACGCACCGGGTGCCGTCCGGGCCTCACTCCTCCAGATCCGGCAGCCGCGACGGGCTCGGGCAGATGCGTTCGCCGTGCTGGTCGAAGACGAACAGGTGGGCGAGATCGACCAGGAGGGGGACCTGCATGCCGTGCTGGAGGCGGAGGTCGGGGGTGGTCCGGACGATGAGGTCGCCGGGGAGGCGGGGCTCGGCGGAGGCGGCGGACGGTTCCGGCTCCGGGGGCTTCTCCAGAGTGGCGACCCCGCCGGTGCGCAGCGCCACGGCGCGTTCGCGCAGCCGGTCCAGGACCGTCCCGTCCCGGCGGCGCCGCCGGTCGGGGCGGCCCGGGTGCGGGCGCGGGGCCTCCAGTTCGGGCACGACGGCGGGGCTGGAGCCGGTGTTGAAGTGGACGAGGACCTCGTGCCCCTGGAACTCCACGTGCTCCACCAGGCCGGTGAGCGCCACCTCGCCGGGGCGGGCGGCGGCGGGCTTGGCGATCCGGACGGCTTCGGAGCGCAGGCCCACGATCACCTCGCGGCCCTGCTGGACGCGCAGCAACTGGTGGTCCAGCGACAGGGGCTCGGGCAGCCGCAGGAACTGCTTGCCGAGGCTGATGCTCATGGCGCCGTCGAGCGGGGCGCGCACCAGGCCGCGCAGCAGATTGATGCGCGGGGTGCCGATGAACGCGGCGACGAAGACGTTGCGCGGCAGCGCGTACACCGTGCGCGGGCTGCCGACCTGCTGGAGCACGCCGCCGCGCAGCACGGCGACCCGGTCGCCCAGCGACATGGCCTCGGACTGGTCGTGGGTGACATAGACGGTGGTGACGCCGAGCTCGCGGGTGAGCTGGGAGATCTCGGCGCGCAGATGGTTGCGCAGCTTGGCGTCCAGGTTGGACAGCGGCTCGTCCATCAGGAAGGCGGAGGGGTGGCGGGCGATGGCCCGGCCCATGGCGACCCGCTGGCGTTCGCCGCCGGAGAGCTGGCCGGGGAACCGGTCGAGGAGGTCCTCGATGCCCAGCATGCGGGCGGTGGCGTCGACACGGGCGCTCGGGTCCTCGCCCGGGGACTCGATGCGCAGCGGGAAGCCGATGTTGTCCCGGCTCGTCATGCTCGGGTAGAGGGCGAAGTTCTGGAACACCATCGCCATGTCCCGCTCGGACGGCGGCAGATCGTTGCCCAGCTCGCCGTCGAGGAACAGATGCCCCTCGTCGATGTCCTCCAGGCCGGCGATCATCCTCAGCACGGTGGACTTGCCGCAGCCGGAGGGGCCGAGCAGGACGAGGAACTCGCCGGGCGCGATGTCCAGCGACAGGCGGTCCACCACGCGGACGCCTCTCGTATAGGACTTGCTCACTTCGTGCAGGGAGATGGCGCGTGTCATGAGAGTGCCCCCGGGGGCTCATCAGGGCGCTGGTGCTCCGCGGTCGGACGCCTCGTGCGGGTCGAACGGGGCGTGTGAGTCACGGAAGTTAACGGATTGTGCCCGGCCGGGGGAAGACACGTGACGGCAACTCGGGGGCGGCGTCCACCTGGTGAGAAAGCGGACGCCCATATTCAGGGGCGGCGGCCGTCACTCGTCCGAGCCGCCGTTGCTCCCGCCCCGCCGGCCCGAACCCGACGACCGCAGCAGCGCACCCACCACTGCGCCGGCCACCCGCGTCACCGCCGCCACCCCGCGCACCCACCGCGGCCCGCCCCGGTCGGCCCAGACGACGCAGACGCAGCCTCCGACGACCAGGACGACGATGACGGCCAGGACGATCAGGCCCATGTGCTTTCCCCCTCTTGCGCGTGCGGTCGGCGTCATCCTTTCAGTACGACGTCGGCGGCACGGCACCGGTCAGCGGGGCGTCCGGCGCAGCGGGCGGGTGCGCGCGGGGCCCTCCGCGCCCGAGCGGTCCCCGGCCGGGGCGCCCGGTGAGCGCAGGGCCACCCCCGACGACAGCAGCAACAGCGCGCCCAGCATGACGAACGGAGCCGCGACGCCCGCCACCCCGGCGATCAGGCCCGCCGCCGCGGGGGCAGCGACCTGGCCCAGTCGGTTGCCGGTCAGGCGCAGGGCGAGGGCGGTGGAGCGGGCGCCGTCGGGGGCGGCCTGGACGACCGTCGTCATGGACAGCGGCTGGCCGACGCCCAGGCAGAAACCGAGCACCGCGAGCATCAGCCCCAGGGCCCACACCGGTACGGGCAGCGCGATGCCCGCGCACAGCAGCGCGGCCAGCAGGCAGGTCACCGTCAGCAGCACCGTGCGGCCGAGCAGCCGCAGCAGCGGGGTGAGCACCAGCCGGCAGGCGATGGTGGCCGCCGCGCGCAGGCTGAGCAGCAGGCCGATGACGGCGGGGTCGATGCCGCGGTGCTCGCCCACCACCGGGAGGTAGGCAGTGAGGATGTCGGTCGCGGACAGCACGGCCATGCTGATGAGGATGCCGCCCGGCACTCCCCTGGCCCGCAGGATGCGGCCCACCGGGATCCGTTCGCCGTCCGCCGTACGGGACTTCGCCGTCGCAGGACGCTCGATGCGCCACAGCGAGGTGAGCGCGACGGCCGCGCCCGCGCCCGCCACCAGCAGGGCCAGCGCGCTGGTGCGGGCCATGTCGGGGCCGCCGATCAGCCCGCCCGCCGCGATCGGGCCGACCAGCTGGCCGAGCGAGGCGCCGATGGTGAAGTGCCCGAAGTTGCGGTCCTGTTCGTGCGGGGCGGACTGGCGGGCGACCAGGGACTGGGCGCCGATGACGAAGCAGAGGTGGCCGAGGCCCATCACGCCGCTCCACAGGGCCATCGCCCACAGGGAACCGGCGAGACCGCTCAGCGCGCAGCCGCCGGATATCAGCACCACGCCGGCCGGCAGCAGGGGCGCGCAGCGGCCGTGGTCGGTGCGCCGGCCGAGCGGTACCGCGGCGAACAGCGGCAGCAGCGCGTACACACCGGCGATCACACCGACCGCCCGCTCGTCCGCACCCAGCGCGAGCGCCCGGTAGGACACGGCGGGCCGGGCCATCGACACCGCCCCCTGCGCGAAGCTGAAGGCGATGACCAGGCGGAGCAGCCAGCCGCGGTTCCCACCGGGCGCCATGATCGAGTCCTCCCAGGACGTACGTGCCGTACTAGATGATGCCGAACAGGATTCCCGCGCCGAGGATCAGCAGGCAGGTCAGGGCGGCCCACTTGACCACGAACCGGGTGTGGTCGCCGAACTCGACCTTGGCCATGCCGACCAGCACGTACACGGCGGGCACGAGCGGGCTGGACATGTGCAGCGGCTGGCCGACCAGGGAGGCGCGGGCCATCTCCAGCGGGGAGACGCCGTGCGCGGCGCCGGCCTCGGCGAGGACGGGCAGGACACCGAAGTAGAAGCCGTCGTTGGACATGAAGTAGGTCAGCGGCAGGCTCAGCAGGCCGGTGACCAGGGCCATGTGCGGGCCCATGCCCTCGGGGATGACGTCGACCATCCACGTGGCCATGTGGTCGACCATGCCGGTGCCCTGCAGGACGCCGGTGAAGACGGCGGCGGCGAAGACCATGCCGGAGACGTTCAGGACGTTGTCGGCGTGGGCCGCGATGCGGGCCTTCTGGTCGGGGATGTGCGGGAAGTTGACGGTGAGGGCGAGCGCGGCGCCGAGCAGGAAGAGGACCGGGATCGGCAGCCACTCCATGATCATGGCGGTCAGCAGGGCGACCGTGAGCAGCGCGTTGAACCAGTACAGCTTGGGGCGCAGGGTGGGGCGGTTCGGGTCGAGGCCCTGGAAGCCGTCGTCCTCCCGCGCGTCCGCGTCCGCGTCGGTGCCGGAACCCGGTCCGCCGGTGGGCACGGGACGCTTTCCGGTGCCGGAGCCGGCCCCGGAGCCCGCGCCGACGAGCACGGTCTCGGTCTCCTCGGCGTTCTCCTTGACCAGTGCCTCGTCCAGCGTCAGCACGCCGAGCCGCTTGCGCTCGCGCAGGCCGAGCACGTAGGCGAGGAAGAACACGCCGAGGAGGCCGACCAGCAGCGCCGGGATCATCGGGACGAAGATGTCGCTGGCGTCGAGCTTCAGGGCGGTCGCGGCGCGGGCGGTGGGGCCGCCCCAGGGGAGGGTGTTCATCACGCCGTTGGCCATGGCGGCGACACCGGTCATCACGACCAGGCTCATCTTCAGGCGCTTGTACAGCGGGTACATCGCCGAGACGGTGATCATGAAGGTGGTGGATCCGTCGCCGTCCAGCGACACGATCGCGGCGAGCACCGCCGTGCCGACGACGATGCGCATCGGGTCCGCCTTGCAGAACCTGAGGATGCCGCGGACGATCGGGTCGAAGAGACCGACGTCGATCATCACACCGAAGTAGACGATCGCGAACATGAGCATCGCCGCGGTGGGGGCGAGGCTGGACACGCCGTCGATGACGTAGTCACCGAGGTGGGCGCCCTTGCCGACGACCACGCAGAACAGCGCGGGGATCAGCACGAGCGCCACGAGCGGCGACATCTTCTTCAGCATGATCAGGACCAGGAAGGTCGCGATCATGGCGAAGCCGAGGATGGTCAGCATGAGTGGATACCTAACGTTCGCCCTTGAACATCCCACCGGGGCAGGCGGTGCGACGACGTTAGGTGCCGCCGAGCGGCGTTAACAAGACGTTGACGTGCGAGCAATAAGCGCAAAACCCCAGGTCACAGCTTTGCTCAGGTCAGCGCCTCGAGCCGCTCGGCCTTCTCGGCCGCCAGCGGGGCCACCTCGACCGGTACACCGTTGAGGACGGCGTTGCCCGAGAGCGGGTCGAGGAGGCTGCCGTCGAGGAGCTGGTTGACGTTGGCTCCGGGGTCGCCGGCGGCGTGCCGCATGCGGGTGCCGGGCCGGTCGTGCCCCCAGCCGTGCGGAAGGCTCACCACGCCCCGGCGCACCGCGTCGGTGACCTCGGCGGGCGCGGTCACCGCTCCCCCGGCGCCGGTGATCCGCACCGGCTGCCCGTCGACGACGCCGAGGCGTGCGGCGTCGTCGGGGTGGAGGTGCAGGGTGCAGCGGTTGGAGCCGCCGGTGAGGGCGGGCACGTTGTGCAGCCAGCTGTTGTTGGAGCGCAGATGGCGGCGGCCGACGAGGACGAATCCGTCGGCGCGCTCGTCGAGGGCGGCGCGCAGCCGGGGCAGGTCGGCGGCGATCGGTCCGGGCAGGAGTTCCACCTTGCCGCTGCGGGTCTTCAGGGGCTGCGGCAGCCGCGGGCGCAGGGGGCCGAGGTCGATGCCGTGCGGGTGGTCGAGCAGCTTCTCCAGGCTGAGGCCGTCGGGTCGTACGCCGAAGCCGTCGCCGTAGGGGCCGAGGCGCAGCATCATGTCCAGGCGTCGCTCGGGGCCGTTGTCGCCGGTCAGCAGTGCCGCGAGTTCCTTCGGGTCGCGGCCGTGCACCGGGGAGTTCGGGTCCTCGACCGCCTTGCCGAGGGTCTGGTCGATCACCATGGCGTCCACCGCGGCCGGGTCGGCGCCGTGCATGCCGGTGGCGGCGAGGATCAGCCGGGCCAGGATCTCGGTCTCGGCCATGCGGCCGGGCTCCAGCGGGACGGCGGGGCGGGTGTAGCGGACCTGGTTGCGGATGGCCAGGCTGTTGAACGCGAAGTCGTGGTGCGGGCTCTGCGCGGGCGGGGGCGGCGGCAGGACGACGTGGGCGTGGCGGGAGGTCTCGTTGAGGTAGGGGTCGACGCTGACCATGAAGTCGAGCGAGTCCAGGGCCTTGTCGAGGCCGTTGCCGTCGGGTGCGGACAGCACCGGGTTGGCGGCGACGACGACCAGGGCGCGCACGGGCTCGCCCACGTCGGTGACGGTGTCGATCTCCTCGGCGAGGGCCGACAGGGGCAGCTCGCCCTTGGCCTCGGGGTGGCGGGAGACGCGCGAGTGCCAGCGCCCGAGGGCGAATCCGCGGCCGGGGCCGGCGGGGCGCGGGGTCTTGTCGGTGGCGGCCTGCGGGAAGAGGGCACCGCCGGGGCGGTCGAGGTTGCCGGTGAGGATGTTCAGGACGTCGACGAGCCAGGAGGCCAGGGTGCCGTGCGGGACGGTGCAGCTGCCGATGCGGCCGTAGACGGCGGCGGTGGGCGCGGCGGCGAGCTCGCGGGCGAGGGTGCGGATGGTGTCCGCGTCGACGTCGCAGGCTTCGGCGACGGACTCGGGCGTGAAGTCCCGTAGCGCGTCGCGGAGTTCGTCGAGGCCCTGGAGGTGCGGCGTCAGCGCGCCCGGGTCCACGAGGTGCTCGTCGAAGAGGGTGTACGCGGTCGCCGCGAGCAACAGGGCGTCCGTGCCGGGGCGGACGGCGATGTGCCGGTCGGCGAGCCGGGCGGTGCGGGTGCGGCGCGGGTCGATGACGGTGAGGGTGCCGCCGCGGGCCTTGAGCGCCTTGAGGCGGCCGGGGAAGTCGGGGGCGGTGCACAGGCTGCCGTTGGACTCCAGCGGGTTGGCGCCGATCAGCAGGAGGTGGTCGGTGTGGTCCAGGTCGGGTACGGGGATGGCGGTCGCGTCGCCGAAGAGCAGTCCGCTGGAGACGTGCTTGGGCATCTGGTCGACCGTGGAGGCGGTGAACAGGCTGCGGGTGCCGAGCCCGGCGATCAGCAGGGGCGGGTAGAGGGCGCCGGCCATGGTGTGGACGTTGGGGTTGCCGAGCACCACGCCCACGGAGTGCGGGCCGTACCGCTCGACCACGGGCCGGATTCCGGCGGCGACCGCGTCGAACGCCTCCTCCCAGGTGGCCTCGCGCAGCTCGCCGTCGACCCGGACGAGCGGGGTGCGCAGCCGGTCGGGGTCGCCGTCCACGGCCGGGAGGGCCGCGCCTTTGGGGCAGATGAAGCCCTGGCTGAACACGTCGTCCCGGTCGCCCCGGGCCCGGGTGACCCTGCCCTCCTCGATCGTGAGCGTCAGGCCACAGGTGGCCTCGCACAAGGGGCAGATACGCAGAGCGGTGCGGGACACGGGTCCTCCCGGGTACGGCGGGGGCGATGGCGCGCGGACGGACCGAGCATACCGACCGGTATGCATGGAGGGGAGGGGCCGCGGCGCGCGAACTCGGCCGGCGCCCGCGCCGGACTCAGTCCAGCACGCGTGCGAGATAGGCCCGCAGCATCTCGCGCAGCTCCTCGATGACCTGCTCGTCCCCTTCGGGCGCCAGCCGGAACGCGAGGTGGACGAGGCCGTCGGCGGTCTCGACGGCGATGAGGATGGTGCGGCGCAGACTCTCGTCCGGGGTGCGCCGGAGGTAGGCGGAGAGCAGATCGGTCAGGCGGTCGGCGACGCGGTGGTTGGGTTCGGTGCGGCGCGTGCCCACCGGTATCTGGTTGCCGAAGTCGACCAGGGAGAAGCCCGGCGCGGTGCGCTTCATGTCCAGGTACTCGTCGATCACGACGTCCATCGCATAGCGCCAGCCCCGGTCCCCGGCACCCTTGAGGCGGTCGGTGACCCTGGCGGTGAAGCGCTCCAGGTTGCGCTGGGCCAGCGCGTCGGCCATCTGGCGCTTGTTGCCGAAGAAGCGGTAGACGGAGCCGATGGGCACACCGGCGCGCTGGGCGACGGCGCGGGTGCTCAGGTCGTCGTAGCCGACCTCGTCGAGGAGGTCGGCGCAGGCGTCGAGGATCCTGGCCAGCCGTTCGGCGCTGCGCCGCTGTACGGGCGCACGGCGGAGGGGGGTCGCGTGGGGCACGGGCCTCATGATGCCCTTTCGCCGCGATCCGGTGAACCTCGCCCTCCGCTCCGGGCCGGAGCGTCGCTCACGCCCGCCGGCCCGGTGGCGGTGTCCGGCGTGGACCCCGGGCCCGGGTCCGACACCGTGACGTCCGCGGTGCTCTCGACCGGCTCGCCGTCCACGGCCCACACCGAGCCGTCGTCGGCGTAGAGGCGGGCGGTGACGTGGTGCGTGCCGCGCGGCAGCATGCGGGCGGACAGGTGGTACTCGGGGGTGCGCAGCCGGGCGACGAGGCGATCGTCGACGTAGAGGTGCGCGACACCCCGGCCGGCCTCCGCCCGCTGCGCCGCCCCGCGCGGCGAGAAGCGGAAGTCGCGCAGGGTCAGGCGTACGTCCCAGCCGCCGTCGGTGTCGGGCGTGACCTCGACGCGGACCTCGGGGGCGTCCTCCTCGTCCACCTCACGGTAGGGCCGCCCGTCCGCGTCCCGGTCGTCCAGGAGCTCGCCCACCGGCGAGGGCGAGGCAGCCTCCCGCTCCTGGGCGTCACGGGAGGCGCAGCCCGCGGTCCCGGCCAGAGTGACGACACAGACCGCGAGCGCGGTGATCAGACTCCGCGTCCACGACATGACCGGGAGCGTAGAACACCGGTGCGACCCCGCGGATCCACCTGGAGTCGGGTTCGGCGTCCTCCGCCGAGAGGAGGACAGGAAAGACACGTACCCGGATCGCGCGGCCCTCTTGCGCCGGGGAAAACGCAATCCTACGGTGTCGCATAGGAATGAGGTCCGTACCGCAAGGGAGCAGCGAACATGAGCGATGGGGGCACCGCCCGCGCGAGCGAGTCCGAGCGCGGGGGAGCGCGCAAGGTCGCCGAGGCACTGACGTATCTGTCCGGCTTCGGCAACGAGCACAGCTCCGAGGCCGTGCCGGGTGCCCTGCCCGTGGGCCGCAACTCGCCCCAGCGCGCGCCGCTCGGCCTGTACGCGGAGCAGCTGAGCGGCACGGCGTTCACCGAACCGCGGGCGCACAACCGCCGCTCCTGGCTGTACCGGATCCGCCCGTCGGCCGCCCACCCCGCCTTCACCCGCACCGGCAACGGCGCCCTGCGCACCGCGCCCTTCACCCAGACGGCACCGGACCCCAACCGGCTGCGCTGGAACCCGCTGCCGGAGCCCGAGCCGGGCACGGACTTCCTGGCGGGGCTGTGGACCCTGGGCGGCAACGGGGACGTCACGCAGCGCACCGGTATGGCCGTGCACCTCTACCACGCCACCTCCTCCATGGACCGGGTCTTCAGCGACGCGGACGGTGAGCTGCTGATCGTCCCGGAGCGTGGCGGGCTGCTGCTGCGCACCGAGTTCGGGCTGCTGCATGTGGAGCCGGGACACATCGCGCTGATTCCTCGTGGGGTGCGCTTCCGTGTGGAGCTCCTGGACGAGTCTGCCCGCGGTTATGTGTGCGAGAACTACGGCGCCGCGTTCCGTCTCCCCGACCTCGGCCCGATCGGCGCCAACGGACTCGCCAACGCCCGGGACTTCCAGGCGCCGGTCGCGGCGTACGAGGACGTCGAGGGCCCGGTGGAGGTGGTGAACAAGTTCTGCGGCAACCTGTGGTCGGCGACGTACGACCACTCCCCGCTCGATGTCGTCGCCTGGCACGGCAACTATGTGCCGTACGTCTATGACCTGCGCCGCTTCAATGTGATGGGCACCATCTCCTACGACCACCCGGACCCGTCGATCTTCACGGTGCTGACGTCACCGAGCGACACCCCCGGGCTGGCCGGGGTGGACTTCGTGGTGTTCGCTCCGCGCTGGCTGGTGGGCGAGGACACCTTCCGGCCGCCGTACTTCCACCGGAACGTGATGAGCGAGTACATGGGCCTGATCGAGGGCGCCTACGACGCGAAGGCGGAGGGCTTCGTACCGGGCGGCGGCTCGCTGCACAACATGATGTCGGCGCACGGCCCGGACCGTGAGACCTTCGACAGGGCGAGCGCGGCGGAACTGAGGCCGCAGAAGATCGACGACGGACTCGCGTTCATGTTCGAGACCCGCTGGCCGGTGACCCTGACGCCGCACGCGGCCCGTGCGGAGCATCTGCAGCAGCGCTACGACGACGTATGGCAGGGCCTCGAGCGCCACTTCCGGGACTCGTGATGCGGTACGCCTCTTCCGTCCACGCATTGCACTGAGCGTTCCCGACCGGTACGGATAGCCCGTGACCTCCTTCGCTCCGGATTCGATCGTCCTGAACCGCAAGCTGCCGCTCTGGTACCAGGTGTCGCAGTCGCTGCGCGCCTCGATCCTCGGCCGCTCGCCGCAGGACCCGCTGCGGCTGCCCACCGAGGAGCAGCTGGCGGGGCACTACGGGGTGAGCGTGCTGACCATGCGGCAGGCGCTGAAGGAGCTGGAGGACGAGGGGCTGATCTCCCGGCACCGTCGGCGCGGCACGTTCATCGAGCCTGATGCCCGCAGGGGATCCCCGGTGCGGCTGCTGGGCTCGGTGGACGCGATCGTGGCCCAGCAGTCCGGCATGACCACCGAGCTGCTGGAGCACGGCACCGCCCCGGTGCCGGCCGAACTCGCCGAGTATTTCCCTGACTTGACCCGGACGGCGGCGTACCACCGGCTGCGCAGCGACGAGAAGACCGGCGAGCCGACCAACCACGCCCGCAACTACGTCCGTCCCGAACTGGCCGAACGCATCGACCTGGACGACCTGGTGCGCTGGCCGATGACCAAGGTGCTGCGGGATGTCGTCGGGGTGGACATCAGCCGCATCACGGACACCGTGGAAGCGCGGCTCGCGGATCCGGAGACGGCCCGGCTGCTCCAGGTACCGCTGCTCAGCCCGATCCTGCACTACACGGGCATCACCTACGACACCGACGGGCGCCCGCTGGACGTGGCCGTCATCCACTACCGGGGCGACCGTTTCTCCTTCACGGTCACCCTGGACGCCACCTGAACGGTGTGTCGGCGCCAGGTCGTACGATGCCCTGCGTGACGCACGACGACGCTCCGCTGCTGGCGGACCTCATGCCGTGGTCCGTCGCACCGCCCCGCCTCGGCCGGGGCTGGCCGGCGGGACCCGACGCGGCGTCCCTGAAGGCCCGTTGGGCCGCGCTGGTCAAGGCCGAGGGACCCGACCGCGAGGCCCTCTTCCAGCCGACGCGCTCACGCACCCTGCACACGGCGGTCGGCCGGCTCCCGGGCGGAGGCGGTGGCACGGAGCGCCTGTCCCGCGCCACGGGCCCCTGCCCGGACCCGGTCCGCGTCCTGTACGCCCCCTTCGACGAACAGTGGCTGATCCCCGACCACCGCCTGATCGACACGGCCCGCCCGGAGCTGTGGCGGGTGACGGACGACCACCAGATCTTCGTGGTGGAGACGCCCACCGACTCCCCCGGACCCGCCCTGCTGGCCACCTCCCTGCTCCCCCTCCTGCGCCCCGGCCCCGTGCGCCCCTTGTACCGCCGCCCCGCGGGCGCGGAGCCCAATCTCGCCCCCGGCCTCCTGGACCACCTCACGGCCCGCCTCGGCCGGGAGGCCACCGCGCCGGACGTCCTCGCCTGGACCCTGGCCGTCGCACGCCCCACGCCCCACGGGATCACCGTGCCGCTCACCGGGGACGCCGAGGCGTGGGCGCGGGGCGTGGAGACCGGACACCGGATGCTGTGGCTGATGCGCCGCGACGGGGAGCGCCCGAAGCTGCCCGGCGGGCGCCGCCCGTACGTCCGCGCACCGCTGCCGTCCCGCCCGCTGACCGTGCACTACGACCGCGACGAGGAGACCCTGCATCTCGACGAGGGCCGCATCTCCCCCGTGCCGCCGGAGGCCTGGGACTTCGAGCTGGGCGGCACCCGCGTCCTGGAACAGTGGTTCACGGCACGTACGACCCCGGCCGAGCCGGGCACGCTGTCCGCGATCCGCCCGACCACCTGGCCGCAGACCTGGACGTCGGAGCTCCTGGAGCTGATCACGGTGCTGGCCCTGCTGGCGGAACTGCGCCCCCTGCAGGCGGCCTTGACGGTCCCGGCCCCCGTCACCGCCACGGACCTCCACAGGGCCGGCATCCTCCCGCCCGCGCCCTCCACCCGCCGCCCGGCCTCGGTCCTGGACGCACACGAGGAGGGTCCGGAGGGTCAACTCGCGTTGATCTGATGCCACTGCCTCCTCACGGCCGCGGCTCGAACCCGTCGAGCACCCGCCCGAGCGCCCGCTCGAACACCGCCTCCAGGTCGATGGGCCCGGCGTCCTCCGTCAGGGCCGCCGCCATCCTGGGGTACTCCCCCGACGCGAGCCGGCCGCTGAGATAGGCGATCCGCACGGCGTTCTCCTGCTCCTCGGACCAGGGCAGGGAGCGGGTGCGCTCGGCGGTGGCGAGCTCGTTGGCGACGTAGGTCGTGACGACGCCGTTGAGCATCGCGATCAGTTCCATCTTGGTGCCGTAGGACACGGGGAGCGGGTCCAGACAGGCCAGGCAGTGCTCCAGGTAGCGCAGGGCGTGGGGGCTGAAGCCGTACACCGGTGACATCAGCCGGGGCAGCCAGGGGTGACGGTGCATCAGGTCGCGGGTCTGGTGGGCCACCCGGAGCATGTCGGCCCGCCAGTCCCCCGTCGGCTCCCACAGCTCGTGCTCGCCGCCGGCCGCGTCCACCATCAGCTCGTACAGGTCCTCCTTGCGGGGGACGTAGTTGTACAGGGACATGGTGCCGCAGCCCAGTTCGGCGGCGATGCGGCGCATGGAGACCGCGTCCAGCCCCTCGGCGTCGGCGACCCGCACGGCGGCCGCCGCGATGTCGGCGCGCGTGTAGGCCGGCCGGGGCCCACGGCCGGTGCGCTCGGGGCGCGCCCAGATCACTTCGGGTTCGGCCGCTCGGCCCGCCATCGGTCATCACCTCGCCCACCATCGTAGTTACGTACACCGTACGTAGTGCGCTATGGTCACTCCATGACTACTACGTACGCTGTACTTAGTGAGGGTCTGGAGAAGCGGTTCGGCGAGGTGCACGCCCTGCGCGGGCTGGATCTGGCGGTGGCCGAGGGCACGGTGTGCGCGGTGCTGGGTCCGAACGGGGCCGGCAAGACCACGGCGGTACGCCTGCTCACCACCCTGCTGCGGCCCGACGCGGGCTCCGCACGGATCGCCGGCCACGACCTCGTCCGCGAGGCCGCCGCCGTACGGCGCAGGATCGGGGTCACCGGGCAGGACACCTCGATCGACGGGGATCTCACGGGGCGCGAGAATCTGCGCCTGTTCGCCCGGCTGCACCGGGTGCGCGGGGCCGCCGGCCGGGCCGCGGAGCTGCTCGACCGTTTCGGGCTGACGGAGGCGGCCGACCGGCCCGCCTCCGGCTACTCGGGCGGCATGCGCCGCCGGCTGGACCTGGCCGCGAGCCTGATCCGCCGCCCCGAGGTGCTGTTCCTGGACGAGCCGACGACCGGCCTCGACCCGGCCAGCCGCAACCTGATCTGGGACGCGGTGCGCGAGCTGACCGGCGCGGGCACGACGGTGCTCCTCACGACGCAGTATCTCGAGGAGGCCGACCGGCTCGCCGACGACATCGCCCTGGTCGACCGCGGCCGGGTGGCGCACACCGGATCGCCGGCCCGGCTCAAGGACCGGGCGGGCGCCTACGCGGAGGTCGTGGTGGCCGACGCCGACGCCCTGGTGCGGGCGGCCGGGGTGCTCGACCGGCTCACCGGCGCCGAGCCCTCGCTCGACCGGGAGCGCAACGCGGTCGGCGCGGTCGCGAAGGACCCGACGCTCACCCTGCCCCGCATGGTGCGCACGCTGGACGCGGCGGGCGTACCGCTGCTGGACGCGAGCCTGAGGCCGCCGACCCTCGACGACGTGTTCCTGCGGCTGACCCGACGGCCGGCGCACGCGGCCGGTCACCTCGACGACGACAAGGAGCGTGCCGCATGAGCACGTTGGCGTACGACGGCTCCGCGATGCTCGGCCGGCAGCTGCGGCGGATGCGGAACAACCCGGGGCTGCTGATCCTCACCCAGACGATGCCGATCAGCATGCTGCTGTTCTTCGGTTATGTCTTCGGCAGCGCGCTCGCCGTGCCGGGCGAGGCGTACCGGTCGTTCCTGGTCCCGGGGCTGCTGGTGGCGACCGCGGCGGGCGGGGTGATGACCGGGATGTTCCAGTCGGCGCAGGACGTCCACCGCGGGGTGACGGACCGGTTCCGCACGCTGCCGGTGAGCCGGGCCGCCGTGCCGGTGGGTCAGGCCGTGGCGGACGTGGTGGTGACCGCCGCCGGGACGATTCCGTTCCTGGCGGTGGGGCTCGCGGTGGGCTGGCGGGTCGAGGCAGGCGCGCTCGGTGCGGTGGGCGCCGTGGCCTTGCTGCTGCTGTTCCGGTTCGCCTGTGTGTGGGCCGGGATCTTCCTCGGGCTGCTCACCCGCAACGAGGAGGCGGCCGGCCAGCTGGGCGGAGCGACCTTCCTGCTGCCGCTGCTGTCCAGTGCGTACATCCCGACGGACGGGCTGCCCGGTCCGCTGCGCACGGCGGCGGAATGGAATCCGATCAGCGCGGTCGCGACGGCGCTGCGGGACCTGTTCGGGAACGCTCCGGTACCCGAGGGGGCGGCCTGGCCGGTGGCGCACCCCGTGGCGGGGTCCCTGGGCTGGTGTGCGGTACTGCTCGTGGTGTTCGTGCCGCTCGCGGTACGGCAGTACGCGTACGGGAAACGGTGATGTGACCGGGGCGGAGCGGGCGAGGCCGACGGGCCCCCCGGTTCACTGCCGGGTGGGACCGGGGGCGCCGGCACGGCGTGGTACGTGGGTCAGCGGCCGCCGAACAGAGTGCGGCGCAGGCGGCGCAGCGGGGCGAACAGCGAGACGCGGCTCGTCCGCGCGCGGGCGCCCCGGGCACCGCGGTCGCGTGCGGTCAGCTCGCGCATCAGCGAGGTGGCCTCCGCCGTCTCACGCTGCGGGACCGCGGGTCCCGCCAGCACCGAGAGATGGCGGTCGAGACGCGAACTGCTCGCGCTGCTCCCGCAGGTGATCGCAGGGACCCTGGCCCTGCTGCGCACTGTTATCTGTTCCATGTCACTCCCCACCCGTACGAGTCCACCCGGCCCGGGCAGGGTAACCCTATCGCCCCATCCGGGCACGCGTGTATCGAGGTCACAGGATTCACCTTCCCCATAAGGGTGTTGACGAACACCCAGCGATTACTCTCCGAATCCGACTGTTTCCAGGGCGAGTTGCACAATGGGCTGGGTAGTGGGCTGCGGTGACCCTCCGTCAGGTTCGACGGTCACCGCGAGTGACGTCGCGGAGGTGTCCAGACCGGACGCCACCAAGGGCGTGTCGCCCTCGAAGAGGCCGAGAGAGCGCGGTTGCGCGTCCGGGCGCATGAGCCACAGCTGGCGCACGCGACCGTCCGGCGGCTCGCCGTAGCCGCCCAGGGTGACGATCGCGCTCTCCTCCGACGCGGAGGCGATCACTCCGATCGTGCGGCCCTGCGCGTCCCGGCCGGTGCTCGCACGGGCGTCCGGGGCGGCGAGAACGTGGGCGATCTCACGTGACCGGTCGCGTTCGGCGTTCAGCCGGTCCTCGGTGCGGTTCGCCTGGGCGCCGAACAGCGCGGCGACGACGAGGGCCGCGGCGGCGGTGACCGTCGCGAACGGCACCAACAGCGCGGGGCGCTGCCGCTCCCGGGAGCGGGGCGGGGGCTGCGTTCCCCATACGTACGGCGGGAGTTGCCGCGCACGCGTGCGTGCGGCCCGCTGCGGGGCGGGCTCCTGCGGGGTGGCCCGTGCGGCGGCCAGCACCCGCTCGCGCAGGGCGGGCGGTGCGGGGGCGGCCGTGGACCAGGCGAGCCGGACCGCGTCCTCGGCGAGATCGCGCACCTCGGCGGCACAACGGGCGCAGGACCTCAGATGCCTCTCGAACCGGACCCGCTCGGCCGGCTCGAGCGCGTCGAGCGCGTAAGGGGCGGCGAGCGAGTGCAGTTCCCCGCGCCCCAGCAGCCTGCCGAAGATCGTCATGCGGCACCTCCGGCGCCCGGGAGAGGAATGCGGGCGGACGGACGCGGGCGCGGATCACCGGCGCGCGGTGATGCGGCCCGTGGTGCGGCCTGCGCGGGCGGGTGGTGGACGACGGCGTTCATGCCGCACCTCCCAGGCAGTCGCGCAGCCGGGTCAGGCCGTCGCGCATGCGGGTCTTGACCGTGCCCAGCGGCAGGGAGAGCCGTTCGGCGACCTCGCGGTAGGTGTACCCCTCGTAGTAGGCGAGGGTGACCGACTGGCGCTGGAGGGCGGTGAGCCGGTCCAGGCAGCGGCGCACCCATTCGCGTTCGAGTCCCGCCTCGACCTCCTCGGCCACCTGGTCGAAGGCGGGGCCGTCGGCCCGCCGCGCCTCGCGCTGCTCGCGCTCGCCGGCCGCACGGGCGCTGCGCACCCGGTCGACGGCCCGCCGGTGGGCCAGGGTGAGCACCCAGGTCAGGGCGCTGCCCCGGCCGGGGTCGAACCGCGCGGCCGAACGCCAGAGTTCGAGCAGCACCTCCTGGGACACCTCCTCCGACTGCGCGGGATCGCGCACCACACGCCGTACCAGCCCGTACACCGGCCCGGACACCAGCGCGTACAGCTCCTCGAATGCCTTGTGGTCGCCCCCGGCCACCCGCACCAGAAGCTCGTCCGCCTCCAACGCGCCTCCCCCTCTCCCGGGCCCCGTGGGGGCCACCGACCTCATGAGGCATTCGCAACGAGCACGCCTCCGGATGGGAATTACGGATCAGCGGGCCGAAAACGCGGGTCGAGCAGGCAGAAATGCTACGGGCGGGCCCGGGCCGGGCCGAGGCCCCGGGAAGAGGTTTCGGAAACTCGACCAATCCGGCCCGCCCCCCACTCCGAATCCCGGTGCGTCAGGCAAGTTGGCACTGAGGACGGACGGCATGACACCTAACTCCAGGACGGGCGTGGGACGCAGGAGCCTCGCGACCCTGATCAGTGGTGCGCTGGCCGCCGGGGGGCTCGCAGCCGCCGGTGTGACCACGCTGGAACCGGGGGCGGCCTCCGCCTCCAGCCACCGGGAGGCCCCGCTGATCTCGGGCACCCCGCAGTACGACAACACGGATCTGTACGCGTTCGTCAGTCCCGACAAGCCGGACACGACGACGATCATCGCGAACTGGATCCCCTTCGAGGAGCCCGCCGGGGGACCCAACTTCTTCACCTTCGCCGAGGACGCCCAGTACGACCTGCGCATCGACAGCAACGGTGACGCGCAGGAGGACCTGCTGTTCCGGTACACGTTCAGGACGCACACGAAGAACAAGAAGACGTTCCTGTACAACACGGGCCCGGTCGAGAGTCTCGACGACCCCGACCTCAACATCACGCAGACGTACGACATCGAACTGATCAAGCTGCGCCATCTGAAGGCGGTGTCGAGCACCAAGATCGCCGACGACGTGCCGGTCGCGCCGTCGAACGTCGGCAAGGCGTCCATGCCCGACTACGACACGCTGCGCAAGCAGGCGGTGCACGAACTGGCGGGCGGTGCGACGACGTTCGCCGGGCAGGCCGACGACCCGTTCTTCCTGGACCTGCGCGTCTTCGACCTGCTGTACGGCGGGAACCTCTCCGAGGTCGGCAACGACACCCTCAAGGGCTACAACGTCAACTCCGTGGCCCTGCAGGTGCCGAACCACATGATCACCGAGTCGGCCGAGCAGCCGGTCGTGGGGATCTGGTCGACGACCCGGCGCAAGAACGCGCAGGGGCACTTCACACAGGTCTCACGGCTGGGCAGCCCGCTGGTCAACGAGGTCGTCAACCCGCTGAAGAACAAGGACACGTTCAACGCGTCCACGCCCCGGGACGACGCCCGGTTCCTGAAGAACGTCACCAACCCGGAGCTGCCCAAGCTGATCGAGGGCATCTACAAGATCCCGGCGCCCAAGGAGCCGCGCAACGATCTCGTCGACGTGTTCCTCAAGGGCGTCGAGGGCCTCAACCAGCCGCCGCACGTGACGCCCTCGGAGATGCTGCGCCTCAACACGTCGATCAAGCCGGCAGCGAAGCCCAAGCGGCTGGGTGTGCTCGACGGCGACAACGCGGGCTTCCCCAACGGCCGCCGGCTGACGGACGACGTGATCGACGCGTCGCTCCAGGTCGTCGAGGGTGAGCTGGTCGGCGCGAAGAACGACCTCGGTGACGCGGTCGACGCCAACGACAAGGAGTTCGGCGCGGCCTTCCCGTACCTGGCCAACCCGACGGAGGGCTCACGCGGCCCGCTCGCCAAGGGAGTGGACGGCGGCAACGACGTACGCAACCAGCTGGGCGACGCGCTGCGCCCGGCCGGTGCGCAGGGCTCCGACAACACGACCCTGATCGCCGCGTCCGCGGGTGCGGGAGCCGGCGGGATCCTGCTGATCGGCGCGGCCCTGCTGTGGTGGCGCCGGATGCGCGACCGCGCCTACTGACCGCCGCCCACCCCTGACAGGCGCGGCCCGTTCCCCACCCATCCCCCACGGCACGGGCCGCGCCGCCCGTCTCGCCCCAGCGACCGAACAAGGAGAGGGCATGTCTCCGCGCACGACGGACAGCGCCCAGGAGAAGGGCAAGCCCGCCGCCCCGCTCACCCCGAGCGACACAGGCCCGGGCACCGGACAAGAGGCGGCGCCCTTGAAGCACGAGCCGGCCGCCGGTCACGAGGCGCCCGCAGAGCACGAGCCGACCGCCGGACAAGACGCGCCCGCAGAGCACGAGCCCCGCGACGAGCACGAGGCGCCCGCAGAGCACGAGCCGGCCGCCGGACAAGACGCGCCCGTGGAGCACGAGCCGCGCGACGGTCACGAAGTTGCCGCTCCCCCGGCGGGAGCCGGCTCCGCCGACTCGTCCGGCACCACCTCGGCCTCACCCCGGCCCCGCGTCACCGCCCTGCGCAGGTTCTCCGCCGCCGCGCGGCGGTCGCGTGGGGTGCATCTGGCGTGCTGTGGTGTGCTGCTGGCCGTCGCCATGACGGCCGGGGCCGTGGCGGTCGGGGGTGCCGGCCGCGGAGCCCCGGCGGCTGCGGACGTCGCTCCCGCCGGGGCGGTCGCGCCCGGGGTGCTCGCCGGAGATCTCGACGCGGGGATCCGGGCGTTGCAGACTCATCTGCGGGTCCAGCCGCGGGACTTCGTCGGGTGGGCCACCCTCGGGATCGCCTACGTCGAGCAGGCGCGCACCAAGGGCGACCCCTCGCGGTACCCGCAGGCGGAACGGGCGTTGAAGCGGTCGCTCACCGTGCGGGCCGGCAATGAGCACGCCCTCGCCGGACGCGCCGCCCTCGCCGCCGCCCGGCACGACTTCACCGGCGCGCTGAAGTACGCCGAGCAGGCGCTGGAGCAGAACCCGTACAGCGAGCGCGCGCTGTGCACCCGTATCGACGCCCTCGTCGAGCTCGGCCGGTACGACGAAGCCGCCGAGGCCGCCGACATCGCCGACGACCGTCGGCCGGGGGTGCCGGTGTTCACCCGGTACGCGTACGTGCGGGAGCTGCGCGGAGACGTACGCACCTCGCGCCGTGTGCTGGAGCAGGCGCTGGACGGGGCGTCCTCGCCCACGGACGTGGCGTACGTGGCGACGGCGCTCGGACAGCTCGCCTGGAACCAGGGGGACCACGAGACCGCCCTGCGGCACTACGCACGTGCGCTCGCCGCCGACGACGGCCATCTGCCCGCCCTGGAGGGCCGCGCCCGCGCCCAGGCCGCGAGCGGTGACCTCGCGGGCGCGATCAGGACGCTGGAGCAGGTCGTCGTGCGTTCCCCGCTGCCCGGCCCGCTGGTCGCCCTCGGTGAGCTGTACGAGGCCCGCGGCGCGGACGGCGACCGGGCGAGGGCGCGCGACCAGTACGCCCTCGTCGACGCCTGGACCGCACTGGCCCGCGCCGGCGGTGTCAACGCCGACCTCGACACCGCGCTCGCGATCGCCGATCACGGCGACCCGGAGCAGGCGCTGCGCGCGGCCCGCGCCGAGTGGGACCGCCGGCACAGCGTGCACACGGCGGACGCCCTCGCCTGGGCGCTGCACGTCAACGGCCGTGACGAGGAGGCCCTCAGCTACGCCCGCCGGGCCACGGCCACCGGTTACCGCAACGCCGCTTTCCTCCACCACCGCGGCATGATCGAACGCGCCACCGGCGACCACCGCGCCGCCCGCGCCTCCCTCACGGCGGCGCTGAAGGTCAACCCGGGCTTCTCGCCCCTGGGTGCCCGTGAGGCCCGGGCCGCCTTGAAGGACCTGGAGGCGGCGCGTTGATCCTCCGCCGTACCCTCGCCGGCGGCGCCGCCGTCCTCGCCGCCGCCTGTGCGCTCGCACTGGTCCCGGCCTCGACGGCGAGCGCGCACCCGCTCGGCAACTTCACCGTCAACCGCTACGACGGTCTGGTCGCCGCACCCGGCGAACTCCGCGTCCACCATGTGGAGGACCTCGCCGAGATACCGGCGACCCAGGCCGGGCCGGACCTCGACCGGCTGGGCATCGCGCGGTGGGCGCGGGAGCGCTGTGCCGCGGCGGCCGGGGACAGCGAGGTCCGCGTCGACGGACGCAAGGTCCCGGTCGCCGTGGTCGGCAGCCACGCGCGCGTGCGGCCCGGTCAGGCCGGGCTCGACACCCTGCGTGTGGAGTGCCGGCTGACCGCTCCCCTGCCCGAGGGCGGCACCGTGGCGGTCGGCTTCCGGGGCGCGGGCGCGTCGTCCGGGCCCGGCTGGCGGGAGATCACCGCGCGGGGCGACCGGACGACGCTCACCGCCTCGGACGTGCCGAGGACCTCGGTGTCCCGTGAACTGACGCGCTACCCGGAGGAGTTGCTGTCCTCGCCCGCCGACATCACGAGCGCGACCCTGCGCATCCGCCCCGGCGGGCCCGCGCTGGCCGAGGAGGACACCGACGCGCCCGCCTCCTCCGTGCTGCCGCGCGGAGCCGACCGGTGGACCCGCGCCCTCGACGAACTCGTCGCCCGGCACGACCTCACCGCCGGCTTCGCCGCGCTCGCCCTGCTGATCGCCGTCGCCCTCGGCGCGATGCACGCGCTCGCGCCGGGCCACGGCAAGACGCTGATGGCCGCGACGGCTGCGGCGCGCGGGGGCAGGGCACGGCTCCGGGACGTCCTGCCCATGGCGGCCTCGGTGACGGTCACCCACACCCTCGGCGTGGTCGCCCTGGGCCTGCTGGTCACGGCCGGCTCGGCCGCCGCGCCCTCGGTGATCGCCTGGCTGGGCCTCGCGAGCGGCGTCCTGGTCACCCTGGCCGGCGCAAGCCTCGTACGACGTGCCCTGCGCAACCGCGGGCACAGCCACGCCCGGAGCCACTCCCCCGCACACCCTCACGAGCACACGCACGGGCACGGCGAAGGACGCGACCATGACCGTGACCACAGCCACGACCACGACCACGACCGTGACCGCAGGCACGGCCACGACCACGACCACGGTCACGACCACGCCCCCGACCGTCACGACTCCCCAGCTCACCCCCACCCCCACCCCCACGTCGTCACCCACACCCACGGCGGCCACACCCACACCCACCCCGTCGCCCCCACCCTGCGCGGCACGATCCTGCTGGGCTTCGCCGGTGGGCTCGTGCCGAGTCCCTCGGCGGTCGTCGTGCTGGTCGGTGCCGCGGCGCTGGGCCACGCCTGGTTCGGGCTGCTGCTCGTCGTCGCGTACGGCGTCGGACTGGCCCTCACCCTCACCGCCGCCGGGTACGCGGTCGTCAAGGCGGGCAGCGGCCTCACCCGGCTGCTGACCCGCCGCCCCCGCTGGACGGCGAGCCCGCTGGCCGCCTTCGCACGCCGGGCCGCGCCCCTGGGCTCGGCGTTCGTCGTCGTGGCCCTCGGAGCCGGATTGGTGTTCAGGGGGGCCGCATCCGCACTCGGCTGAGCTACTTTCAACAGGAAAGGGAAGATTCGCCCGGATGCGAATGGGGGCGCCGTGTCCGAAGAACCGGGCCGTGAGCGCGTGATCGCGGGCCGCTACCGGCTGCTGTCGCCGCTGGGCGAGGGCGGTATGGGCACCGTGTGGCGGGCCCGCGACGACGTGCTGCACCGCGAGGTCGCTGTCAAGGAGGTGCGCGCCCCGGCCGGACTGCCGGCGTCCGATGTGGAGCGAATGTACGCCCGTCTGGAGCGGGAGGCGTGGGCGGCGGCCCGGGTCGCCGACCGCGGTGTGGTGACGGTGTACGACGTGGCGGTGGAGGACGGCCGCCCGTGGATCGTCATGGAGCTGGTCCGCGGCCTGTCGCTCGCCGAGGTGCTGGAGGCCGAGGGCCCGCTGTCCCCGCAGCGCGCCGCGCACATCGGCGCGGAGGTGCTGGCCGCGCTGCGGGCCGCGCACGCGGTCGGTGTGCTGCACCGGGACGTGAAACCGGCCAACGTGCTGATCGCCAACGACGGCCGGATCGTGCTGACCGACTTCGGGATCGCCATGGTCGAGGGCAGCTCCGCGCTGACGATGACCGGGGAGGTCATCGGATCGCCCGAGTTCCTCGCCCCGGAGCGGGCGCTGGGCCGCACGCCGGGCCCGGAGTCCGACCTGTGGTCGCTCGGCGTGCTGCTGTACGCGGCGGTCGAGGGGCATTCGCCGTTCCGGCAGGACACGCCGCTGAGCACCCTGCGCGCGATCGTCGACGAGGAACTTCCGCCGCCGCGCCGGGCGGGGCCGCTCGCGCCGGTCATCGAGGGCCTGCTGCGCAAGGATCCGGCCGAGCGGCTGTCGTCCGGTCAGGCGCTCGCGGATCTGCGGGTGATCGGCGCCGGGGGCACGCCCCGCGCGGACTCGGCGGGAGCCGATCCGTTCGCCCCGACGGTGGCCGCCCATCGGCAGCCGCGCACGGGTCCGGAGCCGCGCCCCCGTACGTCCTCGTCCCCCACTCCCCCGTTGCCGGTCGCGGGGCCCCCGGCCGCGGGCACCACGGCCGTCACACGGCAGGAGCCCGAGCGCAACCGCCGGGCCCTCGTCGTCCTGGTCGCGGGCGCGACCGTACTGGCGCTGGCGCTGGCCGGGCTGACGTACGGGCTGCTGAACCGCGGGGACGGTGACGGAGGCGGTGGCTCCGGTGCGCGGACCGAGGTGAGCACGCCCGCGCAGACCGGCGACGAGGAGGAGGGCGGCGGAACGCGGGAGACGACGAAGCCCCCGACCTCGCCCACGGCGAGCGAGACGGAGGAGACGAGTCCGCCCGCGCAGACGGTGCGGGTGACGGTGCACGGGGAGCGCACCGAGTACTCCGGTGCCTGTCCGCCGCCGAGCGCCGAGGCGCCCTCGTTCACGGCGACGTTCACGGTGGGGCGGCTGCCGGCGGAGGTGTCCTACCGCTGGGTGGCCGAGGACGGCTCGGTGGACGACACGGGCTGGAAGACGCTGTCGTTCCCGGAGGGCGGCGGGCTGAGCAAGCAGGACACGGTGGTGGTGACGACGTACTCGGAGACGGGCACCCTCGAGAGCGCGCTCGGTGTGGAGGTCCGTGAGCCGGTGCGGGTGACCTCGGACACGGTGCCGTTCTCGGTGACGTGCGAGACGGAGACCCCGCCGGGCGGGGTCTCGCCCTCTCCTTCCGGTTCGGTGGTCGCGCCCTGAAGTGGGGTCAGGCCGCGCTGTCGAGGACCGGCAGGTAGCCGCCGGACTGGCCGGCCGCCTTGGGGTGGTACGACTCGCCGATGTTGAGCCAGTTCACGCTGTGCAGCCAGGAGTTGCCGGAGCAGAGCTCGTGTCCGGTGAAGGCCGGCCGTACGTCGCCGAAGGTGAAGCCGTGGGCGCGGGCGCGCTGGGCGATGGCGTTGTCCAGGTGGTCGGCGCCTTCGTTGATCGCCTTCCGCTTGGTCTCGGAGAGGCCGACGCAGGTGGTGCCGAGCCGGTAGAAGCGGGGGTAGCCGAGGACGACGACCTTGGCGTTGGGTGCCTTGCTGCGGATGGCCGAGTACACCTGGTCGAGCAGGCCGGGCAGCGTCGAGTCGACGTAGGCCTTCGCGGTGGCGATGCGCGAGAGGCAGGTGCTGTCGGACTGGAGCACACAGGTCGTCATGACGTCGGCGAAGCCGGCGTCGTTGCCGCCGACGCTGAGGGAGACGAGTCCGGTGGCGGTGCTGAGCGGGCCGAGTTGGCCGCTCAGAACATCACCCGTTCGGGCGCCCGCGCAGGCGGTGAAGTCGAAGCTCGAGGGTGAGTTGGCGGCCGCCCAGAGGTACGGGTAGGCCTTCGTGCTGCGCTTGCAGTCGCCACTGGAGGAGATGTAGCTGCCGGCTCCGACTCCGGAGGAGTAGGAGTCGCCGAGGGCCACATAGCCGCCGTCCGCGGCCAGTTGGGACGAGTGAGCCGTCGTGGCGCCGGTGAGGGCGGTGGCGACGGCGAGGAGGAAGGAGCTCAGAAAGAGGACAAGTCGGGAACGTCTCATGGAACCTCCCTTTAGCAGGATCTCTGCCACAACCGTCGTAGCAACTACGCGTGTTGACAGGAAGTGTCCATGCCAAGACTGGTGGACCCTTTTCAGGAGCTTCGCGACTTCTTCACGGATGCCGTGACAGTGCGGACGCCCGCGCCGAACACCGGTTGAATCACGGACGAATTCCGGACGTAAGGCCGAGGCGACCTTGACCCCCCTGACCGGCTGCGTCACTGTGAAGCCCGGTCCATGACCAAACCAGCAAAAAGGTGAGGCTCGTTCCAGGTCTTGCCATACGGGTTCAATCGTCAATACCGTCGTACATCTCACCCGCACCGGTCCGTCGGCACATCGCTCCAGGGGAGGGCTCAGGAGCAGGGCGAACCGGCGCGGGGCGCGGTAGGGGGGTGCCGTGCTCGTGATCGCAACCGTGACCGAGCCGTGCCGCGCGGGCGGCTGCCGTTCTTCGCAGCCGTCCAGATTTGCCAGCTCACCCGGCGTGCACGGAGCTCCGCTGTGGCATGCCCCGGGTGAGAACCCCCCTTTCGAACCGGAAGAAGAGCCGGGCCGCCCAGGGGCGGGCGGTCCACCGGACGAGAGGGACCAGACTCATGAGCTCAGTTCTGCAGCCGGCGGTCACAGATCCGGCGGACCAGGATCCGCCGACCGCCGGAAAGTACCGGCCCGTCTCCTCGCATCTGGCGATAGCGCCGCCGGTGAGCGTGGTGATACCGGCCATGAACGAGGCGGAGAACCTTCCGTACGTCTTCAAGACGCTGCCCGACTGGATCCACGAGGTGGTCCTGGTCGACGGCAACTCCACCGACGACACCATCGAGGTGGCCCGCGAGCTGTGGCCCGGCGTCAAGGTCGTCGAGCAGCGCGGCAAGGGCAAGGGTGACGCCCTGATCAGCGGCTTCCAGGCCTGCACCGGCGACATCATCGTGATGGTCGACGCGGACGGCTCGGCCGACGGCAACGAGATCGTCAGCTATGTCTCCGCCCTGGTCTCCGGCGCGGACTTCGCCAAGGGGTCCCGCTTCGCCAACGGCGGCGGCACCGACGACATGACCTTCATCCGCAAGCTCGGCAACCGCGCCCTGTGCGCGGTCGTCAACCGCAAGTTCGGCGCGCGCTACACCGACCTGTGCTACGGCTACAACGCGTTCTGGCGGCACTGCCTGGACAAGATCGAGCTCGACTGCACCGGCTTCGAGGTCGAGACCCTGATGAACATCCGGGTCGTCAAGGCGGGGCTGAAGGTGCAGGAGATCCCGAGCCACGAGTATCTGCGCATCCACGGCACCAGCAATCTGCGCGCCGTGCGCGACGGGTTCCGGGTGCTCAACGTGATCCTCAAGGAGCGCTCCAACCGCCGTGCCCTGCGCCGCCGCGGGCACCATTCTCCGCTGCTGGACACGGTGCGGGGGAAGGTGTCTTGAGCGAGTCCGGGATGCCCGGCATCTCGGTCGTGATCTGCGCCTACACCGAGGACCGCTGGGAGGACGTCCTCGCGGCGGTCGCCTCGGTGCGCGCGCAGTCACGGCCGGCCCTGGAGACCCTGCTGGTCGTCGACCACAACCAGGCTCTCCTGGACCGGCTGGGCAAGGAGTTCAAGGACCCCCAGGACGGGACCGTCGTGCGGGTGCTCCCCAACGCGGGCCCCCGCGGACTGTCCGCCGGCCGCAACACCGGGATCGCCGCCTCCCGCGGCGAGATCGTGGCGTTCCTCGACGACGACGCCGTGGCCGAACGGGACTGGCTGAAGCACCTCGCCGAGGGGTACGCCGATCCGCGTGTGATGGCGGTCGGCGGGCGCACCGAGCCCATCTGGGCGTCGGGCCGCCGCCCCGACTGGTTCCCCGAGGAGTTCGACTGGGTGGTGGGCTGCACCTACCGGGGCCTGCCGCCGGGTCGCGTCCGCGTGCGCAACGTCCTCGGCGGCAACGCCTCCTTCCGGCGCGGCGCCTTCGACGCGGCGGGCGGCTTCGCCACCGGCATCGGACGGGACGGGAACAAGCGCCCGCTGGGCGGGGAGGAGACGGAGCTGTGCATCCGTCTCAGCCGCGCCCGCCCGGACGCGATCCTGCTGATCGACGACCGCGCGGTCATCCACCACCGGGTGCCCGAGGCACGCGAGCACTTCCGGTACTTCCGTACCCGGACGTACGCCGAGGGTCTGTCAAAGGCCCTGGTGGCGCGCAGTGTCGGTGCGGACAAGGGCCTGGAGTCGGAACGCCGGTACACCACGCGCGTACTGCCGGCCGGGGTGGCACGAGGGCTGCGCGACGCCCTGCTGGGCCGCCCCGGCGGGGCGGGACGCGCGGGGGCGATCGTCGCCGGGGTGCTGAGCGCGGCGGGCGGCTATGTGGTGGGGAGCGTACGGGCGCGGCGGGGCGGCGTGACGTTCTCCGTGGCGGAGGTCGAGGGGGGCGGCCGTGACTGACGCACGCGTGCCGATCCTCATGTACCACTCGGTCGCCACCGACCCCAACGACGCGACCCGCGCCCTGTCGGTGTCGCCGGAGGCGTTCGCCGGGCAGATGGCGGTGCTCGCCGACCAGGGGCTCACCCCCGTCACCACCGCCGAACTGGCCGCCTGCTGGCGCACAGGCCGCCCGCTGCCCCCGCGTCCGGTGCTCGTCACCTTCGACGACGGCTACGAGGGCGTGCACCGGCACGCCCTGCCCGTGCTCGCCAAGCACGGCTTCCCGGCCACGCTGTTCGTCTCCACGGGCTGGCTGCGCGGCCCGTACGACACCGGTGGCGGCCTGGACACCATGCTGGACTGGGACCAGGTGCGCGACTTGGCCGGCGCGGGCGTGGAGATCGGCGGCCACAGCCACTCCCACCCGCAGCTCGACCAGCTCGACGACCGCCGGCTGCGCTCCGAGCTGATCCTGTGCAAGGAGATCGTCTCGGACCAACTGGGCCACGCGCCCGCCTCCTTCGCCTATCCGTACGGCTACTCCAGCCGCCGGGTGCGGGAAGCGGTGCGGGAGACCGGGTACGCCCAGGCGCTCGCCGTCGGCAACGGGCTCGCCCGGCGCGCGCAGGGGCCGTACGCGCTGCGGCGGGTGACGGTGCGGCGGAGCACGGACACCGCCGAGTTCGAGCGGCTGGTCCAGGGGCGCGCGATCGGGCGCACCTTCGCCCGGGACCGTGCCCTGACCAAGGGGTACGCGGTGGTCCGCCGGGCACGGCAGGCACGGCGGCTGGTGACGCCGGCCGGGAACTGAACAGCACAAGCGGGCAGACGGGCGACAATCCGCGCGCACCACGGAAACCGGGTGCACGCGGAGCCCGCGTGCCCGATCATGGCGGCATGTCCGCGCACCCACACGACGCACTGCCGATCCGGCTCAACGTCGACGACAACGACTCCCCTGCCGATGTCGTCGACGCGCTGTTCCTCGGCCGCTTCGCGACGGGCGAGCAGCCGTTCTCGCACGCCGTCAACATCGACCGCGTACGCTCCGGCGCGACCCTGCTGCCGTCGAACGCACGCGTGCTGCGGGTCGCGCGGGACGACGACCGCAGCGCCACCCTGGCCGAGGGCGACGGCTGGACCCTGCTGGTCTCCCGCTGGAACCGGGGCGCCGACGTCACGGTCACGGCGACCAGCGCGGAGCTGGCGGCGAAGGTGCTGGACGAGGCCACGGACGGCGCGGCGGACGAACCCGAACCGCAGCCGGAGAACGTCACCATGGGCTTCTGGTACGTCTCCCCGCGCCGCGGCCCGCACCGCACCACCCGGCAGATCTCGGCGGGCACCTGGGACGAGGTGCGCCCCAACTACACGGCACCGGTGGCGGAGGCGATGGACCGCCTGATGAAGACCACCCCGCAGGACATCTCGGGCCGGCTGCTCCTGCTGCACGGCCCGCCGGGCACCGGCAAGACGTCCGCGCTGCGCACGCTGGCCCGCTCCTGGCGGGACTGGTGCCAGGTGGACTGCGTCCTGGACCCCGAGCGGCTCTTCTCCGACGTCGGCTATCTGATGGACATCGCCATCGGCGAGGACGACTCGACGGGCAAGGGCCGCTGGCGGCTGCTGTTGCTGGAGGACTGCGACGAACTGATCCGCGGCGAGGCCAAGCACACCGCAGGACAGGCGCTGTCCCGGCTGCTGAACCTCACCGACGGTCTGCTCGGCCAGGGCCGCAACGTCCTGGTGGGCGTCACCACCAACGAGGACCTCGAGCGCCTCCACCCGGCCGTGGTCCGCCCGGGCCGCTGCCTCGCCCGGATCGAGGTGGGGCCGCTGACCCGCCGGGAGGCGGTCGACTGGCTGGGCCGCGAGGAGGGCATCGGCCGCGAGGGCGCCACCCTGGCCGAGCTGTACGCCCTACGGCGTGGCACGTCACCGACGGCTCTGCCGGAGCCGCGGGGTGACGCGGACGCCGGGCTGTACCTCTAGATCGGCGGGTGTTTCATGGTCGTATGACCGTGTTCGTCGGGACGTCGGGCTGGCAGTACAAGGACTGGCGTGAGGTGCTGTACCCGGCCGGGCTGCCGATGCGGCTCTGGCTGGAGGAGTACGCGGCGCGTTTCGCGACCGTCGAGATCAACAACGCCTTCTACCGGCTGCCGTCCCGGGAGACCTTCGCGGCCTGGCGCGAGCGCACGCCGCCGGGCTTCGTGGTCGCCGTCAAGGCGAGCCGCTACCTCACGCACATCAAGCGGCTGCGGGAGCCCGAGGAGCCGGTCGAGCGCCTGATGAGCCACGCGGCCGGCCTGGGCGACCGGCTCGGCCCGGTCCTCCTCCAGCTCCCGCCGACCCTGCGCGCCGACCCCGCTCTGCTGGACGCATGCCTGCGCTGCTTCCCCGCGTCGACCCGGGTCGCGGTGGAACCCCGGCACGACTCGTGGTGGACGCCCGAGGTGCGCGGGGTCCTGGAAGCGCGGGGAGCGGCCCTGTGCTGGGCCGACATCCTCTCCCGCCCCGCGACACCGCTGTGGCGCACCACCGGCTGGGGCTACGTCCGCTTCCACCAGGGCCGCGCCCACCCCTGGCCGCACTACGGCCGCCGCGCCCTCCACACCTGGGTGGACCGCATCGCGACGACCTGGCCCACCGGCGAGGACGTCTACGCCTACTTCAACAACGACCCGGGCGGGGCGGCGGTGAGGGACGCGGCACTCTTCGCGAGAACGGCCACTTCAGCGGGCCTGAACACCACAAGAACCCCGGAGCAGGTCACGCACGGTTGATCTACTACCTGATTACTTCTCCGCCGCGACGGCGCGCAACCACGACGGCGCGTCCCGGCCGTGTCGAACCCTGCTCAGCCCTCCACCGCACCAGCGCTCCTACGCCCCGTAAGCCGCCCGCAGGGCATCCCGCACCGCCGCCAGCGCCTCCTCCTCCGTCAGCCCCAGCCGCCGCACCCGCTCCGCGAACGCCTGCGCCGCCGACGCGGCCTCCCGCTGTGCCGCCGAGCCCGCGGCAGCGATCACCGTCCCGTTGCGCCCCCGCGTCTCGATCACCCCGTCGGCCTCCAGCGCCCGGTACGCCTTGGCCACGGTGTTCGCCGCGAGGCCCAGCGTCTCGGCCAGCCCCCGCACCGTCGGCAGCCGGTACCCCACCGGCAGCGCCCCCGACCGCGCCTGCTCGGAGATCTGCGCCCGTACCTGCTCGTACGGCGGCGCACTGTCGTCGATGTCGATCCTCAAGCTCACTCCCCGATTCTCCCGCACCCGACGGAAAATGAGAGGCACCGCCCGCCCAGTCCCCCGTAGCGTGCGCCTTCATGACCGTCATCGTGCGCGACCTGCGACCCGAGGTCCGAGCCGACGCCGAGGGTTTCTCCCACGTCCGCCGCCTCGCCATCCCGTTCATGCTGTCCACTCCAAAGTCCGTGCTGCACAACCTGACGCACTCCCACCCGGACGCCCACTTCACCCAGCTCGTCGCGGAGGAGGACGGCGAGATCATCGGCACCGCCCAGGTCGGCCTCGCCCACGACAGCCCGGAACCCGGCCAGGGCAACGCCAACATCTACATCCGCCCGGACAGGACCCGCCGCGGCGCCGGCACCCTCCTGGTGCGCACCGCCGAGGAGCGCCTGGCCACCCTCGGCGCCCGCAAGATCTACACCTGGGTGCTGGACGAGCCCGCCAACCGTGCCTTCGCCGAACGCCACGGCTACCGCGCCAGCCGCTCCGCCTACTTCCTGCGCCTCGACCTGGCGAACGGCACCCTGCCCCCGCTCCAGGACCCGCCGCCCGGCGTCGAGCTGCGCACCGGCGCCGACTTCGCCGACGACCCGCGCCCGTTGTTCGAGCTGGACGCGGAAGTCACGTCGGACGAGCCGGGCGACATCGAGACCGAGTTCACCGACTACGAGGCCTGGCTCGAGGAGACCTGGCGGCACCCGCTGCTCGACCTCGACCTGACCACCGTCGCCGTCGTCGACGGCCGGCCCGCCGCCTTCACCGCCGCGTACACCGACGGCGCCGGCCGCTACGGCACCGCCATGACCGGCACCGCCCGCGCCCACCGCGGCCGGGGTCTGGCCAAGCTCGCCAAGAACGCCTCCCTGCATCGGGCCCGCGCCGCCGGGTACACGGAGGCCTTCACGGGCAACGACACCGGCAACGCGCCGATGATCGCGGTCAACAAGTGGTTCGGGTACGAGGTCTGCGCCACGGAGGTACGCCATGTCCGCGAACTCGGCTGACGAGCCCGCCGCCGTGGAGGTCGTGCTCGTCAAGGCGGGCCGGACGAAGATCCGTTACCCCGCCGAGCTGCTGGCCGACGACGGCACCCGCATCACCGTGCGCGCCCCCTGGGCCGGTGAGGGCGCCCGCGACTTCGGTTTCGTCCGCTTCGAGCCGGGCGACGTCTTCACCGAGCACTACTGGCGCGACCGCTGGTACTCGGTCAAGGAGGTCCGCGCACCCGACGGCACCCTCAAGGGCCACTACTGCGACGTCACCCGCCCGGCCACGCGCACCGGGACGGAGCTGGTCGTCGAGGATCTCGACCTCGACCTGTGGTGCTCCGCGGACGGCACGGACGTACGGCGTCTGGACGAGGACGAGTTCGCCGCGAGCGGTCTCACGACCGCGGACCCACGAGCGGCGGCCGCCGCGGTGGCGGCCCTCGACGAGCTGGAAACCCTGGCCCGCACGAACGCGTTCGACACGCTGCTCGCCTAGGCCCTGTCGTCAAATTCCCGTCGTCCGCCCGAAGGGCGGGCCTGGAGGCGTCAGGCGCGTGCTCTGGGGGTCCCCCCCGGCCGGAGGCTGGGGGAGTGCCGGGCGTCGACCGGCGTACTGGTTGTACGTGGTCGGCGCCCGGTGCGGCGAGTGGGGGCACCTCCCACGCCCTCAAGGCAGTGGGGGAGCGTGCATGGCGTCGCCAGGCAGACGGGAATTTGACGACAGGGCCTAGGCCCGGCACTCCATCACCGCCACCACCGCGTACCGCTCGTCGTCCACGGCCCGCCCCCACAGCGCGGAGTCCTGCGACAGCCGCTCCAGGCGCACCTGCCCGCCGAGCGGGGCGAGCAGCGCGCCGAGCCGCTCGGCCGGTATGCCGACCGGGCTCACCGTCCCCCACACCCCCTCGACCAGCACCAGCCGCCCTCCCGGCCGCAGCAGCCCCCGCCAGTGCCGCAGCACCCGGCCGGGGTCGGGCAGCGTCCACAGCACATGCCGGACGAGCACGACGTCGAACCGCTGCTCCCCGACGGGCGGCGCCGCCGCGTCACCGCGCAGGAACACCGCGTCACGCCCGGCGAGTTTCTCCCGGGCGAGCGCGACCATCGCCGCGGACCGGTCGACTCCGGTCACCCGGTGCCCCTGCTCGGCCGCGAGGAGCGACAGGCTGCCGGTGCCGCAGCCGAGGTCGAGCACGTCGCTCGCCCGCGCAGGCAGCCACGTACGCAGCCTCTCGGCCCAGGCCGCGCGCACCCCCGGGTCACGCAGCCCGTGGTCCGGTTCGTCGTCGAAGGTGCCGGCCATCGCGTCCCAGTCCTCGGTCATGCGCCAAGAGTGACACCCACCACTGACAGTCCCCTCGACCGTCCCTTCGTGACCGCGGCCACAGACAGACCCGGACCGATGAGGAACTCTCGCCCGAAAGGTCTACCTCCGTGAGAACGCGGAACCCGGTGGGCCCGAAGGAGGCAGCCATGCGCCGTGTCACCGTGCACAAGCCCCTGAAGAAGACCGACTCCCGCCAGGTCCGCGAGGAGGCCGACGAGCGTCCCGCGGGACGTCCGGAGGTCCGCAAGGACATCGCCCGCACCTGGTGGCCCGACGGCTGACCAGCCACAGCCCTCCCGGCTGTCCCCGCACCGCAGCCGTCAGCGAAGCCGCTTGCGGTAGTGGATGCGGTCGTACGGCCCGGTGACCCGGCGCTCGGCGACCTCGTACCCGAACCTCGGGTAGATCTTCTGGTTCTCCCACATCATGGCGTTCGTGTAGAGCCTGATCTCGGGCAGCCCGAGGGCACGCGCGTGCGCCTCCACGAACTCCAGCAGCCGCCGCCCCAGACCGGTGCCGTGCACCTCCGGGCGGACGGCGACGATGTCGAGGTACAGATGGTCCTCGTACGGCTCGACCACGACCAGCCCGGTCACCCGGCCCGTGCCGGGCTCCTCCGCCACGAACACCTTCCCCTCGGCCACGTTCGCCGCGTGGTCCGCCTCCATGGGCACCGGCACGACCCCGATGCGCTCGACGTAGGGACTGAAGGCGGCGTCGACGACCGCCTTGACCTCCGGTACGTCGGCGGCGACGGCGGGGCGGATCGTGTGGTCTGTCATGTGCGCACGGTAGCTGTCTGATCCCAGCCTGAGCACTCCCTTAACGCGGCCATAAGGATCTCTTCTCAGGGCGCCTGCCAGGCGATTTCCCGGTTTCTTGGGGCTAGCTTCTGATCCGTCCCCACGGGATCCACCCCCCACGGGTTCTCCCGGAGCCAGTGATCGTTGTCGAGGAGTTGCTGCCCCATGCCCGCACGCCGCAAGGCCGCTGTCGCCGCCGCCGGTCTCGTCCCGCTCGCCCTGACCACGCTGTCCGCCGCACCGGCGTCCGCGCACGGCTCGATGGGCGACCCGGTCAGCCGGGTCGCCCAGTGCTACGCCGAGGGCCCGGAGAGCCCGAGGTCGGCCGCGTGCAAGGCGGCGGTCGCGGCCGGCGGCACGCAGGCGCTGTACGACTGGAACGGCATCCGCATCGGCGACGCGGGCGGACGCCACCAGGAGCTCATCCCGGACGGCAAGCTGTGCAGCGCGAACAACGAGGCGTTCAAGGGCCTCGACCTGGCCCGCGCGGACTGGCCGGCGACGAGCGTGAACAGCGGCTCGTACACCTTCAAGTACCGGGTCACGGCCCCGCACAAGGGCACCTTCAAGGTGTACATCACCAAGCCGGGCTACGACCCGTCCAAGCCGCTGGCCTGGGGTGACCTGGATCTGGCGAACCCGGTGGCGACGGCCACCGACCCGGCCGCGTCCGGCGGCTTCTACACCTTCACCGGCACCCTGCCGGAGCGTTCCGGCAAGCAGCTGCTGTACGCGGTCTGGCAGCGCTCGGACAGCCCGGAGGCGTTCTACTCCTGCTCGGACGTCACGTTCGGCGGCGGCAGCGGCGGTGCCGGCGCCGGGGCCACCACCGGCGACACGCCCAAGAAGGACGCCGCGCCGGCGCCCGCCGCCTCAGCGCCCTCCGAGGAGCAGATCGAGGACGGCGCCGACAAGTCGACGGTGGAGAACCACGGGCACGGCGACAACGACCCGAAGACCTCGGCGGCGCCGGCCGCCGCGGACGGCGAGGCCCCCGAGGCACCCGCGGCCGGGGCCAACCAGCCCAAGGCGGCCTCCGCCGGGCAGAACCTCGCGGAGACCGGCGGCGACGGCAACACCCCGTATCTGATGGTCGGCGGGGCCGCGGCGCTGGCGCTCGGCTCGGCGGCGCTGTTCGCCTCCACCCGGCGGCGCGCGGCGGGCGGACGGCACGGCCGCTGACCGGATGAGGAACGCGGGGCCTGTCCGGCGGCTCAGGCCGGACAGGCCCCGGTGTGTCTCCGGCTCACCTACACGTGTCAGTCGAGCACCGAGGCACAGGTGGTCGGGCTCGCGTGGGCCGGGTCGAGGGCGTTGGCGATCTCGTGGAAGGCGATGCGGTCGAACAGTGCGATCGCCAGGTGCTCGGACAGGTCGAGCGGGCACAGGTCCTGGAGCAGCACGTTGCGCACGTTCGGGCCGTTCAGGAACTGGTTGCGGTACGGGGTGAGCACCTCGTCGTACTTGGTGACGAGGACGGTGTAGCGCACGCCGGGTACGGTGTCGCCGCCCGCGTTGAGCTTGGTGAGGAAGTCGGAGCCGGTGACCTGCTGGGCGAGGGCGGGGGTGGCGGTGCTCAGCAGGTCCTCGGCGCCGGGGAAGTACGGCAGCAGGTTGGCCAGGCCGAGGAGGGTGGTGCCGTGGTTGTTGGGCGCGATGCCGACCAGGGCGTTCACCTCGTCGGCTCCGCCGAGGAACTTGAGGTAGTAGCGGGGCATCATGCCGCCCTGGGAGTGGCCGACGACGTCGGCCTCGGCGGCGCCGGTGGCGGCGAGCACCTTGTCGACGAACGCGTCGAGCTGTTCCGCGGACTTCTCGATCGGGCCGAGTCCGTGGAAGAAGGGGACGCCGGGGAGCTGCCCGTAGTCGAGGGAGAAGACGCAGTAGCCGCGGTGCTTGAGGTAAGGCGCGAGGCCGAGCCAGTTGTCGACGGAGTTGCCGAACGTGCCGTGCACCAGGACGACCGGGCGGGGATGGGCGGCGGAGGGCTTGCAGGAGTAGTCGTTCCAGCCGCGGCTGGGTGCGGCGGTGTCCGCGGCATGGGCGCCGGTGGCGGTGGGGACGGTGACGGCCGCGGCGGCCAGCAGCAGGGCGGCGAGCGGTCTGAGCGCACGTTTCCAGGGCAGCATCGCGTGATCTCCTTGCGATTCAAGGGGAAGGGTGGGGTCCTTACGCCCTGTGATCCGGATCACGAGGATGCTGTTCACTCGTCAAGTTACGGGCGAGTAGCCTCGCTGGGAAGTTACGCGTCAGTAAAAACTTCCAGTGATAGCCAACACCGGAACCGCACCTGACAGCACATCACCAACCAGGCCGAATGGGCCCGTTGGGCGCGATCCGCGCCAACCGCTCCCACAGCAGCGCCAGATCCGCCTCCCCCAGCACCTCGCCCCAGCCCCGCACGGCCTCCGCGGCCGACTCCTCGGCGGCCCGCGTGCACGCCCACCCCCGCTCGGTCAGCACGACCAGCCGGGCCCGCGCGTCCGTCGGGTGCGACCGGCGCTCGACGAACCCCCTGCGCACCATCTCGTCGACCAGCTGACTGGCGGCCTGCTTGGTCACTCCGAGGTGCGCCGCGAGTTCGGTGACGGTCGCACCGCCGGCGGCCAGCCGGGCGAAGGCGAACCCGTGCACGGGCCGCACCCCCTCGAACCCCCGGGCGGCCACGCCCTCGTGGATGCGCTGAGTGAGCTCGCCGGCGGCGGCGAGCAGGGCGACGGACAGGGCCATGGCCTCGGAGTTCTGCACGAGGGCATTGAAACACCCTTGACGGGAAGGTCAACCTGCTTGACCATATGGTCAAGCAGATTGACTATCCATGAGCCAGGAGCCCGTCATGCCCGTCGTCCGCGCATCCGAAGCCGTCACACACGACCTCCACGGCGCCCGTTTCGTCTCGTACGCCGGCCCCCGCACCGGTTCTCGGGAACTGTGCGCCTGGCGGACCGAGATCCCCGCCGGTACCGACACCCCCGCGCACACCGTCAGCCGGGAGGAGATCCTCCACGTACTCGACGGCGAACTGCGCGTCACCCTCGACGGCCACACCGAACACATCACCGCGGGCGACACGGTGATCATCAACCCCGGCGCGACCCTCACCCTCACGAACCCCACCGCCCGCCCGGCGACCACCTGGGTCACCACCTCCGTCGGCCTGGAGGCCGAACTCCCCGACGGAACCCGCATCGCACCGCCGTGGGCGAACTGAACAGGTCGGGCGAAACGCGCCCCCGAAGGGGCGCGGGGAACTGCGCGACCAGCCGCAACGACGCCGCGCTCGAACCACCGACCGCAGCGCAACGTTCACGCCACCAGCGCCCCCGGCATCACCGCCCGCGGCCCGAACTTCGCCCGCACACGGTCCGCGACCTCCTCCAGACGGCGCACCTTCTCGTCCACCGGGTCGAAGGTGAGCTGATGGGAGGCCGTCTCGGCGGGGTCCAGGCCCTCCACGCGCAGGGCGATCGCGCGGACCCGGGCACGCTGCAGACCGAGCGCCTCGTACATGCCGTATGCCGCCCGAGTCAGCGCAGCGGAATGCGCCGTCGGCTCCGCCAGCGTGCGGCTGCGAGTCGTCGCCGAACGATCGGCATAGCGCACGGTCAAGGTAAGAGCCCGGCAGACCTTGTCCACGGCACGCAGCCGGGCGCCCAGCTCCTCGGCGGCCGAGAGAAGCGCGCGGCGGTGCCGGTCAGGGCTCAACTCATCCCGATCGAAAGGGCGTTCGGTGGCCAGTGACCGGGAGACGGCGTTCGGGACGACCCGGCCGCGGTCGACGCCCTGCGCCTTCTCGTGCAGCTCCCGGCCGGCCTTCGCGCCCACCAGCCGCTGGAGCGTGGACAGCGGCGCGCCGGCGACCCGGCCGAGGGTGTCGAGGCCGTACTCGCACAGGGTGCGGGCGGTCTTGGCGCCCACGCCGGGCAGCGCGGCGACGGGCTTGTCGGCGAGGTACCGCGCCACCGCGTCCCCCGGTACGACGCCGGTCACCCCGGGCCGGGCGTCCCGCAGTGCCATACGGGCCAGCATCGGTCCCGGCCCGGCGCCGATCACACAGTCGACGCCGTGCAGCGCGAGGGCGCGGACCCGGATCACCGAGGCCAGTTCGACCGCGGTGCGCCCGAAGTACCGCTCGGCGCCGCGCAGATCGGCCAGTGCCCCGTCCGGCGGCAGGGCCTGGACGACGGGCGTGAACTCCTCCAGCAGCCCGAGCAGCCCCGGCAGGGCCGCCTCGTACATGGGCGGCAGCTGGAAACGTACGCAGAGAATGGTCATCCCGCACTCCCCGGACTCTGGTGCCACAACTTCCTTCCCACCGCGGGCCCCTCGCCCGCGGGGCGCAGATCGGCCCAGGGGTGCATCTCGTACCCCGTGGGCATACGGATCCTCCGGTTCTCCCTCGGGCCGCGGGCCGCGGAACCGGCCGGCGCGGGCTGCCCGTCCGAGCCGGCGACCCGCCCGCGGACCGCGCCGTCGCCTTCACCGTCCCCGTCGCCTTCACCGTCTCCGTCGCCGTCAGCGCCTCCGGGTCCGCTTCCGGCGCCCGTCCGCTCCGCCAGCCGCGCGGCGACCCCCTCCAGCCCTCCCTCCTGCCGCACCTCCAGCAGCTCGGCGAGGTTCCAGGCAGCGGAGCCGACCACGCTGAGGCTGCGCGGGCCGCGGCGCTGCACCACCCCGCGCACCAGCAGCAGCCAGGAGTGGAAGACGGTGTGGGCGCAGGCGTCGTGGGAGTCGTCGAAGAAGGCGAGGTCGACCAGGCCCGTACCGTCGTCCAGGGTGGAGAAGATGACCCGCTTGCCGGAGCGGACGGGCGGCGTCTGGGTGGCCGCCTTGGCGCCCGCGACCAGCACCGTCTCCCCGTGCCGGGCCTCGCGCAGCCGCCGCGCGGAGACCACGCCCAGCTCCGCCAGGAACTCCCGGTGGTCGTCCATCAGATTGCGCGAGGCGTCCATGGACAGCACGCCCAGTTCGGCGCTGAGCTTCTCCGCCGAGGTGAGGTCGGGCAGCCCGGTCGAGGCGGTCCTCCGCCCGCCGGACAGCGGGAGCTGGTCCCCGCGTCCGCCGCGTGCGCCCCGGTGCAGTTCGGTCAGGTGCAGTTGCAGGTCGCGCCGGTTGGCGCCGAACGCGTCCAGCGCGCCGACCTGGGCCAGCCGCTGGGCGATCGGCCTGCTGGGCCGGGCACGTTCCCAGAAGTCGAGGAGGGAGGCGTACGGCTGGCCCTCGGCGATCCGCGCGGCCTCGGCCTCGCTGATGCCGTGCACGTCGGAGAGCGCCAGGCGCAGTCCCCAGACCTTTGATTCAGACACCAGTTCGATCCTGTGTGCGACCCCCGACTTGTTCACGTCCAACGGCAGGATCGGCACCCCGCGCCGCCGCGCGTCCGCCAGCAGCAGCCGCTTCGGATACATCCCGGGGTCGTGGGTGAGCAGCCCGGCGTAGAAGGCGGCCGGGTGATGCGCCTTCAGCCACGCCGACTGGTAGGTCGGCACGGCGAAGGCGACGGCGTGCGCCTTGCAGAAGCCGTAGGACCCGAAGGCCTCGACGATCTCCCAGGTCCGCTGAATCGTTTCTGCGTCATAGCCCCGGGCCGCCGCGTGCTGGGCGAACCACACCTTGATCCGCCCCTGCGACTCCGGGTCGGACAGCCCGCGCCGCACCCGGTCCGCCTCGCCGCGTCCGCAGCCGGTCATGATCGAGACGATGTCGATGACCTGCTCGTGGAAGACGACGACGCCGTACGTCCCCTTCAGTGGTTCCTCCAGGTCGGGGTGCGGATAGCGCACCGGGGCCCGCCCGTGCCGGGCCTCGATGAACGGCCGCACCATGTCGGCGGCGACCGGACCGGGCCGGAACAGGGAGATGTCGACGACGAGATCGTGGAAGGTGGCGGGCTGGAGCCGCCCCACCAGGTCCCGCTGGCCCGGGGACTCGATCTGGAAGCAGCCGAGCGTCTCGGTGGACCGGATGAGCGAGTACGTCGCCGGGTCGCCCTCCGGCACCGCGTCCAGGTCGATCCGCTCCCCCGTCGCCCGCTCCACCTCGGCGACCGCGTGCGCCATCGCCGACTGCATCCGCACGCCCAGCACATCGAGCTTGAGCAGCCCGAGGTCCTCCACGTCGTCCTTGTCGAACTGCGCCATGGGGAAGCCCTCACCGCTGGTCGGCATGACCGGCGTACGGGTGAGCAGGGAGGCGTCGGACAGCAGCACTCCACAGGGGTGCATGGCGATCCCGCGCGGGAGCGCGTCGAGGGCCTCGACCAGCTCCCACAGCCGCCCGTACCTCTCCTGCTCCCCCGCCAGCTGCCGCAGTTCGGGCAGCTCCTGGAGCGCCGCGCGGGCGTCGCGGGCGCGGATGTGCGGGAAGGACTTGGCGACGCGGTCGATCTCGGCCGGGTCCATGGACAGCGCGGCGCCCACATCGCGGATGGCGTGGCGTACGCGGTACGTCTCCGGCATGGCGACCGTGGCGACCCGCTCTGTGCCGAACCGGTCGATGATCGCGCGGTAGACCTCCAGCCGGCGCGCGGACTCCACGTCGATGTCGATGTCGGGCAGCACGACCCGCTCCTTGGACAGGAAGCGCTCCATCAGCAGCCCGTGCTCGATCGGATCGGCGTGCGCGATGCCGAGGAGGTGGTTGACGAGGGAGCCCGCGCCGGAGCCCCGCGCGGCCACCCGGATGCCCATGTCCCGGACGTCGTCGACGACCTGGGCGACCGTCAGGAAGTACGAGGCGAAGCCGTGGTGGGCGATGATGTCCAGCTCGTGGTGCATCCGCTCCCAGTACGCGCGGCGCCCGGCGTAGCCGCGCAGCACCATGCCCGCCGTCGCCCGGGAGGCCAGCGCCCGCTGGGCGGTGCGCCGGCCGGCGCCGACGAGGTGCGGCTCGGGGAAGTGGACGCTGCCCATGCCGAGGTCGTCCTCGGGGTCGACCAGGCACTCGGCGGCCGTGGCCTGCGTCTGTTCGAGAAGTCTGTGGGCCGCCTCGCGCCGGAAGCCCGCGGCCTCCACGATCCGCTCGGCCACCTCGGCCATGGTGCCCGCGTCCTTGAGCCAGGCCTCACCCGAGTCGAGCCCTTTGGCCGGGTCGACGGGGACCAGCCGGCGTGCGGCGTCCAGGACGTCGGCGACCGGGCCGAGGCCGGGGTCGGCGTAGCGGACGGCGTTGCTGAGCACGGGGCGGACGCGCTGTTCGGCGGCGAAGCCGAGGGTGCGGGCGGCCAGGCGCAGGGAGCCGGGGCCGGTGCCCTTGCGTCCGTGCCAGACGGTCTCCAGGCGCAGGGCGTCGCCGTAGACCTCCCGCCAGGGGACGAGCAGCCGGGCGGCGCGGTCGGGACGGCCGGCGGCCAGGGCGCGGCCGACGTCGGAGTCGGGGCCGAGCAGCACGGTCAGGCCGTCGGCGTGGTTGTCCTCCCAGGACAGCAGCGGGAGCCCCTCGCTGGTGTGGGCGGCGGAGACCAGACGGCACAGGTCGGCCCAGCCACGGGCGCCGGCCCGGGCGAGGAAGGTGACGCGGGGGGCCGATTCGTCGATGAAGGCACCGCCGCGCACCGGGGTACGGCGCCTCTCCCGCCGTACGGACTCGTCTCCCCCCGAGGTGGCGGGGGCCGACACCGCGAGCTCCGCTCCGAACAGCGGGCGGACGCCCGCCTTGGCGCAGGCCTTGGCGAAGCGGACGGTTCCGGCGAGGGTGTCGCGGTCGGTGAGGGCGAGGGCGTCCATGCCCTGGTCGGAGGCGCGCTCGGCCAGCCGTTCCGGGTGGGAGGCGCCGTAGCGCAGGGAGAACCCGGAGACGGTGTGCAGATGCGTGAAACCCGGCACACGCACCTCCCGCACTCGTGAGCCCCGGTCGAGTCACGATCGACCCGGAACCGACTCTCGAACAACTGTTCCCAGCTACCTCACCCCCACCATAGACCAATTTTCGAATGCGTGTGCGACATCCGTTCGGCCCCGTCCCACCTGCGCAAACACCCGGCCCCTCGCACCGTGGGGGCATGACGCAGAGCACCGGCGCCGACATCCCGCAGAGCTCGTTCCTCGGCGAGGTGAAGGACGCCGTCACCCCGCGCGCCACGCTGCTCGTGGTCGGGGTGATCGTGCTCCAGCTGCTGTTCATCGCCTCCTACGTCGGAGCCCTGCACGACCCGAAGCTGCGGGACGCCTCCTTCGGTGTCGTCGCACCCCCGGCCGCGGCCCAGCAGGCGGTGACCCGGCTGGAGCGGCTGCCCGGCTCGCCCCTGGACCCGCGCACGGTGCCCGACGCGTCGGCGGCCCGGCAGCAGATCCTGGACCGGGACCTCGACGGCGCGCTGATCCTCGATCCCGCGGGCACCACCGACACCCTGCTGGTCGCCACCGGCGGCGGCACCGTCCTCGCCACCTCCCTGGAGCGGCTGGTCACCACCCTGGAGAAGTCCGAGCGGCGCTCGCTGCGGGTCGTCGACGTCGCCCCGGCCGCCGGCCGGGACGCCAGCGGGCTGTCGTCCTTCTACCTGGTGGTGGGCTGGTGCGTGGGCGGCTATCTGTGCGCGTCGATCCTGGCCATCAGCGCCGGCGCCCGTGCGGCCACGCCCCGCCGCGCGGTGATCCGGCTGGGCACCATGGCCGTGGTCGCGATCGTGGGCGGGCTCGGCGGTGCCGTGATCGTCGGGCCGATTCTGGGTGCCCTGCCGGGGAGCGTCGCGGCCCTGTGGGGGCTGGGCGCGCTGATCACCTTCGCGGTCGGCGCGGCCACCCTCGCCCTGCAGGGCGTCTTCGGGATCGTCGGCATCGGCGTCGCCATCCTGCTGGTGGTGATCCTGGGCAACCCGAGCGCCGGCGGCGCGCTGCCGCCCGCGCTGCTCCCGCCGTTCTGGGCGGCGATCGGCCCGGCCCTGCCGCCGGGCGCGGGCACCTGGGCGGCCCGCTCGATCGCGTACTTCAAGGGCAACGACGTGACCGTCGCGCTGCTGGTGCTGTCGGCGTGGGCGCTGGCGGGCATCGCGGTGACGCTGCTGATGGCGGCGCTGCGGACGAGGGAACAGCGGCCGCAGGCCGCCTGACCGGCGCCGACCGGGCGGACGACGGCCCTGCCGCGCACACGAGAAGTCCCGCCCCTCACGCGCGGGGCGGGACTTCACGAGAAGTGGGTGCTCAGCCGATCTGCGTGCCGGTCGCCGACAGGGCCTCCGTCACCGGCTGGAAGAAGGTCTCGCCGCCCGAGGAGCAGTCGCCGCTGCCGCCGGAGGTCAGGCCGACCGCCTTGTCGCCCGAGAACAGCGAGCCGCCACTGTCGCCGGGCTCGGCGCAGACGTCGGTCTGGATCAGGCCGTTGACGATGTCGCCGTTGCCGTAGTTCACGGTGGCGTCCAGGCCGGTGACCGTGCCGGAGTGCACCTGGGTGGTGGATCCGCTGCGGGTGACCTGCATGCCGACGGTGGCCTCGGCGGCGCCGGAGATGGCCTGCGTGGAGCCGTCGTAGAGGTTCACCTCGCTCGGGTGGGCCACGTCGGCGGTGTACTTGACCAGGCCGTAGTCGTCGCCCGGGAAGCTGGAGGCGGCGTTCTCACCGATCACGTTGCCCGACGAGTCCGACCATGTGGAGATGCCCTCGGTGCAGTGCCCGGCGGTGAGGAAGTGCGGCTCCCCGCCCTTGGTCACGTTGAAGCCGAGCGAGCAGCGCCCGCCGCCTCCGGTGATGGCGTCGCCGCCCGCGATGAAGGGCTTGTACTCGCCCTGGGTGCGCTTGAGTTCGGCCTTGGCGCCGAGTCCCTCGACGACCTCGGTGAGCTTGGCCCACTCGGCCTTCGAGACCGTGCGGTCCGCGGTGACGACGACCTTGTTGGTGGTCGGGTCGGTCACCCAGGAGGTGCCGGGGATGGTGGCGTCCTGCTTGAGGGTGGTGCGCGCGCTCTTCAGCTCGGCGAGGGAGTTCGCCACGACTCTCGCCTTGGCTCCGGCCGATTCGACGGTCTCGGCGGCGGCCTCGTCGAGCACGTTCACCACGAGGCTCTTGCTCTTCGCGTCGTAGTACGTGCCCGCCGCGTCGGCGCCGAGGTCCTCGGCGAGGGTCGAGGCGAGCTTTCCGGCCGCCGTGACCGAGAGGGTCCGGGGCGCGGAGTCGGCCGGGGTCTCGCTGGCGTTCGCAGTCTGGAAGGTGACGCCGGCTGCGACGAGGGCGACAACGCCCGCTCCGGCCATCGCGGCACGCCGCTTGGGTATGCGTCGGTGCTTCAACTCACGTCCTCCTGTGGGGGGACGGCCCGGGAGGTTGTGGGGACCTCACGAACCGGAAGGCGTACGGCCACGGGGGCGGCGCGCAAGAAAAAAGCCGCGCCCGTGCCGGTTGAACGGCGCCTACTCTTCCGAACCCCACAGGGCGCACACAAGGTCGACTTCAGGACGCGCGTACGGCAACGGACGTACGCCCCCTATGTCCTGACACGTCGTGGCCCCACCGGCCGGTTCAGTCTGCAAACACTACGAGCGAGTAACCGGTGGCGTGTTTCATGAGGTCTGCGGGTGGCTGGAAATCGACGCCGCGGGGTCCGAATCCGAACGGTGCGGAACAGGGGGCGGTTGCTCCGGGGACGGGGGCACGGCCGGCGGTGCCGGCTGGGCGGCGCGTTCCAGGAAGCGCAGCAGCTCGACCGGGAAGGGCAGCACCAGCGTGGAGTTCTTCTCCGCGGCGACCGCCACCACCGTCTGCAGCAGCCGCAGTTGGAGCGCGGAGGGGGTGTCCGCCATCTGCTGGGCCGCCTCGGCGAGCTTCTTCGACGCCTGGAGCTCGGCGTCGGCGTTGATGACCCGCGCCCGGCGCTCCCGGTCCGCCTCCGCCTGCCGCGCCATCGACCGCTTCATGGTCTCCGGCAGGGAGACGTCCTTGATCTCCACGCGGTCGATCTGCACGCCCCAGCCGATCGCCGGGCTGTCGATCATCAGCTCCAGACCCTGGTTGAGCTTCTCCCGGTTCGACAGCAGATCGTCCAGATCGCTCTTGCCGATGATCGACCGCAGCGAGGTCTGCGCCATCTGCGAGACGGCGAACTTGTAGTCCTCCACCCGCACCACGGCGTCGGCCGCGTCCACGACCTTGAAGTAGACGACCGCGTCGACCCGCACCGTCACGTTGTCCCGCGTGATGCCCTCCTGGGCCGGCACGGGCATCGTGACGATCTGCAGATTGACCTTCCGCATCCGGTCCACGAACGGCACGATCATGGTGAACCCGGGCCCGCGCACCTGGGGGCGGAGCCGGCCGAGCCGGAAGACCACCCCGCGCTCGTACTGCTTGACGACCCGCGCCGCCGCCGTCACATAGACCGCTCCGGCGGAGGCCAGCGCCACTCCCGCCGTCACCAGTTCCTCGACCATCACGGCCCCCAGGGTCCGAAGTGGCGCATCAGGTGATCCCACGCGGCCGGTGCCGCCCGGCGCGTCCCGGTGTGTGCTTCGACGGTAACTCCGTGGCCGCTACAAGGGCGAGCCCCCGCACCCGGGTTGGGTGCGGGGGCTCGCCGTGCTGCCGGCTGCGGTGAAACAGGTGGGACCGGTGGGGCGGTCCCGTGGGGGGAGAGACCTCAGTAGACGCTGACGCCGTAGGCGCTCAGGGCCTCCGTCACCGGCTGGAAGAAGGTCGTGCCGCCGGAGGAGCAGTTGCCGCTGCCGCCGGAGGTCAGACCGTACGCGGTGCCGTTGCTGCCGTAGAGCGGCCCGCCGGAGTCGCCGGGCTCGGCGCAGACCGTGGTCTGGATGAGACCGGAGACGACGTCGCCGCCGCCGTAGTTCACGGTCGCGTTCAGCGCGGTGACCCGGCCGCTGTGCGTACCCGTGGTGGAGCCGTCCCGGATGACGGTGGTGCCCACGCTCGGGGTGGCCGCACGGGTGATGTCCACGCCGTTGGCGGTGCCGGGCTTGCTGATGGACGTGTTCGTGTACCGGACGATGCCGTAGTCGTTGCCCGGGAAGCTGGAGCCCGCGGTGGAGCCGAGCACCGTGGTGCGGCCGGAGTTGGCGTACCAGGTGCCCGCGCCGTCGGTGCAGTGACCGGCGGTCAGGAAGTACTGGGTGCCGTTGCTGGCACGGACGTTGAAGCCGAGGGAGCAGCGCCAGCTGCTCGCGTAGATGGCGTCACCGCCCTGGATCAGCTTGGTGAACTTGCCCGGGGTGCGCTTGATCGTCAGCGCGTCGGCGTTGTCGCCGGCCTGCTGCTTGATCTTGGCGATCTCCGCCTGGGAGACCGTGCTGTCGACGGTGACGAGCACCCGGTTGGTCTTGCTGTCGACCGCCCAGGCGGTGCCCGGGACGTCGGCCTTCAGCACGGAGCCGCTGACGCTCTTGAGCTCGGCGGAGCTGAAGGTGCTGGGGGTGTCGGACGCGTTCGCGCTGGGGACCGCGATCGCGGCAGCGGCCACGAGGCCGGTGGAGACGGCGATCAGCCGGGTCCGTCTCGAAATGCCGCTGCGAGGGGTGGTGCGCTTGATCCTCACTTTTCGTTCCTCCACAAAGGAAGTCGGGGCCCTCGTGGGGTTGTGGGCCCGTGAGGCGCAGCCAGGGGGCCGGTTCGTCCGGATTCCGGACACGCCGTGCCCCTGACAAGCGCTGTCGGTGAGTATTCGGCCGACCGACCGGTCGGCGCAAGGGTGCCTTTCGGACGTCAACCTTTGAACCATCTGTGTGACTTGACCCGCGCCGTGAGCCAAGTCACCTGTGAACACGGCATGTCAGGGCATGGTGAGCCCGGGCACCCCGCCCCCGGAGATGTCCGGAAGTCATCGTTCCGGATGGTCCGCCGGTCCTAGCAGCCGTCGCAGGGGCAGCAGCAGTCGCACCCGTCGCAGTCGCGGCAGCAGCCCTCGCGCTTCTTGCGGGACCACGGTCCCTCGTACTCCTTGGCGCAGCACAGCTTGCAGGTGCAGCACAGCAGCCAGAACATCCCGCAGCCGGCCCAGAACCCACGCCGCTGCGGAGGCTGGGGGGCGGCCCCGCCACCGGGGCCGCCGAACCCACCACCGCCACCACCGGGCACTCCCCCGCCGCCGGCGTACGGATTCCCGCCCGCGTACGGGTTCCCTCCGCCGTACGGGCTTCCCCCGGCGTAGGGGTTCCCACCGGCGTAGGGATTCTGCGGAGGCTGACCGTGCGCTCCGGGCTGGTGGGACGCGCACACCGGCACCGTGCCGAACGCCCGGTCCACCGAGCGCCGTACCTCGTGCACGAGCAGCAGATGCGCGAGCCCGCGGTCCGCGAACTCGACCTCCCGCAGCGCCAGCCGGATGCCGTGCACGGCGTCGTCGGCGAGCCGGCGGGCCTCGCTGAGCGGGGTGCCGGTCGCGGTGAGCGGGTTCCAGGCACCCGACGCGGCGTCAGCCGCCCTGTCCTCCACGGCGTCCAGCAGGTGCGCGAGGCGTCCGAAGAGGCGCCCGGCCTCGGCGAGCGGCGCGGCGTTGTGCGGGCGCCCGGCGAGCACCGCGGTGTGCGCGAAGGCCGCGGCGGTGGCGGTCTCGGTGGGTTCGGTGACCGTGAGGATCGGGGTGCCGGGTCCGGCGAGGGTCTCCAGACCGGTCTGCCGGTCCACGGCGTCGAGGAGGACCGCCGTGTCGAACCCGATGTCCGAACCGGTGCGGGCTCCGGCCCGGTCCCAGTTCGCGGCGACCCGGCGGGCGGCGAGCGCCACCGGCCGGCGGGCCAGCAGCCCGTCGCCGTCGGCGACATGGTCGCGCACCTTGGCCGAGGCGAGCACCAGAGAGACGGCCGCCGCGAGCCGCGCGCCCTCACCGTGCGCGACGGACGCGGTCCGCATCCCGCGGAGCGGGCACGGTCCCGCCGTTCGCCGTCCCGCTTCCGCCGAACCCGCCTGAGCCTCCGTCAGAACCGAGATGAGAAGCCCGTCGTAGTTGGTGACGATGCGGGCGAGCTGCCCGTGGTCCCCGCGCAGGGCGAGGCACAGCCCGCACAGATGCGCCATCCACTGGGCCGTGAGCTTCTCACCGAGCCGATGCCGACAGGGCCTGACCATTCCGAACACGATGTCCCCCGTGAAGTAGTACAAGCTGAGCGGCGGGCATCGTATCGGCCCACGCATTCACCCGTACGCACCGCTCATCACCCGTACGCCGCGAAGAGTCATATTTCACTCACAGTCAGCAGCCGTTTACATCAAGACCCTTGGGAAACACGGACTCTCGACGGATCGGTCGTGCACCAGTACCGTCACAAACCCCCCGTGCGGCGTCTATCCACTTGGCGCTCCATCCGCATCATGGACGACCATAGGGGTGCGGAAAGCAAGCAAGACCGCTGTGAGAGGAGGCGTCCATGGGATCGGTACGCAAGGCAAGTGCCTGGCTGGGCCTCGTCGACGACAACGAAGACGAGCGTTACTACGACGACGACTACTCCGACGGGGCCGAGTCCGGGGACGCCTGGGTCACCGATCCGCGGGTCAAGGTGGCCGCGGACGTCGCCGAGGAGAAGGGCCGCCGCATCGGCACGATCACCCCGGACAGCTTCCGGGACGCCCGCGCGATCGGCGAGCTGTTCCGGGAGGGGGTTCCCGTCATCATGAACCTCACCGCCATGGAGGCCGCGGACGCCAAGCGCGTGGTCGACTTCGCCGCCGGGCTGATCTTCGGTCTGCGCGGCTCCATCGAGCGGGTGTCCAACCGTGTGTTCCTGCTGAGCCCGGCCGACACCGAGGTGGTCAGCGGGGAGCCGGCCGCGCACCGGTCGGACGGCTTCTTCAACCAGAGCTGAGGCAGGGCCGCTCACCGGCCCTGCCTCCTCCCCTGGTTACGGCCGGATCTACCGGAACGCGTCGATTCCGGTGAGCGCCTTGCCCAGCACGAGCTGGTGCATCTCGACGGTGCCCTCGTAGGTGAGCACCGACTCGAGGTTCGTCGCGTGCCGCATCACGGGATATTCGAGCGAGATCCCGTTGGCACCGAGAATCGTGCGGGCCGTACGGCAGATGTCGATGGCCTCGCGGACGTTGTTGAGCTTGCCGAAGCTGACCTGCTCCGGACGCAGGCGGCCGGCGTCCATGCGCCGCCCCAGATGATGGGCGAGCAGAATCCCCTTGTGCAGTTCGACCGCCATGTCGGCGAGTTTGGCCTGCGTCAGCTGGAATCCCCCGATGGGCCGCCCGAACTGCTCCCGTGACCTCGCGTAGTCGACCGCGGCATCGAAGCAGCTGCGCGCCGCGCCCATGGCACCCCAGACGATCCCGTACCGGGCGTGCGACAGACAGCTCAGCGGGCCGCGCAGCCCGGTGACCTCGGGCAGCACGGCATCGGCGGGCAGCCGTACGTCGTCGAGGACCAGCTCGCTGGTGACGGAGGCGCGCAGCGACCACTTGTGCTTGATCTCGGGGGCGGAGAAACCGGGGACGTCGGTCGGCACGGCGAAGCCCCGGATCCCGTCGTCGGTCTGCGCCCACACCACGGCGACCCCGGCCACGGAGCCGTTGGTGATCCACATCTTCCGGCCGTTGAGCACCCAGTCGGAGCCGTCCCGCTTGGCGTAGGTGCGCATCGAGGCCGGGTCGGAGCCGTGGTCGGGTTCGGTGAGCCCGAAGCAGCCGATGACCTCGCCGGCGGCCATCCGCGGCAGCCACTGCTGCTTCTGCTCCTCGCTGCCGAAGCGGTGGATGGCGTACATCGCGAGGGAGCCCTGCACGGACACCAGTGAGCGGATCCCGGAGTCGGCCGCCTCCAGCTCCAGGCAGGCGAGGCCGTACTGCACGGCGCTCGCGCCCGCGCACCCGTAGCCGTCGAGGGACATGCCGAGCGCGCCGATCCCGCCGAGCTCCCGGGCCAGCTCACGGATGCCCGGCAGTTCGCCCTTCTCGTACCAGTCCGCGACGTACGGCAGCACCCGGTCCGCCGCCCATCCCCGCACGGTGTCCCGGATCGCCAGGTCCTCCGGCTCCAGCAGATCGTCGATGCCGAGCGGATCGGCGGGATCGAAGGGGGGCAGCTTCGAGGACTTCGGCGACGGGGACATGGGGCACCCTCCGGAAGAATTTAACTAGCAGTGCTAGTCGTGGCTCGCCGGCCGACACTACGACGCAGTGTGCCCCACGTCCACCCCGGCCCGGAGGGCACGCCTCACACCTTGAGCTCGGAGACGCGGGGCTCGCCGGCCTCCCGGGGTGCGGGCAGGTCCACGGCGGTGGCCGGCTCGCACTGCATCACGCGGGGCAGCCTGAGCGCCATCGCCGCGCCGAGCAGCAGCAGGCCGGCGCTGACCAGCAGGGTCACGTGCAGGCCGTGCACGAAGGAGTGGCGGGCGGCGTGCCGCAGGGCGGCTCCGGCGGGGCCGCCGAGCTGTGCCGCGACCTCGTAGGCCTCGCCCAGCGAGTGCGAGGCCGACGCCGACGCCCGCGCGGGCACCCCGGGCACACCGCTGAGACCGGGCGCGTAGGCCGCGTTCATGACGCTGCCGAGGAGCGCGATGCCGATGCCGGCGCCGAGCTGGTACGAGGTCTCCCCTATCGCCGCCGCTCCGCCCGCCTGCTCCGGGGGCGCCTCGCTCAGCATCGACTCGTACGCCCCGAACAGGGTGGTCTCCAGGCCGAAGCCGAGCAGGACGAAGCCGGTCAGCAGCAGGGCGCAGTTGTCCTCGTCGCCCATCGCCGTGAGGGCCACCACGGCGGCGGCGGTCAGACAGAAGCCGGCGCAGACCATCCGGCGCGGCCCGAACCGGCGCAGCATCCTGGCCCCCGCGAGGCCCGCCGCCATCGCGGCGAAGGTCAGCGGCAGCAGCCGCAGGCCGGTCTGAAGCGGGGACAGCCCGAGGACCAGCTGGAGGTACTGCGCCGCGATCAGCTCCAGGCCCACCAGCGCGAGCATGGCCAGCACGATGCAGCCCACCGAGGTGCTGAACGCGGGCCGGGCGAACAACTTGAGATCGATCAGGGGGTGCGCCCGGCGCCGCTGCCGGCGGACGAAGGCGGCGAGCAGGGCGGCACCGGCGATCAGCGGCAGCACCGTCCCGGCCCCGGCGACGTCCTCGCCGCTGCCGAGGCGCTTCACGCCGAACACGACCGCGAACAGTCCGGCCGCCGCCATCAGCGCGCCGACCACGTCCCACGGGCCCCGGCCGTCGCCCTTCGACTCCGGCAGCAGGATCCGGCCGACCGGGAGGCTGACCAGCATCAGCGGGATGTTGACGAGAAAGACCGAGCCCCACCAGAAGTGCTCCAGCAGGAAGCCGCCGAGCAGCGGCCCGACGGCCGCGCCCACCGCGGCGACCGCGCTCCAGACGCCGATCGCGAGCGCGCGCTCGCGCCGGTCGGGGAAGACCTGGCGGAGGATCGACAGCGTCGCCGGCATGATCATCGCGCCGCCGACGCCGAGCAGCGCCCGCGCCACGATCAGCACCTGGGCGTTGTCCGCCAGGGCCGCCATGCCGGAGGCGACGCCGAACAGGGCGTAGCCGAGCAGCAGGACGCGTCTGCGGCCGACCCGGTCGCCCAGCGTGCCGAAGAGGATCAGCAGCGAGGCGCACACCAGCGGGTAGACGTCGACGATCCAGAGCAGCTCCATCGCGCCGGGCCTGAGGTCCTCGGTGACGGCGGGGACCGCCACGTGCAGCACGGTGGCGTCGACGGCGACCAGCAGCAGGCTGACGCAGAGGACGACGAGCACCACCCAGCGGTTGGCACCGGCCCCGGCCGCCCGACGGCGCAGCGCGGCGGCGGCCGTGGTCGTCCCGGACATGTACGTACCTCCCAGATGTTCCCTCGCGTTCGGCGGGCTCGCGGGGTTGGGGATTCCCCGCGACTCGGCCGGAGAGGAGCGGTGGTCTCCGGCCCGCGCAACGACATGGCGAGTGACACGTCAGCGTACGCGAGTGAGCGCCGGGGTCGAGTGGCGGGCCTCTCACACATCCATGGGATCGGTGTGGCGTACACCACTCCCGGACGGGCCGGGCGCGCCCCGCCGGACGGACCGGTCCGTGGCCCGGTCGATAATCGGGCACGTGACCGATCTTGTACCGCGTGCGGCGGCCCGCCCCTCGCCGCTCCTGCGCCGGGCCGCCCCCGCGCTCCTCGGGTACGCCGCCGTGCGGGCCCTGGGCCTGGCCGTCCTTGCCCTGTGGAGCGAGGCGCGCGGCAAGAACGCGTACACGTTGCTGACCGCCCGCTGGGACGCGCTCTGGTACACCCGCGTCGCCGAGCTGGGCTACGGCTACGAGGTGCGCCTGCCCAACGGGGACGTGCACTCGAACCTGGCCTTCTTCCCGCTGCTGCCCTGGCTGGAGCGGCTGGTGGCGGCGGTGTCGCCGCTGTCGTACGCGGACGGCGGCTTCGTCGTCAGCCTGCTCGCCTCGCTCGCCGCGGCCTGGGGGATCTTCGCGGTCGCGGACCATGTGTACGGGCGCCGGGCGGGCGTGTGCGCGGTGCTGCTGTGGGCGGTGCTGCCGGTCGGCGTCGTGCAGTCGATGGCGTACAGCGAGTCCCTGTTCACCGCGCTGGCGGCCTGGTCGCTGTACGCGGTGCTGACGGGCCGCTGGGTGACGGCGGGCGTCCTGGCGGCGCTGGCCGGCCTGACCCGCCCGGTCGGCATGGCGGTGGTCGCCGCGGTGTGGACGGCGGCGGTGGTCTCGTTCGTGCGCCATCGGGGCGCGACCCGAACCCCCGGCGCGCGGAGCGACCCGCGCGCCGCGTCCCGCATGCGCGCTCCGGCGGACACGCATGCCCTCCACGCCCCCTCGCCCCCAGACGCTCCCCGCACCGCACCGCCGAGCGACGCCCTCGATGACACCGGCCCCTCCCCCTTGGCACCGGCCGCCCCCGACCGCCCGCGCCTCCCCGCACCCGGCACCGGCTCCCTCGCCGCACCCGGCGCCCGTCTGCGCCTGGCCCTCGGCATGGCCCTGGCCCCCCTCGGCGTCGCCGGTTACGTGCTGTGGGTCGGCCGGCGGACCGGGGACGGGGTGTTCGGGTATCTGGAGGTGCAGGCCGGGTGGCAGAACGGGTTCGACGGCGGGTACGCCTTCGCGCGGTTCGTCGCCGAGAAGTTCACCTCGTTCCCCTCGGCCCTCGCCGGGCTCGGTCTGGTCGCCGGGGTCGCGCTGCTGGTGTGGCTGTACGTGATCTGCGTACGGCAGCGCCAGCCGCTCCCGCTCCTGGTGTACGCCGGCGTCGTCACCGCGCTCGCCCTGTGCGCGTCGAGCTACTTCGGCTCGAAGCCGCGCCTGCTGCTGCCGGCCTTCCCGCTGCTGCTGCCCCCTGCCATGGCCCTGGCCCGGCTGGGTAGACGCACGACCGTGCTGGTCGTCGGGTCGGTCGCGGTGGCCTCCGCGGTGTACGGCGCCTTCTGGCTGAACGGCTCGGGTCCCCCGTGAGCCGCCCGGACGGCCGATGAGCTCCGGGAAAATTTCCGGCCAGGCCCGGGTGAACGAATTGAGAAGCGCCTTGAAATCGCCATCCGGAATGATCAAAAGAATTGAAGGCCGCAGCCGCCGGTGATTACGGAATCGCCGGAATTAAAGGCTCTCCTGAGAGGAATGCCACATCACATCGTCATCACAAAGCCACTGATTCGACGGGGTTCCGCGCTCACTCGCTGTAACGTCGATTGGGTGCGTACCGAACGGAAGCCCACCCGTCTGGACCGGGTGTTCGCGAGGCTGGATCGTGAGCCGGAACGGCCGGCTCACATCGATGTGCCGCGGATGAGCCGGCACCGGGTCGTGCTCTTCGGCGCCACCCTGGCGTTCTACCTGGCGATCGTGTGGGCCGTGGTGATCACCTCCTGGCTGGTCCGGCTGGACTGGCGGGTGATGTTCTTCCGCCCCTATGAGCAGTGGTCCGAGCTGCACGCCTTCGTCGACTACTACGTGGTCCTCGGCCAGCGCGGCCCGACCGCCGTGATGGTCGCCGCCTGGCTCGGCTGGCGCTCGTGGCGGCAGCACACGCTGCGCCCGATGCTCGCGCTCGGGGTCTCCCTGTTGTTGCTCAACGTCACCGTCGGCGCCGCGAAGTACGGCATGGGGCGCCTCGGACCGCATTACGCGACCGAAATCGGCTCGAACGAGATGTGGCTCGGCGGGGATATATTTCCCAGCGGGCACACCGCGAACGCCGTGGTGACCTGGGGAATCCTGGCCTATCTGGCCTCCACTCCGAGAGCGCGGCGCTGGCTGTCCGCCGTGTCCGCGGTGACCTCGCTCGGCGTCGGGCTGGCCACCGTCTACCTCGGTACGCACTGGCTGAGCGATGTCCTGCTCGGCTGGGCGGCGGGTCTGCTGATCCTGCTGGCGCTGCCCTGGTTCGAGCCGCTGATCGCCCGCGCCGAGGACCGGATCTTCGCTCTGCGTGACCGCTGGCGCGCACGTCAGGGCCGTAAGACGGCGACGGCCCGACCCGTCGGCACGCCGGTGGTGCTGGGGCCGCTCGGCGACCACGACAGCACCCCGGGGCCCGAGCCGGTCGGCGCGGGCCGCTCGGGCGGCAGACCGCCCGCCTATCTGGCGCCCGGACCGCACACCACCCGCGCGGAGCGCACACCGGTCACCCCGGCCGGGAGCCGCCGCCCGCATCCGGAGCGTCACCCGCGCGGGAGCACCCCCGCGGGCCGCCCCTGACGGACGGCACCGCCCCGTACGGACGCCTCGGCCCCGGTTCCCTGAGCGGAACCGGGGCGTCGCCGTGTCTCAGCCCTTCCAGGCCCGCGCCACCCTGCCGTCCTTCACCTCGAAGTTCAGCCGGCCCACGCGGTACTCCATGGTGATGATCGCCCCTGGTGGCAGCGCCCTGACCGTCGACCAGCCGCGCTCGCGTGCGAGGTGCTCGGCCCGGTCGGCGGCGAGGCCGACGTAGGCGTCCGGGCTGTCCTGGGGTTCCGCGGAGGGTGTCGGAATCGGTGCCATGCGGCCACGCTATGCCCTGCCCGGTGAGCGCGGAAGGCCGCCCTCGGAAACCGGCCCGGCATCCCCCGGCGGTCACACTTCTGTCACAGGATCACGACAGCCGCCCATACGGTCGGCCGTCACCCGGACGAGCGGTTCCTTACGCCTTCCGCAGGCATTCGAACGAAATTCCCGCGTGTCACACCAGGGCCCCGAACAGGCCCGGCAAGAGTTCCGGAAGAAATGGCACCCCGGGCCGCCTTCCATTTCGCCGCCGCGCACGATCCGACGGATACCGGGGCCGTACGGAGAACACCCGGTTTCCGTCACCCGACCGCCACGCCCTCTGTCGCAGCGCACGCCGGGGCGAGCATCATGGCGTGGGCTCGCGGGTACGTGTGGCGCGGGCTTCGACGGGCCCGGAGCGCGACGAGGCGAAGGGGCGAGCGACGGTGACGCAGACCGTAGGAGCGGCGGCGCGACCCGCGCGCGGGCGGCGGCGCGGGCGGGTGGTGATCGACTGGCTGACCACCACGGACCACAAGAAGATCGGCCACCTCTACCTGATCACGTCGTTCGGGTTCTTCCTGATCGCCGGTGCGATGGCGCTGGTGATGCGGGCCGAGCTGGGCCGGCCCGGACTGCAGATCGTCACCAACGAGCAGTTCAACCAGCTGTTCACCATGCACGGCACGATCATGCTGCTGCTGTTCGCGACGCCCACCTTCGCGGGGTTCGCCAACGAGCTGATGCCGCTGCAGATCGGCGCGCCCGACGTGGCCTTCCCGCGGCTCAACATGTTCTCGTACTGGCTGTTCCTCTTCGGCGGGCTGATCGTGCTCGGTTCGCTGCTGGTGACCGGCGGGCCGGCCGCCTTCGGCTGGTTCGCCTACGCGCCGCTCAACAGCCTGGAGTACTCGCCGGGCATCGGCGCCGACCTGTGGATCATGGGCCTGGCGCTGTCCGGTTTCGGCACGATCCTCGGCGCGGTCAACTTCGTCACCACCATCATCGGGATGCGCGCCCCCGGGATGACCATGTTCCGGATGCCGCTGTTCACCTGGAACACGCTGTTCACGTCGATCCTGATCCTGATGGCGTTCCCGGTGCTGGCGGCGGCGCTGCTGGTGCTGGAGTCGGACCGCCGGTTCGGCTCGCACGTGTTCGACGCGACCAACGGCGGCGCGATCCTGTGGCAGCACCTGTTCTGGTTCTTCGGCCATCCCGAGGTCTACATCATCGCGCTGCCGTTCTTCGGCATCATCACGGAGATCATCCCGGTGTTCGCCCGCAAGCCGCTGTTCGGCTATCTCACCCTGGTCGGCGCCACCATGGCCATCACGGGCCTGTCGGTCGTGGTGTGGGCGCACCACATGTTCGCCACCGGTGCGGTGCTGCTGCCGTTCTTCTCCTTCATGAGCTTCCTGATCGCGGTGCCGACGGGGGTGAAGTTCTTCAACTGGAGCGGCACCATGATCAAGGGCTCGCTGTCCTTCGAGACGCCGATGCTGTGGGCCACCGGCTTCCTGGTGACGTTCCTGTTCGGCGGTCTGACCGGGGTGATCCTGGCGTCGCCGCCGCTGGACTTCCATGTGACGGACTCGTACTTCGTCGTCGCGCACTTCCACTACGTCGTCTTCGGCACCGTCGTCTTCGCGATCTTCGCCGGCTTCTACTTCTGGTGGCCGAAGTTCACCGGGAAGATGCTCGACGAACGGCTCGGCAAGATCCAGTTCTGGACGCTGTTCATCGGCTTCCACACCACGTTCCTGGTGCAGCACTGGCTGGGCGCCGAGGGCATGCCGCGCCGCTACTCGGACTACCTCGCGGCGGACGGCTTCACCGCGCTCAACACCGTCTCGACGATCGGCGCGTTCCTGCTGGGCCTCTCGACGCTGCCGTTCCTCTACAACGTCTGGCGGACCGCCCGGTACGGCGAGAAGGTCGAGGTGGACGACCCCTGGGGCTTCGGCCGCTCCCTGGAGTGGGCGACGTCGTGCCCGCCGCCGCGGCACAACTTCACGACGCTGCCCCGGATCCGTTCGGAGTCGCCGGCGTTCGATCTGCATCACCCGGAGTACGCGGCCGTGACCGCTCAGCCCGAGCCGAAGAGCGAGCAAGCCGGTCGCGAGCCGACCTGATCGCGTCGATCAGCTCGGCGGGCTGAAGGACCTCGAACTCGAAGCCGAGCATCATCACGTGCACGACCAGCGCGTCCAGGCTCGCGGCGCCGGTGCGCAGGACGCAGGCGTCCGGGCCGTCCGCCTCCAGCGTCCCGTCGGTCGGCGAGATGCGTTCGGCGGCCCGCTCCAGCGGCACCAGGAGCCGGATCACCGCGTGCGAGGCGTACACGCGCGTGGAAACGCCCTGGGAGACGTAGGCGGCCAGGTCCGCGGCCGGGGGCTCGCGCGGGACGAAGCGGGGGCCGTGCGGCGGCCTCGGGCTGAGGCGGTCCACGCGGAAGGTGCGCCAGTCCGCGCGGTCGAGATCCCAGGCGACCAGGTACCAGCGGCGCTCGGAGCACACCAGGCGGTGCGGCTCGACGGTGCGGCGGGACGACGTGCCGTCGTGGCCCCGGTAGGTGAAGCGCAGGCGTTCGGCGTCCCGGCAGAGGTGGGCGAGCTCGGTCAGCACAGCCGGGTCGACGGCGTCGGCGCGCGGGCCGCGCAGCATCGGCACGGTGAAGGCGTTCAGGGCGCTCACGCGGCGGCGCAGCCGGTTCGGCAGCACCTGCTCCAGCTTGGCCAGGGCCCGCACGGAGGTCTCGCCGATGCCCTCGATGCCCTGCCCGGCGGCGGTGCGCAGGCCGACCGCGACGGCCACCGCCTCGTCGTCGTCGAGCAGCAGCGGCGGCAGCTGGGCGCCGGCGCCGAGCTGGTAGCCGCCGCCGGTGCCGGGGCTGGCGTTGACGGGGTAGCCGAGTTCGCGCAGCCGGTCCACGTCGCGGCGCAGGGTGCGGGCACTGACGCCGAGGCGGTCGGCGAGGTCGGCGCCGGACCACTCACGGTGGGCCTGGAGCAGGGACAGCAGACGCAGCAGGCGTGCCGAGGTCTCCAACATGGGGCGAGTCTGCCAGCCCTTGCGGACAGCTTCTGTCCTGAACCGTTCCTCGGTGCCCTCCGGACCGGCCTCAGGGCTCGTACGCCAGTTGGGGCACGGTGAAGCAGGTGCGGTTCATGTCCCCCTGGCTCACCCAGCCCTCGCCGTCCTGCCAGCGGGCCACCGACAGGCACGTCCTGCCGGTCCTCGGCGGCTCCGGCGACGGCTCGAAGTCGACGGGGAGCAGCAGCCCGCCCGCGGTGTAGCCGTCGCTGCGGTCGACGTAGTCGTCGACGCACTCGCGCGTGATGCCGTCCTGCGCGCAGGACTTCGCCGCGTCGGTGAACCAGCGGGCCGCCGCCCAGCCCTCCAGCTGCCACTGGGAGTGCGTCTTCAGGTCCTTGGTGCCCTCCGTGAACTCGCGCACGGCCGGGTGGCCTTTGTCCTCGAAGTTGCGGCTGGAGCCGGTCGCCCACAGGGCGTTGCGGCAGCGCGGGGCGTCCCGGTAGTTCTCGGCGACGGTCGACGTCCAGTTCTGCACGTTGGTGACCTTGGCGGTGACGTCGGCGCCGACCTCGTCCATCGCCTGGCACAGGCGGGCGTTGCCGTGGCCGTCGATGGCGTCGAAGACCAGGTCGGCGCCCTGCTGCTTGAGGTCGGCGGCCACCGCGCGGAAGTTGGGCAGCGCGAAGTCGACCTGCTCGGTGACCACCTCGTAACCCTCGGCCCTCAGGCCGCGCTCGACGAGCCGGGCGTAGGCGGCGGAGGCGGACTGGTTGTAGGAGACCACCGCGGCGGTGCGGGCGCCGTGCTCGCGTCTGAAGTAGCGGTAGACCTCGGTGCCGCCGTACAGCTTGCCGTCCCAGCCGGGTGTGCCGTCCCTCGGTGCCGAGCTGCCGTAGATGCTGTACAGGTGCGGGTAGGTGTCGTAGGCGGCGCCGATGGGCTGGCCGCCGATGTCCGGCACGCCCGCGCCGGAGACGCGGGAGGCGCCCGCGTAGTCCAGGGCGGTGGTGGCCACCAGGGCGACCACGTTCTGCTCGTCGACCAGTTTGTGCACGCACTCGTTGTTGCCGACGCCGCTGCCGCCGTCGTCGCACAGGTGCACCTCGACGCGCCGGCCGTCGATGCCGCCGCGGGCGTTGAGCCGGTCGAAGTACGCCTTGGCACCGTCGCGCGGCCCGGTGAAGGCGCTGCCGCCGACCGGGCTGGTGGCGCTGGTGATGATGCCGACGTGCAGCGGCTCGCCCGTGGCCCGGGTGGGTGCGGGCGAGCGGTCGTCGGTCTCGAAGTCGCTCTCGGGCAGCCGGCTGCCGCACGCCGCGGTCAGGGCGAGCAGGGCGGCGACGGCGAGGACCTCGGCGGCCCGGAGAACCTCAGCAGCCCGGTACGGCCGTGGCCGTGCCATTGCCGCTCATCTGCACCAGCGCGCACAGGGTCTTCGCGGACACCTTCCAGGTGCCGTCCTGCTCGACGGCCGTGCCGGACGCGTCGGGCAGGGCGGTGGCGCCCTTGAGGGTGAGGGTGTAGGTGACGTCCGCCTCGGTGGGCGAGGTGAAGGCGACCTTCGTGACCTTCGCCTGCACCTGGCCGCCGCGCTGGTCGCCGCTGAACGCCTGGAGCACCGGGGCTATCCGATCGCCGTTCTCCAGGACGGTCGCCTTGTCCTCCAGGGAGGTCTCCGGATCGAAGAACTTCTCCCAGTTCTGCCGGATCTCCTGCTCGGCCGCCGCGCGGTCCGCGGGCGCGCTGGCCGGAGCGCTCGTCGTCCGGTCGGGGGTCGGCGTGGGGGGCGGGCTCTCGGCGCCGCCTGAGTCGTCGTCATCACCGCATGCGGCGAGGCCGGGGCCGAGGACCAGGATCAGGGCGGCCGCGAGGGCCGTGCCGCGCCCCGCCGCCCGTGGGCCGCGTCCCCTCCCCCGTGTCCCCCGTTTCCCCCGCCTGAGGTCGCTGCCGAGAACCATCTGGCTCACCACCGGGTGTCGGTCCGGGCCATGCGTGCCCGGTTCTTTCAGGGTCAGCTTCCACAAGGCATAGTGCAAGCCAACGCCCGACTTGGACAGGGGCGGGCCGGCACATGCGCGGAACACCCGAGCGATGTGGGAGCCAGGATGCGGACAGCCCGACTGCGGACCGTGCACCCCGCCCTGTGGGCCGGCTGGGCCGCGCTCGCCGCCGGTGCGGTGCTGTGCGTCATCGGCTGGTACGGCGTCTCGGGCGAGCGCTACGCCGAACGGCAGCTGCCCTATCTGGCCTCCTGCACCATCCCGGGAGCGGCGCTGATCATCGGGGGCGCGGTGCTGCTGGCCCACGGGCGGGGCTCGCTCGCCGCCACGCGCGTGGAGGAGCTGTACGGCCTGCTGGTGGACGCGGAGCCGGCCGACGCCGACGTGTCCGGGCAGGCGGCCGGCGCCCCGGTCGCGGTCAGCGGGGAGCTGCGCATGGTGCCGGGCGGCACGCTGTGGCACCGGGCGGACTGTCCGCTGGTGGCGGGGAAGGCGGAGGCGGTTCCGGTGGACGCCGGGCTGGTGGCGAGCGGCGAGCTGGGGCCGTGCCCGATCTGTGAGCCCGCCGGGGACAGCGACTGAGGCCCCGCTGCCGATGTCCTCCCTGACGTACGACCTGACGCTGGCCGGGCTGTCGGTGGGCGCCGCCGCGGCGCTCACCGGGATCGGCCTGATCGTGACGTACCGGGCGACCGGGGTGCTGAACTTCGCGCACGGGGCGATCGCGATGGTGTGCGCCTACGTGCTGCGCCAGTGCGTGGTGGAGTGGGGCTGGCCGCTGTGGTGGGCGACCCTGCTGACGCTGGTCGTGGTGGCGCCGGGGCTGGGGGTGGTGCTGGAGCGGTTCGTGTTCCGGCCGCTGTCGGTGCTGGGGAGCGATCCGGCGCAGACGCTGGTGGCGTCCCTCGGGGTGTTCGTGCTGCTCGTGGGCGGGGCGGCGCTGCTGTGGGGGCAGGGGGCGCGGGACGACACGCCGGTGCTGGTGTCGGCGGAGCCGTGGGGGCAGCTGGCGGTGGTGGCGGTCCTGGCCGCGGGTGTCGGGGCGGTGGTGCGGTTCTCCCGGTTCGGGCGGGAGCTGCGGGCGGTGGTGGACGACCGGCAGCTGGCGGTGCTCGGCGGTGTCGACGCGGACCGGGTGGCGGCGGTGGGCTGGGCGTTCGGCTCGTTCACGGCGGGGCTCACGGGTGTGCTGCTGGCGCCGTATGTGCGGCTCGATCCGTACGGGCTGCCGCTGCTGGTGATGGAGGTGCTGGCGGTGGCGGTCGCCGCGCGGATGCGCAGTCTGCCGGTGGCGGTGGTCGTGGCGCTCGGCATCGGGGTGGCGCAGAGCCAGCTGACCCGGCTGCATCCGTCGGGCTGGAGCCAGCCGCTGGTCCAGGCGCTCGGCGCCAATCTCTTCGTGGTCGCCCTGCTGATCGCCGCCCTGGTGCTGCCCGGGGTGGGCACGCGCGACGCGCTGCCGCGCACGGCGACCGCGCGGGTGCCGACGCCTCCGGGCGCGTGGATCGTCGCGGGGGTGCTGTTCCTGTTGCCGCTGGGCTTCGCCGGGCGCGATCTGCACACGGCCGTGCAGGTGCCGGCGCTCGCGGTGGTGCTGCTGTCCCTGGTGGTGGTCACCGGCCGGGGCGGGCAGATCTCGCTGGGGCAGGCGGCGTACGCGGGCCTGGGCGCCCTGTTCACGGCCCTCCTCGCCGCCGGGCGCTTCCCGGGCCTGCCCCGGCTGCCGGAGCTGGCCGCGCTCGCGGTGGCGGTCGTCCTGGTCGCTCCCCTGGGCGTGCTCACGGGCTGGCCCGCGATCGGCCGCCGGGGCCTGGCGCTGGCGCTGGCCACCTTCGCGGTCGGCGTCGGCGTGAGCCGCTTCGTCTTCGCCCAGCCGTACGCCACGGCGGGCCTCGCCCTGGGCCGCCCGGCGGGCTTCGACAGCGACCGCGCGTACTACGTCCTGGAACTCGCCCTCCTGGTGTGCGCGCTGCTCGCGACGGGAGCGCTGCGCCGGGGCCGTGTCGGCCGTGCGCTCGCCGCGATGCGGGACCACGAGTCCGGTGCCCGCGCGGCGGGCGTGCGCGTGCCGTCGCTGAAGCTCCTCGCCTTCGTCTGCGGCGCCGCGCTGGCCGCGCTGGGCGGCGGTCTGCTGGGCATGGGGCTGCGCGCCTTCGACCCCGCCGCGTACGACCCCGTACGGGGCCTGCTGTGGTTCGCCGCGGTGGTCGTCCTGGGCGCCGACAGCACCCTGGGCGCCCTGCTCGCCGCGGCCCTGCTGGTCGGCCTGGACGCGGGCACCCGCGGTGGGGTGGCGGCGGCCGTGATCGGCGTCCTGGCCATCCTGGTGGGCCGCTTCCCGGGCGGCCCGTACGAGGCGGTCCGCGCCACCGCACAACGCCTGCGAGGCACCCCGGCCCTGACGGCCCTGGGCACCCGCGTGCGCCGCCGCCTGCACGGCCCGCCCCCGGAGCCACCGCCCCTGCCGGTGCCGTCGGGAGCCACGGCAGCGGGTGCGGGGACACACGGGGGCCCGATGGGGACAGCGAGCGGTGCACGCACCAGCGGCGTGTCCCCGCAGCCGGCCGCACCGCACGGCAGCGCGGCACGGACGGAGCACCGCGGCCCCCGGAGCACCGGGGCGACTGCGGACACCGAAGCGCTCCGCCCCCGGCGGGGCCTCCTCGGCGCGGTGCGGCGGCGCCGGGCCCGCCTCTCCGGGCCGCCCCCTCCTGGCGGGCCCTTCACCGGCCCCCGGACTCCGGCGCCGTACGGTCCGGGCGCCCTCGCCGTCCTCGAAGCGCGTGCCCTGCGCGTCCGGTTCGGGGGGTTCACCGCGCTCGACGGGGTCGATCTGCGGGTCCCCGCCGGGCGGGTGACCGCGGTCGTGGGGCCCAACGGGGCAGGGAAGAGCACCTTGTTCCACTGTCTGGCGGGGACGCTGCGGCCCGAGCGGGGCGTCGTGCGGTTCGGGGGGCGGGACATCACCCGGCTCCCCGCGCACGCGCGTACCCGGCTGGGCATCGCGCGGACGTTCCAGCAGCTGGCGGTGTTCCCGACGCTGACCGTCGCGGAGAACGTGCGCGTCGGCGCCGAGCAGGGCCGGGTGAGCGATCCCGGTGCCGTGGAGCGGACGCTGCGGCTGCTGGGGCTCGACGGGCCGGTGCGGGCGCTGCCCGCCGCGGGCCTGCCGACCGGGACGCTGCGCCGCGTGGAGCTCGCCCGCGCCCTGGCAGGCGCCCCGCGCGTGCTGCTGCTCGACGAACCCGCCGCGGGACTCGACACCGCCGAAGTGGCCGCGCTGACCCGGATCCTGAAGGCGCTGGCCGCCGACGGCATGGCGCTTCTCGTGGTCGAGCACGACCTGGATCTGGTCGCCGACCTCGCCGATGTGGTGCACGTGATGACGGCGGGCCGGATCGTCGCCTCGGGACCGCCCGGTCACGTCCTGGACACCCTCGGGGAGGCGACCGGCCGGTGACCGCTCTCGCGCTTCGTCACGCCCGCGTGCGCTACGGCCCTCTGGAGGCCCTGCACGGGGTCACCCTCGTCGCCCCCGGCCCGGGCCTCACCGTCCTGCTGGGGCGCAACGGCTCCGGGCGTACGACCGTCCTGCGCGCGCTCGCCGGCACCGTGCCGCTGTCCGGCGGTTCGGTGGTCTGGGACGGCGCCGACGTGACCGGCGTACCGGCCTACGAACGGGCCCGGCGCGGGATGTGTCTGGTGCCGGAGCGGCAGGCGGTGTTCGGTTCGCTCACCGTGCGCGAGCACCTCGCCCTCGCCGCGCCCGATCCCGCCCCGGCCCTCGACGCCTACCCGGCCCTGCGGCCGCTGCTGGACCGCCGGGCCGGCACGCTCTCCGGCGGCGAGCAGCGCATGCTGGCCCTGTCCCGCGCGCTGCTGGCACGCGCGCGCGTGGTGCTGGTCGACGAGCCCGCGCAGGGCATGTCACCGGCGGTCGCGGCCCGCACGTACGAGCTGCTGGCGTCTCTCGACGCGTGCGTGGTGCTGGCCGAGCAGCGGCTGCCGCCCGCCCTGCACGGCCGCCCCGCCTTCGTCTACGAACTGCATCGCGGCGCGGTCGCGTTCGCCGGGGAGGCGGGGGAACTCGCCCGCCGCCCCGGCGCCTGAACCCGATCGGGTTCAGAGTTCGAGGCGCTGCCCGGGGACGATCACATCCGGATCCCCGCCGATGACGGCCTCGTTGGCGGCGTACAGCCGCTGCCAGGTGGTCCCGTGCCGCTCCGCGATGCCGCTGAGCGTGTCTCCCGCGCGCACGGTGTAGTCACCGCGCGAAGCGCTCCGGTCCGCGTGTCCGGCCGTACGCGTGGGCGCCTCGGCCGGCTGCGACGACTTCGCGGGCTTCTTCGCGGGCTTCGCGGCCTTCGGCGGTGCCTGGTTCCCGCTCACCGAACCGACCGCCGGTGCGCTGCCGGACGCCCCCGCGCGGGCCGAGCAGGTCGGCCAGGCCCCCCAGCCCTGGGCGCGCTGGACCTTCGTCGCGACGGCGATCTGCTGGGACTTGGTGGCCCGGTCAGCGGTCGGCGCGTACGCCGTGCCGCCGTACGCGCGCCAGGTGGCGCCGGAGAACTGGAGCCCGCCGTAGTAGCCGTTGCCGGTGTTGATGTGCCAGTTGCCGCCGCTCTCGCACTGGGCGATGCGGTCCCACACTCCGCCGTCCGCCGCCGCGGCGGTGCCACCGGTGGCCAGCAGCCCCAGGGGCGCGAGCAGTGCCGCGCCGGCCAGGACGGCCGTCGTACGGGTCTTCCGTGCGCTGTCACGGGTGTCGCGGGTGTCATCGGCACATTCGGACATGTAGTTCCCTCTCGAACAACCCGGGGTCCCCGTGGCGATGCGCCGCCCGCCGCGCCGTGGGACGCGTGGGCCGCGCTCGCCCCGTCCGCCTGCGGGGTGGTGCGATGCACCGTTGAACGGTGGATCGTGGATGCTGCATGGTGCGGTCGGCGGACGTACCCGAGCGGTGCTCGTTGCACACGGCGGAGGAATGTAGGGAGCTGCCGGGCCCGGGATCAACCAACGGCCCGTCCTGGCAGGCCAGTTCGGCATTACCCGGGGTATCGGCGATTTTCGGTCACCCACTTCATGGGCCGATTTCCTGATTTGTCGACCTGCCCGCCGGTCCGCCTGTGGCCCACTTCACGCCCCCAACCGCTTTACGTCCGCGGGCAGTTGACGGTGAGTGCCCGATTCCGCGCGGGAGGTCACGGTGTGCGTCGGTCGGTTCGATTCCGTTCGTCCGGGGGCGTGACTCCCGCCACAGATCGTCCGTTGTCTTCTTCATGAGCCGGGGACCCACCCGGACCACGGGCCGGGAGCCACCCGGTCCCGCCACGCACCGCATCCCGAGGGAGCCACCCGTGCCGCGCATGCTCGACGTCAGCGACGAGGTACGCGCCGAGATCGGCGACGAAGAAGCCGACCGCCTGCTCGCCGGAGAGTCCGCCCCGGGCGGTTACGACTGCACCTCCTGCCGCACCCCGGGCGACCCGGAGCAGGAGCGCACCAGCACCGTCCTGTTCATCGGGGAGGAGACCGCCGTCCTCGCCTTCGCCCACGCCACCTGTCTGCCCTCGCAGGTCGTCCAGGTCACCGAGGAGCAGCTGAGGGGTGCCGTCCGGTCCATCAGCGGCGACGGAGCGGCTCCGGAACCGGAGCCGGAGCAGGGGGCCGCGCCCGAGCAGGCCGTGCTCGGCGTGACCAGCGGACTGGTCCTGATCGCCGGGGAGTTGCACCCGGCCCTGGTCGTCGAGCCGACCGCCCCGGTCGCCCGGCCCGGTTCGCTCGGCTCCGGTGACGACTTCCTTCCGCTGCTGATCGAGCAGGGCTTCATGCCGCTGAGCGAGCTGTCGGCCGTGCCGCCCGTGCTGCACGGCTGGTCGGTGCTGCTCGCCGTGGGACAGCTGCACGCGGTGCTCCAGCCGGGCCCCGACGGCGGCCGGCCGGTGGCCTGGTGGCAGGCGCACCAGCCGCTTCAGGTGACCGACGGCTGGCGCGCGGCCGCCAACAAGCACCAGCAGGTGCTGATGTTCGCGGCCCCCGTCGGCTCCATCGGCCGGCAGCCGCGCGAGGACCTGCTGCGCGAGGCACTGGACAAGGCGGCGGCCGGCGGCCAGCTGGTGGGCGCGGCACTGCCGCTCGCCGGTACCTGAGCGGCGGTCGACCGGCGGGCGTCCGGCGAAAGCCGCACGGGGGCCGCATCCCTTGCCGTGCGGGGTCGTTTGGACATACGTGCACGCATACGACGTTCCCCGCCGCCCGCCGCTCCCCTCGGTCCCCGCCCCCGTACGACCGGCCCGGGACGTGCGGAGCTGCCCCTCGGCCACGCCGATCTACGACGCGCTCTACGCGGAGTACGTCGAGTCCTTCCGCTCGCTGCCGGGTGACCGCAGCGGCGAGGAGCGGCTGGGCTTCACCGCCTTCGGGAGCATCCCGCACCGCACCGGCTCGCACGGCGGCCACGGCTCGGAGCCGGTCGGCGGCTCCCTCGGTGGTGGCGCGTACAGCGCCTACAGCGCGGGCGCGACCAGCGCCCGGCAGGGTGGTGCCGGTCCCCAGCCGCAGTGGCAGCGGGTGCCGGCGGGCCTGCCGCCGATGCCCCGCAGGGGCTCCTGACGACGGCGCACGACGGGCGTACGACGACGGGGCGGTCCCGATCAGGGACCGCCCCGTCTCCGTGTCCGCCGCTACTTCTTCTTGCCGCGCTTCTCGCGCACCCGCACCGAGATGTGGATCGGGGTGCCCTCGAAGCCGAACTCCTCGCGCAGCCGGCGCTCGATGAAGCGCCGGTAGCCGGCCTCGATGAAGCCGGAGGCGAACAGCACGAACCGGGGCGGCCTGGTGCCCGCCTGGGTGCCGAACAGGATGCGCGGCTGCTTGCCGCCCCGCACCGGGTGCGGGTGGGCCGCGACCAGCTCGCCGAGGAAGGCGTTCAGCCGGCCCGTCGGAACCCGCGTCTCCCAGCCCTCCAGGGCCGTCTCGATCGCCGGGACCAGCTTCTCCATGTGCCGTCCGGTGCGCGCCGAGACGTTCACCCGGGGAGCCCAGGCGACCTGGCCGAGCTCGGTCTCGATCTCCCGCTCCAGGTAGTAACGGCGCTCCTCGTCGAGGGTGTCCCACTTGTTGAAGGCGAGCACGAGCGCGCGGCCCGCCTCGACCGCCATGGTGACGATGCGCTGGTCCTGCACGGAGATGGACTCGGCGGCGTCGATCAGGACGACCGCCACCTCGGCCTTCTCCACCGCCGCTGCGGTGCGCAGCGAGGCGTAGTAGTCGGCGCCCTGCTGGAGGTGGACCCGCTTGCGGATGCCGGCCGTGTCGACGAACTTCCAGGTCTTGCCGCCCAGTTCGATCATCTCGTCGACCGGGTCGCGGGTGGTGCCGGCGAGTTCGTTGACGACGACGCGCTCCTCGCCCGCGACCTTGTTCAGCAGGGAGGACTTGCCGACGTTCGGACGGCCGATCAGCGCGACGCGGCGCGGGCCGCCGACGGCGGTGCCGAAGGTCTGCGCGGGGGCCTCGGGCAGCACCTCGAGCACCTGGTCCAGCATGTCGCCGGTGCCGCGGCCGTGCAGCGCGGAGACCGGGTACGGCTCGCCCAGGCCCAGGGACCACAGGTAGGCGGCGTCGGCCTCGCCACTCGGTCCGTCGACCTTGTTGGCGCACAGCACGACCGGCTTGCCGGCCTTGCGCAGCAGCCGGACGACCGCCTCGTCGGTGTCGGTGGCGCCGACCTTGGCGTCGACGACGAAGACGACCGCGTCGGCCGCCTCGATGGCGTACTCGGCCTGGGCGGCGACGGAGGCGTCGATGCCGAGGACGTCCTGCTCCCAGCCGCCGGTGTCGACGACCTTGAAGCGGCGGCCCGCCCACTCGGCCTCGTAGGTGACGCGGTCGCGGGTGACGCCGGGCTTGTCCTCGACGACGGCCTCGCGGCGGCCGATGATGCGGTTCACCAGGGTCGACTTGCCGACATTGGGGCGGCCGACGACGGCGAGCACGGGCAGCGGCCCGTGACCGGCCGCCTCGATCGCGCCCTCGACGTCCTCGAGGTCGAAGCCCTCCTCCGCGGCGAGCTCCATGAACTCCGCGAACTCGGCATCGCCGAGCGCCCCGTGATCGTGCTCGTGCGCGGCCGAGCCGTCGGGCTGGCTGTGGTCGTTCATGAAGTCCGTACCTCGTCGTTCATTCGTGGTGATCGGTGGACCCGCCCTGTCGTGTGCGGGGCTGATCCACTACTCAGTGTCGCCTAGCGCCCGGTGAGGCGCCTGGCGTTTTCCAGGTGGGCGGTGAGCTGCTTCTGGATGCGCTCGGTGGCCTCGTCCAGCGCCTTGCGGGTACGCCGCCCGCTGCCGTCGCCGGCGTCGAACGGGTCGCCGAAGACGACGTCGACGCGCGAGCGCAGCGGGGGCAGCGCCTTTATCAACCGTCCGGGCCGGTCGGAACTTCCCAGGACGGCGACCGGCACGATCGGCGCCCCGCTGCGCACGGCGAAGTACGCGAGGCCCGCCCGGATCGCGGCGAAGTCGCCCTCGCCCCGGGTGCCCTCGGGGAAGATGCCCAGCACCCCGCCCTGCTCCAGCACGCCGAGCGCCCGGGAGATCGCCGTGCGGTCGGTGCTGCCGCGGTCGACCTTCACCTGGCCGATGCCGGTCAGGAACGGGTCGAGCGGGCCGACGAACGCCTCCTTCTTGATCAGGAAGTGCGTCGGGCGCGGCGCGACCCCCATGACCATGGGGCCGTCGATGTTGTGCGAGTGGTTCACGGCGAAGATCACCGGACCGCTCGCGGGAACCCGCCAGGCGCCCAGCACCCGCGGCTTCCACAGCCCGTACATCAGGCCGACGCCGATGCGCCGCCCGACCTCGGCGCCCCGCTCGGATGGGACCTGGGTCACTTCCCGGCTCGCTTCTCCTCGACGAGCGTGACGACGCACTCGATGACCTGCTGGAGGGTCAGCTCGGTGGTGTCCACCTCGATCGCGTCGTCCGCCTTGGCCAGCGGGGCCACCTTGCGGCTGGAGTCGGCCGCGTCCCGCTTGACCAGGGCCTCGCGGGTGGCGTGCAGGTCGGCGCCCTTGAGCTCACCGCTGCGCCGGGCGGCCCGCGCCTCCGGGGAGGCGGTGAGGAAGATCTTCAGGTCGGCGTCGGGCAGCACGGTCGTCCCGATGTCGCGGCCCTCGACGACGATGCCGGTGACGGCGGAGGAGGCGATGGTGCGCTGCAGCTCGGTGATCCGGGCGCGCACCTCGGGCACCGCGCTGACCGCGCTCACCTTGGAGGTGACGTCCTGCTCGCGGATCGGCCCGGCCACGTCGATGCCGTCGACCATGATGGTCGGCGCCTTCGGGTCGGTGCCGGAGAGGATCTCCGGCTTCCCGGCGACGGCCGCGATCGCGGAGGGGTCCTCGATGTCGATCCCGTTGTTCACCATCCACCAGGTGATCGCCCGGTACTGGGCGCCGGTGTCCAGGTAGCTCAGACCGAGCTGGGCCGCCACGGCCTTCGACGTGCTCGACTTGCCCGTACCGGAGGGGCCGTCGATGGCGACAATCACGGGCGTGGCGCTTTCCACAGTGGGATACCTTCCTGGACCTGACGGGCGGGGACGGGCGCAGCGGCCCACGACAAGGTTACTGGGTACGCGTCCCCCGAATGGCCGCGCCCGAGGCGAGCCCGTCGGCACCGGTCAGTGCCCAGCGACACCGGCCGCCCCCTCACTGCCGGATCGCCCACCCCCGCTCCCGCAGCGCAGCCACCAGCACAGGCACCGCCTTCGGCTCGACCATCAACTGCACGAGACCGGCCTGCTGCCCCGTCGCATGCTCGATCCGCACGTCCTCGATGTTGACGCCCGCGCGCCCGGCGTCCGCGAAGATCCGGGCCAGCTGTCCCGGCTGGTCGTCGATGAGCACGGCCACCGTCTCGTAGACCCGCGGCGCGGACCCGTGTTTGCCGGGGACCCGGACCTGCCCGGCATTGCCCCGGCGCAGCACGTCCTGGATGCCGGTGGTGCCCTCGCGGCGCTTGTCCTCGTCGGAGGACTGCAGTGCGCGCAGGGCCCGCACGGTCTCCTCCAGGTCGGCGGCGACGTCGGTGAGCAGGTCGGCGACCGGCCCGGGGTTCGCGGAGAGGATGTCGATCCACATCGCCGGGTCGGAGGCGGCGATCCGGGTGACGTCCCGGATGCCCTGCCCGCACAGCCGTACGGCGGCCTCCTCGGCGTTCTCCAGGCGCGCGGCGACCAGGCTCGACACCAGGTGGGGCATGTGGGAGACGAGGGCCACGGCGCGGTCGTGGGCGTCGGCGTCCATGACGACCGGCACGGCACGGCAGTGCGAGACCAGCTCCAGGGCGAGGTTCAGCACCTCCGTGTCGGTGTCCCGGGTCGGGGTGAGCACCCACGGGCGGCCCTCGAAGAGGTCCGCGCTGGCGGCCAGCGGACCGGACTTCTCGCGTCCGGACATGGGATGGGTGCCGATGTACGCCGCCAGATCCAGCCCGCGGGCCAGCAGTTCCCGCCGGGGCCCGCCCTTGACGCTGGCGACGTCGACATAGCCACGGGCCAGGCCGCGTCCCATCGCGTCGGCGAGCACGTCGGCGACATGGGCGGGCGGAGCGGCGACGATCGCCAGGTCCACGGGCCCCTCGGGCACCTCGTCGGTACCGGCGCCCAGCGCGGCGGCCGTCCGGGCCTGCTCCGGGTCGTGGTCGGCGAGGTGGACGGTGACGCCCCGCTGGGACAGGGCCAGGGCGGCGGACGTGCCGATGAGCCCGGTGCCGATGACGAGTGCGGTTCTCACTGGGCGATGTCCTTGCGCAGGGCCGCGGCGGCACCGAGGTAGACGTGGGCGATGTCGGCGCGGGGCTTGTCGGACTCGATGTGCGCGAGGATGCGCACCACGCGGGGCATCGCGCCCTGGATGTCCAGTTCCTGGGCGCAGATCAGGGGCACGTCGACGATGCCGAGCTTGCGGGCCGCGGCGGCCGGGAAGTCGCTGTGCAGGTCCGGCGTGGCGGTGAACCAGATGCTGATCAGGTCGTCGGCGGTCAGGCCGTTCCGCTCCAGGACGGCGGTGAGCAGCGCTGAGACCTGCTCCTCCATGTGGTCGGCCTCGTCCCGCTCCAGCTGGACGGCCCCCCGGACCGCTCGTACCGCCACGGCGCTGCTCCTTGCTGACGTACGTCATCGGCTGCTTGGTCGTCCAGCCTAGTCAGCCCGGGCATGAGGGGCGTCCGGCGCCCGTCCACCGAGACGGGCGAGATGGGCGTTTTCCTGGCACTTCGGTGCTTTCGATGTCAAGATGCAGGAGCTGTCAGGTCCGCCACCGCTGTCTCCCCCTCGGAGTGACGACATGACCCACGGCGCAACGCGACGCACGGTCCTCATCGCGGCAGGAGCGACGGGCGCGGCTGCCCTGACCGCCGGCTGCGGCGGGGACGGCGGCGACGAGAGCCCCCCGGCCGAGACCGCCACCGGCGAGAACAACACCACCGCACCGGACGCCCCGGCAGGGCAGCAGCTGGCCTCGACCGGCGACATCCCGGTGGGCGGGGGCACGATCTTCAAGGACGAGAAGGTCGTGGTGACGCAGCCCGAGGAGGGCGACTTCAAGGCCTTCTCGGCGATCTGCACGCACCAGAACTGTGTCGTGGCCACCGTCTCGGACGGCACGATCAACTGCACCTGCCACGGCAGCAGGTTCGCCATCGCCGACGGTGCGGTGGAGCGCGGCCCGGCGACGCGTCCGCTGCCCGAGGAGCAGATCACGGTGGAGGGAAATTCGATCCGCCTGGCGTGATCTTCCCCGTACGCTCCGGGGCATGCGCCCCGAGACACCCGCGACACCCGAGATGTCCACGACAGCCGAGGCCTTGGTCCGCGACCACACGGTCTACGCCTGCGTCATGGGCTCGCGCGCTTTCGGTCTGGCGACGCAGGGCAGCGACACCGACCGCCGCGGCGTCTTCCTCGCCCCCACCCCGCTGTTCTGGCGCTTCGACAAGCCGCCGACGCACGTCGAGGGCCCGGGTGAGGAGCAGTTCAGCTGGGAGCTGGAGCGCTTCTGCGAACTGGCCCTGCGCGCCAACCCCAACATCCTGGAGTGCCTGCACTCCCCGCTCGTGGAGTACGCCGACGACACCGGCCGCGAACTGCTGTCCCTGCGCGGGGCGTTCCTCTCCCGCCGAGTCCACGAGACATTCACACGCTATGCCCGCAGCCAGCGCCGCAAGCTGGAAGCCGACGTCCGCGTGCACGGCGCCCCGCGCTGGAAGCACGCCATGCATCTGGTCCGCCTCCTGACCAGCGCCCGCGACCTGCTGCGCACGGGCCGGCTCACGATCGACGTGGGCGAGCACCGCGAACCGCTCCTCGCGATCAAGCGCGGCGAGGTGCCCTGGTCCGAGGTGGAGGCCCGGATGATCCGCCTGGAAGCGGAGGCCGAGGAGGCGGCCCACGCCGGCCCCCTCCCGGCAGAACCGGACCGCCGGCGCGTCGAGGACTTCCTGATCCACGTCCGCAGGACCTCCGCCCTGCGCGCGCCTTAGGCGGTGTCCCCCGACGTGTCCCAGAGCTGCCCGAGGGTCGTCAGTTCGTCCCGGTACTCGATCCGCTCCGCCCACTGTGCGGGCCAGGCGTCCGCACCCAGGTGGGCCCCGGCGAAGGCGCCCGTCAGGCAGGCGATGGAGTCGGAGTCGCCGGAGGTGCAGGCGGCGCGGCGCAGGGCGGTGAGCGGTTCGTCGACGAAGAGCAGGAAGCACAGCAGCCCCGTGGCCAGGGCCTCCTCGGCGACCCACCCCTCCCCCGTGGCCAGGCACGGGTCCGTCTCCGGGGAGACGGTGCGCACGGCGTCCTGGAGGCGAGCCAGGATCTCCAGGCACTCGTCCCAGCCGCGGGCGATGAATGCCTCGGGGCTGGGGTCCTGGGCGCGGGTCCACAGGTCGCCGAGCCAGAACTCGTGGTAGCGGGTGCGGTTGTCGTAGGCGTAGGAGCGCAGCCGGCCGATCAGTCCGGTCGGCTCTGCGCCCTCGGCGAGCAGGCGTACGGCGTGCGCGGTGAGGTCGGAGGCGGCCAGCGCGGTGGGGTGGCCGTGGGTGAGCGCGGACTGCAACTGGGCGGCGCCCGCACGCTGTTCGTCGCTGAGGCCGGGGGCCAGCCCGATCGGCGCGACCCGCATGTTGGCGCCGCAGCCCTTGGAGCCCACCTGGCCGGCGTCCTGCCAGGGCCGGTTCTCGTCGGCCAGCAGGTGGCAGGCCCTCAGACAGGTGTTGCCGGGGGCGCGGTTGTTCTCGGGCGAGCGGTACCACCCCACGAACTCCTCGCGCACCGGCCGCTCCAGCCGCTTCGGGGTGAGCAGTCCCCGGTCCATGGCCGTGCGCAGTCCCCGGCCGAGGGCCAGGGTCATCTGGGTGTCGTCGGTGACGATCGCGGGCCGGGGCAGGTCCATGCCGCGCCAGGGCCCGAACTTGGCGAGGATCGACGGGACGTCGTCGAACTCGGTCGGGAAGCCGAGCGCGTCCCCCAGGGCGAGTCCGGTGAGCGCCCCTGTGGCGGCGCGCTTGGTGGCGGTGGTGGTCATGCGGGGCGTCCTTCCGAGGTCGGCCGGAGCAGTGGCGGGTGCAGGGTGGTGGCGGTGCCGGCGCGGTAGAGCGCGGCCGGTTTGCCCCGGCCGCCGGTGAGCCGGGCGCCCCCGGGGACCGTTTCGACGAACCCCGGGGTGGCGAGCACCTTTCGCCGGAAGTTGGGGCGGTCCAGGGCGGTGCCCCACACCGTCTCGTAGACCTGCTGCAGCTCGCCGAGGGTGAACTCGGGCGGGCAGAAGGCGGTGGCGAGGCAGGTGTACTCGAGCTTGGCGCCGATGCGGTCGTGGGCGTCGGCCAGGATCCGGTCGTGGTCGAAGGCGAGCTCCCGCACGGCGTCGTACGGCATCCAGCGGGCCTCGGCCGCGTCGCTGCCGCCGTGCGCCTCCGGCGCGTCGGGGAGCAGCGCGGCGAACGCCACCGACACCACCCGCATCCGGGGATCGCGGTCCGGTTCGCTGTAGGTGCGAAGCTGCTCCAGGTGCAGGCCGGAGACGTCGGTCAGCCCGGTCTCCTCGGCGAGTTCACGCCGGGCGGCCGTCTCGGCGGACTCGTCCGGCTGCACGAAGCCGCCCGGCAACGCCCACCGCCCGGCGTACGGCTCCTGGCCGCGCTCGACGAGCAGGACGTGCAGCGTGCCGTCGCGGATCGTGAAGACGGCGAGGTCCACGGTGACGGCGAAGGGTTCGTAGGCGTGCTTGTCGTAGCCGTGCATGGGAAAGACCTCCACCCCCTTTTATGGTCAGGACGACTATAAAGGGGGGTGGAGGTCACTCACAAGGCCCTGGAGGCCGGCGGGCTCTAGAGGTCGACTTCCTTCATCAGCATCCCGACCTCGGTGTTGGACAGCCGCCGCAGCCAGCCCGACTTCTGGTCGCCCAGCGTGATCGGCCCGAAGGCGGTGCGCACCAGCTTGTCGACGGGGAACCCGGCCTCCGCGAGCATGCGGCGCACGATGTGCTTGCGGCCCTCGTGCAGGGTCACCTCGACGAGGTAGTTCTTGCCGGTCTGCTCGACCACCCGGAAGTGGTCGGCGCGGGCGTAGCCGTCCTCCAGCTGGATGCCGTCCTTCAGCCGCTTGCCCAGGTCACGCGGGATGGGCCCGACGATGTGCGCGAGGTAGGTCTTCTTCACGCCGTACTTGGGGTGGGTCAGCCGGTGCGCCAGCTCGCCGTGGTTGGTGAGCAGGATGACACCCTCGGTCTCGGTGTCGAGCCGGCCGACGTGGAACAGCCGCGTCTCCCGGTTGGTGACGTAGTCGCCGAGGCACTGCCGGCCCTCGGGGTCCTCCATCGTGGAGACGACCCCGGCGGGCTTGTTCAGCGCGAAGAACTGGTACGACTGGGTCGCGACGGTCAGTCCGTCGACCTTGACCTCGTCCTTCTCCGGGTCGACCCGGCGGCCCTGCTCCAGCACGATCTCGCCGTTGACCTCGACCCGCGCCTGCTCGATCAGCTCCTCGCAGGCGCGCCGGGAGCCGTAGCCCGCGCGGGCGAGCACCTTCTGCAGCCGCTCGCCCTCCTGCTCGGCACCGGGGAAGGTCTTCGGGAGCCTGACCTCCTTCTTGCCGGCGTACCGCTCGCGGTTGCGCTCCTCGATCCGCGTCTCGTACTCGCGCGAACGCGCCGGAGCGCTGCGCCCCCGGCCGCCCTTCTGCGGCGACGCCTTGGCTCCGCCGCGCCCGGACTTCGGGCCGTCCTTGGTGGCTCCGGGACCGACGTCGTAGCGGCGCTCCTCGGGGCGGGGCTTGCGGGGGCGGCCCTGCCCCTGCTTCTGGTCCCTGTTGTTACCGGCACCACGGTGGTTACCGCGTCCGCCGCTCTTTCCGCTGCCGCTGCTTCGCATCAATATTCCGTCGTCGTCGTGTCAGGCATGTTCGTCGCGGGACCGTCGTCCGCGTCCGGGGCGTCCGGATCGAACGACGGCACGCCTTCCTGGGTCTCGGCCTCGATCGCCTCCGCCTCCGGGAGGAAGGGCGCGAGCTCCGGGAGCTCGTCCAGACCGCGCAGGCCCATCCGCTCCAGGAAGTAGTTCGTCGTCGTGTACAGGATCGCACCTGTTTCGGGTTCCGTGCCCGTCTCCTGGATGAGACCCCGCTGCAGGAGGGTGCGCATCACGCCGTCGCAGTTCACTCCGCGCACCGCGGAGACGCGGCTGCGGCTGACCGGCTGGCGGTAGGCGACCACGGCGAGGGTCTCCAGGGCGGCCTGGGTGAGCCTGGCCTGCTGGCCGTCCAGGACGAAGCCCTCCACGGCCGCGGCGTACTCGGGCCGGGTGTAGAACCGCCAGCCGCCCGCGACGAGCCGCAGCTCGAAGCCGCGCCCCTGGACGGTGTACTCGTCGGCCAGCTCCCGCAGGGCGTCGCCGACCTGCCTCTTCGGCCGCTGAAGTATCTTCGCCAGGTGCTCCTCGGTCGCGGGCTCGTCCACGACCATGAGGACGGCCTCGAGGGCGGGCTTGAGGTCGAGGTCGGCGACGGTCCGCAGCCCTGCGGGCGCCTCGGTGGTGTCCTCGCTCACGTCTTCTTCTCCTCCTCGGGCTGCTCGGGCGGCCGGTCGAACTCGTCGGTGACCATCGGCGTCTCGTCCCCGTCCCCGCCGGTCCAGCGCACGAGGAGGTCCCCGAGCGCGGTCTCCTGCTCCAGCGCGACGGCCTTCTCGCGGTACAGCTCCAGCAGCGCGAGGAAGCGGGCGACGACGGTGAGGGTGTCGTCCGTGTCCTCGACGAGGGCCCGGAAGGAGGCCTCCCCGAGCTCCTTCAGCCGCGCGACGACGATCCCGGCCTGCTCCTGCACACTCACCAGCGGCGCGTGGATGTGATCGACGTACACCTGCGGCTTGGGCTTGGGCTGCATCGCCTTCACGGCGAGCCTGGCGAAGCCCTCGGGCCCGATGCTGATGACCACCTCGGGCAGCAGCTCGGCGTGGTGCGGTTCGAGGCCCACGGTACGGGGACAGCGCCGTGCCTCGTCGTCCAGCCGCCGGTTGAAGATCTCCGCGATCTGCTTGTACGCCCGGTACTGCAACAGCCGGGCGAACAGCAGGTCACGCGCCTCCAGCAACGCGAGATCGGCCTCGTCCTCCACCTCGGCGGCGGGCAGCAGCCGCGCCGCCTTGAGGTCGAGCAGCGTGGCGGCGACCACCAGGAACTCGGTCGTCTCGTCCAGATCCCAGTCCGGCCCCATGGCCCGGATGTACGCCATGAACTCGTCGGTGACCTTCGACAACGCCACCTCGGTGACATCCAGCTTGTGCTTGGAGATCAACTGAAGCAGCAGATCGAAGGGCCCCTCGAAGTTCGCCAGCCGCACCTTGAAGACCCCGGCACCGTCCTCCGGACCGCCATCAGGTGTCCGGGAACCCTCCGCCGGCGCTTCGGAAGGCCGAGGCCCGCCTTCCGGCGGCTGTGGAGCGCCGTCCGCAGGCCGAACGCCGTGCACCGAGGACCGAGTCCTGCCCGCAGCAGGCCGGGGCTCGCCGTCCCGGCGCCCGGGGGTGTCGCCCCCGGACCGAAGGCCGTTCCCCGTGGACGGGAGCGCACCCTCCGAGGGCTGAGCTTCGCCCTCCGAAGGCTGAGCACCACGGTCCGGAGACTGGGCGTCACCCGGAGGCGGGGCGTCGCCCTCCGGAACCTGAGCGTCCCCCTCCGGAGGCTGGACGTCACCCACCGAAGGCGGAGCGTCTCCCTCCCGGGGCGGAGCACCGCCCTCAGAGGGCCGGGCGTCCCCCTCCGGCTTCCGAAGCCGGACCTCACCCTCCGGTGACTGCGGGGCGACCGGTGTGGGCCGGGCCTCCCTCTCCGGGTGGGCAGCCGACGGATCCCCGTCGTCGCCGCGGGCCTCGTGGGCAGGGACCTCGTGGGGCGGGACCGGTGGGTGCGGTGCCAGAACCGGCGGCACCCGGGGCTCGGTCTCAGCGACGGGATCTGCCCCCGGCCCCCGCCCCAGCGCACGCCGACGATTCGCGCGGCCGGAGCCGGAGGCGGAGGCGTCGTTCGAGGTCATGGCCCCCGCAGGCTACCGCTACCGGCCCCGCAGCCGGCGCACGAGGATGCTCGCATCCCCCCGGGTCTCCAGATCCGCCAGGACCACGGCGACCGCCTCGCGGACGATCCGCCCCCGGTCGACGGCCAGCCCGTGCTCGCCGCGCAGCACCAGCCGCGCGTGCTCCAGGTCCATCAGCTCCTCGGCGGACACGTACACGGTGATCTTCTCGTCGTGCCGCTCACGCCCGCTCGGCCGCCGTGCCGCCGCTCTCCCCCGCTTGCGCGGGGCCGCCTGCCCCTCCTGCGCCGCCTGGCGCCGCGCGGAGCGCTCCGCACCGCCCCGGCTGCGGGACTCGGCCCCCTCGCCCTGCTCGGCGTCCGCCGCGACATGCTCCGCGCCCTCGCCGTCGCCGCCCTGCGCGGGCACCGACTGCGGCGCGTCCTCGAGCGCCGCCGCCGCGTCGCCCTCCCCCGCCGGCGCGGGGACCCGGGCGTCGCCGTTGGCCTGGCGTCTGGGCGTGGACGCCTGGAGCGCCATTCCCCCTGTCGTACGGAAGAGTTCGTCGGCCCCCGGCAGACTCACTCGGCGTGACACCGGGCGAGCACCTCCCTGGCGAGCTGACGATAGGCGGCGGCACCGACGGAGTTGGACGCGTACGTGGTGATCGGCTCACCGGCGACCGTGGTCTCCGGGAAGCGGACCGTGCGGCCGATGACCGTGTGGTAGACGTGATCGTCGAACGCCTCGACGACCCGCGCGAGCACCTCACGGCTGTGCACCGTGCGCGAGTCGTACATCGTGGCGAGGATCCCGTCGAGCTCCAGGTCGGGGTTGAGGCGCTCCTGGACCTTCTCGATGGTCTCGGTCAGCAGCGCGACACCGCGCAGCGCGAAGAACTCGCACTCCAGCGGCACGATCACCTTGTGCGCGGCGGTCAGCGCGTTGACCGTGAGCAGGCCGAGCGAGGGCTGGCAGTCGATCACGATGTAGTCGTAGTCGTCCATCAGCGGCTTCAGCGCGCGCTGGAGCGTCGACTCGCGGGCCACCTCGGAGACCAGCTGCACCTCGGCCGCCGACAGGTCGATGTTGCTGGGCAGCAGGTCCATGTTGGGGACCGCGGTCTTCAGCAGCACCTCGTCGGCCGCCATCCCCCGCTCCATGAGCAGGTTGTAGACGGTGAGGTCGAGCTCCATGGGGTTGACGCCGAGTCCGACCGACAGCGCGCCCTGCGGGTCGAAGTCCACGAGCAGCACCCGGCGTCCGTACTCCGCGAGCGCGGCACCCAGGTTGATGGTCGACGTGGTCTTGCCGACGCCGCCCTTCTGGTTGCACATCGCGATGATCTTCGCGGGTCCGTGGTCGGTCAGCGGGCCCGGGATCGGGAAGTACGGCAGCGGGCGCCCCGTCGGGCCGATGCGCTCACGGCGCTGACGCGCGGCGTCGGGCGCGAGCGTGGCCGCGTACTCGGGGTCGGGCTCGTACTCGGCGTCGGGGTCGTAGAAGTGCCCCTCGGGCAGTTCGTCGTAGTCGGCGAAATGGTTGTGGGGCGCGCCACTTCCGTCGCCGGCCATGGCGTTCACGTGATGGCCATCCATGCTCTGGTGTGCTGGGTGAGTCACCCCTGAACTCCGGTGACTCTGGTGGGCTGCGAAGGTGCGCACAGCGACGGAGCCGACAGCAGCGAACCCCGCGGGACCCTGGCCCCGTGCCGGCATTCCTGGTTGACCACCCCCGGGAGTAAATGTCGACTCATTCACAAGTCGTCTTACCTCCTTGGTGACCAGGAAACTTCTAGACAGGTCAGCGTGGCACCATGCCGACGGTTGGCGACTCTATGGCGTGTCGAGGGTCCGCAGCAACACAATCCGCCGGACCCGGCCCGATGTGTCGGCAATGAAACATCCCTCTGTCAAGGGCGTACGGCCGTCGCACGGCAGGTTTCACCGGTGTGCGAATCGGCAGAAGGGTTACGTTCGAGGCGAGTTGTCCCGGAATCGCGAAGTGACCATACACACATCCGGCCGGACCTTGTCGGGCAAGGTCCGGCCGGATGCGCGGCGTTGACGACCGGTGTTGACGTATCGCCTTTGCCTGATGATGACTTGGTCGACTTAACGTCCGGTCGGCCCCGGGACGCCTCAGCCGAGCAGCGAGGCCAGCTCCACGTGCTCCAGACCGTGCGCCTCGGCGACCTCCTTGTAAACGACCTTGCCGTCATGGGTGTTGAGACCCTTGGCGAGCGCGGGGTCGCGACGCAGCGCCTCGACCCAGCCGCGGTTGGCCAGTTCGACGATGTACGGCAGCGTGGCGTTGGTGAGCGCGTAGGTGGAGGTGTTGGGCACCGCGCCCGGCATGTTGGCCACGCAGTAGAAGACCGACTCGTGGACCTTGAAGGTCGGCTCGGCGTGCGTGGTCGGGTGCGAGTCCTCGAAGCAGCCGCCCTGGTCGATCGCGATGTCGACAAGGACACTTCCCGGCTTCATCCGGGACACCAGCTCGTTGCTGACCAGCTTCGGGGCCTTGGCGCCGGGGATGAGCACCGCGCCGATCACCAGGTCGGCCTCCAGGCAGGCCTTCTCCAGCTCGAAGGCGTTGGAGACCACGGTCTGGATCTTCGTGCCGAAGATCTTGTCCGCCTCGCGCAGCTTGTTGATGTCCTTGTCGAGCAGCGTCACGTGGAAGCCCATGCCGATGGCGATCTGCGCGGCGTTCCAGCCGGAGACGCCACCGCCGATGACGACGGCCTTGCCGGCCAGCACACCGGGAACACCGCCGGGCAGCACACCGCGGCCGCCGTTGGCGCGCATCAGGTGGTAGGCACCGACCTGCGGGGCCAGCCGGCCCGCGACCTCGGACATCGGGGCGAGCAGCGGCAGGGCGCGGTTGGGCAGCTCGACCGTCTCGTAGGCGATGGCGGTGGTGCCGGACTCCAGCAGGGCGTCCGTGCACTCCTTGGACGCGGCCAGGTGCAGGTAGGTGAAGAGGGTCTGGTCCTTGCGCAGGCGGTGGTACTCCTCCGCGATGGGCTCCTTGACCTTCAGCAGCAGGTCGGCGGCGGCCCACACCTCGTCGGCGGTGTCCAGGATCTGCCCGCCCGCGGCGATGTACTCGGCGTCCGGGATGGAGGAGCCGACGCCGGCGCCGCGCTCGATGACGACCTGGTGGCCGTTGCGCACCAGCTCGTGCACACCGGCGGGGGTGATGGCCACCCGGAACTCGTTGTTCTTGACCTCGCGGGGGATGCCGACCTTCACGTCGATCACGGTCCTTGGCTCAGAGGGTATGGGGGGTATTACTACACATACCCGGGCACACACGGGCACACCGGGAGAGACCGCAGGAGAAAGTGCGGCAGAGCCAGTCTAATGAAGGCGTTCCCGCTGTCTAGCCTTTCATTGCATCAATCTTCAGCGGATGCGCTGCGGATTTCGCAGGCGTTAGCTCCCTGTTCCAGCTCGGAGTCACCTGGTGAAGCCTCCAATGCCTCCTCTTCCAGCATCCGCTCGGCCGTGCCGCGGTGCAGCGCGGCGGAGGCGGGATCGCCGAGGTGCTCGTAGGTGTCCGCGATCCTGAGGTGCAGCGCGGCCTGCAGCCGGACGTCCTCCGCCCGGCGCGCCCACTCCGCCGCCTCCCGGCAGGTGCGCAGCGACTCCTCGGGCCGGCCCGCGTACTCCTGCACCCGGGCCAGTTCGCTCAACGCCCGCGCCTGGGCGGCGACATCACCGCTCTTGCGGTACCCGGCGACCGCGGCGCGCCAGTTGCGCAGCGCCTCGCCGTACCGGCCCGCATAGGTGTGCGCGGCGGCGATACGGCCGTACAGCCGGGCGGCGTCCGCGCGCTCGTCCCGGGCGAGCCGCTCGGCCAGGGCCCGGCCGAACCAGTCGGTGGCGCGGTCGTAGTCACCGAGCTCGAGGTGGGCGCCGCCTACGGATTCCATCGCGCGGCCGGTCGCGTACGGGTCGTTCGCCCGGCGTCCGGCGTCCAGGGCGGCCCGGTAGCGCACCAGCGCGTCGGCGGTGCGGCCGGTGCGGGCGTCGAGGTCGCCCAGGTTCAGCAGCGCCGCCGCACGCTCGCGGGGCAGCCTCCGGCGGTCCGCGACATCCAGCACCAGGGAGTGCAGTCCGTACAGGTCGCTCGCGGCGGCCTGGGTGCCGAGGTGCGCCACCATCGCCCGCACCAGCTGGGCCATCAGGCGCCGGGCCAGCGTGTCCAGCTCCCCGTCGGCCACCGCGAGCCGGGCGGAGGCCAGCAGGGCGGGCCGGCGCGCCCGCAGCCAGTCGGCGGCGGCCCTGGGGTGGGGAAAGCGCAGGGAGCGCGGCATGCCGACGAGCTTCTCGCGCGCCTGGGGACTGTCGGTCTCGGTGATCGCCCTGCACGACTGGAGCAGCCGCACGGTCCGCTCCAGCATGCGGGCGCGGGCCAGCTGGAGCTCGCCGGGCCGCTCGTGGGTCTCGGCGAGGGCGTGCAGCAGGGGGTGCAGACAGCCCGGCACCTCGTACTGCTCGTACTGCGGCAGCTCGGACGGCACCGGACGCAGCAGGCCGACGGCGGCGAAGTCGTCCAGCGTGCTCCGGGCGTCGCTCACCGAGCATCCGGCGAGCGCGGAGGCGGTGTGCGGGTCGACCAGGCCGGCCGGGGCGAGGCTGAGCAGGCGCAGGGTCCGCGCGGCGGGCGCCGGCAGCGAGGCGTGCACCAGCTGGAGGACACGGGCGACCGGGGTGCCGTCGTCGGTCTCGGCGTGCAGCTGCTTGGCGAGGTCGGCGACGGCGGCCTTGGGCCGGGCGGCGAGCCAGCCACCGGCCAGCACCAGCGCGGCCGGCTGTCCCTGGCACTGTTCGGCCAGGGCCTCGGCGGCCCGGGGGTCCACGGTGATCCGCACCGAGCCGGTGGCGCGGGACAGCAGCTCGACGGCGGACTTGGAGTCGAGCCCGCCCAGGGTGCAGGGCCGGACGTCGGAGATCCCGGTCAGCGGGCCTTCGGACACGGCGACGGCGAGACAGTCCGGGCTGTCCGGCAGCAGCGCGTCGACCTGCTCCGCATCGGCCGCGTCGTCCAGCAGCAGCACGGCCCGGCGACCGCCCAGCGCGGCACGCAGCGCCTCGACGAGTTCGTCCTCGGCGGCACCCGCCGGTGCGGACACCTCCAGGGCGTCCAGCAACTCCCGCGCGGCACGCTCGACGGGCACACGCGTGCCGTCCGGTTCCCTCAGCCGGACGCGAACGACTCCATCGGGATAACCCCCGGCGACCTGGCGGACGAGTTCCTCGGCGAGAGTGGTCCGGCCCGACCCGGGGCGCCCGGCGATGAGCAGCACACGAGCGCGTGGCGCCTTCCGCCCCGACAGCGTGTCCAGCCCCGCGCGCTCGATATCGGCGCGCAGCTCCTTCAACTCCCTTGTACGGCCCAGGAACCGGGCGTCCGTGTCCACCACCTGATCCGTCACGGGCCACACTCCCGTCGCACCGCATGCCGTCACCGAGAGCGTAGTTCACCTCACACAACGCCCTGACGGGACCACGACGACAGGGTCCCTCGATCGGATCAGCGGATGGTCACACGAGCTGCCGGACGCCGCCGACGGCCCACGGCACCCGCGGTGCTACGCCTCGAACGGCCGCGCGGGCCACGGCGCCAGCGCCTGACGCAGCGCGTCCAGGCCATCACCCGCACGCGCCGCGACCAGCGACAGCACCCCCACCACCAGGCAGTTGTTGTGCAGCTCCCCCGCCAGCACCCCCCTCACCAGCTCATCCACCGGCACCCGCGCCAGCTCCATGTCCGCCTCTTCGTCCTCGACCTCGAACCGCTCCCCCTCGGCCTCGGACAACCCCCGCGCGAGAAAGATCCGTACCGCCTCGTCACACCCGCCCGGCGTCGTGTACACGTCCGTCAGCACACGCCAGTCCTCCGCCTTGACGTGCGCCTCCTCGTACAGCTCGCGCTGCGCGGCGTGCAGCGGGTTCTCCCCGGGCACGTCCAGCAGCCCCGCCGGGATCTCCCACAGCTTGTGCCGCACCGGGTGCCGGTACTGCCGCAGCACCAGCACACGGTCCGCGTCGTCGAGGGCGAGCACGGCCACCGACCCGGGGTGCACCTGGTAGTCACGGTGGACCACCGTCCCGTCGGGCATGACCACGTCGTCCGTGCGGACGGATGTCTTGTTGCCCACGAAGGGGGTCTCCGTGGCCCGGATCTCCCACTCCTCCGGGGTGTCCTTGATCGTCATTCCTGTCCTTCCAAGACGTACAGCGGTCGTGCGCGTGCCCTGAGTGAAAAAAGCGGCCGGGGTGCTCACCTTTTGAAGGTTCGCACCCCGGCCACCGTACAACTGGTGTGTTACTTCGAGATCTTCCGCTCGACCGCGGCCTTCACCAGGCCGGCGAACAGCGGGTGCGGACGCGTCGGACGCGAGCGCAGCTCCGGGTGCGCCTGGGTGGCGACCAGGTACGGGTGGACCTCGCGCGGGTACTCGACGTACTCGACGAGCTTGCCGTCCGGGGAGGTGCCGGAGAAGACGATGCCCGCCTTCTTCTCCAGCTCCGCGCGGTAGGCGTTGTTCACCTCGTAGCGGTGCCGGTGGCGCTCCTCGACGTACTCCTTGCCGTCGTAGACCTCGCGCACGATCGAGCCCTCGGCCAGCTTCGCCGGGTACATGCCGAGCCGCATGGTGCCGCCCATGTCGCCCTCACCGGCGACGATGTCGAGCTGCTCGGCCATGGTGGAGATGACCGGGTGGGAGGTGGCCGGGTCGAACTCGGTGGAGTTGGCGTCGGAGATGTCCGCCAGGTTCCGCGCGGCCTCGATCACGATGCACTGCAGGCCGAGGCACAGGCCGAGCAGCGGGATCTTGTTCTCCCGGGCGAAGCGGATCGCGCCGACCTTGCCGAGCACACCGCGGTCGCCGAAGCCGCCCGGGATGCAGATGCCGTCGACGTCGCCGAGCTGCGCCTGGGCACCGGCCGGGGTCTTGCAGTCGTCGGAGGTGACCCACTTGATCTTCACCCGTGCCTTGTTGGCGAAGCCGCCCGCGCGCAGCGCCTCGGTGACCGAGAGGTAGGCGTCGGGCAGGTCGATGTACTTGCCGACCAGGGCCAGGGTGATCTCGTGCTCGGGGTTGTGGACGCGGTCCAGCAGGTCGTCCCAGGTCGTCCAGTCGACGTCGCGGAACGGCAGGTCCAGCTTGCGCACCACGTAGGCGTCCAGGCCCTCGCCGTGCACGGTCTTGGGGATGTCGTAGATCGAGCGGGCGTCGGGGCAGGCGACCACGGCGGCCTCGTCGACGTCGCACATCAGCGAGATCTTCCGCTTGATCGCGGTGGGGACCTCGCGGTCGCAGCGCAGCACGATCGCGTCCGGCTGGATACCGATGTTGCGAAGTGCCGCAACCGAGTGCTGGGTCGGCTTCGTCTTCAGCTCTCCCGAGGGGCCGATGTACGGCAGGAGCGAGATATGGACGACGAAGACGTTGTCACGGCCGACCTCGTGCCGGACCTGGCGCACCGTCTCCAGGAACGGCAGCGACTCGATGTCGCCGACGGTGCCGCCGACCTCGGTGATCACGACGTCGACCTCGTCCGTCGCCATGCGGCGGATGCGGTGCTTGATCTCGTTGGTGATGTGCGGGATGACCTGCACGGTGTCGCCGAGGTACTCGCCGCGCCGCTCCTTGGCGATCACCGTGGAGTACACCTGGCCGGTGGTGACGTTGGCGGAGCCGTCCAGGTCGCGGTCGAGGAACCGCTCGTAGTGGCCGATGTCCAGGTCGGTCTCGGCGCCGTCGTTGGTGACGAACACCTCACCGTGCTGGAAGGGGTTCATCGTGCCCGGGTCGACATTGAGGTACGGGTCGAGCTTCTGCATCACGACGCGCAGACCCCGGGCCTTGAGCAGCATGCCGAGGCTGGAGGCGGTCAGCCCCTTGCCGAGCGAGGAGGCGACACCCCCGGTGACGAAGATGTGCTTGGTCGTCGAGGATTTGGGCGGCATGGCCAAGAGGGGGCTCCCGTGGTCGCGGTCTGTGGGTGCGGTTCCGGGGTCTTCTCGCCCACCGGTCCACGGGCTACCAGCGTATCAGCGCCTCGGGGCGATGGCTTCCGGCCACGCTCCGCGCACGGGCCGGTACGGGGGCGTGACCTCTTACGCTTCCCTCACCCCTTGCTCACTCGTTCGGCGGACTCGCGTTGTCCCGAGCGGCACACAGATCATCTACGTGCGTCGTATCCTGCTCGGACACTCGCTGCCGAGCCCGGCCGGCCAAACGGCACCACCCCCGCCCGTCGCACCGGAACAACGAGAGCTCGTCAGTTCGTTGAGCAACAATTGGTGCTTTGCCCCCGCGGCTGAGCGAATGCCGGCTTGATCGCTCGACGACGCATGAGAAGAAACCCCTTGACCGCACTAGCGACAGCCCCCTTGAGGGGTGACGTGGCCGTTCGACTGGAGTTGCACGTGGCCGGGCGCATCGAAGACTACGCACTCATCGGAGACATGCAGACCGCTGCCCTGGTCTGCCGGGACGGCACGGTGGACTGGCTGTGCCTGCCCCGCTTCGACTCGCACGCCATCTTCGCCGGCCTGCTGGGCACCGAGGAGCACGGCTTCTGGCGGCTCGGCCCCGCGCACGCCTCCGACCAGGAGCCGCCCACCGCGGCCCGGCGTAGCTACCGCGGAGACTCGCTGATCCTGGAATCGGAGTGGGACACGCCACGCGGCACGGTCCGGGTGACCGATTTCATGCCCCCGCGTGACGGCGCGCCGCAGCTGATCCGCATCGTGGAGGGCGTCTCCGGCCGGGTCCCGATGCGCTCGGCGCTCAGGATGCGGTTCTCCTACGGGCGGGTGGTGCCGTGGGTGCACAAGCACGAGGGGCGCACGGTGGCGGTGGCGGGCCCGGACTCGGTGTGGTTCGACACATCCACCGAGACCTACGGCAAGTCGCTGACCACGTATTCGGACTTCACGGTCGCTCCGGGTGACCGGATCGCGTTCACGATCTCGTGGCAGCCCTCGCACAAGGAGCCGCCGCCGCTGCCGGAGCCCGAGCAGTCGCTGGAGGCGACGGAGGACTTCTGGCGCGAGTGGGTGGAGCACTGTACGTACCACGGCCCCTACCGCGAGGCCGTCGTCCGCTCGCTGATCACGCTGAAGGCCCTGACGTACGCCCCGACCGGCGGCATCGTGGCCGCGCCGACCACCTCCCTGCCGGAGGACATCGGGGGCGTGCGCAACTGGGACTACCGCTACACCTGGCTGCGCGACGCGGCGATCACCCTGTCGTCGCTGCTGCGCACCGGCTACCGCGAGGAGGCCCGCGCCTGGCGCGAGTGGCTGCTCAGGGCGGTCGCCGGCGACCCGGAGAACCTGCAGATCATGTACGGCATCGCCGGCGAGCGCGAGCTCGGCGAGGCGGAGCTGGACTGGCTGCCGGGCTACGAGAACTCCGCCCCGGTCCGGGTCGGCAACGGCGCCGCGCACCAGCTCCAGCTGGACGTGTACGGCGAGGTCACCGAGGCCCTGCACCTGGCCCACATGACCGGCCTCGCGCGCAACGACTACGCCTCGCTGCTCCAGCTGAAGCTGATCCGCTACCTGGAGAAGCACTGGCAGGAGCCCGACGAGGGCATCTGGGAGGTGCGCGGCCCGCGCCGTCACTTCGTGCACTCCAAGGTGATGGCCTGGGTGGCGGTCGACCGCACCATCAAGCTCATCGAGTCCGGCGACGCGGACGGTCCGCTGGAGCACTGGAAGGAACTGCGCGACGACATCCACCGGGACGTCTGCGAGAAGGGCTACGACAAGGAGCGCAACACCTTCACCCAGTCCTACGGCTCGAAGGAGCTGGACGCCTCGCTGCTGCTGATCCCGCAGATGGGCTTCCTGCCGCCGGACGACAAGCGCGTGATCGGCACCATCGAGGCCATCCAGCGCGAGCTGTCCACGCCGGACGGCTTCATCCTGCGCTATCCGACCGAGGGCAAGGACGAGGGCGTCGACGGTCTGCCGGGCGACGAGGGCGCGTTCCTCGCCTGCTCGTTCTGGATGGCCGACGACCTGGCGATGATCGGCCGGGTGGACGAGGCCCGCAAGCTGTTCGAGAAGCTGCTGGCGCTGCGCAACGACCTCGGTCTGCTCGCGGAGGAGTGGGACCCGCGCCTGCAGCGCCAGGTGGGGAACTTCCCGCAGGCCTTCAGCCACGTGCCGCTCATCGACACGGCCCTGCGCCTGACGGCGTCGGGGGCGTACGGGGGCTGAGCGCCTGGCAGGAACTCGTGGCCGTACCCGCCTAGGCTGAGGGCAAGCAACGCTCCTCTCTCCGGAAGGGGGCGGCCATGGCCTCCCTCTCGAAGGCGGGTGCGGCTCTGGCCGCGCTGCGCGAGGAACTCACCGGTGAGGTCTTCGCTCCCGGTGACCCGGGCTACGACGAGGCCCGGACCGTCTTCAACGCGATGATCGACCGGCGGCCCGCCGTGATCGCCCGGTGCGCGCACGACGACGACGTGGTGCGGGCGGTCCGCTTCGCCAGGGAGCTGGACCTGCCCGTCGCGGTCCGCGGCGGGGGTCACAGCGTGGCGGGCCAGGCCCTGTGCGACGGCGGTCTGGTGGTCGACCTGCGCCGGATGCACGAGGTCACGGTCCATCCGGCGGCCGAGGCGGTACGGATCGGCGGCGGGGCCACGATGAGCCATCTGGACCGCGCCACCCAGCCGTTCAATCTCGCGACGACCGGCGGACGGGCCTCGACCACCGGCGTCGGCGGTTTCGTGCTGGGCGGTGGCACCGGCTGGCTGGACCGGTGCTTCGGGCTCGCCGTGGACAATCTGCTCGGTGTGGAACTGGTCACCGCCGACGGGCGCAGGATCCACGCGAACGCCGACGAGAACCCCGACCTGTTCTGGGCCCTGCACGGCGGCGGCGGCAACTTCGGCATCGCCACCGCGATCACTCTCGAACTGCACGAGCTGCCGGAGTTCTGCATCGCCCTGGTCCTGTATCAGCCGGAGTTCGGCCCGGAGGCCGTCCGCACCTTCCGCGATGTGATCGAGGCGGGCCCGGTGGAGGCGAGCGGCGCCGTCATCTACCTCACCGCCCCGCCCGAGGACTTCGTCCCGCCGCATCTGGTCGGCACCCTGATGTGCGGGGCGCTGCTGACGTACGCCGGCAGCGAGTCGGACATGCGCAAGATCGCCGAGCCGCTGCTGGCGCTGCCGCACGAGGCGGAGGTCGTCGGCGCGATGCCGTACGCGGACGTGCAGTGCATGATCGACGACCCGCCGGGGATGCGGAACTACTGGTCGGCGGAGTATCTGACCGGCCTGCCGAACGAGCTGGTGGAGGTGTTCTGCGCCCGCGCGGACTCGCTGCCCGTGGGCACCGGCACCCAGCACGCGGTGTTCCCGCAGGGCGGCGCGATCGCCGACGGCCCGGCCGAGTACCCGGTGCCCTACCGGGACGCGCCGTGGGGCGTGCACCCCTTCGGCATATGGGCGGATCCCGCCGACGACGAGCGGTGCATCGGCTGGGTGCGGGACGTCCGCACGGACGTGCAGCCGTGGAGCACGGGAGCGGTCTACCTCAACTTCATCGGTGACGAGGGCGCGGACCGGGTGGCGGCCGGACTGGGCCGGGAGAACACCCGGCGGCTCGCGGAACTGAAGCGCGCCTACGACCCGGACAACGTGTTCCGGTTCAACCACAACATCCCGCCCGCGTGAGGGACCGCCCGCGGGCGCCGTGCGAGGTGCCCGGCGGCCCCACGCGCGGGTAGCGTCCGGGGCATGGACAGCGGCAGGAACAGCGGATACGACACCCAGGGCGCCGGGATCACGGTGCAGCGGGCCCTGGAGCTGCCCGGGCTGCGCAGCGGGCTGCCGGAGGTCGTGGCAGGCGCCGACCGGCTGCAGCGCACGGTGCGCTGGGTGCACGCGGGCGAGGTGCCGAACATCGCCTCGCTGCTCAAGGGCGGCGAACTGCTGCTGACCACCGGGTACGGGATGGGCAACCGTCCGGCCGACCAGCGGGCGTTCGTGCGCACCCTGGCCGAGCGGGGCATCGCCGCCCTGGTGGTGGAGCTCGGCACGCGCTTCACCCGCCTGCCCGCCGCCCTGGTCGACACGGCCCGCCTGGCCGGGCTGCCGCTGGTGCAGTTGCACCGCGAGGTGCCGTTCGTGACGGTCACGGAGGAGATCCACACCGAGATCGTCAACGGGCACTACGCGTTGCTCCAGCGCGCCGAGGAGGTGCACCGTCGCTGCACCGAGGCGCTGCTCGGCGGAGGCGGGGTGCCGCAGGTGCTGGAGATCCTGGCCGGTTTCAGCGGCAACCCGGTGTTCCTGGAGACGACGGACGGGCAACTGCTGTACGCCGCCGGGGAGGGCCTCGAGGGCGCGGACCCGCTCCAGGTGTGGGAGGGGCTGCGCGACAGGCACCAGGACGATCCGCCGGCCGGTTCGGCGCTCGTCGACGTGCCCGGCGGAGGGCCGGGCAGCGGGGCGCGGGCGCGTCTGGTGCTGCTGCCGGTACGCGGTCCGCTGGTGCCGGTGCACCGGATGGCGGCCGAGCGGGCGGCGAGCATTCTCGCCGTGGTGCTGATGCAGGCCCGTCAGGAGGAGGAGCTGGCGGCGCGGGGCCGCGGCGACTTCCTCACCGACCTCGCCGAGGGGCGCATCACCGCGCAGGACGCGCCCGCGCAGGCGCGCGTGCTGGGTTTCAAGCCGGGTGGCAGCCCGCTGCTGCCGGTGGTGATGCGGCTCGGCGACGCCCTGGCCCCGCAGGGCGGCGGCTGGGCCGTGCTGGCCCGCGCGGTCGCCGAGGAACTGGCCTCGCTGGGTGTGCCGGTCCTGCTCGGTGTGCGGCCGGTGGAGGGCCGGGTGCCGCTGCTGCTCGGGCTGCGCGCGGAGGCGGACCGGCCGGCGATCGCGGACCGGGTGGCGGCGGCGCTGCGCGCCGGGGTGGAGCGGGCCGGGATGCTGCGGCCGGGAGCGCGGCCGCCGGTCGTCGTGGTGGCGATGGCCGGCGGCTGGGCGGCTGCGTCGGCGGGCCTGCGGCACGCGGCGGAGACGGCGACCGCGGCCCAGGGCCTGCCGGACCGCCCCTGGTACGACGCACGGCGCCTCGACATCGACCTGCTGCTGTGGCGGCTGCGCGACCACCCGGACCTGGCGGCGTTCGTGGAGCGGGCCCTCGGCCCGCTGCTGGAGCACGACCGCCGCTCCCGCCCGCCGCTGCTGCCGACACTGGAGACGTATCTGGCGCACGCGGGCCGCAAGGCGGAGACGGCCCGGGAGCTGCATCTGAACCGGCAGACCCTCTACAACCGTCTCGCCCGCATCGGCGAGTTGCTGGGCACCGACCTCGACGATCCGCAGACGGTCCTGGCGTTGAGCCTGGCGCTGCGCGCACGCAGGCATGTGACGTGACCCGGCGGGGTCTCAGGCGAGCGGGCGGTGCCGGGTCAACTCGTCGTACACGCTGAGCACTTGGGCGACCGTCTCGTCCTCGGTCGGCCAGGTGGCCGCCTGCCGGGCGCCCTTCGCCGCGAGCGCCGCCCGCCGGTCGGGGTCGTCCAGCAGCCGTACCACGGCGTCGGCGAGGGCGCGCGCATGGCCGTACGGGACGAGTTCGGCGGCGTCGCCGACGAGTTCGGGGATGCCGCCGACGCGGGTCGCGACGAGCGGTACGCGCGCGTGGAGGGCCTCCTGGGCGAGCACGGAGCGTGCCTCCCAGCGGCTGGTCAGCAGCGCCAGGTCGGCCGCCGCGAGCAGTTCGGTGATGTCGTCGCGCCGGCCGATGAGCCGGACCGGCAGCTCCTCGTCCTCGATCCGCCGCTGCAGGTCGGCCCGCAGCGGCCCCTCCCCCGCGATCACGACCAGCGGTACGGGGTCCAGGCGCCGCCAGGCGTGCGCGGCGTCGAGCAGCGTGCCGTAGCCGCGGTGGGGTTCGAGTGAGCCGACTGCGATGAGCAACGGGCGCTCGATCGCGCCGAGTTCGGCCCGCACCTTGGACCGCAGCCGGTCGGGGTCGTCCGCGTCCGGCGCGGTGCGCGGCCCGGGCAGGGCGACGGCGGCCAGGCGCGCGTCCCGGGCACCCGTGCGGCGGGCCCGGTCGACGAGGGCGGAGGTGGTGCCGAGCACCACGGTGGCCGCCTTGACGACCCGCCGCTCCAGCAGCCGCAGGAAGTGGGCACGCGCGCCTTCGGCGTGTGCCCGGTCGTGCCAGGTGACGATGAGCGGGGTGCGCCTGCCGCTGAGGGCGAGGACGGTACGGAAGGAGGCGTGCAGCCCGTGCGCGTGCACCAGGTCGGCGTCCGCGCAGGCCGCCCGCAGCGTGGCCACCGAGCCGGGATCGCTGCTGCGCGGCACGTGCACCAGGTCCGCGCCGACGTCCGTGAAGCCGTAGGTGTGGTCCGCCTCGGCGGGGGCGCACACCGTGACCCGCACGCCCCGTGCGACGAGCCCCGCGGCCAGCGACCGCACGTGCGCGCTGCTGGCGGCGTTGCCCCCGCCCAGCACCTGCACGGTGCGCAGCGGCGACTGGCCGTGCGGCGAGGGGCTGCTCACGGGCGTCACGTGGCCGGGCTCCTGGTTCGGGTCGGGCGGTCACGAAGAACGTACAGAAGGATCGTGCGGAGGGGGCGTACCGCGCGGTTTCCTACGCGTACGCCGTCAAGGATGCCAGCACGTACGGGTGTTCCGGGGACGACGCCGGTCCCGCGCACGGCGGACCGAACCTCCGCATCACCCACACGAGTGACGCAGGACCCGGCTCCGCACCAGCGCCCCGAGATGCGCCCGGAACTCACGCCGGGGATCCCCGGCTCCGGCGAGCCATGCGCGGCAGCGGTGAGCGTGACGCCTGAACGCCGCGTGCGTGAGGTTGTGGCGCGGCTGCCGGTTCGTCGTGGCTGGTCGCGCAGTTCCCCGCGCCCCTTTGGGGCGTTGTTCGCCCCGGTGTCTCAACACCGTCACCGCTCAGACGTCCGCCCGGGCCGTTGCCAGCAGTTCCTCCGCGTGTGCGCGGGCCGTCTCGGAGTCCTCCTGGCCGGCCAGCATCCGGGACAACTCCCGGATCCTGTCCTCCCCTTCGAGCACCTTCACCCCGGACCGGGTGACCGACCCGTCGTCGGTCTTCTCCACCAGCAGCTGCCGGTCGGCGAACGCGGCCACCTGCGGCAGGTGCGTGACGACCACGACCTGCGCGGTCTTCGCCAGCCGCGCGAGACGCCGCCCGATCTCCACCGCCGCCTTGCCGCCGACACCGGCGTCGACCTCGTCGAAGAGATAGGTCGGCACCGGGTCCACCCCCGCGAACACGACCTCCACGGCGAGCATCACGCGGGACAGCTCACCGCCGGACGCGCCCTTGGCGATCGGCCGGGGCGGCGCCCCCGGGTGCGGGGCGAGCAGCAGCTCGACCTCGTCCACGCCCGACGGTCCGTACGCCACCGTCCGCCCGCCGACCTCGACACCCTCCGGGTCCTCGGTCTGGCGGATGTCGAACGACACGCGTGCGTGCGGCATGGCGAGCGAGGCCAGCTCCGCGGTCACGGCCGCCGCGAACCGCTCCGCGGCCTCGGCCCGCGCCTGCGACAGCGCCTGCGCCAGCCCGCCCAGTTCGGCGCGCAGCGCGTCCCGCTCGGCCGTCAGCTCCTCGATCCGCTCGTCGTCGCCGTCCAGCTCGGTGAGCCGCGCGGCGCTCTGCTCGGCCCACGCCAGCACGGCGGCGACGTCCTCGCCGTACTTGCGGGTCAGCCCGGTGAGCGCGGCGCGCCGCTCCTCGACCGCCGCGAGCCGCAGCGGATCGGCGTCCAGGTCGTCGGCGTAGCCCGCGAGCTCCCCGGCGACGTCGCGCAGCAGGATGCCGATCTCACCGATCCGGTCGGTGAGCGCGGCCAGCGCCGGATCGTGCGCCCTCACGGCCTCCAGTGCCCGCTGAGCGCCCGCGACGAGCGTCCCGGCGTCCACGCCCTCGGGGTCCTCCGGGTTGCCCGCGAGAGCGGCGTGCGCGGCCGACGCGGCGGACGCCAGCGCCTCGGCGTGCCCCAGCCGCTCGGCCTCCTCCGCCAGCTCCACGTCCTCACCGGCGCGCGGCTCGACGGCGGCGATCTCCTCGAGCCCGAAGCGCAGCATGTCGGCCTCCTGGGCCCGCTCACGCGCGCGCGTGGTGATCTGCTCCAGCTCCGCGGAGACGGCCCTGAGCCGCTTGTACGCCTCGCTGTACTTGGCCAGCGGCACGGCCACGGCGTCACCGGCGTACCGGTCGAGCGCCTGCCGCTGCCGGGACAGCTTCAGCAGACCCTGCTGGTCGGTCTGCCCGTGCACGGCCACGAGATCGTCGGCGAGCTCGGCGAGCAGCCCCACGGGCACACTGCGCCCGCCCAGATGGGCCCGCGAGCGTCCCTCGGCGGAAACGGTACGGCTGATCAGCAGCGCTCCGTCGTCGAGCTCGGCCCCGGCCTCCTCCGCGCGTACGAGGGCCGCGGCCTCCTCGGGCACGACGATCCGCCCCTCGACGACCGCGTTCCGGGCCCCGATCCGCACCAGGGCGGCGTCCGCGCGTCCACCCAGCAGTAGCCCGAGGCTGGTGACCACCATGGTCTTGCCCGCACCCGTCTCACCGGTGACCGCGGTGAAGCCGGGCGACAGCTCGACAACGGCGTCGTCGATGACTCCGAGCGACCGTATCCGCATCTCCTCCAACACGGGAAAGACCTTACGAGGTCCAGCAGGAGAAGTGCGACCGCCCCACCCTTGTCACCCGGGCGAGTGGTCCAACCCGAAGGGGCGCGGGGAACCGCGCGGCCAGCCACGACGAACCCGCAGCCGCCCACGCTCCTCAGCCGGCCCCCGCAGTGGGCTAATGAGGCGCCCCCCGCCACCCGGAAACCGGCAACGCGAACTTCGCGACCAGCCGATCCGTGAACGAAGCGTGATGCAGCCGAGCCAGCCGCACCGGCACAGCCCCCCGCCGCACCTCCACCCGCGCCCCCGGCGGCAACTCCACCGTCCGCCGCCCGTCGCACCACAGCACCCCGGGCGGAACATGAGGCAGAACCTCCACGGCCAACACGGAATCCGGCGACGTCACCAACGGCTTCGCGAACAGCGCGTGCGCCGAGATCGGCACCATCAGCAGCGCCTCGACCTCCGGCCACACCACCGGCCCGCCCGCGGAGAACGCGTACGCGGTGGACCCCGTAGGCGTCGCGCACACGATCCCGTCGCACCCGAACCCCGTGACCGGCCGCCCGTCGATCTCCAGCACGACCTCGAGCATCCGCTCCGCGGACACCTTCTGCACCGCGGCCTCGTTCAGCGCCCAGTCCGTGTGCACGATGTCGCCGTTGCGGTGCACCACCACGTCGACGGTCATCCGCTCCTCGACCTCGTACGCCCGGCTCACCACCCGGTCCACGACCTTGTCGAGATCGTCCCGCTCGGCCTCCGCGAGGAAGCCCACCCGCCCGAGGTTGACCCCGAGCATCGGCACCCCGGAGGCCCGCGCGAACTCCGCACCGCGCAGCAGCGTGCCGTCACCGCCGAGGACGATCAGCAACTCGCAGTCGTCCAGACACTGCGGGGTCGCCTCCTTGACGGTCTCCACCTCGTCCGGCAGCGGCAGGTCCCGCGCCTCGGCCTCCAGCACCCGCACCCCGAGCCCGGAGCGCAGCAGCCCCTTGACCACGAGCTCGGCGCTGCGGATGGCCGCCGGCCGCCCGGTGTGGGCCAGCAGGAAAACAGTACGAGCTCGGTTCTGTGTCAACGCGGCCCCTCCGCCACAGCACGGTCAACATCGGCCGGGTCCAGTTCCGGAGCACCGGCCCGCAGCCACAGAAAGTATTCGACATTCCCGGAAGGACCGGGCAGCGGACTCGCGGTGACCCCGCGCACACCGAGCCCCAGCTCCCACGCCTTCGCGGCCACACCGCGCACGGCCTCGGCCCGCAGCTGCGGACTGCGGACGACTCCCCCGCTCCCCAGCCGCTCCTTGCCCACCTCGAACTGCGGCTTGACCATCATCACCAGGTCGGCGTCCGGATGCACGCACCGCTTCAGCGCGGGCAGCACCAGCCCGAGCGGGATGAAGGACAGATCCCCCACGACAAGATCCACAGGCTCCCCATCGATCGCATCGAGCGTCAACTCCCGTACGTTCGTACGGTCCTTGACGGTGACGCGTTCATCGCTCTGCAGAGACCACGCGAGTTGTCCGTATCCGACGTCCACGGCGACCACGTGTGCCGCCCCGGCCCGCAGCAGCACGTCGGTGAACCCACCGGTGGACGCACCGGCGTCCAGCGCCCGCCGCCCCTTGACGACCAGCCCCTGCGGCACGAAGACCTCGAGCGCGCCGGCGAGCTTGTGCCCGCCGCGCGAGACGTAGTCCGGGTCACCGGCGTCGGCGGCGACGACGATCGCGGCGGCCGTCTCGACCTGCGTGGCGGGTTTGGTCGCGACGGTCTTGCCGACGGTGACCCGCCCGGCGGCGATCAGCTGGCTGGCGTGCTCGCGCGAGCGCGCGAGCTTCCGGCGGACCAGCTCCGCGTCGAGACGGCGGCGTGCGACTCCTGCCACGTTCGGTTCAGCTCCCCTGTCGGTGGTACGGCGATGGGGGCCCCGGCGGTCCCGGGGGTCCCGGGCGGGCGTCGAGCGCGGTGAGCGCGTCGCGCAGCCCCCGGTGCACATCCTCGTACACCTCGAGGTGACCGTCCGTGGTGAGGTGGTCGGCGTCGGCCAGCCGCTGGAGGTGGGCGTCCACCTCGGCGTTGCCGGTGGGGGCGCGCGGCACGTCCAGGGGGGCGGGGCCGGCGGGGTCGTACCCGGGCTCCGCCGCGGGCTCCTCCGCCACCGCCGGGGTGTCGGGCACTGCGTCGTTCATGCCCCGACGCTACCCCGAACCGCTGGGGTACCGTCGTGCGCGATGGCCACGATCGAGGAGTGCCGTGCGGCGCTCGAAAAACTTTCGGACAGCATGCAGCGCGCCGAGGGTGACGTCCGCGCGGCCGCGGCGATGGACCGCTCGGTCAGCTGCCACATCACCGACCTGGACGTGACCTTCGCCGGCCGGCTCACCGGCGGGCGGATCGAGGTGCGCGAGACCCTGCCGGGCCCGCCCCGCGAGAAGGCGCAGATACGGCTCGCGATGACGGGCGACGACCTGGTGTCCCTGGTCGACGGCGAACTGCACTTCGCCAGGGCCTGGGGTTCGGGCCGGGTCCGTCTCGAGGCGGGCCTGCGGGACCTGCTGCGGCTCAGGAAGCTGCTGTAGCCGGCGCCCGCTTCCCTCAGGAGGCCGAAGCCGCGGCGGCGGACCGCGCCTTCCGGGCCGCCGGCACGATCAGCGGCGTGCCGGTCTCCGGGTCGTCGATGACCTGGCAGCGCAGCCCGAAGACCTCCTCCACGAGTGCGGCGTCGACGATGTCCTTCGGCGCGCCCTCGGCGATGACCTTCCCCTGACGCAGCGCGATGAGGTGGGTGGCGTACCGCGCGGCGTGGTTGAGGTCGTGCAGCACGGCGACGAGGGTGCGGCCCTGCTCCTCGTGGAGTTCAGCGCACAGGTCCAGCACGTCGATCTGGTGCTGGATGTCGAGGTAGGTGGTCGGCTCGTCGAGCAGCAGCAGCGGGGTCTGCTGGGCGAGCGCCATGGCGATCCACACGCGCTGGCGCTGACCGCCGGAGAGTTCGTCGACGTAGCGTTCGGCGAGCTCGGCGACGCCCGTCTGGGCCATGGACTCCTGCACGACCCGCTCGTCCTCGGCCGACCACTGGCGCAGGATGCCCTGGTGCGGGTAGCGGCCGCGGCCCACCAGGTCGGCGACGGTGATCCCGTCGGGCGCGATGGACGACTGGGGCAGCAGGCCCAGGGTGCGGGCGACCTTCTTCGCCGGCATCGACTGGATGAGCTGCCCGTCGAGCAGCACCCGCCCGTGGCTCGGCTTGAGCATCCGTGACAGCGCCCTCAGCAGCGTCGACTTGCCGCAGGCGTTGGGGCCGACGATGACGGTGAAGGAGTTGTCCGGTATCTCCACCGACAGCTGCTCGGCGATGACCCGCTGGTCGTAGGCGAGGGTGACGTTCTCGGCGGACAGGCGGTTCACGGTGCTCCTTGTGTTCTTCGGTCCGTTCAGTCCGCTGGCGGTGCGGTTCTTGACGCTCATATCCGGCCCGCCCTGCGTTCGGAGACCAGCAGCCACAGCAGATAGGCACCGCCGAGGACGCCGGTGACGACGCCCACGGGCAACTGGTCGGCGCCGAAGGCGCGCTGGGAGATCCAGTCGGCGGTGACCAGCAGCGCGGCGCCCATGCACAGGGACGGCAGCAGGTTCGGGCCGGGCGAGCGGGTCAGACGCCGGGCGAGCTGCGGTGCGGTGAGCGCGACGAAGCTGACCGGCCCTGCGGCGGCGGTCGCGGAGGCGGTGAGCAGCACGGCCGACACCATCAGCAGCATCCGCACCCGCTCGACCCGCACACCGAGGGCGTAGGAGACGTCGTCGCCCATCTCCATCATCCGCAGGCCGCGGGAGTTGGCGAGGACCAGCGGCACGAGGACGGCGCACAGCGCGAGCAGCGGCCAGACCTGGTCCCAGTCACGGCCGTCGAGGGACCCGGTCATCCACACGACCGCCTGGGCGGCGTCCACGATGTCGGACTTGGTGAGCAGATAGCCGTTGACGGCGGTGACGATCGCGGAGACACCGATACCGACCAGGACCAGCCGGTATCCGTGCACGCCCCGCTTCCAGGCGAGCAGATAGATGGCGAACCCGGTGACCAGTCCGCCCACCAGCGCGCCCGCGGTGATCTGCTCGGCCGTGCCGGAGAACAGCACGATCATCGTGAGCGCGCCGGCCGTCGCCCCCTGCCCGAGCCCGAGGACGTCCGGACTGCCCAGCGGATTGCGGGAGATGGCCTGGAAAAGCGCACCGCCCAGCCCGAGCGAGGCCCCCACCAGCAGGCCGACCAGCACGCGGGGCAGCCGCAGTTCGTTGACGATGAACTCCTGGCCCGCGTTGCCCTCGCCGACGAGCGTCCGAAGCACGTCGGCGGCGGAGATCGGGAAGTCTCCGGTGCCGATCAGCACCACGCTCGCGGTGAGGGCCGCGAGCACCAGCAGGACGACGACGGTGAGGGCGCGCACGTCCAGCCGGACCGAGAGTCCGCCGGGGGTGCGTACCGCGCGGTTGCTCTTCACAGCTGGGCCGTCCTCCGCCGTCGTACGAGAAAGATGAACACCGGGCCGCCGATGATCGCGGTGACGATGCCGACCTGGAGCTCCGCGGGCCGGGCCACGATCCGGCCGATGACATCGGCGCCGAGCAGCAGCACCGGCGACAGGATCGCCGCGTACGGCAGGATCCAGCGCAGGTCCGGTCCGGTGAAGGACCGCACCACGTGCGGCACCATCAGCCCGACGAAGATGATCGGCCCGCACGCGGCGGTCGCGGCGCCGCACAGCACGGTCGCGGCCAGCATGGACAGCGCCCGGGTGCGGTTGAGATTGGCGCCGAGGGCCTTGGCGGTGTCGTCACCCATGGCCATGGCGTTCAGCGGCCGGGCGAGGGCGAGCGCCAGCACGGAGCCGGCCAGCAGGAACGGCAGCACCTGCATGATGGTCGAGTTGTCGCCCGCGGACAGCGAACCCACCGTCCAGAAACGCATCTTCCCGAGCGCGGCGTCGTCCAGAATCATGATCGCCTGGAGGTAGCCGTAGAGCGCTGCGCTGATGGCGGTGCCCGCGAGCGCCAGCCGCACCGGCGTCGCGCCCCGGCTCCCGCCGAGGAACCACACCAGCGCACCGACGGCCGCCGCCCCGCAGAACGCGAACCACACATAGCCGGACAGCGAAGTGACGCCGAAGAAGGTGAGCGCGGTGACCACGGCCGCGGACGCGCCCGCGTTGATGCCGAGCAGTCCGGGATCGGCCAGCGGATTGCGGGTCAGGGCCTGCAGCACCGCTCCCGCGAGACCGAGCGCGGCGCCGACGAGCAGGCCCAGCACGGTTCGTGACAACCGGTCGGCGATCACCACGTCGCCATAACTGCCCGAGTCCTCGAACAGGCCGTGCCAGACCTGCTCCAGGGACAGCTCCTTCGCCCCGACCGCGATGCTCGCCACGGCGACGAGCACCAGGATCACGACGGAGAGCAGCAGCCCGAGGGCGCGTATCGCCTGGCGTTTCGGGGGCGCGGGGGCATGCTCCGCGCGCTGTTCGGGAGGACTGTCGACCAACACGCAGTTAGGTTAGCCTACCCTGTCAATCGATCATGATCCCGAGACGCCGCTCAGGAGCCGACACGGCAGCTCACAGCCCCAGCCGGGCCAGCGCCTTCCCCCCGTCCAGCGTGCACGAGCCGTCGCCGGCCGCCGTCCAGGCCGCCGCGCACAGCGCACGCAGCCCGTCCAGGCCGCCGCCCTCCCCCTCCAGCTCGAGGGACTCCGCGCCGGCTCTCGCCGTCCAGCCCCCGCACCGGAACCCGCCGCTCTCCTCGACGACGTCCGGCTGCCCCGTGAGCATCCCGCGCAGATCGGCATCGACATACGTGGGCCGGTGCTGCGGCGGCGCCGCGAGCAGCTGCGCGCCGTCCGTCACCCCGGTCAGCACCAGCAGCGAGTCGACGCCACCGTTGAACGCCCCCTCGATGTCCGTGTCCAGCCGGTCCCCGACGACCAGGGGCCGCTCGGCTCCCGTCCGCAGAATCGTCTCCCGGTGCATCGGCGGCAGCGGCTTGCCCGCCACCTGCGGCTCGGCACCGGTGGCGATCCGCACCACCTCCACCGCCGCCCCGTTGCCCGGCGCGATGCCCCGGCCGCTGGGAATGGTCAGATCCGTGTTGGACGCGAACCACGGCACGCCCCGCGCGACGGCGTAACTCGCCTCCGCGAACCGCCCCCACGGCAACTCCGGCCCGCCGTACCCCTGGACGACCGCCGCCGGATCGTCGTCCGCCGACTCCACCGGTACGAGCCCGCGCTCCCGCAGCGCCACCCGCAGCCCCTCGCCGCCGACCACCAGCACCCGGGCGCCCTGCGGGACCTGCTCGCTGATCAGCCGCGCCACCGCCTGAGCCGAGGTGATCACGTCCGCCGCGCCCGTCGGTATGCCCAGCTCGGTCAGATGCCCGGCCACGGTGTCCGGCGTCCGCAGCGCGTTGTTCGTCACGTACGCCAGATGCATGCCCTGCTCACGGGCCACGGCGAGCGACTCGACGGCATGGGCGATCGCGCTCCCGCCCGCGTACACCACACCGTCGAGGTCGAGCAGCGCCGTGTCGTACGCCTCGCTCAGGGCCCGACCGCTGCCCTCGGGCCTCGTCCTGACACCGCTCCCGCTCATTTAGCATCGCTCCTCGTTCGACCGCTTCCCCCGATCATCCCCCATGCCACTGACACCGTGTGCACCCGTACGATGCCGGGATGAACACTGCAGGTCACTCGGAAGCAAAGGCGCGCCGGGGCCTGGAACTCACCCCGTTCCGAGGCCTTCGTTACGACCCCGACCGGGTCGGCAGCCTGGCCGCCGTGACGTCCCCGCCGTACGACGTCGTCGTCCGTCCCGACGGGGTGCATCACCTCCAGTCCGCCGACCCGCACAACATCGTCCGGCTGATCCTGCCGCAGGCCGACAGCCCCGAGGCCCGCAACGCCCAGGCCGCCGACACGCTGCGCCGCTGGCGCGCCGAGGGCATCCTGACCGCCGACCCGAACCCGGGTCTGTACGTCTACGAGCAGAGCGACGGCGACGGCATGCTGCAACGCGGCATCATCGGCGCGCTGCGCGTCTCGGACCCCGAGGAGCAGCTGGTCCTCCCGCACGAGGACGTCATGCCGCACATCGTCGCCGACCGAGCGGCCCTGATGCGCGCCACCTCCGCGAACCTCGAGCCGCTGCTGCTCACCTACCGCGGCGACGGCTCGGCGACCGTCACCGCCGACCTGATCGACCGCGTCGCCGAACGCCCGCCGCTGCTCGCGACCACCACGGAGGACGGCTTCCACCACCGTCTGTGGTCCGTCACCGACGCCGCCGACGTGACCGCGATCACCACGGAGCTGGCCGGCCACCAGGCCCTCATCGCCGACGGCCACCACCGCTGGGCGACCTACCGCCGCCTCCGCGCCGAGCACCCCTCCCCCGGCCCCTGGGACCACGGCCTGGTCCTCCTCGTCGACACCGCGCGCTATCCGCTGCGCGTCCGCGCCATCCACCGCCTCCTGCACGGCCTGCCCGTCGCGGACGCCCTGGCCGCCCTGCACGGCCTGTTCCGCGTCCGCCGCGTCGACGCCGCACTGCCGGACGCCCTACGGGTCCTCGCCGAGGCCACGGCGTCGGGCAACGCCTTCCTCCTGGCCGGAGACGGCACCTTCCACCTCGTCGACCGTCCGGACCCGGACCTGCTCGCCCGCACGGTCCCGGCGGACCGCCCGCCGGCCTGGCGCACCCTGGACGCCACCGTCCTGCACGCCACGCTTCTGGAGCACGTCTGGCGCATCCCCGAGGACTCACCGGCCCACATCGCCTATATCCACGACACGGCCGCGACGGTGGAGAAGGCGGAACGCGACGGCGGTACGGCGGTGCTGATGCATCCGGTCCGTGAGGAGGTCGTCCGCGACCTGGCCCGCCAGGGCGTCACGATGCCCCGCAAGTCGACGTCCTTCGGCCCGAAACCGGCGTCGGGCCTGGTCCTGCGGGCCCTGGACCTGTGAGGCGCGGACGGTGAACGCGAAAGGGGCGGGCCCCTTGCCGGGACCCGCCCCTTCACACCACTCGCCGGACATCAGTCCTTGTCGACGTCACCGTCCTGGGCGACCTCGCCCGCCTCGGCGCTCTCGCCCTCGCCTTCGTCGAGCGCGTCCATGAACTCCACGCCGTCCAGCTCGGCCAGCCGGTCGGAGGCGTCGGTGCTGCCGTCCCGGTCGGCCTCCACGGCCTTCGCGAACCACTCCCGCGCCTCGTCGGCCCGCCCGGCGGCGAGCAGCGCGTCGGCGTACGCGTACCGCAGTCGCGCGGTCCACGGCTGCACGGAGTGGGACGCCAGCTCGGAGCTCTGCAGCGTCACGATCGCCGCGTCCAGCTGCCCCATGTCGCGCCGAGCCCCGGCCGCGACGAGCCGCATCTCCACCTGCCCGGCCTTGTCCAGCTTCTGCACCTCGGGCGCCCCGGCCATGTCCAGCGCCTTCTCCGGCCGCCCGAGCCCACGCTCGCAGTCGGCCATGAGCGGCCACAGCTCCACGGTGCCGGTCATCCTCCGCGCGGCCCGGAACTCGGCGAGCGCCTCGGCGTACTTCTGGTTGGCGTACGCGGCGAAGCCCGCCGCCTCCCGTACGGCGGCGACGCGGGACGCCAGCCGCAGCGCCACCCTGGAGTAGCCGTAGGCCCCCTCGGGGTCCTCGTCGATCAGCCGGGCGACCATCACCAGGTTCTTGGCGACATCCTCGGCGAGCGTCTTGGGCAGGCTCTGCAACTCCTGCCGTACGTCCTTGTCGATCTCCTCGCCGGTGACGTCCTCGGGGATCGGCAGCCGCTTGATGGGCTCGCGGTCACGGTCACGGTCCCGCTCCTCGCGGAACCGCCCGCCACCGGGCCGGTCGTCCCGGCCACGGAAGCCGCCCGGCCGGCCGCCACGGTCGTCCCGCCGCGGCCCACGCCCACGGTCGTCCCGCCCGCGGTACCCGCCACGCTCGCCCCGGTCACGGTCCCGGTCGCCGTCGCGGCCCCGGAACCCACCGCGGTTGTCGTCCCGTCCGCGGAAGCCACCGCGCTCACCGCGGTCGTCGCGGTCACGCCGGAAGCCACCGCGGTCGTCACGGCGGTCATCTCGTCGATCGTCACGGCGATCGTCACGCCCGCGGAAGCCGCCGCGCTCAGCGCGCTGGCCCCCTCGGCTGTCGTCACGCCGGTCGCGGTCGTCCCGCCGGAAACCACCGCGATCGCCGCGATCGTCCCGCCGGAAGCCACCGCGGTCGTCACGGTCACGGCGGTCGCGGTCGTCGCGGTCACGCCGGAAGCCACCGCGGTCGTCGCGGCGGTCGTCACGGTCACGGCGATCGTCACGGCCGCGGTATCCACCGCGCTCGCCACCGCGGTTGTCGTCCCGGCGGAACCCGCCGCGGTCACCGCGGTCACCACGGTCGCTGCGCTCGCCGCGCTGATCGTCACGACCTCGGTAACCGCCGCGCTCGCCACCGCGGTTGTCGTCCCGGCCACGGAAACCGCCGCGCTCCGGCCGGCCACCGCTCCGGTCGTCCCGCCGGAAACCACCGCGGTCTCCGCGGTCGCTGCGCTCGGCGCGGTCACGGTCGCCGTCCCTGCGGAATCCGCGATCACGGTCGTCGCCGCGTCGAGGGCCGCTGCGCCGGGCGCCGCCCCGGTCACCACTGTCCCGTCGGCGCTGGTCGCGCTCCGGTCGATCGTCGGGAGAGTTGGTGGACATCGGTGACTCCTGTCTTCGGTACCGCAAGCATAAATAAAAAAGGACCCCTGGTCCCAGCTGTACGCTGGTGACCAGGGGTCCTTCCAAAGATTGTTCGGCGGCGTCCTACTCTCCCACAGGGTCCCCCCTGCAGTACCATCGGCGCTGTAAGGCTTAGCTTCCGGGTTCGGAATGTAACCGGGCG